>NZ_CBYL010000009.1 GCF_000577335.1 Faecalispora jeddahensis | reverse complement strand
AAAAGCAAGAGCTGCCGCAAAAACAGTGGGAAAAAGAAGTCCTGCTTGGCCAGTGAAGGAACCTGTTTGTTTCGGTTTAGATTGCGCCGCACAGCATCAAAACGGCTCGGAATACGAGCGTATTTCCGCGCCTTTTTCCCTTGCTCCGCACAATTTTATCTCGAAAATCCATTGTTCTTGATTGGTAAGGCAAGACCTGGAAACCCGTGCGGAGATCAGATTCATCAGGGAATCATGGAGCCGGAGTCCGGCGGCAGGGCGTTCGGCCAGTGTGTGCTGCTCTGTGTTTCGTCGCTCTGTTCCGGCTCCGTCTGCCCGGTCCGGAACGGGTTGTACTGCATTTCGGTCAGGTGCTTCCAGTAGCGCTTTTGCATGTGAGTCATGCGCAGGCGCAGATTTTCGCGGTCACGGATGCTGATGGAATCGTAAAAGGTGTGCCACAGCTTGCGGTAGCGCAGCTCGGTTTCATCCGGTTCCGGCGGCTCAAAGGCCAAAAGGGGGAGAATCTCGTGCCGCCCGTTTTGGTAAACCAGTGCCTGATCATGGGTTTTGTCGTAGATCAAAAAGGCTTCGTTGCAAAAGCGCTGGCAAAAGTGCGGGGCCAGCAGTGGCAGCACCTGGTTTTTCGGCTCGATCACCGACCACAGCGCTCCCTGCGAGACAGAGAAGCGCACAAAGCCCTGGTACTGGTGGCTTTCGTGCTGCAAGTGGAGTACAGCCTTATTTAAGGTGTGCACGGCGGGCTGCGTCAGCATGTTCATCACAGTAGGGCCGTGCCGGAAGGCAAGGCGCAGAAAGCGGAGTATCCATAGCTCTTTCTGCGGCAGGCAGGTCAGAAAGGCGTGTTCCGCCAGCTCCTTTGCGCTGGGGCCAATTTTGGGCAGCATCGCGTGCTTGACCCGGCCAGCCTTATTTGGATCGGTGACGATCTCTACAGCGGGGTACAGGGTTTGCTGTACATCCTCATGCGAGTACACAGCCTGCGGCAGCTCCCTGCGCTCGTACGTTTCAAACAGGCAGCACAGCAGGCCGTCCCAGCTGCCGTCGTAACGATAATCGTGGGTCAGAGGGGTCCCGGCAGGCATTGCAGAGCCTCCTCTCCCCAAAGCTGCGGCGTCGGAGCGGGGAAGAGCGAAAGTTGTTCTCCCTGGGGCTCATACAGCTCACGGCAGGAATCCGATACCAGCGCTCGGAGCACGGCGTCGCGGGTCAGTACAGGCGGGCGTTCGCCCCGCCCTGCGGCAACGACGAAATACCGTGCCCGCTTCATGACGACCCCAAGCTTTTTCAGATCATCTGTCCGCAGGGTTCCGCTGCGGCGCGCAGTCGTAATCCGCCGTGCGCTTTTGACTCCAATGCCCGGCACCCGCAAAATCATTTCGTAAGAGGCACGGTTCACATCCACGGGGAACAGCTCCAAATGATTCAGCGCCCAGTTACATTTCGGGTCAAGCATCGGGTGAAAGCTCTGGTGCGCTTCGTCAAGCAGCTCGTCGGCCGCAAAGCCGTAAAACCGCAGCAGCCAATCCGCCTGATACAGCCGGTGCTCGCGCAAAAGCGGCGGTTTTACCGTCAGAGCGGGCAACAGCGGGTCGTTTGACACGGGGATATACGCCGAAAAGAAAACGCGCTTTAATTCGTAGCGTTGGTACAGCGCTTCCGTCAGCTTTAAAATCTGAAAATCGCTGTCCGGCGTTGCGCCGATGATCATCTGGGTGCTTTGTCCGGCCGGTGCGAATTTGGGCGTATGGTGGTAACGAACCAGCTCCGTGGCGTTTTCCTTGATTTTCCCCGTAATAAAGCCCATGGGTTTTAAAATATTCGTTTTGGATTTGTCCGGCGCGAGCAGCGCAAGGCTTTTCTGCGACGGCATTTCAATATTGACACTCATGCGGTCGGCCAGAGCGCCCAGCCGCCCGACCAAAAGGCTGTCCGCGCCGGGGATGGCCTTGGCGTGGATATATCCGTTAAAGTGGTATTCCTCGCGCAGGATGCGCAGCACTTCGATCATCCGCTCGCAGGTGTAATCGGGGTCTTTCAGAATCCCCGAGCTCAGGAACAGCCCTTCAATATAATTTCTGCGGTAAAAGTTCATGGCCAAATCCGCCAGCTCCCGCGGCTGGAAGGTGGCGCGCGGTACGTCGTTGCTCCTGCGGTTGACGCAGTATTTGCAGTCGTAAACGCAGCTGTTTGTCATCAGTACCTTTAACAGAGAAATGCACCGCCCATCCGCCGAAAAGCTGTGGCAGATCCCGCAGGCCATCGCGTTGCCCATTCCTCCGTTTTCCGAAGCGCCCCGGTCCACTCCGCTGGAGGTGCAGGCCACGTCGTATTTCGCGGAGTCAGACAGTATTTTCAGTTTTTCTAGTGTCTGCATGCCGATATCTCCTTATCTGTCTGCTGTTATGATGCCACGGATGCAGACGGATTTACTATCGTTTATTTATATCGTGCTTTCCTACTCGCTCGGGCGCCGGAAGATGTTTTTCGGAATGCGGCGTGAAGTTATTATACTACGAACATATGTTCTTTGTAAAGAGCGAAAAGCAGGATATACTAAAAAAGTTCAATTTTAAGCCGGAGAAAGAGGCGATTGCTTTTCCTATTTGCCAAACTGGGAAAAAGTGGTATACTGCAATAGAACAAATGAACCACAGTGGTGTGTTGCTGAGGCTGTGGTATGTATCCGGCAGGAGGGATTATTATGAAAAATGACATCAGAAAAATTGTATTGGTCGGCACGGGCTTTGTTGGAATGAGTTTTGCGTATGCGCTGCTGAATCAGACCGCATGCGATGAGCTGGTGCTGATTGACATCGATACCCGGCGCGCGGAAGGGGAAGCGATGGACTTGAATCACGGCGTCGCGTTCTCCGGCTCCCATATGAAAATCTATGCCGGAACCTATTCGGACTGCAAGGATGCGGATATTGTGGCGATCTGCGCGGGCGTGGCGCAGAAGCCAGGGGAGACCCGCATCGATCTTCTGCAGCGCAACACGGCGGTGTTCCGTTCCGTGGTCGGCCCGGTGGTGGATTCCGGCTTTGGTGGGATTTTCCTCATCGCGACAAACCCCGTAGACATCATGGCTCACGTGACCCAGAAGCTTTCCGGGTTTGACCCCCGCCGAGTGATCGGCTCCGGCACCACGCTCGACAGTGCGCGCCTGCGCTATCTTCTCGGCAGCTACCTGAGAACAGACCCACGGAATGTACATGCCTATGTGATGGGCGAGCACGGCGACAGTGAATTTGTGCCGTGGTCACAGGCAATGGTCGGCACAAAGCCGGTTCTGAAAATCGTGGAGGAGTCACCCGAGAAATTCTCCCTCGATGATCTGCAGAACATCAGCGAGGAAGTAAAAAACGCCGCGCAGAAGATTATCGCGGCGAAGAAATCAACGTATTATGGAATTGGTATGTCGATGGTGCGGATCGCCAAAGCAATTTTCGGCGATGAAAACAGCATCCTGACGGTTTCGACCCTGCTGAATGGGGAGTATGGGGAAAGCGATGTGTACATCGGCGTTCCCTGCTTTGTCAACCGGGAAGGCGTCGCCGGAATTCTGGAGGTTTCGCTCACAGAAAAAGAGCTTGAAAAATTCAAGCTCTCCTCAGGTGTTCTGAAAGATGCCTTTGGCGGCATCCGTTTTGAAGAATAACCGTTACAGAACGGCGATCATCTCAATTTCGACCAAAGCGCCCTTCGGCAGACCGGAAACCTGCACGCAGGAGCGGGCCGGATAGGGCTTTTCAAAATAGGTGGCGTACAGCTCGTTCAGGGCCGCAAAATCGTTCAGGTCGGTGATAAAGACATTGACCTTCACTACCTTGGAAAAATCGGTTCCGGCCTGCTCCAGAACGGCCTTCAGGTTTTCAAATACGCGGGTACCCTGTTCCTTGATACCGCCCTGTACCAGAGCACCGGTGGCGGGATCGATCGGAATCTGGCCGGAAGTATACAACGTGTTCCCGATCAGCACAGCCTGAGAATAGGGGCCGATGGCTGCCGGAGCCTTGTTGGTGGCGATTTCTTTCTTTTGCATTTCAGAATCCTCCTGACAAATTATAGATCAATCACACGTCGGGTGCGGCGCAAAGGTCCGCATGATCCCGGCGTGGAGGACTGTCAGTTTTCGCTGGCCCAAAAAGAAACAGCCAGCATTCCGGGCCCAACGTGCGCGCCGATCACCGGGCCGATATCGCACAGGATGATTTCCTTTGGGCGAAAACGTTCGCGGATTTCAACCTTTAACTGCTTGGCGTCTTTTTCGCTGTTGCCATGCCCGACCAGAATGACCTGCTCCGCGGGGTTGATGCCGGTTTGGGCGATCCGCTCAATCAGGGCGTCCATCGATTTTCTGCGTCCGCGCACCTTCATCGCGGCAACGAGCTTGCCCTCGCTGTCCACGTGCAATATGGGCTTGATGCCGAGCGCCGAGCCCGCCAGTGCGGCAACAGATGAGATTCGTCCGCCGCGGCGCAGATGGTTCAGGTCGTCAACGGTAAACCACTGGGCAACGTGCAGATGGCTCTGCTGGGCCCATGCGACCATCTCGTCGATTGTGAGGCCTTCCTGCTTTTTCTGGGCGGCCAAAAGCACAAACAGCCCCTGGCCGATCGAAGCGCACAGGGAATCGATACAGACGATCCGCTGACCGGGATATTTTTCCTCCAATTCCGCCGCCACGATGAGGGAAGACTGGTAGGTACCGCTCAGGCCCGAAGTAAAGCTCAGGTACAGCACGTCCATACCGGCCTCCAGTATGGCCTCGAAATATTTAAAATAGGTGAGCTGGTTGATCTGCGAGGTAGACGGGGTTTCTCCCGCTGTCATCCGCTCGTAAAAGGTGGTCAGGCTCATTTCCCGCGCATCAGGATAATGCTGATACAGAGTTCCGCCGATCTGAAATTCCATCGGGATGACCCGAACGTTCAGCTTTTCCAAAACCTCTGCGGGAAGGTCGCAGGTCGCGTCTGTGATTAAGGCATAGTCTTTCAATCAGATGGCCTCCTCTAAAAGCCAGGGCTCTGTGCTCCCCTGAATTTGAATCGTTTTATTTAAGACCCGCCGGGGACATCCCTGCCGGGCTGATAGATCATTGTGCTATTTTGTTATTATAACAGAATAAACACCTCTTGGGCAGTATTTGAAGTTGCCTTTTTTCAAAAAATAGCTTATTCTGTTTGAATGTTCTCTCATAAAACGAAAGCTTGTTTTCGCATTATTCCGTGACAGATAATCCTTTTCGTTCGGCAGGGGTCTTTCGTTTATGATGGAGCAGGTGGCTTTCTCTGCGGCTTTTTCGCGATGTGCGTACAGGTTCAGCCTGTCTGCTGGCGCAGGGCTTGCCCCTCATGCCGGGGCGGGCACTTACTTTCGCTGCGAGGCGGCGTTGAGCAAAGACTCGCCAAAGGATACCTTTGGAATCCGTTTTTGGGAACAGTTCCTGTAAGTGCAAACGACAGCTACTGAAAAGGCGCTCCAATGAAAATGCCCACTCTCCGAGTTCCATCTGGAAATAAGCTTAACAGTCTCGTCTGTCGGCGGGCATTTTCAGAGTGCTCTCGTCGGCTCGCAGTTTTTGGATGCGGCTTCGCCGCATTTCTGCTGGAGCAGAAACTTGCGCCTTAGACTGGAGTGACCTGTCTGCCAACACAAGGACTGCAAATCGACAAATCAAAGGCCGTCATCAGGCGGCCTTACTGCAACCCGCGAGAGTACTCTGAAAGGACCTGTCCCAGCCTGCCGTAGGGTTTTATTATAGCGTATCCCCACCCGTTTGACAAGAAAGTTCCCACTCAAACTTGTTCTCTGCAAAGGAAGGACCGTATGAAGAAAGTACTGAAAAGTCTGCTCAGCCGCACCTCCATGATCGCTCTGGCCATTCTGGTACAGGTTGCGGTGCTGGTACTGATGATCACGCAGTTCAGCAATTATTATGTGTGGTTTTACGGCGTCTGCTACGTCATCAGCATTGTGGTAACGCTGTGGATTTTGAACAACAGCGAGCTGAACCCAACGTATAAGCTGGCCTGGATCGTAGCGATTCTGCTGTTTCCCATTTTTGGCGGGCTGTTTTATCTCATGTTCGGGCGCAGCCGCCACAACCGCATGATCCGCCGCAGCGTTTCGCTGGAAAATCAAAGCTTCCGCGCGTTTTTAAAGCCGGACCCCGAAATTCTGGAGGAAATCACGGAGCAGAATCCGGATGCGGGCGCGCAGGTGCGGTATCTGCAGCGGTATTCCAACTGCCCGGCCTGCCGGAACGGCTCCGCGGTTTATTTCCCGAACGGCGAGTCAAAGTTTCGTGCGCTGGTGGAAGAGCTGAAGAAAGCGGAGCGTTTCATCTTTCTGGAATATTTCATTATCCGCGAGGGTGTGATGTGGGATACCGTTCTGGATATCCTTGCGCAGAAAGCGCGGCAGGGAGTGGAGGTGCGTGTGCTGTACGACGACATGGGCTGCCTGTTCACGCTCCCGTTCAAATACAGCCGCCGCCTTGAGAAAATGGGAATTCAATGCAGCGTGTTCAACAGCTTTGTGCCGTTCCTTTCTACCCTGATGAACAACCGCGACCACCGCAAAATTGTTGTGATCGACGGCAAGGTGGCCTTTACCGGCGGCGTAAACCTTGCGGATGAATATATCAATCTTTCTCCGCGCTTTGGCAAGTGGAAAGACGCCGCCATCATGATCCGCGGGGATGCGGTTTGGAACTTTACGGTGATGTTTCTGTCCCTGTGGGGGTTCGAGCGAAAAATCACGGAGGATTACGAAAAATTCCGTGTCGTGCAGGAGCCGGACGAACCGCAGGAGGGCGGCTATGTTCTGCCGTACAGCGACAATCCGCTGGACTGGGAGCCGGTGGGGCGCAACGTGTACCTGAACCTGATCAGCCGCGCAAAACAATATGTATATATCAATACGCCATATCTGATCCCGGATAATGAAGTCCTGACGGCGCTGTGCAACGCAGCCAAAAGCGGAGTGGATGTGCGCATCATTACGCCACATATACCGGACAAAAAGCTGGTTTACATGGTCACCCGCGCCAACTATGAGGTGCTGGTGAGAAACGGAGTGAAAATCTACGAGTTTATTCCGGGCTTCAACCATGCGAAAACGGTTGTCTGTGATGACGAATACGGAATTGTGGGGACGATCAATTTCGATTACCGCAGCTTTTACATGCACTTTGAGTGCGGTGCCTGGCTGTTCCGGTGTCCGGCCATCGGCAGCATGCGGGATGAATACCTGATGTCCCTTTTACAGTGCAGGCAGGTGGTGCATGCCGAGTGCCGCAGCAGCAAATGGTATGTGCGCGCGCTCAACAGCGTCCTGAATCTGTTCGCTCCCTTAATGTGATAGGAATCCTTCATAAAACAGGTGAAAAGAGGTCTCTCCCCCGCCGTAGGCGGGGGAGAGACCTCAACTTTATTCTCACCGGCTCATGGACACTTTTCGTATGTAAGCGCCTTGTTTTGTCCCTTGGCTGAAAACGGTCGAAGGGTCAAACAGAGTTTTTTTGTTAGTCCCCACTCGCGGAACAGGCTCTGCCGATTGCATTCGAGCATAGCGATAGCACTTTAAAAAAAGAATTAATTTCTTCTCTCCTTGCAGTCGAGGGGAAAAATCGCTGTGCCTGCATAGGGCATTGAAAAGTAAATGGACAATACAAAAACTTCACGAAAAATCATAAAAATTTATTTTTGTTCATAGAATGTTGACATATAGTACGAACTTTGCTAATATTTACCAGAACGGTTTTGTTTTTTGTGTGAGGCGAATCAAGCGCCTTACCTCGAAGACGGGATCCCGTTGGCACCACGCCAAAAGGGGTTCTGTTTTTTTTTATCAAAAAAGAGCGACGTGAAAAAAAGCATGGTACAGACGGCGTTTGGTAAAAAGAAACAGCCGGCGGAGAAAGGCGAAAAAATGGCCGCCTTCTGGTGCAGCTAAGGCCAGGTCCGGCACGGGAAAAACGGGCGGCAGAAGCCCGGAAAGAAGGGAGGGGAAATTCCGGCATGGGAAAGCCGCGGCTGATCGCCGCGGAGCATGGTTAGCGGTTTGCCTGTAGGAACAACCTGTCTGCAATATGCAGAGACAAAAGCTGAAATTGATCCGGAAAGGGAGTATTGAAATGATTTTTGGCATTTCTCCGCTGTTTGCACTGATTCCGTTGGTGCTGTACATTGTTCTGGCGTTTCGCGACATTCATCCCGTATTAAACGTTGTCATCTGTGTGGTGATCGCCGCCATTATGACAAAGCAGTCCTTTGCCGATATGGGCGGGGTCCTGGCGGAATCGCTTGGTTCCTTCCTTGGCATGATCGGGTTTATCATCATGCTGGGCTCGGGCCTGGGCGCTATTCTGCGGGCGACGGGAGTCGCCGAGTTCATCATTTACGCGTTTACCAAGAAAATCGGCGTCAATACCGAGAAAAAGGCGATTCTGGCCACGATGGCCACCTCGATCGTCCTCGTTGCTCTGCTGGGTACCCTGGCGGGCGCCAATGCGATCATCGCCCCCATGATCATCCCGATGGTCGCTATGATCGGCCTGACCCCCTCCACCATGGCGGCAGTGCTGATGGGCGCGGGCATGACCGGCCTGTTCATCGGGCCGTATTCTCCGCAGGTGGTCACGATTATGGAACTGACCCACGTGAGCTACAGCACCTATGTGCTGGGCGTAGGCCTGCCGGTGGCAGCTATCTGTTGGGTCATTACCTATTTTATGGCTCTGCGCATCCAGAAGAAAACCAAGGGCGTTTACGCATACACCGATGTGGAAGAGGTCGGCGACGAATACGTGGCGACGAAGGAATCCCGCCGTGCTACCACGGTGTTTTTCGTCTGTATGGCGATTCTGATCGGGTACGGCATTTTCCTGCAGAAGGGCTCCTCCTACGCGATTATGGTGATTTCCGTAACAGCGGTTCTGACCGGTATTGCGGGCGGTTTGTCGCTGAACAAAGTGTTTGACGAAATTATCAGCGGCGCCGCGAAATTGATGTGGCTGTTCCTGATGTTCGTTTTGTTCACTCCGTTTATCGATTTCATTACGAACGCGGGCGCTTTCGACGCTCTGGTCGATTTGATGTCCCCGATGTTCAAGTCCAACAGCGCGCTCAGCTTTACCGCGGTGACCACGCTGACCGGCGTATTCGGCATCGGCGGCGCCGCGACGGCGGAATCCGTGCTGCTCGACAGCATGTTCGGGCCGTTAGTCAAGGATTTGAGTATTTCCGCCACGCTGTGGGGCACGATTCTGCTGGTATCCTCCCAGATCACCTCGTTCGCTTATCCGGAAGCGGATATGCTGGGGCAGATGGGTCTGGCGCGCTCCAAAGACATGAAAAACATGGTGAAATTCGGTATTACGGTCGCGATTGCGTGCGTGGTTTACGTGGTTATCCGCGCCTTCTTCGGTTGACGGCGGAATAGAGCGAAAGGAAGTCATTTTTATGGAAGAAAAGATACGAGAGTATCTGAATCTGCAGCCCGGGGAGCAGGCGGTCTTCATCAAAGACCTGACGAACGGAGAAACGTTCTGCTTCAATGAAAAGGCCGTTTTCCCGTCGGCCAGCACCATTAAGCTGGTGATTATGGCCTGTCTTCTGGATCAGGTGAAAACCGGCAGGCTGTCGCTGGAAGACCCGGTCGTTCTGACGGAAGAAATGCGTACCGGCGGCGACGGCATTTTAAAGGAGCTCAGCGCGGGGCATCGGTTTTCCCTGCGGGAGATTTTGACGCTGATGATCATCGTCAGCGACAATACGGCGACGAATATCCTGATTCAGCTGCTGGGGATGGACGCCATCAACGAAATGGCCGGCAGGCTGGGCCTGAGCAGAACGGTGCTTGGCCGGAGGATGATGGATTCCGAAGCCCGAAAGCAGGGGAAGGACAATTACACCTGTGCGGGAGATATTGCGCATATTCTGGAGCTGATTTATGAGCAAAAATGCGTCAATGTCCCCTCCAGCCGCCTGATGCTTGACATCCTGCGGCGGCAGCAGCAGTCTGGCCGATTGCAGCTGTATCTGCCGGAGGAAGTGGAAATCGCGCATAAATGCGGCGATCTGGACTTTCTGGAGCACGACGCGGGAATCGTTCTGCTGCCGATACGGCCATATCTGATCGTGGTGCTGACCAAGGATAACCCGACCAACAAGGACGGGCGCGAGGTGATCGGTACCGTTTCCCGGATGGTTTATGAAGAAATGCTGCAAAAAGAATAAACAGCGAAGGGCATCCTGATTCAGGATGCCCTTCGCTGTTTTAAAATGAAATGATTCTGTTCTGTCTGCGGCAGTGCGGTTTTCCATTCGGATTGAAAACCAAAAAACCATACAGCCGGTGGCGTCTTTACCCCCGAAGATCAACCGGGAGCCTTTTTGGCGTCAGCCTTCGGTCTGATGATCGACAGAGCTGTTGGCAGATGCCGTTCTGCCATACAGTATTCCGACCAGAACCAGCAGTACGCCGGTCACCAGCAGGATCGACTCGACGCTGACGACGTCGGCCAGCGGGCCGAACAGCAGAATCGCCACCGGCATGGCGCTGGCGGTGATCAGCTGTACAATGGAAAAGACGCGGCCCAGCACCTCCGGCTCGGTGATCTCCTGAATGTGCACGGTCTGCGCGGTGGAAAGCGGCGGCAGAAAGAAGCCGGAGATTCCCACGAAAATCAGGTAAGAGACAAAATTCCAGGCGACTCCCATCAGCGCGAAAAACACGCCGAATGCCGCAAGGCAAAGGGAAACGGTTTTTACCTTGTTGCGGAATTCCCCTTTCGTCGCCACGAAAATTCCGCCCACCAGCGAACCGACCGTCCACACCATTTCGTTTGCGGTCAGCTTCCAGATTTCACTGCCGAAGGTGCGTTCCACCAGCAGGGGAGAAAGCACGGCGGCGGGAGTGATCAGGAAGAAAGAGGCCATGTAGCATAAAATCAGATTCCGCAGCTGCGGGTGGCGGAATGTATAGTTGATGCCGGTTTTCAGCTCTGCCCACATGGAATCGGATTCTTTTTCGGAGCGGATGCGTTCTACGGTGATCCGGCTCATGACGAAAATCGCGAGCGCGGCGGTTGCAACATCCACAAAAAAGGCGCCGACAATTCCCACCCAGCCTAAAATAACGCCGCCCACGGCAGGCGAAAGCAGCAGCAGAACGGAGTTCAGGGTCTGGTTGATTCCCTGCACCTTGGTCAGCGATTCCTGCGGCACCAGCTGCGGGTAGATCGCCCCCACGGCCGGGGTCTGGATTCCCGCGCCGATTGAGCGCACAGCCGAAACGACCAGCAGCAGCTCCAGCCTCTGGAATCCAAGCAGAAACGCTATGGCCAGGCCGAGCGTCGCCGTGGCGATAAAGCCGTCCGACAGCATAATCAGGTATTTGCGGTTATACCGGTCGGCCCAAACGCCGCCGATCAGCGAAACCAGCACCTGCGGCAGAATCGAGCAGATGGTCGAAAGCATAATCCATACGCCGGAGGAAGTCGTCAGGGTAATGTGCCAGATGATGGCGAAGCCCACGACGGAGGAACCGAACAACGAGATGTTTTGGCTCAGCAAAAACCAGCCGACCTGCTTTTTCCAGGCGGCGGATTCAGTTGTGATTTGATTCATAAAAAAGGGTTTCCTCTCTAAAAATTCAGGGAGAAAAACACGGAAGGTCAGCCGGATCAAAATCCGCTGGCATAGGTTGACGGCAGACGGGGATCAGCGGCATTCCCGCGATTTCTCCGGAGTAACGTGGAACAAAGCAGGCCCCTGCTTTCTCCAGCGAAAATATTTTGCTGGGCCAATCCGAAAGAAACTCCGGTTCATTCCCGAAAGATATCTCATGACGCGCAGCCTCCTTTCTAAGAAGAGTCGTATCAAATTATACTATGAATCTAAATTGCAGGCAAGATGCCAAATCGCCGGGCGCGATGATCAGAATCGCTGCCCGGCGATTTGTTCTGAAAAGCCTCTGCTGTGCGCTGATTTTGGCGGCGGAATGGGCTTCCGCTTGATTTTTAAAAGAGAACAGGCACTCGGAATATTCTGCCGGCATATTCTGTTATGGGATAAGCTTTAGATTATGAGAAAGGGGAACACGAGAAGAATGACAGATAACCAGAATCTGCAGTACCTGCAGTATATGCAAAACCTGCAAAATATGCAGAGTACGCAGAACGCGCAGGGGACGCAGAATGCGCAAAGTACGCAGAACGCGCGGGAGACGCAGAGTGCGCAGAATGCGCAAAGCACGCCGAATGTGCAGAGCGCGCAGAATGCGCAAAGCACGCCAAATGTGCAGAGCGCGCAGAACGCGCAGGGCATGCCGAATGTGCAGGGCGCGCAGAATGCGCAGAGCATGCCGAATGTGCAGAGTGCGCAGAATGCGCAGAGCATACCGAATGCGCAGAGCATGCCGAACGCACAAAGCATGCAGAATGCGCAGAGTATGCAGAGTGTGCAGAGTATACAGAGCATGCAGAGCTGCGAACTGACCGTTGCGGTTTCACCGCTGCCGGCCCAGACAGTGGTCGCCATGGCATATATACCGTTCCAGCAATTCGACGCAACGTATTCGGCTGAAAAGGGATTTGATCAGGGCACGATTTTCCCGGATCTGGATAAACCCTTTACAGGGAAAAGGGGTGTTCTGAAATGACAGATCAGGAAAGACTGATGCGCCAGATCAATGCGTATCGATTCATGGCGTGGGAACTTCACATTTTTTTGGACACACACCCCAACAACTGCGAGGCGGCAAAGAAACTGGAAGACACCCGCAAGAAGATCGATGAACTGACCAAAAATTACGAGGACGCCTACGGCCCGATGGGAGAAACCAGCAACCAGACCAGCCGATGGGCTTGGATCACTGGCCCCTGGCCATGGGAAATTGAAGAGGAGGTTGACAACTAATGTGGGTCTATGAAAAAAGATTACAGTACCCGATCAAGATTAAAAACCCCAACCCCGCTCTGGCCAAGATCATTATGACACAGTATGGCGGGCCACATGGCAAAAGGGTATCAAATCGTCCGGCGGTTTTGCTTTAGATGGTTTTTCCGGTTCCACCTGAAGCGAAAATATAGGGTGTTTTTTTTGATTCCTTTGCCAATATCCTTTCACAGTAGTCACCAAAATGTCTTTAAAAGAATATTCTGGTATTGTTTCGGAGGGAGATGACAATGTGGGTTATTATGTAACAGTAGAATCGAACGTCAAAATCTTCGTCGAGGATTTGAATCCGGGCGGGGATAAAACCATTCTCTTTGTTCACGGGTGGCCGGGGAACCACAATTTGTTCGAATATCAGTTCAACCAGCTTCCAAGGCTTGGGTACCGGTGCATTGCGATCGACTGCCGCGGCTTCGGTCTTTCCGATAAGCCGTGGAGCGGTTACGATTACAACCGTTTGGCCGACGACATACGCGCCGTGATCGATACACTGCAGCTAAGGAACATCACGCTTGCCGGCCATTCCACGGGCGGAGCGATCTGCCTGCGCTATATGGCAAGACATAACGGCCACGGGGTATCAAAGCTGGCGCTGTTTGCGGCGGCGGCCCCCAGCCTGATTCAGCGCCCGAACTTTCCGTATGGGCTGCAGAGGAAGGCGGTTCTGGACATTATTCAGGGAACATATACCGACCGCCCCAAGATGCTTGTGGGCTTTGGCAACATGATCTTTTTCCACTGTGTCGGCAAACCGATTCAGGACTGGATCTTCCAGCTGGGGCTGCAGGCGGCCAGCTGGTCAACCGCCGCGATTGCGAACACCTGGCTGAACGAGGTGCTGTTCGACGATATGGAAAAGGTCAATGTTCCCACGCTGATTCTGCACGGGCTGAACGATCGGGTTTGTTTGTACCCGCTGGCGGTGGCGCAGAACAAGGGGATCAAAAATTCAAAGCTGGTTTCGTTTCAGCAGTGCGGCCATTTTCTGTTCTACGATCAAATGGACAAATTTAACCGCGAGCTGATCGCCTTTACACAGAACGATACTCCGCTGACAGAAGGTTCGGCGGACAAAGGGGATCTGTCTAAAAAGTGGATAGGGAGCAATTCGTATCCGGCCCCGGGCAATTCGCGGTCCGGCTGATTTGAGGAATTTTGTTCCCACAAAGAAAAAGCGCCTGCAACGCAGGCGCTTTTTCTACAGGAAGAGAGGGAGATGAAACTGCTGGTTATTTATTTTCACGCCGGAAGCACATAAACCAATCCAAACAATACTGGTCTTCGTTCTGGCTTTCCATTCGCTCCTTAGCTGTTCCGCACGAGCCGGCCGTCGGTACGATCACATCGTCGCCGGGGCGCCAGTTCGCGGGGGTTGCCACGCTGTCCTGATCCGCCTTTTGCAGCGCAAGGATAATCCGTTTGATCTCGTCAAAGTTTCTGCCGGTCGAAAGGGGATAATACAATATTGTGCGGATTTTCGCCTGCGGGTCGATGATGAAAACAGCTCTGACCGCCTGCGTGTTGGACTGCCCCGGCTGAATCATGCCGTATTTGTTTGCAACCTCCATGCGGATATCTTCGATCAGCGGGAATTTGACCTCAACATTTTTCATGCCGTTCCATTCCAGCTCCTGAATCTTTCTGAGCCATGCGATATGTGCGTAGAGGGAGTCAACGGACAAGCCGACCAATTCGGTATTCAGGCTTCTGAACTCCTCCGCCATAGAGGCAAAGGTCATAAACTCCGTCGTGCAGACGGGGGTGAAATCTGCGGGGTGCGAAAAGAGAATCACCCATTTCCCTGTGTAATCTTCCGGGAAATGGATTTCTCCTTGTGTTGTAACAGCCTGGAAAGAAGGCGCCTTATCGCCGATCAAAGGCATTCTGGTAACTTGCATTTCTTCCATTTTGATTCCTCCTTTATTGATTTTTGATGTTGGTATGAGTATAGCAGAGCCAAAAGAAAGCTTCCGCAACTAGGTCACAAAGTTCGGGAGAATCAAAATGGGATGCTTTTTTGAAACGCACCAGTTCCCGCCTGCATAGAACCGATGGATGATTGCATACACTAGTGCCGCAGGGGATTCCCACCATCCATGCAAGAAAACAGGTTTGGGGTCTTTAGGTACGAAATAATTGGAAGAACAGGAGGGGAGAAGATGTATTGTGTTACGATTCGATGGAAGGCGCTGATTGCGAGCATCGTTCTCAGCATGGGAACCGGTGCGCTGGCCGGGCTGTTGACCAGGGACAATTCCGCGCTGTATGAACAGCTCTATCTGCCGCCGCTGTCACCGCCGCCGTCCGTTTTCCCGATTGCCTGGGGAATTCTGTATTTTCTGATGGGTATTTCGACCTATCTGGTATACTGCTCGGGGTGCCAGTGGAAAAGACGGGCGATTGCGGTATATCTTATCCAGCTACTTGTTAACTTTTTCTGGTCCCTGATTTTCTTTCATCTGCAAGCCTTCTTTGCGGCGTTCCTTTGGCTGATTCTTCTCTGGGTGCTGATTCTGATTATGCTCCGGCTGTTTTATCGCTGCCAAAAAGCCGCCGCGTTTTTGCAGATTCCATATTTGCTGTGGGTGACATTTGCGGCTTACCTCAGTTGTGGAGTCTGGCTTTTAAATTAAGAATACAATTTTCATTTTCACCGCATCCGCTGACGGATGCGGTGTTTTACTGTACCCCTTGTTTCGTCCGGGAATATCAATCGTGCGGCAAACTGCCGCACGGACGGCGCAGGGACATCTGTTCCCCCACACGCTCAAGCATGGCTTTTTCATAGGCCTGGCGTTCCTCTTGTGCCAGGTGAAAGGTATGCTCCAGGCATTCGCAGCGGTATTCGCCGGATTCTTTTGTCAGCGCAAAGGCTGTGCGGCCCCAGGGGAGCACGCGCCCGTCGTCGAGCCGAATGGCTGTTGCCACCGTAAATGTTTCTCTTTTTGCCATCGGCCTCACCTCCACACCAAGCATATGGGCGCGGAATTTTGTCCTATGACAGCGGCAGCCTGTTGTATGGAAGATCTAGTGAGCGCCTAAGGCAAAACCGGCGCTTTATTGATTCTGAATAATCTTTCGCGGGAGTTCATATACAGATTCAGAGGATAAGGATTGAATTTTCCGATGGAAGGGGGAAGGCTGGAATGAAAATCGCGGCGGCCTATATCCGGGTTTCCACAGAAGATCAGGCCGAATACAGCCCAGACAGCCAGATTCGGCTGATCCGCGATTATGCCGCGCGCAACGGAATGACAGTGCCGGATGAATACCTGTTTGCCGACGAAGGAATCAGTGGAAAGTCAACGAAAAACCGCACGCAGTTCAATCGAATGATCGGGATCGCGAAGCGCAAGCCAAAGCCGTTTGAAGCGATCTTGCTCTGGAAGTTCAGCCGGTTTGCACGCAGCCGGCAGGACAGCATCGTGTATAAGACGATGCTGCGCAGACAGCTGGGGATCGATGTGATCTCCATTACCGAAGCGCTCGGCGACGATAAAATGTCCATCCTGATGGAAGCGATCATCGAGGCAATGGATGAGTATTACAGCATCAATCTGGCGGAGGAGGTCACCCGCGGGATGACCGAAAAGGCGGGCCGGGGTGAACCGGTTTCGATTCCATCCTTCGGGTACGACATCATCGATAAGCGGTATGTGATCCGGCCGGAGCAGGCGGAGATCGTACGTATGATATTTGCGGATTATCTGTCTGGGATGGGGGCAACGGAAATTGCCCGGAAAATCAACGCGATGGGCGTTCTGACAAACCGCGGAAATCCTTGGGCGGGCCGCACGGTGGATTATGTGCTGAATAACCCGGTGTATCTCGGTAAAATTCGTTGGACGTCGGGCAGGGCCGGGCAGAAGGACGGCGGCAGTCCTGAAAATGTTCTTCCGGGCCTGCATGAACCGATTATCGATCAGGCGACCTGGGATCTCGCGCAGCGGCAGAAAAAGCGGCTTCAGAAGATCTATCCCAGATATTCGAGAAAGACTCCGCCGCAGAACGGGGAGTACCTTCTGCGCGGGCTGGTTCGTTGCGGCGCATGCGGTGGCACCCTTGCAAGGCTCGGCAAAGACAGCCTGCAGTGTGTCAATTATAATCACGGCCGGTGCAATGTATCCCACAGCATTTCCATCTCAAAGCTGAACGCCTTGGTTTTGGCCGGAATCCGGCAGGCGTTGGAAAGCGATACTTTTGTGCTGCACCCACAGCCTTTGGCAGCGTGTACGGATATTTGCGGATTGGCGGAAAAAGCGTTGAAATACCAGCAGAACAGGCTTTTGCGCGCAAAAGAAGCGTATGCTTCGGGTGTCGATTCATTAGATGAATACCGGGCGAACAAAGAAAGCGTTCAGAACGAAATCCGGCGGATTCAGGAGGAGCTCACTGCTGCGCGGGAAGATCAAGGGGAGGAGCCGGGTCTTTCCAGGCAGAGTATTCTTGCCGTTCTGCAGGATCAGGCAACGGGAACCGATATCAAAAACGAACTGCTCCGTTCATTCGTCGATCATATTGTGTTTGACCGAAGAAACAGGACAATCGAAATTGTATTTCGCCAGTAAAAAGGATACGTTTTTACAGTGTGGCGGGCCCGATGGGGAACTCGGCGCTTCTCTTCGCTACCTGAGTCAGCGGTACACCATGCCGTATCCGGAGCTGAAAGCGATTTTAACGGATATCGGAACAGAAGAACTTGGGCATCTCGAGATGGTTGGCACCATCGTTTATCAGCTGACCCGCAACCTGACTCCGGAGCAGATCAAGGAGGCCGGGTTTGATTCCTATTTCGTCGATCACACCACGGGAATTTACCCGGTAGACGCCAGCGGCGTACCTTATTCCGCGTCGACATTTGCGTCAAAGGGTGACCCGATTACTGATTTGCATGAGGATTTGGCAGCAGAACAAAAGGCCCGCACTACCTACGACAACATCCTTCGCTTCTGCGACGATCCCGATGTCATTGATCCCATCCGCTTCCTGCGGCAGAGAGAAGTCGTTCATTACCAGCGCTTCGGTGAAGGTCTGCGAATCACCACCGATCATCTGGACAGCAGGAACTTCTATGCGTTCAACCCGTCGTTTGACAAAAAATAACGGTGTTGGCGTATTACCCTGCGCATAACACAAAAGCCCCATTCGCCAGACAGGATTTGACCGGTCTGTCGAATGGGGCTTTGTATGTTTTGAAGAAACCAGATCAGAACGAAAGTTTGATCTGGCTCGATTTTTCAGTATGTTAATAGAACTTTTTAGAATAATTTTGATTTTATTTTTATCATAAAAGACGTAAAAAATAAAATAATTTGTCTTTTTTGAATTGATTTATGATAATCCGAGCAGTAAAATAACATTAATGTAAATATTTGGTATTTTAATGAGAGCGTTTTCATACCAGCCATTCGTCCGCCCTTTTCAACGGATGAAATCAGGATGCGGGATGGAAAGGAAGGAATCTATGAAATCTCATCTGGCCCATATCACAGAAATCAATGGCGAAAGATTGGAGCAGACCGTGGCCGAGCATTCCTTCCATGTGGCAGATTATGCCGCCGAAAAGCTGAAAGGGATCGGCCTGTGGAACACGGCTTATCTGGCCGGCCTGCTGCACGACATGGGAAAATGCACGGCAAAATATCAGGAATATCTCTCGCGTGCGTCCGCTGGGGAAGAGGTGGTTCGCGGCAGCGTGAACCATACGTTCTGCGGGTGTATTTATCTGCTGAAAAAGTATCATGTTGGCCGGCCGCAGGGGATGGGTACGGTCACCTGTGAAATCCTTGTGTATGCCATCGGGGCGCACCACGGGCAGTTCGACTGCGTCACGCCCCAAAACACCAGCGGATTCGAACACCGGCTGGAGAAGGACCCAAAGGAAATTGGCTATGAGGAAGCGGTAGATGCTTTTCTCTGTGAGTGTGCGCCGGCCGAAGAAATAGATCGGTTATTTTTGTTGGCGCAGCGGGAGATTGCCGCGCTGTTTGAAACGTTTCGGACGCGTTTTAGAAAAAACCGGACGCAGGTCAGCTTCTTGATGGGACTTGCGGCCCGCATGATTTTGTCGGCGGTGATCGACGGCGACCGCAGAGATACGGCGGAATTCATGACCGGAGTGCTGCAGGAATACCGCGGCGGCTCCGACCGTTTTTGGGCGGAGCAGATCGCCTATTTTGAACAAAAAAATTCATGCCTTCGGGCGCAGACGCCGATCAACGCAGCGCGAAGCGGATTTTCAGAGCAGTGCCGCATGTTTGCGCAGCAGCACGGCGGCGGTATCTACCGGCTGACTTTGCCCACAGGGGCCGGAAAAACCCTGTCGGCCCTGCGCTATACGCTGTATCACGCGAAAGCGTTTCACAAAAAGCGCATTCTGTTCGTCATTCCGCTGCTGAGCATTTTAGAGCAGAACAGCGCCGTCATTCGAAACTACATACAGGACAAAAGCAGCCTGACGGAACACCATTCCAATGTCGTAAAGCTGTTCGATACGGAGGAAAAGCTGGATCAGTACGAGCTTTTGACCGATACCTGGGAATCACCCATCGTGATTACCACACTGGTACAGTTTTTGAATACGCTGTTTTCGGGCAAAACAAGCGCCGTGCGCCGCGTGAGCGCGTTATCCCAGGCGGTGATCGTTATTGACGAGGTGCAGTCGCTGCCGAAAAAAGCGATGAATCTGTTTACGATGGCCCTGAATTTTCTGGCCTATGGGTGCGGCGCGACGGTCGTGTTGTCCTCCGCGACAACCCCATGCTTTGAGCAGACGGATTTTCCCCTGCAGTATGCGGACCCCGTTGAGATCGTGCCGTATGAACCGAAAAATTTTGAGGTGTTCAAACGAACCGAAATCATCGACAAAACCTCTCCCTACGGCATGTCGGTGGAGGAGCTGGCCGATTTTTCCGCAGAGGTACTCAGCCGCGTGTCGTCCCTGCTGCTGATTTGCAATACCAAGGAAAGCGCGCTCCGGCTCTATCGGGAGCTTGAGCACCGCTGCGACGATTGCAGGGTGTTTCACCTTTCCACTTCCATGTGCATGGCGCACCGAACCGATACGCTGAAAAAAATCAACGCCGCTTTAAAAAGCAGAGAAAAGATGGTGTGTGTCTCCACTCAGCTTGTGGAAGCGGGCGTGGATTTTTCGTTTGAAAGCGTTATCCGTGCGGCGGCAGGGATGGACAATATCGCGCAGGCCGCGGGCCGCTGCAACCGAAGCAACGATTTCGGCGGCATTCGCCCAGTCTACGTCGTCAATTTCAATCAGGAGGCCGAAAAACTGGGGATGCTGCGGGAAATCGCGGCGGCGCAGCGGTGCGCCCTGCAGCTTTTGCACCGGTTCGCCCAAAGTCCCGATCGGTATGCGCACGACCTGCTCAGCGGGGAAAGCGTCGCGGAGTATTACCAGTTCCTGTTTCAGGATGCGGACATCAAGGGCAAATTTGGATTCCCGCAAAGGCTGCCGGACGGTACGACCGAGGATTTGTTTGATCTGCTTGCGGTCAACCTGCGCCATATTGAGCGGCCGGAGTTTCAAGGCAAATATTTTTTGAACCAGGCGTTTTTAACCGCCGGGAACTTGTTTCAGGTGTTTGATGAAAATACGATCGACGTCATTGTGCCGTACAACATTGAAGCCAAAGAGCTGATTGCGGATCTGTTTTCTCAACAGTCGGCCTATGATCTCGCTTTTCTGAAGCGCTGTATCGAAAAGGCCAAGCCCTACACGATCCAGGTTTTTCAATATCAAATTCAAAAGCTGAGCGACTACGGGATGCTGTCTTCCACGCATGACGACCGCTTCACCGTTTTAAATGAGCAGTGTTACGATGACAAAACCGGCCTGATCATAGAGAACTTTATTTATTAAGGAGGGAATTCGAGTGCAGCATAAAAACATCGTCGAGTTTGAAGTCTTTGGGGATTACGCCCTGTTTTCCGACCCCATCACCCGCGTGGGGGGCGAAAAATTCACCTATCAAGTGCCTACCTACGAGGCGCTGAAAGGCGTTTTACAGAGCGTGTTCTGGAAGCCAACACTGATTTGGGTGATCGATTCCGTGCGGGTCATGAACCAGATTCAGACTGAGACCAAGGGAATCCGGCCGATCAAGTACCAGCACGGCCCCAATGAAACCGGCAACGATTTATCGTATTACACCTATTTAAAGGATTGCCGCTATCAGGTGAGGGCGCATTTTATCTGGAATGAAAACCGGCCGGAGCTTCTGGGCGACCGCAACGAAAACAAGCACCACAACATCGCGAAGCGCATGATCGAGCGCGGCGGCCGGCGTGATATTTTTTTGGGCACGCGCGAATGCCAGGCCGATGTGCGCCCCTGTATCTTCGGCGCGGGGACAGGCTTTTATGACAATACGCCGCAGCTCAATTTTGGAATGATGTACCATGGGATCACCTATGCCGACGAGGCGTATTCCGAGGAAACGAAAGGAATGCTGACCGTGCGGCTGTGGCGCGCGGTGATGAAGCAGGGGGTCATCGATTTTCTTCCGCCGCAGGAATGCCTTCACCGCCCGGTTCGGGAAATGGAGATCAAGCCGTTTGGGGCGGAGAAAAACAATTTTGCGCCGATAGAATCCGAGGTGATTTAAATGGCATGGATGAACACGCTGTACCAGACCTATGAAGCGAACGCTCAAATGGCCGGGAAAGCGACGGAGGGCGTGCCGCTTTCTCTGGTGGCCCACATGACGGCGAACGCGCAGATCGAAGTATGGGTGAATCCGGACAGCGAATTTTGCGGCACCTGTACGGTGGAAAAGGAAAACGCAAAAACGATCATTCCGGTAACGGAAAGCTCCGCGTCGCGTGCAAATGTAATTGCCCCTCATGCGCTGTGTGATATGCTACCTTATGTTGCAGGGGATTTTTGGGAATATCTTTCTTCCCCCAAAGAAGCGAAAAAAGCGGAGGAAAAGTTTGAAAAATACCTTGCCGCACTGAAAGACTGGGCGGAATCGCCTTTTTCTCACCCAAAGGTGCGGGCTGTTTATGAGTACGCCGCAAAACGGCGGATGACGCGCGATTTGATCCTGTCGGGGCTTCTGGAGGTCGAGGACGGGAAGTTCCTGAATAAAAAAGTGAGCGGAAGTGTCTATGAAAAAGCGCTGGTGCGGTTCCGGGTCATCGGCACCCAGCCGGACGCCGTGTGGCAGGACGAATCGCTTTTCGACAGCTACATCCAGTATTACGCTGCTTCTCAGTCGGGTGAAAAGGATCTTTGCTATGTCACCGGCGAAGCCGACACGATTTCTGTCAATCACCCAAAAGGGATCGTGGCTGCCAACTATGGCGCAAAGCTGATTTCCTCAAATGACAAGACCAATTTTACGTATCGCGGGCGGTTTTCCACTTCCGCGCAGGCGTGCACGGTCGGGTACGTGGCGACCCAGAAAGCGCACAGTGCCCTGACCTGGCTTGCCGCCCGTCAGGGAGTGACGGCGGGCACGCAGGACAAACGCACCTATATCTGCTGGAACCCGAACGGGAAAAAGGTAGTCGATCTGGAAGACCCGCTTGGACTTGAGGACGACGACGAGCCGCGCGCCTATACCGAAGCGGAATACAAAAAGCGCCTGCTTCAAACCTTAGAAGGCTACCGCAATCAGCTGGACAACAACGATGAAATTGTGGTTATTGGTCTGGACGCCGCGACGACCGGGCGCCTTTCGGTCACCTATTACAACGAACTGAAGGGCTCCGACTTTTACGACCGGCTGTTCGATTGGTACGGCACCTGCCGCTGGTACTTTACGCGCTTTACCAACGACAAAAAGCCTTATACCACCGTGCGGACACCGCCGAACAAACAGATTGTACGGTGCGCGTTCGGTACGGAGCAGGGGGCCTTTCTGGAAGCCGGCGACAAGCTGATGAAAGAGCAGTCCCAGCGGATTCTGCACTGTATGCTGGACAGGCAGCCGCTGCCGAGGGATATTATGGAGGCAGCGGTTCGCCGCGCGTCGACGCCGCAGGCTTATTCCACCGGTAACCGCGAGCGGATTCTTTCCACAACCTGTGCGCTGGTTGTGAAATATTATTCTGACAGAGAAAAAGGAGAGCGTATCAACATGGCGATTGATTATGAAAACACCGACCGAAGCTATCTGTTTGGGCGCTTGCTGGCCGTGCTGGAGCAGGCGGAGCACAGCACGTTCGCACAGGAGGAAACGCGCGATACCAACGCGATCCGTTTACAAAGCGCGTTTGTCAACCACCCCATGAGCACCTGGCAAATACTTGAGGATCAATTGAATCCCTATTTTCATCGAATGACCCCCGGCTCCAGATGTTTCTATAAGGATTTGATTTCGGAGATCACAGAAAAAATCTCGGAATCCAATCCGGAGCAGCTGAACCGCCCTCTCGGCGAATTGTATTTGATCGGCTATTATCTGCAGCGGGCGGAATTCAGGAAATCCAAAAATAAAGACAAAGGCAACAATAAGGAGGAAGTATGATGAAAGTGCTTGAAAACAAAATCGATTTTGTGGCGCTCATTTCCGTGACAAACGCAAACCCCAATGGCGACCCGCTGAACGGCAACCGCCCGCGCACGACCTATACCGGAAACGGGGAAATCTCCGATGTCTGCATCAAACGAAAAATCCGCAACCGGCTGCAAGATATGGGAGAAAGCATTTTCGTCCAGTCGGATGAACGCCGCGACGACGGGTATGGCAGCCTGAGCGAGCGGGCCGGCCAGACCATTACCTCGTATTCCTCTAAGGAGGACTATGCCGCGCAGGCGTGCGCCAAATGGTTCGACGTGAGGGCCTTCGGACAGGTGTTTGCGTATAAAAGAAGCAAGGAGAAGGACAAGGACGGCGTTTCGGTCGGCGTTCGCGGCCCGGTTTCGATCCGTCAGGCAGTCAGCGTTTCTCCGGTGGATATCAACAGTATGCAGATTACCAAAAGCGTGAACAGCGAGCCGACCGAAGACGGCAAAAAGAGCTCCGATACCATGGGTTCGAAGCATATGGTGGAGTTCGGGCTGTATCAGATCAAGGGTGCGATCAATGTACAGCTTGCGGAAAAAACAGGATTTACGCAGGAGGATGCGGACATCATCAAGGAATGCCTGCGTACGCTTTTTATCAATGACAGCTCTTCCGCAAGGCCGGACGGCAGCATGGAGGTTCTTCGGCTTTACTGGTGGCAGCATAGCAACAAGATCGGCCAGTATTCCTCCGCAAAAGTACATGATTCGGTGCAGGTTTCGCTGAAGGAAGGGGTCGCTTCCCCCAAGAGCGCGGAAGATTATGAGATCACGCTCCTGCCTCTGGACGGCCTTGCGCCAGACATCATCGACGGGATATGACCGGATACGAGGAAGAAGATTTTCTGATGCTGTCGGGAATTCAGCATTTTGCGTTCTGCCGTCGTCAATGGGCGCTGATCCATATCGAACAGCTTTGGGAAGAAAATCTTCGCACGGTAGAGGGAGATTTGCTGCACGCGAACTGCCACGACAGCTATTCCTCCGAAAGCAGAAAAGACGTCTTTTTGTCGCGCGGGATGCCGGTTTTCTCCCGCAGCCTTGGCGCCAGCGGCGAATGCGATATTGTCGAGTTCCGGGTGTCCTCCAATGGAATCCCGCTGCACGGCCGAACCGGGCTTTACACCGTTTATCCGGTGGAATATAAGCACGGGGAGCCGAAAGACGGTGACATCGATATCCTTCAGCTGGCAGCGCAGGCCATTTGCCTGGAAGAGATGCTCAGCTGCCAAATTCCCGCCGGAGCCATTTTCTATGGGAAAACGAAACGCAGGCAGCGTGTGGAAATCACCGAAGAATGTAAGGAGCGGGTCCGGGCTATGTTTGCCGAAATGCATGGCTATTTTCAGCGCGGGTATGTGCCCAAGGGAAAATTGACAAAAAGCTGCAATGCCTGCTCGCTGAAAAATCTTTGCCTGCCGAAGCTGTGCAGGATCAAATCCGTTCAGGAATATCTGGACAACACTCTTGGGACCGGGGAGGCGGGTCAATGAAAAAGCTTTTGAATACGCTGTACATCACAACGGAAAACGCCTACCTTGCCCTGGACGGTGAAAATGTTGTGGTGCAAAGCGACGGTAATACTCTGGGCCGTCTGCCGCTGCATATGATCGACGGCATCATGGCCTTTGGGTATGTCGGCGCCAGCCCGGCGCTGATGGGCAAATGTGCCGAGATGAATAAATCCCTCGTCTTTCTAAAGCCAAGCGGAAGATTTCTGGCCAAGGTGACCGGGAAATCGTATGGGAACATCCTTCTGCGCCGCGAGCAGTATCGGGTTTGTGACGATCCGGAGCGCTCGCTGGCCATCGCAAAGAATATCATCTCCGCAAAGCTCGCGAATTGCGGCGCGGTTCTCAGCCGCGCCGTGCGCGACCATGCCCTGCGGATCGATACCGAAAAATTTGCGCAGATCGGCGCGGCCCTTCAAAACGGAAAGGTGAATGCTTACCGAGCCCCTGGTGCCGATACGCTCCGCGGTCTGGAGGGGGAGTGCGCCAGCCTTTATTTCTCTGTTTTCGATGCGATGATTCTGCAGCAAAAAGAGGATTTTTTCTATCAGGGACGCTCACGCCGCCCACCGATGGACAATGTCAACGCAATGCTTTCTTTCTCTTATAGCCTGCTGACCTCTATGTGTGTCAGCGCGCTGGAGGCCGTCGGACTTGATGCGTATGCCGGTGTCTATCACACCGAAAGGCCGGGCAGATGTTCCCTTGCGTTAGATTTGCTGGAAGAATTCCGTGCCCCCTTTGCCGACCGCTTCGTGCTGACCAGCATCAACAAAAAGAGCATTTGCGGCAGGGATTTCGTGGAAAAAGAAAGCGGCGGCATCCTGCTGACGGAGGACGGGCGAAAAAAGTTTTTATCCCTGTGGCAGCAGAAAAAGAAGGAAGAAATCGTCCATCCGTTTTTACAGGAGAAGGTAGAGTGGGGATTGCTGCCGTATGTGCAGGCGATGCTGCTGGCCAAATATATCCGCGGCGATATCGATGAGTACCCACCGTTTGTCTGGAGGTAGACGATGCTTGTCCTGATTACCTACGATGTGAATACCGAGGATGCAAAAGGCAGCAAGCGGCTTCGCAAGGTTGCAAAGATTTGCGTGAATTACGGGCAGCGCGTGCAAAATTCTGTGTTCGAATGCCTTCTGTCCCCTGCGGAATTATGTATTGTGAAAAGCCAACTGCTTACTGTTATGGACGAAAAGAAAGACAGCCTGCGTATTTATCATCTGGGAAACAATTATAAAAACCGTATTGAACATTACGGAGCGAAACAAACATACAACCCGGAAGATCTGATGACATTTTAACGCGAATCGCAAGCGTACATCAAATCCGCGGGGGATTCGCGCATGAAATTGGATCAATTTATAGTGAGAAGCTTTGCTAATCTGCGATTTATTTTCTTTTTGATGTAAATGATTACTAAGCTTTAATCAAGATCATTTCGCTCAATTTGTTTGTTTTGCAGTCGTCCCTCATGCGAGGGACGTGGATTGAAATGAAAAATTTTGGTCAATGTACCCACGGAAGATCGGTCGTCCCTCATGCGAGGGACGTGGATTGAAATTAATTCGCCTACACGATTTGTGTAGTATCATACAGGTCGTCCCTCATGCGAGGGACGTGGATTGAAATACTAATGTCGGCCTGACTGCTGATTTTATATATAGTCGTCCCTCATGCGAGGGACGTGGATTGAAATTTGTTGCCGCAGTTTTACAGGCTGCATAAGCGCAGTCGTCCCTCATGCGAGGGACGTGGATTGAAATAGCTTTTGGAAGTGGTGATTGTTATGATGGCAGAGTCGTCCCTCATGCGAGGGACGTGGATTGAAATGCTCCCCGGCATAGCTCTGCACCCTGATATCAAGTCGTCCCTCATGCGAGGGACGTGGATTGAAATACTAATGTCGGCCTGACTGCTGATTTTATATATGTCGTCCCTCATGCGAGGGACGTGGATTGAAATTCGCCAATGCCCGAACTGCTCCGGGTATGTATAGTCGTCCCTCATGCGAGGGACGTGGATTGAAATTGTGCGGCAAACTATTGTGTTGACGCAGGTTGCGTCGTCCCTCATGCGAGGGACGTGGATTGAAATTGCTCTTGTGCAATGCCCAGCAATATGCCTTTTGGTCGTCCCTCATGCGAGGGACGTGGATTGAAATCAGGCATATGACGCAAACGGCAAAATGAAACCCCGTCGTCCCTCATGCGAGGGACGTGGATTGAAATTGAATTATCACCCGGAGCACAGAAATTTATATTAAGTCGTCCCTCATGCGAGGGACGTGGATTGAAATATACGTCGTAAACAAGGTTGCACAGGCTATTTCGGAGTCGTCCCTCATGCGAGGGACGTGGATTGAAATAAAAGCGATACTCCTGTTATCAGGCTCCGTCGGCAGTCGTCCCTCATGCGAGGGACGTGGATTGAAATCACACGAATTTGTTTTGACATAACTGTGCCTCCTGTCGTCCCTCATGCGAGGGACGTGGATTGAAATATCCATTATCATATGCACACAATCTAATGTCAAGTCGTCCCTCATGCGAGGGACGTGGATTGAAATCGCAGCCGCAGGTTGTGGTACGGTTTGAATTTAGTCGTCCCTCATGCGAGGGACGTGGATTGAAATTGTAAATTTCGGGTACAGATCGGTGTACATAGGCGTCGTCCCTCATGCGAGGGACGTGGATTGAAATTTGTGCCGCAACTTTTCCGGGTAACTGCGCAAACCAGTCGTCCCTCATGCGAGGGACGTGGATTGAAATGGACGCAATATAAAACGCATAATCACCATAGCTAAGTCGTCCCTCATGCGAGGGACGTGGATTGAAATCGGGCCGTGTATAGTTAATTTGCTCCCACATATGTCGTCCCTCATGCGAGGGACGTGGATTGAAATCATAGTCGCAATGATAAAACTGACCGGAACAATCCGTCGTCCCTCATGCGAGGGACGTGGATTGAAATATCATTGACAAAGAAAGATAATTATCCGAAGATGTCGTCCCTCATGCGAGGGACGTGGATTGAAATTTATCTGAATTTGTCTCAAACCTGTGGCGGCAACTGTCGTCCCTCATGCGAGGGACGTGGATTGAAATCTACCGTAGCGAGCGGATTCACAAGCAAACGAAGTCGTCCCTCATGCGAGGGACGTGGATTGAAATATCAGGATTGTTTTCGCGGGCTCTTTGCTCCGCCTGTCGTCCCTCATGCGAGGGACGTGGATTGAAATCGTTGTGGTGTTATAACGCCGAGCCAGTGCCGGAAGTCGTCCCTCATGCGAGGGACGTGGATTGAAATGCCCATTGCTCTGATCTTTTTTGAGCCGATAGAGGTCGTCCCTCATGCGAGGGACGTGGATTGAAATATCAAGCTGCGCCGTATGTCCATGCAGGAGCAATGTCGTCCCTCATGCGAGGGACGTGGATTGAAATCTCCTCTCCGCCTCCGCCGGCCTTATCACTCCCAGTCGTCCCTCATGCGAGGGACGTGGATTGAAATGCTGCGATCCCGAAAAGCGCAAATACGCGCGCGAGGTCGTCCCTCATGCGAGGGACGTGGATTGAAATTTTGCTATAAAAACTATCGCTTGAAAAGTCGCATGTCGTCCCTCATGCGAGGGACGTGGATTGAAATGGCACTATAAATTGTTGGAGCATATCGGTCTGGCCGTCGTCCCTCATGCGAGGGACGTGGATTGAAATAAGCGCTGTACCAAGAGCGGCGCCGCCAGATTGAGGGGTCGTCCCTCATGCGAGGGACGTGGATTGAAATCAATTGTTTCGTCATCTGTTCCACCTCTGAAAGTCGTCCCTCATGCGAGGGACGTGGATTGAAATTCCGCCCCATGTGGTTTTAATCAGCCGGATCATCTGGTCGTCCCTCATGCGAGGGACGTGGATTGAAATGCTCCGCAAAGCCAGCATTGTTTGTCGCCCATAGGTCGTCCCTCATGCGAGGGACGTGGATTGAAATAGGTTGTGGCGGATCAGGTTTTCGTCGATTTCAGTCGTCCCTCATGCGAGGGACGTGGATTGAAATAGCAGAATCATCAACAAAAGACCTTGTTTTGGTCGTCGTCCCTCATGCGAGGGACGTGGATTGAAATCGTATAAAACAGTAATAATGTGTGAATATTTGTCGTCGTCCCTCATGCGAGGGACGTGGATTGAAATGCTATCACCAGCGACCCCATCCAATTTTTTTAAAAGTCGTCCCTCATGCGAGGGACGTGGATTGAAATTACATTAGACGTAGCTGCTTTGCCGGAAAACGCAGTCGTCCCTCATGCGAGGGACGTGGATTGAAATTGGTTACTAAGGCCCTGTTTGACCCCGAAACCAGGTCGTCCCTCATGCGAGGGACGTGGATTGAAATCGTTTAATGCCGGAGGAATATCCAAACCAGCGGGTCGTCCCTCATGCGAGGGACGTGGATTGAAATGATCAGACACAGATTGGGATTGGGGAACATTCTTGTCGTCCCTCATGCGAGGGACGTGGATTGAAATCACGAAAAAAGGAGATTGCTATTGCACCTATTAGTCGTCCCTCATGCGAGGGACGTGGATTGAAATTTCTGATTTTTGTTGCAGGTGTTTTATTTAAGCCGTCGTCCCTCATGCGAGGGACGTGGATTGAAATCCAACGCCTTTATCTTGCGTGTCGGCCCCTGTACCGTCGTCCCTCATGCGAGGGACGTGGATTGAAATTTTACCCTGTGGTTATATAATACATCTTTAGAGAGTCGTCCCTCATGCGAGGGACGTGGATTGAAATTCGTTTCGACATTTGCGGCATTTTATCACCTCCCGTCGTCCCTCATGCGAGGGACGTGGATTGAAATTCACTGGTCTGTGCCAGCCGTACCGATGATACCGGTCGTCCCTCATGCGAGGGACGTGGATTGAAATCGCATTGTCGGCAGGTGCGAGTACCTAATGATGTGTCGTCCCTCATGCGAGGGACGTGGATTGAAATCGGTACGCGTGATCCCGCTTTCCAACCTGACGCGGTCGTCCCTCATGCGAGGGACGTGGATTGAAATCTGCCTGTTAGAAAATCGCTTTGCTCCACGCGGTCGTCGTCCCTCATGCGAGGGACGTGGATTGAAATACTGGGGTAGTCACCGGTTGGCGTGTTTTTTACAGTCGTCCCTCATGCGAGGGACGTGGATTGAAATGTCAAGCCCCTGCAACCAGTGAATACCGTACTCCAGTCGTCCCTCATGCGAGGGACGTGGATTGAAATTACACCCATACCGTCGGCGGTGGGAATAGTCTTGTCGTCCCTCATGCGAGGGACGTGGATTGAAATGGATGGGGTGCGCCGTTTACGGCGCGGGGCCCCGCGTCGTCCCTCATGCGAGGGACGTGGATTGAAATACAAGCAAGCACTTCCACCACGGGTGCAACTGCTCCGTCGTCCCTCATGCGAGGGACGTGGATTGAAATTACCGTTACCATAAACGTAAGGCCGCTGTGTATGGTCGTCCCTCATGCGAGGGACGTGGATTGAAATCGTGGTTGCACCCTCGCGAAGCGTGAGCGTCCAAGTCGTCCCTCATGCGAGGGACGTGGATTGAAATCAGATATTGAGGAACAGATCCTTTACGCTGCTGAGTCGTCCCTCATGCGAGGGACGTGGATTGAAATCAGGACGTCAAACCCGGTCAAAACAGTATCATTGTCGTCCCTCATGCGAGGGACGTGGATTGAAATCAGGACGTCAAACCCGGTCAAAACAGTATCATTGTCGTCCCTCATGCGAGGGACGTGGATTGAAATGCAGGAAATCGTGAGCGCCGAAACCCTTGAGCGCGTCGTCCCTCATGCGAGGGACGTGGATTGAAATATTTTCCGGAAAAACCTATAATGCTCCATCAAAGTCGTCCCTCATGCGAGGGACGTGGATTGAAATATTTTCCGGAAAAACCTATAATGCTCCATCAAAGTCGTCCCTCATGCGAGGGACGTGGATTGAAATGTGTTGCATTTGTCTTGATTGCCCGACTAAAGTATGTCGTCCCTCATGCGAGGGACGTGGATTGAAATGAGCGAGGCTCCTGACATTGAGTGCCAGGCACTGTCGTCCCTCATGCGAGGGACGTGGATTGAAATAGCTGGCCCGCGTGGCAGGCAGAAAAGCTGAAAAAGTCGTCCCTCATGCGAGGGACGTGGATTGAAATCGAGTGGCGGCAAGCTTGAATTTAATTGCGTAATGTCGTCCCTCATGCGAGGGACGTGGATTGAAATAAACCGGATATGGAGAAGCACCGGGGCAATCTCCGTCGTCCCTCATGCGAGGGACGTGGATTGAAATAACTGCCGTCTTGTCAAGGCCCCGCAGCGCGGGGGTCGTCCCTCATGCGAGGGACGTGGATTGAAATAGCGTGCCATCGGAGTTGACGTTGCGGGCGTTGTTGGCCGCCCCTCGTATGAGGGGCGTAGATTAAAATTTGACCAGTCTGACAAATGGTACTTTGTATCTTTTCCCGCCTGCATGTCGAGTTTTACACTGTGCTTCCTCTGGCCGATTCAAGTAAATATTTTTAAAGTCGATGGAACGCCCGGGTTTACTCTGCGTTTACATTGTTGGTATACTATAAACAATAGAAAGCCGGAGAGGAGGCGCATTCATGGCCGCCATTTTAGTCATTGATGATGATCCATATATACGGGAGCTCGTGAGCACCTTACTGCATAATGAAGGCTTCTCGGTACAGGAAGCCCGGAATGGGCGGGAAGCGCTGCAAAAGCTGAGTGAAACGAAAATCGACCTCTGTGTGCTGGATTTGATGATGCCCGAAATAGACGGTTTCGAGTTTTGCGGTTATGCGCGCCGGTACTATGAGGATTTGCCGATCCTGATGCTGACGGCGAAGGGCGAGATCAGCCAGAAGGTGAAAGGGTTCGAGCTTGGAACAGACGATTACCTGACAAAACCGTTTGAAGGCGCAGAGCTTGTCCTGCGCGTTAAGGCGCTGCTCAGACGCTATAAAATCGCCGCTTCGCAGACTGTCCAGATCGGTGCGCTGACGCTGGATAAAAACAGTTACTCCGTGTTCTGTGGCGGAGAGCAAAGCGACATCCCCATGAAGGAATTTGAGCTGCTTTTCAAGCTGGGTTCTTCCCCCGGAAAAACCTTTACGCGCGAGCAGCTCATCGAGGATGTGTGGGGCTACGATTTCGAGGGAAACGAGCGGACCCTGGACGTGCATATCAATCGCCTGCGCGAGCGTTTTCCCGCAGAGAGGTACCAGTTTAAAATCACAACTGTCCGCGGACTTGGCTATCGGTTAGAGGTGTAAAAATGAGACGGGAAGACAATCGAAGGTACAGATCAAGATGGATTCGGGGCACGCTGCTGGGGTTCCTTCTATTGGCGGTCTGTTTTGCCGCGGGATTTGGGCTGTCGGAATTGATTTATCGCTTTACCGGCCGCCCCGCTGCAGTTTGGACGCACGTCATCACGGGGCTGCTCGGTCTGTGCGTTTTCTCGCTTGGAGCAAGAATTTTGGCGGCAGTGCATACAAGGCGGCACCACAAAGACCGCCATTGGGATAAACGGAACAGATATTTGGACAGTACCATTGAAGCCCTGAACCGCATCGCGCACGGGGATTTTAACGTGCTGATCCCGGTGGATGAGCACAATCCTCTCGCTGAGATTGCCAAAAGCGTCAATAAAATGGCGCGGGAACTCGGTTCAATGGAAAAGCTGCGGCAGGATTTTATTTCGAACGTATCTCACGAAATACAGTCTCCGCTGACTTCAATCCGCGGGTTTGCGGCGCTTCTGAAAAACGACAGACTGACTGCCGATCAGCGCGCACACTATATTGATGTGATCGAAACCGAAGCCGGGCGTCTTTCCAAACTCAGCGACAACCTCCTCAAGCTGTCGTCGCTCGAGAGCAACGATCAGCCTCTTACCATCACATCGTTTTCGCTCGATAAGCAGATTCAAAACGCTGTCCTGATGCTCGAACCTCAGTGGGCGGAAAAGAACATCGATCTTTCTCTGTCCCTCGGAAAAATCACTTACAGCGGCGATGAGGGCCTGCTCACACAGGTGTGGATCAACCTGATCCATAACGCGATCAAATTTACACCCGAGCAGGGCGAAATCAATATCGTGCTGACAGACGGCGGGGAGAGCGTGGTTTGCCAAATCTCCGACACCGGCTCCGGCATTTCCGAAGAAGATAGAATGCACATTTTTGAGCGCTTCTACAAAGCCGATAAAGCTCGTGACCGCGCCCAGGGCGGCAGCGGGCTTGGATTATCGCTCGTGAAAAAAATCGTGGAGCTTCACGGCGGCACAGTGACAGTGGAAAGTCAGGCAGGCGAGGGGAGCACCTTTACTGTAACGCTGCCTTTGAAAAAATAAAATTGTCTCGTTTACATTGCGTTTAAGTTCGATTTATCCTCCGTTTAATTTATGACTGTAGAATGAGGTCATAAATCAAACGGAGGTGTTTTTTATGTTCTCGATCATCGTATTGGTGTGCCGTGCGATCGGCCGCATGATTCGGGAGTTCTCGGCAAAAGAAGCCGATAGATCCAACATATCATCTCTCGCGTGTTCAATGGAGGGAATGGTATGAGTTCTATCATCACGGTAAACGAGCTTGTGAAACAATATGAAAAAGCAAAAGAGCCTTCGGTAAAAGGCGTGAGCTTTCATGTGAACGAGGGAGAATTTTTCGCGTTTCTCGGCCCCAACGGTGCGGGCAAAACGACGACGATCTCCATCCTGACGACCACGCTGTCCAAAACATCCGGCAGCGTGACGATCGCGGGGTACGATGTGGAAAAGGATGCGCAGCATGTAAGGGACAAAGTGGGAATCATCTTTCAGCAGCCCAGTCTTGATCCTCAGCTCTCTGCGGAGGAAAACATCCGCTTTCACGCCTGTCTTTACGGCATGTACGGCTATCGGCCCACTTTCAAAATGATGCCTGCCGAATACCGGAATCGCGTCATGGAGCTTGCCGAGATCGTCGGCATCGAGCACGCGCTGTTTCAGCCGATTAAGAAGCTTTCGGGCGGAATGCAGCGCAAGCTGGAAATTATCCGCAGCCTGATCCACACGCCGAAAATCCTGTTTCTTGACGAGCCGACGCAGGGGCTTGACGCAGTGAGCCGGCGCAGCCTCTGGGAGTACATCGACAACGTGCGCAAGCAGAACGGCACGACGGTTTTTCTGACGACCCATTACATCGACGAGGCGGAGAATGTCGATAAGGTCTGCATCATCAACCACGGGGAAATCGCGATCACCGGTTCGCCGGACGAAATGAAGTCGAGCCTTCTCAAACAGGAACTCGTCGTGGACGCGCAGGATAAGGATGGGTTGATCCGTGAAATTACGAATATGGGCCTGAGCTATCACGTTGACGGCCACATCATCGTTCCTTATCAGGACAGAACTGCGCAGGATATCATTGCGCGGCTTGAGACAAAGCTTACGGTGCTGAAGATTCAGGAGCCGTCGCTCGAGGACGCCTATGTGGAATATCTGATGAGAACGGGAGGTGGGGCGGCATGAGCGAGCTGGTATTGCAGCAGCCGAAAATCAAATCGAGGGCCATGAAGGAACTCAACGCCGTGGCTACCATCGCGGCAAGGGACATCACGTTGTTCTTTAAGTCGCCGGGCATGATCATTATGAGTTTGGCCATGCCGCTTCTGATGATGGGGATGCTGGGCGGCAGCCTTGCGCAGAACATGGCGGCCGGGCTTGGCTTTAATTATGGCAAATTCATGCTGGTGGGCATGCTCGTCAACATGCTGTTTATGTCGACAACGTCCGGCATTTCTTCGCTGGTGGAGGACCACTTCACCGACTTTACCCAGGAGATGATGATTTCGCCCGTTTCCCGATATTCCATCGTGATTGGGAAAATTATCGGTTCGAGTTTTGGGGCGATTGTCAGCCTGATCGGTACTCTGGTGGTGGGGCTTGTCATGGGCATCACGCTGCCCGTCTCACAGATTCTGGCCGTTCTCGCACTGTCGCCGCTCATGTGTCTGTCGGCGGGCGCGCTCGCCATGATTGTGATTGGGCTGATCAAGAGCAACAAGATGGCCAATCTGGCGGTCATGCTGATCACCATGCCGCAGATGTTCCTGTCCGGCGCGATTATCCCCATCAACAATTCCAGCGGCGTGCTGTTTGTCATCAGCCGTCTGATGCCGATGACCTACTGTCTGGATCTTGTGCGCGCCGTGGTTTATGCCGGAACGCCGGAATATGACAGCGTGGTGCTGTTCAACCCCGCTGTCACGCTCGTCGCCATTATTGCGATTACGGTGGTATGCCTGATGATCGGTACCCTTTTCTTCGCCAGAAGCGAAAAGAACAAGTGAGCAGAGCTGACCCAATCCATCATCAGGATTCCAATCAAACCAAGCCAAAAATATATCAGGAGGATTGATACCATGAATGACAAGGATTTTGCTTTGAATGAACAATTTTCCCGCGTTACCCGCCTGCTTCTCAAAGAACGGCTCCGCAGCTTTCAGGCGAGCGGACCGGATGGCTGGCGCAAAAGACTGCTGGCGCTGATCAAGGCGCACCCGGAAATGACAATGAAAGAGCTGATCGAAATGCTGAGCCGCCGTATGCCCGCGGGGGAAGAACTACTGCTGGGACTCGAGCAAAAGGGGTATATCGCTCTAAAGTCCATTGATGGCTCTGATGACAAGGCCGTGGAACTGACGGAACCCGGTTTGAAAGAAGTGGCTGAATGCCAGAGCTTAAGCGATGTGTGGGGCGTTCTGAGCGACGATGAAAAAACTGTTCTGAGCGGCTTTCTGGCCCGTATGATCGACGAGCTTCAGAAAAAGGCCGGCTCAGAAGAGGATTCCGACTTCGATCGAAACGAAGAATGGGTCGCAAGGCTCCGGGGCATGTGCGACCATGATGGGTTTAACCGCATGCGCAAGCTGCATGAGCATTTCATGTCCCGAAAAGGCCCGCACGGGCATTATCCGTACGATCACGATCTCCGCGCTTTCTGGGGATAAACGCCGGCGAGCACAGCAAATCCGATCGATCCATAACAAATCAGGCGCTTCCGATCTGCCGCTTTGCCGGCGAATCGGAAGCGCTGTTTTAATGTCTCTGTCACTGCACTCGTCCGCGTTCTTCGTCAGAGTCATTCATCACTGGTGGTTAGGCGAAGTAAAATATACGAAAGAACAGTAGTAATTGCCCGTAGAAATACAACTTTTCTTCTTCCGAAATAGACCCTGGCAAAAAATGGCTTGTTAATCTGGTAAAAAGGTTGCAAAACTGGAAAAAAATATGGTATGGTATTGATTACGAGAAAAAGTAAAAACTGTTATAACCAAGAGGCTTTCTGTTAACGGAAAGCCGCAAAGGTTTCGCAGGATTCGATTGCAAAATGAATTACAGCAAAAGAATTTGTGAGGGTTTATCATGAATGAAAAAGAAGTTTCAGAAATCCGCCGCCGCTTTCGGACAGAAAAAAATAATATTCGGAGCATACGCGGATGCTACGTGAACACCAAGGGCGAAATTATCTCTGAATTTAATCAGTCCGTCGCATTGATGCCTCAGGAGGAGGCGGAAAATTTTATCTCTATCCTGAAAAAAACACTTTCGGGTACTCTGAACAAGAACCTGATCAATATGGAGTTTTCCACGCAGCAGGTGGTCGACAGTGAAGAACACCGCTTGTTGATGGCGCTGAAAGACTCTTCTCTGAAAGATGAGGACGTCATACACCGCTTTTTTCAAAATGTGATTGCTTCTATTGCACTGGATGAGAATTATCTCATTCTTTTGACCCATGATACTTATGACGTTCCGTTTCGCTCCAAAGATGGACAAACACAGGACGACAATTCCACCGAGGTATATTCTTATATTTTGTGCAGTATTTGTCCCGTGAAGCTGACCAAACCGGTGCTTGGATATTATGTAAATGAAAACACGTTCCGCAACTGCAAAACGGATTGGGCTGTTTCCCCGCCAAAGCTCGGATTTTTATTCCCGGCATTCGACGACCGGAGCGCCAATATTTACAGTACGCTTTATTATGTTCAGGACAGCTCCGAAACCTATGCTCAATTTGTCGACACCATGTTTCACTGCAATGTTCCCATGCCTGCCGCGGAACAGAAAGAGACATTTCAGAGCATTTTATGCGAATCGCTTGAGCGCGAATGCGACTTTGACACCGTATGCGCCGTGCAGGAACAGCTGAAAAATCTGATTGAGGAGCACAAGGCCAATAAGGAAGAAATCCCGCTGACTGTCTCTAAAGGCCACGTCGCGCGGATTCTTGAGACTCATGGAGTCTCTAAAGAGCATATTGAAAGCTTTGAAAAGCAGTTTGACGAGCAGTTTGGCCCCGAAACCAATCTGAGCCCAAAGAATCTGGTAGAAACAAACCAGCTGGTGGTAACTGCGCCGAACATAAAGATTCAGGTGAACGGAAGCACGGATCATCTGGTGGAAACGCGTGTCATCAACGGTGTAAAATATATTATGATTCGTGCGGAAGACGGCGTTGAGGTCAACGGTGTTCCGGTACATATTACCTGATGCTTTTTCAGCCAATCAGCTGAAAGAGATGTGGTATTATGCTGAGCGGGTGCGGCCCGGCAAATCAAAACCGGATGAATGGATGGGAAGGATAACATGAGTAAAGAAATATGTTTTATTGCGGATTCCTCTGGCGGGCTGCCGAGGGAGGTTGTAGAGCAGCATCAGATGAAAGAGGTGCCGTTTTACTTTAAATTTCAAAATACAGATTACTACTGCGAGAATGTCGATTACAGTGCGCGCGAGTTTTATGAGCATATGGAAAAGAACCCTGAGGATGTTCCCCAGACCGCTGCGCCCAATGTGAATGATTGGCTGGCCGCGCTGGAGGAACGGTATATCCGGGGTGCCAAAGATTTTATTGTGACAACCATATCCTCCAAGCTTTCCTCCAGCTTTCAAACGGCTTCTCTGGCGAAGAATGTTTTCATCGAACAGCATGAAGACGTGCAGGTTGAGGTGATCGATTCGAACACCTGTGCCTGCGGACAGGCCTCCTTGGAAATCGCAATTGCCAAAATGATAGAAAGCGGTAAAGATTTTCGGGAGATTGTCAGCAGGGTGAATCAGGCGGTGGGCAGCATTACCACGCTGTTTGTCGTGAACAATCTGAAATATATGGAAGCCGGAGGAAGGATCGGGGGAGCGACCGCCTTTTTGGGGAAGCTGGCCCAGATCAAGCCGGTGTGTGAATTTATCAATGGCGCCGTCCGCCCGGTGAAGGCCGTGATCGGCAGAAAAAATTCCCTGAAAACGATGATGGATATTGCGATTTCGCGTATTTCCGATTGGAGCCAATTGATTGTCACCGTTCAGAACGCGGAATTTTCCGAGGATGCCGATTACGCCATCGATTATCTGAGAAAAGCGGCGTCCTTTTCCGGACAAATCTACAGGAGCGATCTGGGGGTTGTCGTAGGGGCGCATTCCGGCCCCGGCGCTGCGGGAATCGGCTTGGTAGAAGCAGGCCCGCTGCTCAGGTAGATCGTTTGCTGTCCTTTTCTGTTTTCAGTAAGAAAAGCGATAGCCGTCAGTCCGCAGAAATCCAGTGTTTCTGTGGGCTGACGGCTAAAGCGAATCATAATCAGGAAAAAAGGCCGCCCTTTTATGGGCGGCCTTTTTTGAAATACTATAAATTCAGTGATTACACTGATTAGTTCAGGTTCAAAGCTTCTTTCAGCTTCGCGGTAATGAATACACCGATGTCGCGGGAAGCATCCAAGCTCTGAGCGCCCAGATGAGGAGTAACGATAAAGTTATCGCACTCGAACAGGGGGGAATCAAAGGAAGCACCCTCGCCCAGACCGCCGGCTGCCAGCTCATTTTCCATTACGTCGGTGGCATAGCCGCCGATTTTGTTGGCCTTCAGAGCCTCATACATATCCTGCTCGTTGACAATGCCGCCACGGCTCATGTTCAGCACGACAGCGTCAGACTTCATCTTGGCAATCGACTCAGCGTTGAACAGATTCTTGGTGTCGGGGGTCAGCGGGATGTGAATGGAAATATAGTCGGAAACCTTCAGCAGTTCATCAATATCCATGCCCTTGGCGTTCTCTTTCTCAAAGTCCTCGGGCTTCAGGAAGGGATCGTAAGCCACTACGTTCATCAGGAAAGCGCGGCCCAGCTCGCCTACGCGGCGGCCGATGCGGCCAAAGCCCAGAATACCCAGTGTCTTGCCTCTCAGCTCGCTGCCGACAAACTTATATTTGTCCCAGTTTTTATTTACCTTAACGTCGGCGTCGGCGGGAATGGTGTGGCGGGCGATATCCAGCATCTTAGAGAGGGTCAGCTCTGCTACGGCGTTGGCGTTCAGGCCGGGTGCGTTGAACACCTGAATGCCCTTTGCCTTGGCGGTCTCCAGGTCAACGTGGTTCAGACCGACGGAGCAAACGCCGATCACCTTCAGGTTCTTGGCTGCATCCAGAATTTCCTTGTTGATGGCGGGGTCAACACGCATGACCAGCACATCGTAATCGGGAATCAGTTTGGCCAGCTCCTGCTGGGAGGGGAGCATGTGGGTATCAACCTGCATGTACTTGCCGAGCTCTTCCGAAATAGAGCTATGGACAGCGTCAATAATGAGACATTTCATGAGAATCTTCCTTTCATTTGTATCACAATTTTCACAGCGCGTTCCGTTGTTTATTCACGAAACAACGCCGCTTTTTATGAGTAATTCAATCAATCGGCATGAGAACAGTGCCAAAAGAACTGGCACGATGAGGAATAACTGACTCTGCTACTTTATCATTGGATTCAGCTTTGGGAAAAACGCGGTCCCATGACTTTGGAAGAGTTCCTGGAAGCTGGAATCCCATGCTTTCAAACGTTCAGACCAAAAGCTGGCAAAGAAACAAAATTACAATTTAAACAATCTTACTTATTGTAGCAGGAAGAGATATGTTTGTCTAATACAAAAAACTTGATCTTTGCATATGGCTTTTTCTATGGCATGTTATTGAATTTTATATAGCTTGACAAAAATTGGGCCGAATCATACTGCCGGTGTAAAAGTTGTGCCGCTAGCCGCTATATAGTTCTTATGATAAAATAAGAGCTACAAATAAACTCAAAAAAACTCAAACAAATTATATAATTTACGGAATAATTTACTTTTATATTTTATGAAAGTGTGCTATCTCCCATTCAAATAGGGACAAGGTCATTATAAAATAAAATTATGAACAATCATTGCATGGGAAAGGGCGACAGAAAACGAATAATTGCCTGCTAAGGGAGAAAAGCAGAGCCTTCTCCCTTTCTATCCTTTTTATTATATAGAAGACGGACACCCCGCAAAAGCATCAATCTTTTAAGGCGTTGGTTCGTCTGTGGAAAAATTCAGATTGTGTGGCCTTTCTGCTGTTTTCTGTCATTAAGAAGAAGGCTGCTCATTGGCCTTTTTTTCCTTATGCTTACTAATCAGGGCGATTCCTAACAATACAAAAGGGATAAACAGCTGAAACGGCAGCGCATAGTAAGAATAAATATCAAAGGCCCATTTTACCATTTCTATGGTGTTTTTATAAATTCCGTTCGCCAGCAGAATCATCAGTATGCCGATCGGCATAACGACAGAGCGAAAATGATTCAGGCCGGCCAGCTTTTTGACTCCGGTACTGGCGGCAAGCAGACAAATGCTGATTTTAATAAAAGCCCCAACCACGAAGACGATCGATACCGTGATTTCCATACGCTGTAAAAAATCGCCGATGCGGATTCTTCCCACTGCAATATAGGAAGGAAAATAAGGGCTCTGCTTTAAGGTGGCCCCCATAACCATAAGATTTCGGAAGGTGACGGTCAGAATAATGAATGCGCCTGCAATCAGTCCGCCTAAAAAGGGTTTGTAGGGAGCTTTTTTATTTGCCGGACAGCATAAGACGGCGGTAAATAGAACAGTTTCAGCAAAGGGGAACGAAAAGGTTGAGAAAGCGCCTTCCAATACAGGTTCCCAGCCGTCCGCCAGAATCGGCGTTAAAAACTGCAGGTTCAGCTGGGGAATGCACAGCAGCTGCACAATGAAAATGATGGCGACGATAATGGGAAGCAGGAAGAAGGCGCTGCGGCCCAAAACCTCGATTCCTTCCTTGACGATCCAAATACAGGAAACCCCCATCAGCAGAATCGGCATGATCATAGGGGTTTCCGGCATGGCCATCATATTGACAAATTCACCGAAATTGCGCAGCACCATAGCGCCCAGGTGGAAGGCGTACCACGTGTACAGCAAAACGAAAAGCCGGCCTACCCATTTTCCGAAAACAAGGAATAAAATATCGAACAGATTCTTTCCGGGGAACAGGGAAAGCAGCTTGATATATACCATTAGCGTAGGCACGGCAGCAGCCAAAGCAATCAGGATGGCAATCCATTTATCGATTTCAACCTGCGCCGCCACTCCGACGATCAATGAGCTGCCGATAACAAACAGTACAACCATACTGAACAGCTGATGGTTTGTGATGCGTTCTTGATTCATATATCATCCTCGCGCTACAAGCCATAGATTTTTGTAATGAGCTGTCTCAGGGGATCTGCCGGGCTGGGCAGATCGACTCCCAGAGAGAACAAAACCGCCACAATCAAAGAGACAGCTAAAAGACTGGTGGAGACCCAGAATTCTCTGCGAGTCCCGTCTTTATAAACAGGAATGGTGTCGATCAGGACAATGAAAGCATACCCGAGTAAAACCAGAGCAAACACTAACCGACACCCCCGAAAATCGTTTTTTCCTGGGTCGCGCTGTTTTTAATCATGACCTTTGGAACTACGGTCACTTTCAGCTTCGGAAAAATCGTATCCCAGTCAGCCTCTATTTTTTTCCATTTCTGAGATTCGGTACGATAAATATAATTTCCAAATCCGAAAGTATCGCAGTCGTATTGGTTTTGAACCAGACGAATCGTAGCCTCGATATTATTTTTCAGATACACCTGTGCGGCCTCTTCCAGGGCGGCAATCAGCTTCTCGTCAATCTCACCGGGCGTGCCCTGCAGCTCGTCAAGGGCTACGATTGTTTTCATCGTGATCTTTATTTCCGGAACCGAATTCGTCCAGCTGGTTTCAAATCTTGTCTGGTTCTCAAAGATTTCCAGGGAAACGGACAGCTTTTTCCCCTGATAGTTGAGCGGAAAAGTCAAAAGCCCCCCTTCGATTCGGTCCTGCACAAAAAGAAGATTCTTGGTGTCGGCTCCATCCAGAAAGCCGACAAAAACAGAATCATGAAACAGCGCGGCCCCTTCTACCATGGGTGTCTGTTCTTTGCTGTCGTCCCAGAGCATCACAGCGGGGGTTTGCGGGGAAATGCCGGGAGAGATCAGGTCATTGGCAAATTTCCAGGTCTGTGTTTTTCTGGCCTTTGACAAGCTCGTCTCGTTTTCGATCATTGACTCCAACGTAAAAGAGATAATATTGCCGCTGGGATTATCTATTGTGAAAATATCCTTTGCAGGCATTCCTTTTGCCACAAACAGTTCAATATCGGTGCGGGTTTCTGAATCCCGGTTCAGCCAATCCATTACGTTGATCATTTCGTCCCGGGCAATCTCTTCGCTGACGACAATGACTTGCGTATGGCTCCAGTATAATTTTTTCCCGATAATGGAGATGCCGTCCCGAACAGCGTCGAAAATCGTGTTTCCGGAGGAGTGGATAATGTGGGAATCCACCATTCGTTCTTTGCCGCTTTTGGCGTCTGCGATCTCCATCGTGAGTTCAAATTTATCATCGGTGCCCTTGTCGATCGCTACCCCTGCCACGATCCCCAGATCCTCCAGCAGCCGGTAGTTCCAACACCCGCACAGGCTGGAGAGCAGCGGAACAATGAGCAGCAAAGCAATGATTTTTCGTATGGAGGTCATCTTACGTTCCTTTCTTTGCGTGCCGACTCATACGCACTCTGTTTTTGGAAGCGATCAACTGGGGCCGCAGGCGCATATACCACCACGGCGCACGGATGAGGGTATCTTTGATGTCGGTGTATCGGATGGAGCCTTCCTTCAACATATAAGGAATGCCAAAGGAACGGATGCTCATCAGGTGTGTGATAAGACACAGTGCACCGAAAATAACACCATAGATCCCCATAAAGGCCGCCAGGATCAAAAAGACAAAACGCAGTACCAAAATAGCGCCCTGCACCTTTGTGTTCATCAAAGCAGAGATCCCCGTCAGGGCCACAATAATGATCATAGAAGGGGCGATAAACTTCGCGTCCACTGCGGCCTCTCCCAGCACAAGAGCTCCGACGATGCTGACGGTCTGCCCGATTGCAGTGGGCATTCTGGCGCCCGCCTCACGCAGGATTTCGAAAACGATCAGCATCAGAAAGGCCTCGATCACAGTGGGGAAGGGGACGTCGTAGCGTCCCGCCGCAATACTGAGCAGCAAAGGCGTCGGGAGCAATTCCTGATGAAAATTCGTCAGACTTACATAAATAGCCGGGACAAACAGTGCCAGAACCGCGCCGAAAATACGCAGCATCCGATTGAAGGAAGCAAAAATAAAATTGTTATAGTAGTCCTCGGGCGTCTGGAATAGTTCCGGAAAGATAAAGGGGACCGTCAGGACAAAGGGGCTCCCGTCTACGACCAGCGCGACCCGGCCCTCCAGCAGCTTGCCTACAATGGAATCCGGGCGTTCGGAATGTCCGATTGTGTCAAAGGGAGAGAAGGGGGAATCCTTGATGATCTCCTGAATATATCCGGAATCTACAATTCCGTCGATATCCAGTTCGTTCAGACGGTGCTCCAGTTCTTTTACGATTTGATCGGAGGCAATGTTTTTCAGGTAGCAGATGCAGACCTTTGTTTTCGTTACCCTGCCAATATATTTGTATTGGCATTTTAAATCGGCGGAGGTAACTCTTCTGCGGATCAGGGACAGGTTGACCAAAAGCTGCTCGGTAAAGCCGTCCCGCGGTCCCCGCACCGCCTGTTCGGAGCTGGCCTCTTCTACGGCGCGGCTCTCCAGGTTTTTGCAGTAAATAATAATTGCCTTTGGGGAGCCGTCCAACAGCAAAACAGCGTTTCCCACCAGCACTGCGTCTGTGATTTTCTGAAGATCCTGGGTAAGACACAGATTGCTGGCGAGGAGCGCCTTTTTTTGCAGTTCTTCCAAATAGTCGGTGCGTGTGTAACGGGGAACATCGCTGCTGATTACCTGTTCGATGACATATTCATCCAGAATCTGATGGTCGGTCATTCCCTCCACATAAATCACGCAGCCCTGGATGGCTTTCTGCGATTTGTTTTCCAGAATTCGGAACTGTATCATATCGTCCGATTCGAAAATGGAGCGGAGGGTCGCCAGATTTTCTTCCAAAGAGAAAGCCAGCTCTGTGCCGCCCGGTCGTTTTTGCTCGTTGGGTGGGCAATCTTCTTCCTGCCCTTTTCGTTTTTTCCATAAATTCATTTCCAATCACCGGTTGTTATTTTTTCCAGATTTTCCTGAAATAAACAGGGCAGGCAAGGGAATCCACTGCGGCATGGCCGGTGTTGTTGTGTTTCGTGTCAAGCGCGGTTTCACTTTCCGCTTTATCAGCACTTCTATACGGATGCGGGGGTTATTCCATTGTGGACAGATTACAGGGAAATGGGGTTTTTATTGTTTTCATTTATATCGCTAAACAATAAAGGCGTGATTATAATTGAGTCATAAGCCGATTTAGCGCTGTAAATGATTAAGGAGGTATCACAATGAATTGGGGTGCAATCGCAATTGTCGTGGTATACTTGCTGGTAACTTTGCTGCTGCCGCTGTATACTGCAAAGAAAAATACGGTCACCAACACGGATTATACCGTTGGCGGCCGTCAATTCGGGACTTTATTTGTATTCTTCACCTTGTTATCCACTGCGGTAGGGGCGGCGTCTGTAGTGGGATATACGGGCTGGTATTACCAGAGGGGATTATCACAGCTTTGGTTTGTGATCGGTGTTGCCCTGAGCTATTTGATCTACATTCTGTATCTGGCGCCCAAAATCAGTGAGTTCGGGTTTCGGCACGGCGGCGAAACAGTAGGGGACTGGTTCTGTTATCGCTACGGAAAAGGGTCTCAGTTCCTCTGTTCGATGATTATCATGATCGGCTATCTGGCAATTACTGCATTTCAATATATGGCGATGGCTTCCATCTTTGTCAAGCTGACGAATCTGTCTTATGCAACCAGCCTGCTGATTACAGCGGTCATTGTCATTTTACATACTGCTTACGGCGGATTATGGGCAGTTGCCAGCAACAATGTGTTACAGGGCTCTATTACATTGGTCGGGTTGGTGATTCTGGCGTTCTGCTTGGTAAACAACGCGGGTGGGTTGAGCGCTGTTTTTGCTTCGGCGCCTGCCGAGCATTTTCAGCTTTTCGGTTATTTTACTCCTGGCGTTGCGATTTCTTCCGCGCTGGTATTTTTGCTGGGAATTATCTCCTGGCCGGATATGTGGCAGCAGTGTTATGCCGCAAAGGATCAGAAAACCCTGCGCAAGTCCATGATCCTGTTTTTGATCGCGCTGTTTGTCCTCTGCGGGGGAATCATGATGATTATCGGGTTCTCGGCCCTTTCTCTGTATCCGGGTTATGAGACTCCGGAAAGCATTCTTCCCTTTATGGTAATGGATCAGTTCAATACGATCGTGGGAGCGCTGTTCCTTTCGGTGCTGCTGGCGGTTATTATGGGCGGAGCCGATACGCTGCTGCTGGTCAGCTCTATGATCCTTCATAAGGATATTTATAATCGGATCCGGCCGCAGGCCAGTGAAAAGGAAAATCTGCGGGCCAGTAAAATAAGTTCTCTGGTTTGCGGAGTGATCGTAATGTTCCTTGCGATTGTCGCTCCCTCCATGTTTGACCTTTGGGTCATGAGCGCGGATCTGATGGGTGCGACTCTGGCTGTACCGATTCTTCTGGGCTTTGCGTGGAAGAGACCCTCGGCTTTGTCCGGCCTTGCTTCTATCATTGCCGGGCTGGTCGGATGGGGTCTTGCCTATACCGGAATCATCCCCGCAGACGGTATCACCTTGGGGGCGGGATTCTCTCTGGCGGCATATATTCTGGCTGCCTATTTGAAACCCAGCAGCAAGGAGGAGAACACAATAATTGACCAGGTACAGGGAGAAATATGATTCCTGTTGGAGCGGCAGTTTTTCGGCCTGTACCGGTTTACTGTAAAACGGTACAGACGACTGACCAATCATTGAGATAGCAAAATCGTGAAATCTGTCTGCGGTTATATCGCAGACAGATTTCAAATATCATACGAATGAAAGGCGTGAGTACGTGCTGTACGATTTGGTGATAGAAAATGGGAGAATCATTGATCCGGAAAGCAATCGTGATGAGGTACTTTCCATGGGAATTACAGATGGCCGGATCCAGGCAATGACTTTGCAAAAGCTTACCGGCCGCCAGGTGATTGATGCGTCGGGTTGTGTGGTAAGCCCGGGTTTTATCGACATTCATACCCACGAGGACTATGCTGTGGTGCCCTCTGCGAATGAAGAAGAAAACAAAAGCCTGCCCAAGCTCACCGCCGACGTTATGCTGCGGGCGGGAGTGACCACAATGCTGGGGGGCAACTGTGGGATAGGAGTGTATCCTTTTGAGCCGTATTATCAAAAAATATCCACAAGCACCCTTCCGATTCATTATCTGGCCCTGATCGGGCACAGCGCTCTGCGGGAATGGTTGGGGATCGGCAGATATCACAAGCCTTCTTTTCAAGAGAGAGAGCTCCTGCGGGAAATGGTGCGCGAGGGCCTGAAGATGGGGTTCCCGGGGGTATCCTTCGGGCTGCAGTATGCACCGGGCACTACTAAAGAGGAGATGATGGACGCCGCAGAGATCATTCGTGAGTATGACGGTTTTCTGGCTGTTCATATGCGCTACGATTATCCCGCGATGGCAGAAGCAGCAGTTGCGGAGATGATGGAAATTCTGGAGGAGACCGGGGTGCGCATGCAGCTGTCCCACCTGGCGGCCAATATTTATGGGAAAGACCATATGAAAAGGACACTGGATATCATGCAAAAAATGAATGAACGGGGCTTTGATGTGCGGGCGGATATGTATCCATACGACACATGGGCCACTGGAATCCAGTCTGCGGTTTTTGACGGCGACCCTTTTCATATTCATGAATTTACATATGAGGATATCGAGATTCTGACTGGGCCATGGGAAGGAAAGCGCTGTACCCCCGAGCTGTTTTCCCTTTTGCGTAAAGCGGGGGAAGATACCACGGTCGCCTGCCACGGGGCCACCCCTTGGGCAGATATTGTGCAGGCGCTCCGGCATCCTTTGGTATTTATGGGAAGTGACGCGATCATTACCAGAGACAACGCCTTGGGGGCGATCAAAGGGCATCCTCGCAGCTCCGGCAGCACCGCGCGCTTTCTGCGAAGGTTCGCGATCGAGGAGAATCTTCTGGATCTGAAAACAGCCTTGGCAAAGCTGACCATTGACCCGGCCAATCGGCTGAAGCTTGCATCAAAAGGGCGGCTGCAAGAAGATAAGGATGCGGATATTGTCATATTTAAGCCGGAGGAGCTGATGGAAAAGGGCGGATATGGTATGGATATTTGTGCGCTTCCTCCCGAGGGGGTTCGCTATGTGATCGTAAATGGAAAGCTCGCTTACACGTGGGAGGACGGATTGCAATTTACACAGGAGATCATGAAAAATCAAAAAACTTCTGAATAAAAACTCGGCTCTGTTTGGTTGACTTTATCAATGCTGCGGCTGGGAACTTTTCCGATGTTGACAGTGGAAAAAAGGCGTTGTATTCTGTTCTTGACAGCAGATCCTTTTTGATCCGATTTCCGCTCATAGGCTTTCGAAAAAGGACCCTTTGATGAGTCGGAGACGTAGTCATTTTCATTAAAAGGCGGTGAGGAAGGACAGGCTGATAACGACTGGGTAAATATGAGCCGATGGCATTCCGCCATGAGAAAGAGACAAACACGCGAGCGCGTGTAGGGGCAGGGTGAGCTATGGACAACGAGCAGAAATTAAAGTCTTACAACCTGTTGGTGAAAATGGGCCGGAACATTACGTCTTCTCTCAACAGCGACGCCATTTTGGATTATATTTTACGGGAGGTAATCAAAGTGTTTCCTTCCGCAAATGCCGGGGTGCTGTATTTGTACGATGAGGAGAAGAAGGTTCTGTGTCTGCAGTCCTGTGCGGGATTTCAAAATGAAATACTGCTGCATCAGATTCCTCCAGGGATAGCAATCAGCGGAAAAACCTTCGAACGCCGCCAGTCGGTTATCATTAATAGTGTGGAAGAGTTGGAGGCATATGTCGGCCCAACAGACATTCCACTGTCTCGGTTTGGACGAAGCAGGGATTCTACCGAATCCCCCAAAGCGGTAATGTCTGCCTGCCTGATTATTCATAATCAGATCATCGGTGTGATTACTGTCGATAATTACAGTCTGGACCAGAAGTTTTCGCCGGAGGATCTGGAACTGCTGGAAGCCGCCGCAGACTATGCGGCGATCGCGATCTTTCAGTCCAATATGATCAAAAAGGAAAAGCATTATATTCTGGAGCTGCAAAACCGGAAACGGGATTTGGAGAAAATGCTGCTGATACAGAATAATTTTACCGATATTATTGTAAGGGGAATCGGTTTTTCAGAAATACTGGATTATCTTGAAAAGGTGATTTCGTTTCCGGTGGTTCTGTATAATATTCTGCTGGAGCCGGTGGCCTATTCCCCCAAGGGGGTGGACTGTCCGCTGCCTTCCAGCTTTTTTCATTTCAGCCGATACAATGAGTTCGTAAAAAATAAACTTCAAAGCATTATGGATTACAAAGATGAGGATGGCACCTATTTTATTTCGCCTGTCATCGGAAAAAACAAACTGTTGGGCTTTCTTACCGTGTTTACCAATACGGATGAGCTGGACGAATTGGAAAAGCTCGCACTCAGCTACGCATCCTTGGTAGTGGCACAGGAATGGCTCAAACAGGACGAGCTGTTTGAGGTATCCCAGAAAATCAAGGGCGATGTGTTCCACGGTGCTTTGTCTGGTGTGATTGATAAAAGCCTGATTCTTCACGCGGAAAAGCTGGGACTCGACTATCGGGATTATTTCGGCGTGATTATTGTAAAGGAGGATTTTTCTTCCTGCGCAAATTTGTTTGAACAGGCCGCCCGTTCGAATAAGCTGGTCAAAGACATCGTTTCTCTTTTGGGGAAACGGGGGATTAATGGAATTGTAGTGCCGGAAAGAAATTTGATTTACGTCATGGTTTCTTTTTCAAAAAGCGCCCTTACCAAACAGCAGCAAACAGTGGAAGTTGGCAGGGAGATTCTCAGGCTCGATAAAAACATTCAGATCACCGTCGGACAGCTGTATGAGAATCTTTTGAATTTATCCAAATCATATCGGGAAGCGTGGGAGTGCTTTGAAATAGTCGAGAAGTATCCCACTTCTTCCAAGATTGTAAACTATGAACAGCTGGGAATCCTGTATTTGATTTTGAAGCTCAGCGGAGACGAGCTGAACAGCTATATTGATAAAGTGCTGCAGCCTCTGTTGGAGTACGATGCGCAAAAGAATGCGGGTCTGATGAATACTTTGCAGGCCTATATTAACTTTAATAAAAATATTAAGTATGTGGCTGAGTACCTGAATGTCCATTATAACACTGCGTATTGGCGGGTCAGAAAAGCTGAACGACTTTTGCAGCAGGATTTTGACAGTACACAGGATTGGTTCAATATTCAGGCAGCTTGTATGCTGTATGGCATCATCCACAAGAATTCCGATTATTAGAAAACACTTTTTCCATGAGACAGCTCAGATGAAAGGTCCGCTGGGCGAAGAAGATGAATGCCTTTCTGATGCTAGACGGTTCGCTGTTTCCGGAGTGTCGGGCATCTGCTTAAAACATCCATAAAATGTTTTTGGTATACCAAATATTCTTTTATTCCCCCGTGTGGTCATAGAATTTCGGCTGCATTTTTGGATGCTTCGATAAAGCACAGCGCACAAAGAAACAGTGACGGCAGCCCGCAGAAGATTCGTACTTCTGCGGGCTGCCGTCACTATAAGGAGTTTGAAAATAAAAGAATCTTACCTGACGATCCCTTTGGGTTTCAGATTTGCTGCCCGCCCTACTGCGGGCAGAGGTTATCGCCGCTGTCGTATGGTAGGAAAAAACAATGGATCTACCACAGAAAGCGGGGAAATTGTAGAACTTTTATGAAATTTATTTTATAATATTGTTTAAAAAGGATTCTATCGGTCGTGCGTGAGGAAGGGGAGCGGTATGCGTTGTATAAAATATTACATAGCTGGTGGAGTATTATCTTGATTTCCTCTCTGGCGATCTGCATTGTTGCTTTTTCTGTAATACAGCTCACTTTCCAAAATAGTGAAAAACTTTTGATCGAAAAGACGACGACTTTGATTTCGGCCAACCTTTCCAAGGACAAAGCGTCCATTTCCAATATGCTGTATGATGTGCAGAAGATTTCAGCCATCACCAGTACGAACAAAAGCATTACTCAAATGCTTGCAGCTGGTGCGAAGGGAAAACCCAAAAGCAGTTTTCTGGATTATTCGATTGAAGATTTGAACCGAATTACGCAATTGGAGTCGATCATAACCAATTACCGCAACACACTGTTTGATTACCAAATGCATATGGTTATTTTGGGCAATGACGGCAGTTTGTACAGTGTGCTTGACGGTGTGGGGAACCGGTATCAGTTTTCTTCAGCTTTTATTGATAGTCTGCGCCGCCAACCCTGGTTTACCGATTTTTTATCCTCGGATCAGAAGGCTTTGTGGAGAGCGCCCTATTTTTACGACGATTCCACCGGTGCGCTGATAGCGAGATCCGGGAACAGCAACAGCCACATCCTGTTCTGCCGTAAAATATACGATTATTACTCGCAGCAGGAGCTGGGAGTCGCGGTGGTATCGCTGCTGAGTGACAATCTAAGACAAAATTGGGTCGGAAATGAGGCGACCTCTACCGGCCTGGTCAATTCGGACGGCAATATTATTTACAGCAGCAGGTCTGATTTCGATACGGCATATTATCACCTGACTTCCTCCTGGAACATTCGCTCGCTTTCGGCAAACCGCTCGGAATACACGGTAGTGCATTCCGAAAGCGGAGAAAGCTATGTGTTGACTTCCACCCCTCTTCCATTTGACAACTGGCTTTTATTGAATCTGATTCCCCGATCCAGCGTTACGCAGGAAATCGAACTGATGCGCAATAATACATACACCATCAGCGTACTGGTTTTGCTGGCGGCCGTGGTCGTTTGTGCGTTGATGCTGATTTATGTCATGCGGCCCTATAACAGAATTCTGAAAAAAATGACGCTCATGCAAATAGGAAATGTTCCGGTAGGGCAGCAGGCTGAAAAAGTGATCAGCATCCCGGACGCCGAGCGAAAGTTTGACCAGATGACGGTGCGAATCGAAGAAATGACTGCCGCCGCGTTGGAAAAACAGGCTCTGGAAGAAAAAATGCGGTATGAAACGTTGCGCGCTCAGCTTGACCCGCATTTTCTCTTTAATACATTGAACACCATCAAATGGTCGGCAATGGCCTCGAACGCCGGAAACATCGCCGATATGATCGCTTGTCTGGGCGGCGTGCTGGAAAACGCGATCCACCGCGGGGAAGAGGAGATTCCGCTTTCCAAAGAACTGGAGCTGGTAAAGTCTTATATTCAAATCAAAAACTGGACCTTAAAACATCGATACGAGCTGAGAATAGAGGTTCCGGAGCAATTTTATCAATATCCTGTTTTTAAGTACTGCCTGCAGCCCATCGTGGAAAATGCGGTGATTCACGGGATGGAGGGGATGCAGAACGGGGTAATCACCATCCGGGCCAGACAGGAGATGGACTGCCTGTTTTTAAATGTCCACAATAACGGTACGGAAATGACGCCGGAGCAGATCAAAAGTGTTTTGGAGCATGTGCGGAGCTCGATCGATTCCCGGAAGACATTAACCGGTGTGGGGCTGAGCAGTATCGATGGAATGGTGAAGTTAAGGTATGGCAAAAAATATGGAATTTCGATGGTTTCCGCCCCGGGGCAGGGAACGACAGTGTCCATTTGCCTGCCATATCCGGTGATGAGGAAAGGGGAGGATACGGATGAGGGAGCTTCTGAAGGTTCTGATCGTTGACGATGAACTGATGGTGCGGGTTGGATTGAGCGCAACCATTCAATGGGAGCAATACGGGTTTCAGGTCATCGGCGCCTGCGAAAACGGCAGGCAGGCGATCTCTGAAATCAATCGATGCTTGCCGGATGTGGTCTTTACCGACCTGAAAATGCCGGTCATGGATGGCTTTGAGCTGATCCGTTATATCCGGGAGAATCATTTTAACACAAAAATCATTGTGTTAAGCTGTCTGGATGAAGTGGAAGCAGTAAAAAACGCCATCAAAATGGGAGCGGACGATTATATTTTGAAGCTTTCGCTTTCGGCCGACGGCCTCAAGAAGCTGCTGGGCCAATGGAAGGAGACAATTATTCAGGATAAAAGCCGAACCGGCGGCGGGGCAGAATCAAGTGAGAAATCCCCGGAGAAAAAACGGCAGTTCTATTCTCAGATACTGAAAAATGGAGTCCGATCTCAGCAGGAAGAGGAGCTGTTCCTGCAGTACAGCCCGGAGGCGCGAAGCTGCAGCCAGTTTATCGTCTGCTGCTGTGTGATGGATGCCGCCGTAACGCCGGAGACGGAGGGCGAAGATGTCACACCCTGTGCCATTGACAATATTCTGGATGAGTTTTTTCAGGAACTGCCGTTTTACGAGAACCAGCAGGATCATCCGCCCGAGCGGATGATCCTGCTGGGATTCCCGAACCGCCGCTCTGCAAATATCGAAACAATTCTGCACTATTGGAATAAAATCAATTCCGTGCTGAAAACGCACCTGAATATCACATGTTCCTGCGCAGTGTCGCAGCCCTTCGAGCATTTTAAACAACTGCCCAAAGCCTACTCGTTGGCCAGGGAACGTCTGTCGGACTGTTTTTTCACGGGGAAGGAAAGTATTTTGCTTTGTCCTGCCGAATCTGCGCCGAAGAAAAAGGTGATGGTTTCTTCTCTGGCGCTTTCTTTACAGTCCATGATCGACAACCGCAATCGGGAAGGGGCGGAGGCTGTGGTCCGTGAATGGTTTGATAAAGCCAAAGAGGAATCGCAGCTGTATTCGCAGTATTCGATCAAAGCGGCCGTGTCGGGAGTATGGGCGTTTGTTTCGGGCTACGGCCCTCTCAGCGAGGAAGAATCGAAGCCCGAGCAGCTCGGTGAAAACGATTATTTCTTCAGCTTTTTTCATGCGGAAAGCCTGGAACAGCTGGCTCAGATTCTTTTACAGGCCGTCGATTCGCTGATTGAAATAGCGGCGTCCGGCCAAACGGTCCACCCGGAAATCATGGTGCTGAAAAAATATATTGCAGAACATGTGGAAGAAGAAATCTCTTTGGCAGAAGCGGCAAACCGCTGCTGCCTCAACAAAACGTATTTCTGTTCGTTATTCAAAAAAGAGGTGGGAGAGACTTATAATGAATACTGTGAACGAATCAAGATGGAGCGGGCCAGAGTTTTGCTTTTATCCAATCACTTAAAGGTATACGAAATCGGGCTGAAGGTGGGGATTCCGAACGAGTCCTACTTCAGCCGCAGATTTAAAAAATATTTTGGGATCAGCCCGGGGCAGATGCGCCAGAACAGGGAACTGAGAACCTGAATATTGTGCTGCTTTTCCAAAGATATGAAAAGGGTTTGCTGATTTTATCGCACAGATTATTTTTTGAAGGATAATCTGTGCGATTTTTTATGATGAGTTCTGAATATTTGAACAAAACAACAAAATACATTTCATTTTATTCTATTTTTTTATAGGTATAATCTAAATAGAAGCGAAAAAGTGGGTTCGCCGAATTTAAAGGAGGATTGTTATGAAAAAAGTGATTTCTCTGCTGTGTGCCGGCTCTATGATGCTGGGACTGGCCGCCTGTGGACAGACTACCCCGTCGGGCGGGGCGTCATCCGCTGCCGGCAGTCAGGCGGAAAAGCCGTATGCAGGCACAACGCTCCGCGTGGTGAGTATGACCGCGCAGGTTTCCGACGGTATTCAGGAGTACCTTTCCGATTTTGAAGACAAAACGGGAATCAAAGTCAACCTTGAGCTTTACGGAGAATCGGAACTCCGCCAAAAGACGACCACGGAGTTTTTGTCCGGCTCTTCCACCATCGACGTGTTTCTGCTGAGCCCCCTGCAGGATATGGCTCCCTACAGCAAAAACGGATGGATCGAGCCACTGGACACGTATCTGGATGATCCGGAATTGAACTGGTCCGACTTTACCGCACCAAAAGAGCAAATCACCCTGTCCGGTACAGATTCCATCGGCTGCCTGCCGCTGTATTCCTCTGTTCAGCTCATGTATTACCGTACCGACCTGTTTGAGCAAAAGGGGCTGACCCCGCCTACCAATTACGAGGAGCTTCTGCAGGTTTGCGAAAAGCTGAATGATCCCTCCAACAACCTCTATGCCATCGCCTGCCGCGGTGAAAAAATTGCGCTGACCTCTCAATTTTCCCCCTTCCTGTTCGGCTACGGCGGGAGCTATATCAAAGACGGCAAATCCAATATCGCCAGCGCCGAATCTGTCGATGCGATCAAATTCTATGGCAGGCTGCTGGGGAAATACGGCCCTCCCGGTATTTTGACCACCGGCTATTCTCAGATGACTCAGCTGTTTAATTCCGGCACAGTCGCTATGGCCATCGACGCCAACGCACTGTATGCAACCCTGACAGACAAAGCGGAATCAGCCTATTATGATAAAGTCGGCGTTGCGCCGATCCCTGAGGGCCCCACCGGGCGCCAGTCTTATAAGCAGGTTGTCTGGGGCTCGTCGATCTATTCCGGCTCCAAAAACAAGGATGCCGCCTGGGAGTTCATGAAGTTTGTCGCCGGATCGGATGTGGCGGCATATATCACCCCTAAGGGCATGCCCAGCTTCCGTTCCTCGATCTGGAATGATTCCAGAGTAAAAGACGCTATGTCTGCCGATATGGTAAAGGCCTATTCGGTAATTAACGAAAGCGATACCACCAATCCTTACGGACTTCCGCGTTTGACCTCTGTAACAGAGGCCAGGGATGCCATCGGCGAAGCCGTGGTGTATTCCATTGAAACCAAGGGAGAAGGAAAAGAAATCGAGGCGAAAGCCAAAACGGCTGCCGACAAAGTGGATCAACTGCTGAAAAACTCGAATGAATACGGCGACAAATATTCTTATTGACGGCTGAACCCGGGAGGGAAAGGCGAGAGCCTTTCCCATCCCGAATACTATTTGAGGTGGAATCATGAGCAAATTTATCGACAGGCACATCAAATGGGTTTTTGCCGCACCCGCACTCGTCTTTATGATGGCGATGATCGTACTGCCTATCGGAGCAACCTTTGCGTTCAGTCTGACCGAATGGAACCTGCTCAGCGGAGCAGCCCCTCGTTTTAACTTCGGGCAGAATTACGCAAAGATCCTGTCCAGCCCCGAATTCTGGGCATCGTGCGGAATCACTTTCTGGTACACTTTTTTGGCGACCATTCTGGAAACCGTTCTGGGCCTTGCCATCGCGCTGATTTTAAACTGTGAATTCCGCGGCAAGCAGCTTGCCAAAACAGCCATTTTGCTGCCCTATATGATGGCTCCCGTGGCGGTTGGCCTGATGTGGATGCTTTTTTATGAGCCTTCCAGCGGTATCATGAATTTTATATTCAAATCCGTGGGGCTTCCTCCCTCAACCTTTACCTCCGCGCAGGATACGGTGATTCCGGCGATTGCAACGGTAGAAGTCTGGCAGATGACCCCTATGGTGGTGATTGTGTGTCTGGCCGGGCTCAGCTCCTTGCCAAATGACCCGATCGAAGCCGCTCACGTAGACGGCGCCAATTCGATTCAGGTCTTTTTCCGGGTGATCCTGCCTATGATGATGCCGACGCTTTTTTCCATCGGCCTTCTGCGTTTTATCGATATTTTCAAATCCTTTGATTTGATTTACGCCATGACAAAGGGCGGGCCGGCCAATGCTTCGCGCACATTAAATCTTTATGCTTACGAAACGGCGTTCTCTTATTATAAATTTGGAGAATCCTCCGCAATACTGACTTTGGTGTTCCTGATCGTACTGGTGATCAGTATTGTGATTATCAATATGAAAAAAAGATGGGAGGAGAAAGTGTGACGGTGTACAAGGCAAAAAAAGCAGCCGGTAAAATCGGATTATATGCTCTGGTGCTCATTGTTGTACTGCCGATTTTATTTCCGCTGTATTTCGTTTTTATTTCTTCCCTGAAAAATATGTCGCAGGTATATATCATGCCGCCGCAGCTGTTTGGCTTCACTCCGATCTGGGATCATTACAAATACATTTTTGAAACGCAGCATTATGATACTTACATGATAAACAGCGCCATTGTTGCATTTGCTTCCACGGCCATTTCTCTGATTCTCGGGGTACCGGCCTCATACTCCATCGCGCGGTTTCACATGCGCAAAACCTCTACCTCTATTCTCGTGGCCAGGCTTTTGCCCAGCATCTCGTTTTTATTGCCCTATTATTTTCTTTTTTCAAAACTCAAAATGATCGATACCTACTCTGTGCTGATTTTAAGCCATATTGTGCTTTCTCTGCCCCTGATCGTGTGGATTATGTCGAGCTTTATTGCCGACATCCCCAAAGAGCTGGACGAAGCCGCCATCGTAGACGGCTGCACCCGGCAGAGATGCTTTTGGAATGTGATTTTACCGGTCAGCCTGCCGGGGCTTGTCACATGCGCAACGCTTTCCTTTCTGGGCTCATGGAACAATTTCCAGTTCGCTTTGATATTGAGCGGGGAAAAGACGAGAACGCTGCCGGTTTCACTGCAGTACTTTGTTTCGGGGGCGGATATTCGCTGGGGCAGAATGCTGGCTGCGACGATCGTCGTGATTGTCCCCGCAATCATTCTGACAATGGCGCTGCAGAAATATATCATCAAAGGAATGACCGCAGGAGCAGTCAAGGGATGAACGCCACAAAGGACGGTGTAATGATGAAAAAAACGAAAGGCGGCCTTCTGCTGGTAAAGGCGAAGGCCGTATACAGTACGGACAAACAGGATTATGAGGGAAACGGTATTTTAATCCGGGATGGAAGAATCCTGGAAACGGGGGACTGGCTTCATCTGCAGGAAACATATCCGCAGGCGGAAATGCTGGATTACGGCGAATGCTATCTGCTTCCCGGGCTGATCAATACCCACGTACACCTGGAGTTTGAGCCGATCGAAAATACCCGTGAGCGGTATTTGAGCGAAAGTCCGCAAATCAGCTTTCTGCGTGCGGCCAAAAATGCCGAAACGCTGCTTTATTCCGGCGTAACCACAGCACGCGATGCAGGCGGAAGCTACCGCACGCTGGAACTGTATCAGGAAAGGGCCCGCCAGTTGGCGGATTTGCCCCGTTTGCAGCTGGCCGGTCCTCCCATTACGATCACGGGCGGGCACCTGCATTTTATCCCGGGTTCAGAAGCCGATTCGATCGATGACACCATTCTGGCGGTGCGCAGCAGAAAGAAAGCCGGATGTACCGCGATCAAGATCATTGTAAGCGGCGGCCAGATGACCCCCGGCTCAACACCGGAGCAGACCAGCTATACCGCCGAGCAGATTCGGGCGATGACCGATGAAGCGCATCACTGGAGCCTGCCGACCTTTGCCCATTGCCTTACTACGGAGGGCTTTGTGAACGCGATGCGCGGCGGTGTGCAATGTATTGAGCACTGTGCCTGCTTTGTCCGCAACCACAGGAACGGATTGCTCGAAAGAGTTTACGAGCCGGCGGTAATGGAGCAGTTTCAAAATGAGAGCCGCTATTTTATGATCGGGATTTCAAACAATTATCATATATTTGATCACTGCAGAGAAAACGGGGCAGAGCGCAGCGAACGCGAGGCCTTTCTGCTGGAGCAGGAGGAGCGCGAATGCCGTATTTTTGAGCGTCTGATTCAGCTCGGCATGCTTCCCGTGATCGGTACGGATGCGGGATGCGGATTGACATATTTTGATGAGACGTGGCTGGAGCTGGAAATTCTGTATCATCGCTGCCGGATCACCATACCGGAGCTGATCGGGGCGGCCACGGTGAACGGGGCCGCGGCGTTGGGGCTCTCGGAAGAAACCGGATCGATCCGCCCGGGACTAAGCGCCGACCTGATTGCCATGGAAAGCGATCCCTTAACGGATATCACTGTGTTTCGCAATATCCGGCATGTCATGTGCCGGGGAAAGATCATTCGATAAACCGAAAGGAAAGTGATTTGCATGAATGTATACAATACTTTGAAACAGCTTGGTCTGGAGCTCCCTCCGCCGCCCCCGAAAGGCGGAATCTATCAACCGGTAAAGCAGGTGGGCAATCTGCTGTATATTTCAGGCCAGGGGGCCACTCTCGGGGGAATCCCTGTGCTGGAGGGCAAGCTGGGGAAAGAATGCTCCGTGGAGCAGGGGCAGGAGGCCGCAAGAATTTGCGCCTTGAACGCGCTGAGCGTTCTGCACGATTATTTGGGCGATTTGAATCGGATCAAGGGTCTTGTCAAAATGCTGGCCTTTGTAGCCAGTGCCGACGATTTTAATCAGCAGCCCATCGTAGCCAACGGCGCTTCTCAGCTTTTGAAGGATCTTTACGGCGAAGACGGCATAGGCGCCCGTTCCGCGATTGGGGTGAATGAACTGCCCGGAAATATTCCGGTAGAGATTGAATTCATATTTGAAATTTAAAGGATTGATTTTATGAGTACAGTATTTGAGTTAAACGATCCTTCCAAAATGATCAGTCCGGCTTTGATTTATTATAAGGACACCATTATTCAAAATACCAGACTGGCCATTGAAATGGCCGGCGGAGCCCAAAGGCTGTGGCCCCATGTCAAATCCCATAAAATGGAGAAGATGGTAAAGCTGCAGCTGGAGATGGGAATCCGGCGGTTTAAATGCGCAACGATTGCAGAGGCCGAGATGACAGCCGCGGCCGGCGCGGATCATGTCCTTTTGGCGTATCCTCTGATCGGCCCCAATCTGAAACGGTATCTTGAGCTGATTAAGGCCTTTCCCAATACACGGTTCTGGGCCATCGGCGATGATTTTGAGCAGCTTTCTGTTCTCAGCGAGCATGCCGTGCAAAGGCATATGAAAATTGACACATTGCTCGATGTCAATATGGGAATGAACCGAACCGGTGTCCCTTTGCAGCAGGCAGAGCAGCTCTATGAAAAAGCCACGCAGCTGCCGGGTCTTTCTCTGAAAGGGATGCACTGTTATGACGGGAACCACAATGACAGCGATCTCCAGGTCCGTTTGGGTCAGGTACGGGAAGCTGATCTGCAGGTAAAAGAGATTCAGGTCGAATTAATGAAAAAGAAGATCGAATGCAGCACCATGATTATGGGCGGAACCCCGTCGTTTCCGTGCCATGCGCTGGTTACCGAATGGTTCCTTTCGCCCGGAACCGCCTTCATCGACGATGCGGGATACCAAAAGAATTTGCCCGATCTGTCCTTTGAGCCTGCCGCGGCTATCCTGACACGGGTCATCAGTCACCCGGCTCCCGGACTTTTCACGTTGGATTTAGGGTATAAAGGGATTGCCGCCGATCCGGCGGGGGTACGCGGTATCATTGCAGGGTTCGATCGCGCGCATGTGCTGTTTCAGAGTGAAGAGCATTGGGTTTTCGAAATGAATCCCGAGCATGAAAATGAAGTCCCTGCCATCGGCACCGTCTTTTATGTGATTCCGACCCATATCTGCCCCACTTCTGCACTGTATCCTGCTGTTTTGGTGGCCCAGAACAGCAATATTATCGAAGAATGGGAAGTAACCGCCAGAAACAGAAAACTGACCTTTTAAAACAGGTTCAGCTGAAAGCTGCCGCATCTATTGCGGATGGATGCTTCGGAACTCTGGCTGATTTCATCCAGGGTTCGGTATACGGTGCAAAAATGCGATCATTACGATTCAAGCAGTCCTTAAAAAGGGCCGGTACTTTGTACCGGGCAGCAAAAATTTTATATTGTAAAAGGAGGAGGCATTTGTGCCTCCTCCTTTTTTGCACAGAATTTTCGGCCCCGTTTTTCGTTGGATATTTGCAAGTCCAAATAGGCATTTAGGACGAACCAAAGGTATCGCCGGGATTTCGTCCCTCAATAAAATGAATTCCCCTGATTTTGAAGACGGCGAAAAGAGGTTCGCTTTGGCTGCGGCCAGCCGCAGAGAATTTCGGGAAAAATCTCTTTCGGAACGCTTTGCGAAAGTGATTGCCGTTTTATGACTTCAGAGCCGATCTGATTTTTACCGCCTGGAAAGGATCAGCTTACCGCCGCCGGCCCTGTTTGCAGGTAAAGAAGAGGTGAGCAAATCACAGGAAATGAAGTTTGAATTTTACTTTTGATTGGTTTGGAATTTGTTCCGGATATCACGGGAAAATGAATTATAATTTTGTTGGATAATCACGATAAAACAATCGAAGCGGTTGATAGGAAGAAACAGGCATTCAAATTCGAAGGAGGTAAGTGTATGTTGGAAAAAGGGTTTTCGAAACCGACAGACCGCGTTCTGCGCCTGAAACAGAGGATTGTGGACGCAGTACCCTATGTGGAATCAGACCGCGCGGTTCTGGTGACCCAGTCCTACAGGGAAACGGAAGATCTGCCGATGGTGATGCGGCGGGCCAAGGCGCTCGAGAAGCTTCTGGCCAATCTGCCGGTTACCATTCGGGAAGACGAGCTGATTGTCGGTTCGCTGACGAAGCGCACCAGATCGGTGCAGATTTACCCGGAGTTTTCTTATTCATGGGTACAGGATGAATTTAAAACCATGGGAAGCAGAATGGCGGATCCGTTCCAGATTCCCGAAGAAACAGCCCGCGAGCTGGAGGAAGCTTTTCTCTATTGGAAGGGGAAAACCATCAGTGAGCTGGCCCTTTCCTATATGTCGGATGAAACAAAGGCCTGCCTTTCAAACGGCGTCTTCGCCATAGGCAATTATCTGAATGGCGGAATCGGTCATGTAACCGTAAATTACGGGAAGATTTTGAATCAGGGTTGCACGGGCGTCATCGCCGAAACGGTGGCGGCGATGACCGCAATGGAGAGATCGGACCCCGAATACATAAAAAAGCAGCAGTTTTATCAGGCGATCATCACGGTTTACAGCGCGCTGATCCATTTTGCGGAACGCTATGAGCAGAAAGCGCGGGAAATGGCCGCGTCAGAAGCAAATCCCGTCCGCAAGGCAGAGTTGCTGGCCATTGCGGAAAACTGCTTGCGTGTGCCGAAAAACGGCGCCACGAATTTTTATGAGGCTCTTCAATCATTCTGGTTTGTGCAGCTCGCGATTCAGACGGAATCCAACGGCCATTCGGTTTCTCCCGGGCGATTCGACCAGTACATGTATCCGTTCCTGAAAAAGGATACGATCAGCAAAGAGTTTGCGCAGGAGCTGCTCGACAGCCTGTGGGTCAAGTTCAACGACCTCAATAAAACGCGCGACCAGATTTCCGCTCAGGCGTTTGCCGGGTATCAGTGCTTCCAGAATCTTTGCGTGGGCGGACAGGATGAAGAAGGCTTTGACGCCACCAATGAGATTTCCTATATGTGCATGGAGGCCACCGCTCATGTGCGCCTGACCAGCCCGTCCTTCTCCATGCGTGTCTGGCAGGGAACTCCCGATGAATTTTTGCTGCGCGCCTGCGAGGTAGCCCGTCTCGGTCTTGGCGTTCCCGCCATGTACAACGACGAGGTGATCATCCCCGCTCTGGTGAACCGCGGCGTAACTCTGCGGGATGCGCGCACCTATTCGCTGATCGGCTGCGTAGAGCCCACCATTCCAGGCAAAACGGACGGCTGGCATGACGCCGCGTTCTTTAATATTGCGAAGGTGCTGGAAATCACGCTGAACAACGGAAAGCTCAACGGCAGACAGTTCGGGCCGGTTACGGGCGACGTTACCACGTTCAGCAGCATGGATCAGCTGTATCAGGCGTATACGGCGCAGATGAGTTACTTTGTCAACCTGCTCGCAGAGGCGTGCAACTCGATGGATTACGCGCATATGGAGCGCGGCAAGCTGCCGTTCCTTTCGGGTATGATCGCGGACTGCATCGGCAGAGGAAAATGTGCGCAGGAGGGCGGAGCGACCTACAACTTTACCGGCCCGCAGGCGATCGGCGTGGCGGATGTAGGCGACTCTGTTTACGCGATTCAGAAAAATGTGTTCGAAGACAAGGCGATCACCATGAAACAGCTCAAGGATGCGCTGGATGCGAACTTTGGCTATCCGGTCGACCCCACGAACGTGAATCCCGACGCGGCTGGCGCGAACGGGGCGGCGTGCTCGGATGTGACTGAAGCCAGAGTTTACGAGGTGGTCAAGAAGATTCTCAGCCAGAACGGGTCGCTGGATCCCGCACAGCTGAAAACGCAGATCGGCAGCTCTCTGGGCGCCGGCTCGCAGGTGAGCGGCAGCTATGACGATATCCGCAGAATCCTGAACCGCACGCCTTCGTTCGGCAACGACATTGACGAGGTGGACCTGGTTGCCCGCAGATGCGCTCAGATTTACTGCATGGAGGTTCAGAAATACACCAATCCGCGCGGCGGAATTTTCCACGCGGGTATGTATCCGGTTTCCTCCAACGTGCTCTTTGGGAAAGACGTGGCGGCACTGCCCGACGGAAGACTTGCGAAGACTCCTCTTGCGGACGGTGTATCGCCCCGTGCGGGCAGAGATCATTCCGGCCCCACAGCCGCGGCGAATTCGGTTGCGAAGCTCGACCACCATATTGCGTCCAACGGCACCCTCTATAATCAGAAATTTCTGCCGTCCGCAGTGGCAGGCGATACAGGGCTGAAAAACTTTGCGGCGGTAATCCGCAGCTATTTCGATCATAAGGGAATGCACGTACAGTTCAACGTAATAGACCGCGAAACGCTGCTGGATGCGCAGAAGCATCCGGAAAATTACAAGGACCTTATCGTGCGTGTGGCCGGGTACAGCGCGCAGTTTGTCGTGCTGGCGAAAGAGGTTCAGGACGACATCATCAACCGTACCGCTCATTCTTTTTCTTAATCACTCGTACTTTTGAGGAAACAAAGGAGGAATTGCGATGACTTTTGATGCATTGGGTATGATTGAAACAAAAGGATTTGTAGGCGCGGTGGAAGCCGTAGACGCGATGGTGAAGGCCGCGAATGTGGATTTTGCGGGCTTTGAAAAAATCGGTTCCGGCCTTGTCACCGTCATGGTGCGCGGCGACGTGGGGGCGGTCAAGGCGTCTGTTGATGCCGGGGCCACCGCGGCAAGAGCGGTGGGGGAGGTCATCTCCACTCATGTCATTCCCAGGCCGCATACAGACACGGAAAAGCTGATTCCCAGAGTAAACGAAACCTCTAAATAAATTCTTGCTATGCACCGGCTGTGCCGGAGCCAGACGCAGGGTCCGGCTCCGGCGGCCCGGCATAGAAGAGAAAGCCTTTGCGGGTGAAATTCCAAAATCACGCAAGGGCTTATATGGCGTTACAGTCTTGTTATGGGGGCCTGTAACTTAATTTCTGCAATCCACATTTTTTAATTTAAAATTTCTTTCTATATGATAGAATGATTACAACAACAACCGCATTGTTCTTGATATAGGGGAGATATGCCATATGGAAAAAATCGAATACCAGTCCATTTCCACACAGAGCATGCCGGTAAAAAGCAGGATACCAAAAGATGAGATGAACATTCAGAATCTGCTGGGAAAAGAGATGCTGGAGGAAATTCAGAATCAGATCGCGCGCGCCACGGGGCTGGCCTTTGTCACCGTGGATTATCGCGGGGAACCGATCACGCAGATGACGGCTTTTACGCCGTTTTGCCAGCGTGTGCGCAACGGACAAGGCTCCGGGCAAAGATGCAAGCAGTCGGATGCGTTCGGCTCTATTCAGGCCGTGGTCACCCGAAAGCGGAACGTTTTCTTCTGCCCGTGCGGGCTGCTGGAGGTTGCGGTTCCCGTCATCATTCAGGGGCAATATCTGGGCGGCGTGCTGGGCGGGCAGTTTCGCTGCAGCGATGCTCCGCCGGAGCTTCCCCGGCTTGCGACGATTTTGTCCGGCCAAAGGGATGATTGGGAGCAGGACAAGGAGCTTCAGGTGCTGTTCGAGCAGGTTCCCGAAATCAGCTACGAACAGTTTACCAATCTGGCGGATCTGGTTTCCCTCATCATTAACCAGTTCGCGGAAAAAGAGATCGCGCGCCTGCAGCAGACGGATCTTCTCAATCAAGAGATTCAAAGCCTCAGCGAGCAGCAGAAGCGGATGGAAAAGGAAAGCCGGCTGAAAAGCATGGAACTCAGCGCGCTGCGCGCCCAGACGAATCCTGTCTTTGTTTTTCGCTGCCTGAGTACGATCTCGAGCCTTTCCGTTTTGGAGGAGGCGCCCCGAACGAATGAGATCATTACCCTGTTCTCCGATTTTCTTTATGCAACGCTGATCGATAACAGTCCGGTTTCAACCGTGGCGGAAGAATGTGAAACACTGGAGCGTTATTTACAGATTCAAAAGGTGCGTTTGGGCGAACGGCTTTCGTGGTCCGTTCAAATGGAGGACGAACTTTCGATGCAGCTCATTCCCCGGACCATCCTCCTCCCGTTCGTGGAACGCGCTTTGGACTACGGCATCGCGCAGAAACGCGAACCCGGCCATATCTCTATTTCCATACGCTATCAGAATGAAGATGTGCTGATTCGGGTGAAGGACAACGGGCCCGGAATCGATGCCAAAACTGTTTCAAAGCTGGCAGGGCAGTATCAGGGGAAACGGCAGAAAGAATTGGCGGAAATCGGAATCAACAATGCGCGTATGCGCCTGATTGCCGCGTTTGGCGAGCAATATGACGTTTCCATCCAGAATTATCCGGGAAAGGGAACGGCATCGATTATCAGATATCCCAAAGAGATTGATGAAAGGATATTGTAAATGTATCGCGTATTGGTAGCAGATGATGAACAGATGATGCGGGATGCGATGCGCCTGATGATCTCCAGAATCCCGAATTTCCAAGTGGTGCACAGTGTGGGGAGCGGCGAGGAGGCCGTTGAATGCTGCCGGCGGGACCCGATTGATATTGTGTTTCTGGATATGGAGATGGTCGGCATGTCGGGGATCGAGGCATGTAAAAGAATTCATAAATATCATCCGGACATATCGATTTACATGGTTTCTGTCTGCCGCGATTTTGAGTTTGCCCGGGGAGTGCTTCGGTCCGCCGCTCAGGAATATCTGTCAAAACCGATCGCGTTCAGCACTCTGCGCGCGCTGCTGGAGGAGTTTGCGAAATATCACCAGGGAACCGCGCAGCAGATCAACCTTCTGTCACGGTGTTTGAATCAGCACGATTTTCGAGGGATGTATTATGCCGTACCGGAGCTTGTGCGGCAAATATGTGTCGATAAGGATCAGCGGCGGCTGACGGAATGCTTTTTTCAGATGGGGGAAAGCCTGCTCGGTCTGGTGCCGGGATTGAACCCTGACGGAGCGGCGTGCGAAAGGCTTTTCCCCATCAACGAGATTTTTGCGCGGAATTCGAAAAGCTGGGAGATGTGGCTGTTCGATGTGATGAACTATGTGTTTCAGCAGGCGGCTGTCAGCCGGTGCGAAATTTTAGAGGACGTCTTCCGCTTTATCAATCTGCGGATCAAGGGAGACCTGAGTCTGGCTGTCATCACGCGGGCCTGCAACATCAGCCAGGGGTATTTAAGCCGGCTGTTTCAGCAGTATCTGAGTATGAGCGTGATGGAATATCTGCATATCCGAAAGCTCGCTCTCGCCAAAATGTACCTGATCTTTACCAACATGAGCACCGCGGATGTGGCGTTCCGGCTGGGGTACAGTGAGAGCAATTATTTCAGCAAGGTTTTTAAAAGGTACGAAAATGTCACCGCCCATGAATACCGGAAAAGACACGCGGCAGACATACTGGCGAATGAATAAGGAGCTCCCTGCGCAGTAGGGTGATTTTGCTGCATTTCGCACGTTTGAGGGAGGTCTGCGAAGAACCGCCGATTTATTCCGGCAGCAAAAACTTTGATGCGTCCAATCCATCCTTTGATAAAAAGGAAAAACAGCTATCGGAAAAAGCTCTTTAAAAAATGATCCGGCAAACAGAAAAACGCACCCCATTCGTCAGACAGAGATTCCCTGTCTCTGACGAATGGGGTGCGTTGTCAATTGCGGCGTGTTATTCCGTGTTATTTCGGCTCCTGCTCCTGCGGTGCTGCCGGGGCTTCCGTTTCATCGGGCGGCGTCTGTTCCGGCAGCTCGGGAGCGGTCTCGGGCTCTGCCTGCCCGTAGGGGCGGTACGAAACCGGAGCGGAGGGAACGGCGGCGGCAGAGGCCGGGGCTGTGCCGTATCCATAGACCGGGGACGCTTTCCCATAGACAACGGGCCGGCACTTGCAGGTGTAAATCACTTGGGTGTCGCACAGGCGGTCGTGGAGCCCCTGCTTCGTTTCGCTGGCTCCGATCATCAGGTACCCGATGAACAGAAGAGACGAAAGATAGCGCCCGATGGTTTCACGGTAAAGGACGTTGACAAATGTCAGCTTGCTGTCATCGCAGGCGACGACGCGCAGGTTCATCAGGCGTTTGCCCACGGTTGCGCCGGTTAGGTAGGTCATCACGATAAAATAGGCCGATCCAGCCAGGTACAGAAAAATATCGTACGGGCTGAAGCGGAAGAGGATGGGGCTTAAGAACCACGAGGCGGGGTTTAGCATCTGCACCATCATCAGCGGCAGGCGGACTGTCAGCGTAAGGATTGTGCCGATCAGCAAAAGATCGATCAGGTAGGCCGTCAGGCGGACGAAAAATCCGCCGGGGGTGGCTGTGTTATTCTCCAATGGCTGCATAGTACATCGGCACCCCGCTCTCTTTGATTTCCATCAGGTCGGCCAGCTTATCCGCGTCGCTGCGGGTGTAGTCCTTCGCCATGGCAAAAAGAGAGGCAAACGGCGAAGCGGAATAAGTGGGAGTATAAAACTCCACGGAATCGCCCAGCGCTTCCTCAAATTCCGCCTGGGCGTCCTCGTAACCGGCGACCTGGTCGATCAGCTTGTTTTCCCGGGCCTGCCTGGCGGTGTAGATTCTGCCGTCCGCCAGCTCGCGCACCTTGGCCTCGTCCATATGGCGGCCCTTTGCCACAATGCTGACAAAGGTGTTGTAAGGCTCATCCACAAGGGACTGGAAGATCTGTTCCTGCTCTTCGGTCATGATGTCTGTGGAGCTGCCCATGGCCTTATTTCTTCCGCTGGTGAACAGAACGCTCTTTACGCCTATTTTATCCATGAGCTCTTTGTAATTCGTCAAAGAGATAATGACGCCGATCGAGCCGGTCCAGGTCTGGCTGTTGGCGATGATCTTGTCAGATGCCATAGAGATGTAATATCCGCCGGAGGCCGCCATGTTCGCCATATAGGTCCAAACCGGGCGCTCGGTGTTTTCTTTGTATTTGAGCAGACGCTGGTACAGCTCGTCGCTCTCGTATACGCTTCCGCCCGGCGAGTTGACGTACAGAAGGATTCCCTTGTTGTTTGGGTCGGCCTCCAGGCTGTCGATCAGCTTCAGGGTTCTGTTATGGTCGTAGCCCTCCGTCGGGAACAGGGAGGATGTGGAGGAAGAAGCCTGAATGGTGCCCTCCACCGAAACAACGCCTACGAACGGGCTGGTTGGAAAATCTTTGGAAACGTCCTCGGACGCTTTCAGCAGTTTGTCGAAATAGTTGTTTTCCTGCTGCCCCGCAAAGCTGCGAATCACCATGCTGGAGCCGCAGACAAATACAAATACGAGCGCGGCTGCAATCAATCCCGTAATCTGTTTTTTGTTCATGCTGTACCCACCTTTTCTGAAGGGGTATTCCCTCTTCGTTCAATTTGTTTTCACTCACGTTAATCATATCGGGCTTTTCTGCTGTTTGTCAAGGGAAATCCCGCTTTTGCCGGACACGTCCAAAAGCGTTTTTGCGGTGATCTGCAAGGTTTTATCCTGTTTTCCGGTGAATTCCGACAAATCTCCGCGCAGAGTTCTATTTCGTCCACCCGGGTTAATATATATAACCAATGCAAAGGCAGGTGCGGGCGAAAGCCTGAAAATCAGAGCGGGAGTTGATTTGTTTTGGAGTGGCAAAGTTTGTCCAGAGAGGAATGTATCCGGCAGTTAAAAACAGATCCCAAGCGGGGGCTTACGGTACCGCAGGTGGAACAACGGAGTAGGGAATACGGACAGAACGAACTGCGGGAGGGCAAACGGCCTGGCCTCATCGCAAAGTTTTTGGAGCAGTTCAAAGACTTTATGGTCATTATCCTGCTGATTGCCGCGGCAGTTTCGTTTTTTACCTCCCTGTTCCGGCATGACAGTGATTATATAGACCCCATCATCATTCTGCTCATCGTCATCGTCAACGCGGTGATCGGTGTGGCACAGGAGAGCCGCGCCGAAAAGGCAATCGATGCGCTGAAGAAGCTTACTTCGCCCGAATCTGTTGTGATGCGCGACGGCAAGCGGGTCAAAATCGCCTCGAAAGAGATCGTTCCCGGCGATATCGTGTTTTTGACGGAGGGTGATTTCGTACCGGCCGATCTGCGCATTCTGGAAGCGCACAACCTGCGTGCGGAGGAATCCGCACTGACCGGCGAATCCCTGCCGGTGGAAAAATCGGCGGAGCTTGTCTGCGGGGATAAAACGCCGCTCGGCGACCGCAAGAATATGCTGTATTCCAGCAGCAGCGTTGCGGCCGGGCGCGGCGTAGGCGTGGCGGTTGCCACCGGAATGGAAACACAGGTAGGCAAAATCGCCCACATGATCCATTCGGAGGAAGCTCCCCAGACCCCGCTGCAAAAGCGGCTGGCCCATACGGGCAAGGTGCTTGGCATCGGCGCGCTGGCAATCTGCGCGGTGATCTTTATTATGGGGCTGATCCAGAGCGTGGAGCCGCTGGATATGTTCATGATTTCCATTAGCCTGGCGGTAGCCGCGATTCCCGAAGGGCTGCCGGCGGTTGTTACGATCGTTTTGGCCATGGGCGTGCGCCGCATGGCAAACTGCCGGGCCATTGTGCGCCGCATGCCGGCCGTGGAAACGCTCGGCAGCGCCAGTGTCATCTGCTCGGATAAAACCGGAACGCTCACGCAGAACAAGATGACGGTGGTAGAGGTAGCCGGCTACGACGGCGTGCTGACGAAGCAGGATACCCAGGCCAGACGCATTTTGGAGCTGGCGGCGCTGTGCAACAACTGCACCGTTTCGGGCGATAAAATACAGGGCGACCCAACCGAGGCCGCGCTTCTGGCAGCTTCCCCCGTGCCGAAAGATCAGCTGGAGCGCCGCATGCCCAGAGTCCGCGAAATCCCCTTCCAGTCTTCCCGCAAGATGATGACGACGGTACACCGGCTCGACAATCAGCAGTACCGCATCATCACAAAGGGTGCGCCGGATCTGTTGATGGAGCGCTGCACCACCTGCCAGGGCGGCAGCTTTACCGCCCCGATGGATCAGCAGGTGCGGCGCGAGCTGCAGCGCAGAAACGAGCAGATGGCGTCGCGCGCGCTGCGCGTGCTCGGCGTGGCCTACCGCGATGTGAAGCAGCTTCCGCCGGAAGATGAGTGGGAGAAGGATCTGGTATTCTGCGGCTTTATCGGCATGATCGATCCACCGCGTCCGGAAGCGGAGCGTGCGGTGCGCCTGTGCAAGAAAGCGGGAATCCGCGCTGTGATGATTACCGGGGACCATGTGGCGACGGCGATTGCGATTGCCGGGAAGCTGGGTATGATGGGCCCCGAGGACAAAGCGCTCACCGGCCAGCAGCTGGATCAGATGGACCAGCGCGACCTGGAGCGGAATATCTACCAGTATTCGGTGTTTGCCCGGGTGTCGCCGGAGCATAAGGTTCGTATCGTCAAGGCCTTTCAGAAGCGCGGCGAGATCGTGGCGATGACGGGCGACGGCGTCAACGACGCTCCGGCGCTCAAGGCGGCCGACATCGGCTGCGCCATGGGTATTTCCGGCACCGATGTGGCGAAGGGCGCGGCGGATATGGTGCTGACCGACGACAACTTTGCAACGATCGTCGAGGCAGTGCGCGAGGGCCGCGGCATCTATGCGAATATCCGCAAAACGATCCATTTCCTGATTTCCTGCAATATCGGTGAGATCCTCACCGTGTTTATGGCGTTTCTGCTGCAGCTGCCCCTGCCGCTTCTGGCCATTCAGCTGCTGTGGATCAACCTGGTGACCGATTCTCTGCCTGCCCTGGCGCTGGGGGTGGAACCGATTGAAAATGATGTGATGGAACAACCCCCACATCGGCAAAATGAGAGCATTTTCGCGGGCGGGATGGGATACAATATTTTAGTAGAGGGATGTTTGATCGGCGCTCTGGCCCTGCTGGCCTATAGTGTGGGCCGCGCGTTTTTCGACATGGACCCCTCTTATCCGATCATCGGCCGAACAATGGCGTTCGCAACACTGAGTCTTTCTCAGATCGTACATAGTTATAACATGCGTTCGTCCCATTCTCTGTTCCGCATCGGATTTCTCAGCAATCCGCAGCTCTTAGTGGCTTCCGTCATCTGCACAATCATGCAGGTTTCGGTGATCGCGGTGGCTCCGGTGGCACAGATTTTCAAAACAGCGGTCCTCAGCGGCGCCCAGTGGGTGGCAGTTGCACTGATTTCGCTTGTTCCATTTGTCGTGGTGGAGGCGGAGAAAGCACTGCTTGGGGCTACATCTGGTAAGAAAGAAAATGAAAAGCGAAAGATATTGAGGAAAAACTAAAAAGTAAATGTGACAATGGGATACCATATTGAAAACAAATGGGAAATCTCGTATGATGAATGAAAAAGCATGTGAATTAAATTCACGGAAATATGGTTTATGGAAATAGTTTACGGAGATTCAAATTCAAGAAGGGGGAGAGGCCGTTCATGGTCAAAAATGTAGGAAAGATCATCATTTCGCGGCAAAACAGAGTCTTGGAGTATTATGTGTTTGGCAATGAAAAGACCGGCTTTGGGATTCGTATTATACAACGAGGTACAGTGAATGCCGAAGCCGAATATGAGAACGTCAGCAGCAGCGAAGCTCGCGCAATGGCTTTGGCCCGTACCCTGGCTACGGGTACGGTATGTCCGGGTCATTTGTGTAACATCCTGGACGATGGCGGTTTTTAATGCGGAAACACACCTGAAAGACACCTCTTTTGATTGACAATCTCAAAAAGGATAGAGTATACTAAAGACATCAATTCTTAAGTGATAAAAGATTGTCAATTAAAAAGGAGTGTTAAAAGTTATGGCAAAATATGTATGTGATGCTTGCGGCTATGTATACGATCCGGCGGTAGGGGATCCCGATAACGGAATCGCTCCCGGAACCAGTTTTGCAGCTCTTCCCGAAGATTGGACCTGTCCGGAATGCGGGGCTTCTAAGGATATGTTCAGCCCCCAGTAAAGGGCAAATTTACGCCCAGTCAGCGGGAAGGATGTTTCAGTCATGGCAACAAAGAAATTGGCAGACCACATTTATTCGGTCGGAGTACTAAATCCCGGTTTGCGTGTATTTGACATTATTATGGAGTCCCCTTATGGGAGCAGCTACAACGCGTACCTGATTACCGGCCAGAAAAATGTGCTGATCGATACGGTTCATGCAGATTTCTTTGAGGAATATCTCGAGAACATTCAGAGTCTAATCGACGTTTCTGAAATTGATTACCTGATTATGAACCATACGGAACCGGATCATTCCGGCAGTGTGGCAAAGCTGCTGGCACTGAATCCCAATATTGAGATTTACTGCACAATGGCGGCGAAGAAATATATCACAGCCATTGCGAATCAGGAATTCCGGTTTCATGTGGTAAAATCGGGAGAGATTCTGGATTTGGGTGACCGGTCGCTGCAGTTCATCGTGGCGCCTCTTCTGCACTGGCCTGATTCCATGTTTACATGGGATGAGACGAGCGGTCTGCTGTTTACCTGCGATTTTCTGGGAACGCATTTCTGCGAGCCCACTCTGGTGGACACCAACATGCACTACCGGGAAAAATACCTGGAGCAGGCGCGCCACTATTATGAATGTATTTTCGGCCCGTTCAAGCCTTATGTCATCAGCGGTCTGGATAAAATCAAGGACCTGCCGGTTCGTATGGTCTGCACGAGTCATGGCCCCTGCCTGGTTCAGGGGATCAAAGAGATCACGGGGCTTTACCGCAAATGGAGTCTGCCCGCGGAGCGCGACCGCAGAAAGATCGCAATTTTGTACGCATCTGCATACGGCTGCACCAAGCAGCTGGCGGAAGCGGCCTATGAAGAGCTTTCTGCCGATTCCGAGCTGGATGTGCGCCTGATCGACGTGGTATTTACTCCGTTTGAAGAGTCTGTGACCGCCGCAAACGAAGCGGATGCTCTGCTCATGGGTTCCTGCACCATTAACCGCGATGCGCCCAAAATTGTTTGGGATGTGCTGTCGAGTATTGACGCGATCAACGTTCGTTCCAAGCCGGCCGGTGCTTTCGGCGCGTTTGGCTGGAGCGGTGAGGCTGTCGGTATGATGCGCTCCCGTTTGGAGCATTTGAAGTATCGCTTTGAGGGAGAGGGAATCCGTTCGAATTTCACCCCAACGGCGGATGATCTGGCCAAGATGAAGAGCTACGCGCGCAGCATCGCCGACCAGATTTCTGAATAATTTTGATCAAGCAGAAGTGAAATGACAGCTTCTCGCCCGGTGTTCTGAAAACCGCCGGATGAGGAGCTGTTTTTTTATCTTGATTTAATTGTATTTTGGCCCGGTACGGAGTATCCTGTTCTTATAGTCAATTCATTTTAAATCGTCTTGTGCCCAATAGAGTGATTTTGCCCTCCACTATAGGCGGGAGAAAAATCATTACTTTAGAAAGTGATAATAGACGGAACTGAATCGGCTTGTTCAAGGGGAACAGCTCAAAGGAGGAACGTTATGGAGTTTTCCATTCTTCAGGGAGATATTACGACTTTTGCGGTGGATGCGATTGTCAATGCCGCCAACACCTCTCTGCTTGGCGGAGGCGGAGTGGACGGAGCCATTCATCGGGCGGCGGGCCCCGAGCTGCTGGAGGAATGCAGGCGTCTGCACGGGTGTGAAACCGGTCAGGCCAAAATCACGTCGGGCTATCGATTGCCCGCAAACTATGTGATCCACACGCCCGGCCCCGTCTGGCACGGCGGCGGAGCCGGGGAGGAGGGCCTCCTCGCTTCCTGCTATCAAAACTGTCTCCGACTGGCAGAAGAAAACGGCTGTCATACCGTGGCGTTTCCCTCCATCAGTACGGGTGTATACCGTTTTCCGTTGGAATGCGCCGCTTACATTGCCGTGCGGGAGATCCTCGCGTTTTCCCAAACGGCCAAAACCGTGCAGTCGGTTACGATGGTCTGCTTTGACGAGAGAACGAAAGCCGCATACGAAACGGCCCTCCGGCATGCACAGCAGGGATGATTTTGATCTCTGCCTTTTCTCAATATAAATTTAAGAAGGGCTTCCGCACAATGAGCGCGGAAGCCCTTCTGGCCGTTGGAAAATCACGCGGCCGTTTCGCTTTGGATGATTGTTGGCCTGCCATATTACGAAAAGCGTTCGTCCCTTGGCAGGGTACCCTGCAACAGCACTGCGCGGCAGGGGGAAGCCTCCAGACCGCGGAGCTTTAAGGGCAGCGCAATCAGCAGATAGTCCCCGTCCGGAACGCCGTCGAGAACGGCGCCCTCCAGAATCGGAATATCCGCGCCCAAAAGCTCCAGATGGACCGATCGCTCCTCGGCCTCGCTGCCGATCGAGATCGCGTCCGTCCCCACTAGCAGGGCACCGCTGTCCGCCAGAACAAACGCGGCGCTGCGGTCTAAAAACGCCTGGCCGTCGCCGTGGAACAGAATCCGCTTCTGGCAGCGGGGCAAAAGCTCCTCGATCTGTGCGCCGGTCACAATCCCCTCCACCGTAACCACCGTGCATGGTCCGATCAGGAATTCCGGCGGAATCCGGTCGATCGTGTCCCCATCCTCCAGAAAGTGCCGCGGCGCATCCAGATGGGTGCCGCTGTGAGAGCCGGTGAAAAAGGCGGACAGATTATAATCGTCGCCGGTGTCGATACGGCGGATCCGCTCCGACCAGGGAACGGGGTCGCCCGGGTATACATCGGCAGAAAACAATTCGCGGGAGATGTCATAGAACTTCATACGCACCCTCCGTTTCTGTTTGGCGGTTTCGAACCGGGAACAGGAGAGACCATGCAGAATCTTTCGTAAAAACAGGAAATCGCAGTTCGTGTTTTCCCCGTCGAAAGCGGAGGAAACACGAGATTTCTCATTTTAAATCGCAGATTTGTATCCGCTGCAAAAGAATCAGGACAGCTCGGGAAGAATACGGCACAACAGGTCGATCCCGCGCTGGGCCGCGATCGGGGCGAACGTGGCGTAATCCATTTTCGCGTCGTCGTCGGCGTTGTCTGAAATCGTGCGCAGCACAACAAAATCCACGCTGTTCACATGGCATACCTGCCCGACAGCGCCGCCCTCCATTTCGCAGGCCATCGCGCCAAAATCACGGCCAAGCTCATGCAGCTTTGCCGAATCGCAGATGAACTGATCGCCCGTGGCGATCACGCCCGTATGTACCGCGCCCTTATAAACCTCCGGAGCCGTTCGCCCGAGCAGCTGAACCAGCTTCTCCGAAGCGGGGATATCGATCAGCCCGATACCGGACAAATAGCCGCGCTTGTCTCCCAGCGGGGAGGTGTCCATATCGTGCTGTACCACGGCGGTAGAAATCACCAGATCGCCGATGTGAATGCTCTCGCCGATTCCGCCCGCCACTCCGCTGTTAATCACCAGGCGGGGCCGGTAGTGGGTAATCATCAGCTGCGTGCACAGCGCGGCGTTCACCTTGCCGGGGTTGCAGTGCGCGATGACGCATTCCACACCGGACAGCGTCCCCTTGCAGAATTCCAGACCCGCCAGTATTTCTGTCTGCGGATTTTGCAGTCTGCTTTTTAGTCCCTCAACTTCAATGGGCATCGCGCCGATAATTCCGATCATTTGCGTTCTCCTTCACCGGATGAGAATCCGTCGTTTTCTTTTGATTATAAAAGATTTGTTCCTGAAAAGCAACGGCTGCCGCGGGCGCTCTCAGGATTTTCTGTAAAATCCTGAGAAGTCAGGAGATATAATCCTTTTAAAGAATTATATTTCGCGGACAAGCCGATATAATAAAATGAAGTATATCGTGTCGTCTTTACAGGGGGAAGTGACAATGCTGAAACGAATGATGAGCCTTCTGCTCACTGCGGGAATGCTGTTCTGTATGGGGAGCACGCATGTGGCTGCCGCCGAAGCATCACAGGTAGCCGGCAGTGAAGCGCTTATGAGGTCGAGTGCGAGTATCAAGACGGAGCAGTCTGCGTTCCGGGTATATCTCAGTCCGTCGCCGCAGTACTATAATCTGTATCCCGATGGAAAAACCGAAGAGGATTATATGCGGCAGATCGCGAACTGGATGGCCCAGTATCTGCATGAATACGGCATAGAGACCATTATTGCGCCGTCGAGCGCACAGGTTCCCGCGAGCGAGTGGGGCACGATGCTGCAGGAGCGCGCGAAGCAGGCCGTGCAGAACAACTGTACCCTGTATCTTTCCATTCACTCCAACGCCGCGCCGGAGGCGCTCTCCGGGCAGTATAACGGCTGCTTCATTTATTACCAGACCGATCATCCCATGAGCGGGCTCTGGGCCCAGATCGTAAAAAATAATTTTATTTACCCCGAGGCAGACAAGATCAAGCTGGCAAATAACCAGACCTTAACGGAGATGGCGTACCCTGAAATGCCCGCGCTGCTGGTGCAGACAGCGTTCCACGATTACCCGCGCGACGCGGACTGGATCATGCACAACACACAGCGAATTGCCGCGAATCTTTCCTATTCCATCGCGCAGTACCGCAAGGAGTATTACGGCGTGCCGATTCAGGAGATCACAAACCCCAATCTGCAGATTCCGTTTTTATAATCGGATCAGCGTCACAGGGCAGCAGCCGGCCAAATGCCGGCTGTTTTTGCGCAGAGAATCGCGTGTTTCCGGCGTTTTTTTCCGTGTTTGACTCGAGCAGAAAAAGGCAAAAAGCACGGGACAAAGAGACCCTTAAGCCGGTTGTTCTTGCTTTCCGCCCCAAAGAGCGGTATAATTATCTATTATCCGGCAAAACAATAGCCGGTGAGAGCCGGCGTTTTGAAGCGGCGAACCACACGCTGTAGGCGGTGGCGGCCGCTTTCTCTGTCTGTTAGAACTTCATGTCGTGAGCGGCAGCAAGCTGCCGCTGGCTGAGAGAGCCTTGAAACTTGAAGTGGAGGAATATGCCTGCCGCTTGAGGATGAATCAGTTGGTTTCCACCGACCGTAAAAGATGGAACATCTGATTCCCGTGATAGATTTCAGAAGATTAAGGGCCGGGCCAGCGCCTCTTGGGCGGGCCGGCGGCTTTTTAGGAAGGAATTAAACAGTATATGAATTTTCAGGAACTCAATTTGATTGCGCCTATTTTGAAAGCGCTGCAGGAGGAGCAGTACGAGGCGCCGTCTCCCATTCAGGAAAAAGCGATTCCGCCTGCCCTTTTGGGCCGTGATGTATTGGGCTGTGCGCAAACGGGAACCGGTAAAACGGCTGCGTTTGCCGTGCCGATTCTGCAAACGCTGAACGCGCAGCCGCCTGTGCCGAAGGGGCAGAAGCGTGCCATTCGGTCGTTGATTCTCACCCCGACGCGTGAGCTCGCCATTCAAATCGGCGAAAGCCTGCGCGCCTACGGGCGGTACCTGCCTTTGCGCAGCGAGGTGATTTTCGGCGGCGTTTCGCAGGTGCCGCAGGTAAACAGTCTGAACAGGGGAGTAGACATCCTTGTCGCGACGCCCGGCCGCCTGAATGATTTGATTCAGCAGGGCTTTATCGATTTAGGCGCGGTTCAGATTTTTGTTCTGGACGAAGCCGACAGAATGCTCGACATGGGCTTTATTCACGACGTAAAGCGTGTGATCACCCGTCTGCCGAAACAAAAGCAGACGCTGTTTTTCTCAGCGACGATGCCGCCCGAAATTACGGAGCTGGTGGATTCCCTGCTTGTCGACCCCATTAAGGTGGCGGTCGCGCCGGTTTCCTCCACGGCGGATGCGATCGAGCAGTCCGTGTATTTTGTGGACAAGGGCAATAAGCCGAAGCTCCTCATCGATCTGCTCAAACACTCCGAAATCGAGTCTGCCCTGGTGTTTACGCGCACCAAGCACGGAGCAGACCGTGTGGCCCGCGAGCTTGCCCGTGCGAAGATTCAGGCGCAGGCCATTCACGGCAACAAATCGCAGACGGCGCGCCAGCAGGCGCTTTCCAGTTTTAAAGCCCGTCAGATCCGCGTTCTGGTGGCGACCGATATCGCTGCCCGCGGCATCGACATCGACGAGCTTTCCCATGTCATCAACTACGATCTGCCGAACGTGCCCGAAACATATGTGCACCGCATTGGCCGTACCGGCCGTGCGGGGCTCGACGGGACGGCGATCTCGTTCTGCAATATCGATGAAAAGCCGTATCTGAAAGACATTGAAGCGCTGATCGGCAAGCCGGTTCCGGTTGTGGAGGATCATCCCTACCCGATGCAGGTGTTCACGCTGACGCCGCCCAAGCAGCCGACGCCGCGCCCGCAGCGTGCGCAGCAGCCGCAGCACCGCGAGAAACAGCGGGGCGAAGGCGCGCAGCGGCAGGAGCATCCGCGCCAGGCGGAGAAAGCATCTTCGCCCGATGCGCAGAAGAAGCAGGCACAGCCGAAATCCTCGGCAAAAACAAAGCAGCGAAAGGGGCGTAAGGATACCGCGGTCCGTCCGTCGCAGGCGGGACGAGCAGAATCCACTTCCGCAAAACCTGCGGAAAAGAAAGCCGCCGAGCCGAAAAGACAGGCGGTCAAAGGGCCGCATACTCCCAAACCCGCGGACAGACGCGTGCAGCAGGAGCCAACTGTTGTAAAAACGGAAACACACGCGGCCAGAGAGCAAAATGCCGCCAAACCCGCTGAAACGCGCGAAGCCGCAGGAAAAGACGCGGCCCGCCGTACCCCCAGAGAACGTTTGGAGCGTCAGCCGGAGCCGGAGCGCCGAAGCGCACCGGCTGCTGAGAAGAAAGAGGATTACCTCACTTCTCTCGGCCCGCGCAAAAAGGGTGAGCCGCCGCGTCCCCTGCTGACCAGAGAACACACATCGAAAAAGCCTGCGGACCAATTTTTGTCCGACAAACCGTATTTCCGCAAGGGATAAGTTGTTTTTCTGCGGAAAACATAAAACGGAGATCATCAGCCGGCGGAACACAGTTTCTGCCGGCTGTTTTGGCAGAAAGGGGAACCTCTTTGAGTGCATCGCTCGATTTAAACAAAATTGTTCAGCCGCTTCTTTCCTGGTACGATCAGGCGGCCCGCGTGCTGCCGTGGCGGGAAAATCCGCAGCCATACCGCGTGTGGGTGTCTGAAATCATGCTGCAGCAAACGCGGGTGGAAGCGGTAAAGCCCTATTACGAGCGCTTTTTATCGGCCCTGCCCACGGTGGAAACACTGGCCGACGCGCCGGAGGAGCTGCTGCTCAAGCTCTGGGAGGGCCTTGGGTATTACAACCGCGTCCGCAATCTGCAGCGCGCCGCGCTCGTAATGAAAGAGCAGTACGGCGGGCAGGTTCCCGCATCGTTCGACGCGCTTCTGGCCCTGCCGGGCTTCGGCGAGTATACGGCGGGTGCGGTGGCCTCCATCGCGTTCGGGATTCGTGTCCCCGCGGTGGACGGCAATGTGCTTCGCGTGATCTCGCGCCTGACGGCAGACCGCCGAGACATGAAGGACGCCGCGGTAAAACGGCAGATCACCGAAACGGTGCGCGAAATCCTGCCGGAACGGGCGGGGGATTTCAATCAGTCGCTGATGGAGCTGGGGGCTACCGTCTGCCTGCCGAATGGCGCGCCGCTGTGCCTGCTGTGTCCCTTAAACAGCCTGTGCATCGCTTACCGGGAAGGGATTGCCGCCGAGCTGCCGGTAAAGACGGCGAAGCGCCCCCGGGTGATAGAAGAGCGCACGGTATTCCTCCTGTGTACAGAGGATCGGGTGGCGCTGCGCCGTCGGCCAGCGAAAGGGCTTTTGGCCGGGCTGTGGGAGCTACCCGGTGTGCCCGAGGTGTTTACCCCTGAGGGGGCTGAAGATCAACTGCGCGAATGGGGCTTTTCGGAGTTCGCTGTGCAGCCTCTGCCAAAGGCAAAGCACATCTTTACGCACCGAGAATGGCATATGACGGCGTATGCCGCCCGGGTCCCGCGCCCGTTCGGGGAGTTTGTCTGGGCGACGTATCGGGAGCTTTTGGAGCAATACACGCTGCCTTCCGCCTTTAAATCTTACGCGGACATGCTGAAAGATTGGATTTCGGTTGATATTTAAAAATCTGGTAAGTATAATAAGGTAGAAGCAGTTTCCTAAAATAAAAAGTGTTGTTTCTTTCCCCGTCGAAGGTGAGAAAAGAAACAGAAATATCGTTTCAAATAAAAGTGTGGCAGAAGAAGAAACCGAGTGAGAGAAGCGGGGGCGATGGGTATGGACAGCAGGGTACAGACCTTTTTTGAGGGATTACAGGGAAAAAAAGTGGCCTTCTGCGGGATCGGCGGGAGCAATCTGCCGCTGATCCGGATTTTCTTGGAGCATGGCGCAAAGGTGCAGGCGCGCGACCGCCGCCAAAGAGAACAGCTGGGCGATACAGCAAGACAGCTCGAGGAGCTGGGCGCAGAGCTTTGCCTGGGCGAGGATTATTTAAAGAACCTGGATGCGGACATGATTTTCCGCACGCCGGGGATGAAGTTTTTTCTGCCGGAACTGGATCAGGCCAGAAAAGAGGGGCGTGCCGTCACGTCGGAGATGGAAGTGTTCTTCGATCTTTGCCCCTGCAAAATCTATGCGGTGACCGGCAGCGACGGCAAAACAACCACAACCACCATTATTTCAAAGCTGCTTGAGTCTACGGGGAAAACAGTACATCTTGGCGGGAACATCGGCAAGCCTCTGCTGCCCGAAATCGCGTCCATCGGGCCGGGCGACGTGGCGGTGGTCGAGCTTTCCAGCTTTCAGCTGATTTCGATGCGCAAAAGCCCCGATGTGGCGGTGGTGACGAACGTTTCGCCAAACCATCTGGACATCCATAAGGACATGACGGAATACGTAGAGGCCAAAAAGAATATCGTGCGGCACCAGAATGCGTTCAGCCGCGCGGTCATCAATGCGGATAACGCCACTGCCGCCAGCTTTGCGGAATCCGTGCGCGGGCAGGTTCGCCTGTTCAGCCGCCGCCGGGCCAGTACCTATGGCGCATGGCTGCGCGAGGATGGGATGATTTTAGTGGGCGATACCGAAATCATGCCCGCCTCCGACATCCGGCTCCCCGGGATGCACAATGTAGAAAATTACTTAGCGGCGATTTCCGCCGTGTGGGGAGAGGTCGACGCCGAGTCCATCCGCAAGGTTGCGAAGGAATTTTCCGGCGTTCAGCACCGCATGGAGCTGGTGCGCGAGCTCGGCGAAGTCAAATATTACAACGATTCCATCGGCACCAGCCCTACCCGCACCATCAGCGGAACCTTGTCCGTCTATCCAGATAAGATCATCCTGCTCGCGGGCGGTTACGACAAGCATCTTCCGTTTGAAGAGCTGGGCAAAGCGATCGTGGAAAAAGTGAAGCTGCTGATCCTGATGGGTCAGACGGCGGATAAGATTGAAGAAAGCGTCAAAGCGGCGCCTGAGTACCAGCCTGGCCACCCGGAGATCCTGCGGGTCAGCGGGATGGAGGAGGCTGTGCTGGCCGCCTATGAGGCGGCAAAGAGCGGCGATATCGTGTCGCTCTCACCGGCCTGCGCGAGCTTTGATCAATATACAAGCTTTGAGGTGCGCGGCTACCACTTTAAGCAGCTGGTGAACGCGCTGCCGGGAACAAAAAAGAAAGAGGAATAAGCATGGAACATTTGCAGGAGCTCCTGTTTCGCCTTTGCTCCGCGCCCGGGATGTCCGGTGCGGAGGAGGCCGCGGTCAAAGCGGCGGAACAGGAGCTGAAACAATACGGGGCAATTTCTTACGATCCGCTGGGGAATCTCGTCTGCCAGATGGGCGATTCGGGGGCAAAGCGGCGGATTCTGCTGGACGCGCACATCGATCAGATCGGCCTTCTGGTGGCCGGCATTACAGAGAGGGGCTTTCTGCGCCTGGCCGCCTGCGGCGGTGTGGACCGCCGCGCTCTGCCCGGCACCACGGTAACGGTGTTTGGCCGCGAGCTTCTGCGCGGTGTGGTGTGCTGCCTGCCGCCGCATCTGGTGGAGGGCAGCGAGGAAAAGGTAGAGCCGGTTGACAAAATGTATGTCGACGTCGGCCTGAGCAGAGAAGAAGCGGAACGTTTGGTCACTCCGGGCGACCGGATTTTGTGGGAGATCACGCCCCGCACTCTTCTGAACGGCAGGTTTACCGCCGCCGGGCTCGACAACCGCGCAGGCGTCTGCACGATGATCCGCTGTGCAGAGCTGCTGGCAAAAGAAGAGCTGAGCTGCTCCGTGACCACCCTGCTCAGTACACGCGAGGAAGTGGGCGGTCAGGGGGCCAAAACGGGCGCGTTTGCGCACGACCCCACCGAGGCGATCACCGTGGATGTCAGCTTCGCCGGGCAGCCCGGCGTGCCGGAGCAGAAAAGCGGAAAAATGTCCGCGGGGCCGATGGTCGGCATTGCCCCCACGCTCGATCAGGAAATGACCGATGAGCTGGTTCGTCTGGCAAAGGAGCGTGAAATACCGTTCCAGTACGAAGTCATGGGTGGTACGACCGGCACGAACGCGGATTCCATCGGAACGGCGCGTTCCGGCGTGCGGTGCGCGCTGGCCTCGGTTCCGCTGCGCTATATGCACACGCCGGTAGAGGTGATCGATATCGTGGACATTGAAAATACGGCGAAGCTTTTGGCCGCGTATATCAGGGAGGGGAAAGTATGGCAGATATAACGCTTTTGCAGCGGCTTTGCGAGCTTCATGGCATATCGGGTCGTGAACGGCAGGTAGCTGACGTTATTTTAGAAGAGATCTCCCCATTTGCGACTACAGTGCAGAAGGATGCCCTGGGAAATATCATCGCATTTAAAAAGGGTGCAAAGGAGCCGTCCGTTCGGCTGATGCTCAGTGCCCATATGGATGAGGTAGGCCTGATCGTGACGCACATCGGCGAAAACGGCCTGCTCAAATTTGCAGAGGTCGGCGGGATCGACCGCCGGGTTCTGTGCGCAAAGCCGGTTCTGGTGGGCGGAACGGTTTCGGGTGTCATCGGCGCAAAGCCCATTCATCTGCTCGAAGGGGAAGAGAAAGGCAAATCGGTGCCTGTTTCAGATCTGTACATCGATATCGGCGCCAAGGACAAGGCCGACGCGGAATGCTATGTCTCGCCCGGGGATTTCATTGCTTTCGACGCGGGATTCCATCGCGAGCGCGGCACGATCATTTCCCGCGCGCTGGATGACCGCGCGGGCTGTGCCATTTTGATCGACATGATCAAGGAAGAGCTGCCGTATGATATGACCTTCGTGTTCTGCGTGCAGGAAGAGGTCGGCCTGCGCGGCTCGGCGGTCGCGGCCTATACGGTCGATCCGCAGGCGGCAATTGTGGTGGAGACCACCACCGCGGGAGATATTGCCGGCGTGGAGCCGGAGCGGCAGGTGTGCCATGTGGGGCAGGGGCCGGTCCTCTCCTTTATGGACCGCCGTACGATTTATGACAAGCCTTATTTCGACCTGGCTATGAAGCTTGCCGAAGAACAAAAGATTCCCTGCCAGACAAAGCAGGCGGTAGCGGGCGGCAACGACGCGGGTGCGATTCACACGACGCGTAGCGGCGTGAGAACCATCGCGGTTTCCATCGCGTGCCGCTATCTGCACGGCCCTGCGAGCCTGATCGCAGAGCAGGATTACCACGACACCGAGCGTCTGGTGCGTGAACTGGCTGTGCGCATCGCGGCAGGAGAGAACGCGCAGTGATTCGTCTGGTCACGGAAGAAGAGATTCCCTCGCTGGAGCGTTTTTGTGAGGGCAGTCCGTTCGGGTGCAAAATTGCTGGCTTGCAGCGGGCTTACGGCCTTTCGCTGCCGTTTGCCTGCTTCTGGTTGCAGACGAACGAGCGGAGAGAAATAACCGCCGCCGTATCCTCGCTGGATGGCGCCGTGGTTCTGCATTTGAAAAGCACGGCGGACAGGGACGAGCTGAAAGAATTCCTGTCCGCTGCCGGGTGCCGCACTCTTCTCTGTGAGGAGAGCGCGGCACATGCTCTGTATGGAGCGTCAAACAGAGCGGGAGAAATGTTTGTCTGCTCCCCGGCCATAGAGCAATCCGTAACAAAGAACGGTGTAAAGCTGCTGGATGAAGTACCGGTTCGCGAGCTGTTTTCCCTGCTGTGCGAGTGCGGGGAACAAAAAGCCGAGCAGTTTGAACCGTTTTATCTCGATGTTTCCCATCGCGTGCGCCATGGAGCATGCCTGACGCAGAGCGTGATTTTTTCGGACAGGCTGGCTGCCTGTGCCATGGCCGGCAGCATCACAGGAACAGATGCCGTTTTGTCGGCGGTGGCAGCACATCCCGATTTTCGCCGCAGGGGTCTTGGCGGTGTAGTCGTCCGTGCCCTGCTTTTGCGCCTGTTGCCCAGAGCAGTGTATGTACTGTGTGAAAATGAGCAGGCCGGCCTGTTTTATCGGTCGCTGGCCTTTTCTTCGGCGGGCCGGTGGGCCGAGCTGGATTTTTGGTAACCGCTGTCGATTGGGGCAAGCGGATACCGGGCCGGATGAGAGAACCGGCCAATCGTGGGATCGTCCACGGGGTATCCCATCAGATCAGAAACATAAGGGAGCAAACAGTATGATGAACTATCCGTTTTTTCAGTTGGATGATAGAATCCTTTCCGCGTCCGAGCAGGCAATGCAGCGGCTTGAGCCGGTATTTCGTCAGATCGATCAAGTCACCGGCTACAACCAGCAGAAAATGCTGGCGGCGTTTAACCGCGCGCGGGTGAGTGAAAGCCATTTTGTCGGCACGACCGGCTACGGCTACGGTGACCGCGGTCGCGACGCGCTCGATGAGGTATACGCCTATGCACTCGGGGCAGAGGATGCTCTGGTGCGCGCCAACTTCGTCAGCGGTACGCATGCGCTTACGGTTGCGCTGTTCGGCGTTCTGCGCCCCGGCGACACGATGCTGAGCGTGACGGGAATTCCCTATGATACTCTGCGCGGCGTGCTGGGAATCACCGGGAACGGCAACGGTTCGCTAAAGGAATTCGGCGTGAAGTACGAGCAGCTTGACCTGAAAGAGGACGGCACGCCGGACTATGAAGAAATGGAGCACCGGATTCATCCCGGTCTCAAGATGGTGTACATTCAGCGTTCGCGCGGGTATAACCTGCGCCCGTCGCTGTTTGTGGAGGATATTGAGCGCATTGCGGAAATCGCCAGGCGCCGCGCACCCGGCTGCATCGTGATGGTGGACAACTGCTACGGTGAGTTTGTCCAGACCGAAGAGCCCACCCAGCACGGCGCGGATCTGATGGCAGGTTCCCTGATCAAAAACCCCGGCGGCGGTATCGCGCCCACCGGCGGTTATATCGCGGGCCGGCGAGATTTGGTGGAAAGCTGCTCCTACCGTTTAACCACCCCCGGCACCGGGCGTGAGATTGGCTGTACCCTCGGCAGTAACCGCGAGCTGTTCCTCGGCGCGTTCCACGCGCCGAATGTAACGGGGGAGGCGCTGAAAACTGCGGCTTTCGCGTCGGCGCTTTTTTCCAGCCTGGGGTATGATGTGACGCCGAGATGGGACGAGCCGAGAGCGGATATTATTCAGGCGGTGCTGCTACGGGAGAAGGAAGCGCTCATCGCGTTCTGCCGCGGGATTCAGAAGGGCGCCCCTGTCGATTCCTTTGTGACGCCCGAACCCTGGGATATGCCCGGCTATGACTGTGAGGTTATTATGGCGGCCGGCGCGTTTACGCTCGGCGCTTCCATCGAGCTTTCAGCGGATGCGCCCCTGCGCGAGCCGTTTGCAGTCTGGATGCAGGGTGGTCTGAACTTCCACAGCGGCAAGCTGGGCGCCATGCTGGCAGCGCAGTCTATGCTGGAACAGGGGATTCTGCCCCTGTGATTTGAGAGAGAAAGCAAATTTTATACGCGTTTGGAATATTTTCAGGCGCGTATGAAAGTTTCTCTTGCAAAGAATTCACGCTTTCGTTATAATATATAAGTTCATTCGAATACGGAGTGACAAATTACAGTCAAATCAATTTCAATGAGATATGCGGGCGTGGCGGAATGGCAGACGCGCTGGTCTTAGGAGCCAGTACCTTTGGTGTAAGGGTTCAAGTCCCTTCGCCCGCACCAAAAACAAAAGGTAAAAAAGATTTATTGCTTACAAAGCCAGTAAATCCAAGCCTTTCAAGAGCTTCCACGATGAAAAGTGGAAGCTCTTTTTTCGTAGATTTATTGGGGTAAAAGCTTCACTCTGACAGGACTCAAACCTACAAGTAAAAACATTCATGAGCAGCGCCCTTTTTAGTACAGAGCGAAATGAAAAAGGGCGCCACTCAAAATACAATCAGATGAACAAGCTGAAATCAAAAAGGGCTCCGATTTTTAAGGCTGAATGAAAGCCGATAAAGTTAGCGCCCTTTTTTTATATATACACCAAAATCACATTAAATTTGAAAGCATTAGAAGGCCGGAGAATCGGAGTGCAGGAATGCACTTTTATTCTCCGGCTTTTTTGTTTTCTGGAAAGGAAAGGTCATGCTGGTACACTATAAAAGAAATAAACAAACCGCCTGCTACGATTCAAACAATCTCTCCACTGTAGGTAGAATACCCCCGGCTGAACGGCCATGCGGTCCATTTCAAAGCTGTGGCGGCTGCCCATACCCGTCCCACGGCTTCATCTGCTACAGCGCTGAGGGAGATTGCCTTAGAACGGATATGCAAAAAACTGCAAAACGCAAGGAAGGTGCAAGATGAAACATGGAAACTGATTTAACAAAGAGGTATCCGATCAAATCAAGGTACTGCTGCTGTATAACGCCATGAAAAAGTGGTGCGACGGAGCTGTTTTTGTGTAATCACAAACCAATATTTACAGGGAGGTATTCAAATGAGCGTTAACGCCAGAAAAGAAGAATATGAACACATAGAATTGTTTGGAAAGCCAGCACTTTTCACCAATTCCCGCATCGACCGAACCACGGTGCCGGTGGGCTTTTACTGCTACGATTTGCGCGGCTCCGACTATGATCCAGGCAGGCCGGTGAGCATAGAAAATAAGGTTACCGTTAACCACGCCGGAGCCGTTTTGACACCGGAGCCGGTCACTATCTCCAAGGAGGGTTTCCGCAGGCTGCGGGACAACATCAATTTCCTCGGTGAGTCCCTGACTCTCGCAGACTTCTGTGATGAGCACAAAATCACTCTCGCATCCGAATTATCCAATCCAGATGAGTCAGGCGTGAAGATGGGAGGAATGACACTTGGATAAAGGAAAAATCTTTGAAGTAGAACTCAGCCGGTGGAACCCTTCCGGTGCAAATCCGTCGGCACAAATCGCACTCCCC
>NZ_CBYL010000008.1 GCF_000577335.1 Faecalispora jeddahensis | reverse complement strand
CGCCACCGCCGGCAACAACCGCCTGGGCGGCGACGATTTCGACAAGCGCGTCATGGACTGGATGGTCGACAGCTTCAAGAGGGAAGCCGGCATTGATTTGAGCGGCGACAAAATGGCGATGCAGCGCCTGAAGGAGGCTGCTGAAAAGGCGAAGATCGAGCTTTCCGGCATGACCTCCGCTTCCATTAACCTGCCGTTCATCACGGCGGACGCAACCGGCCCGAAGCATTTGGATTTGACTCTTTCCCGCGCGAAGTTCAACGAGCTGACCGCTGATCTGGTAGAAAAGACCATGGGCCCCGTGCGCCAGGCTCTGCAGGATTCCGGCCTGCAGATTTCCGACATCAGCAAGGTGCTGATGGTCGGCGGTTCTTCCAGAATCCCCGCGGTGCAGGATGCGGTCAAGAGCCTGACCGGCAAAGACCCGTTCAAGGGCATCAACCCCGACGAGTGCGTCGCGATCGGCGCTGCGCTGCAGGCCGGCGTTCTGGGCGGCGAGGTTCAGGGCCTGCTGCTGCTGGACGTTACTCCCCTTTCTTTGGGCGTTGAGACCATGGGCGGCATCATGACCAAAATCATTGAGCGCAACACCACGATTCCGACCAAGAAGAGCCAGGTGTTCTCCACCGCTGCGGACGGCCAGACCCAGGTAGAGGTCAACGTGCTGCAGGGCGAGCGTGAATTTGCCCGCGACAACAAGCAGCTGGGCCTGTTCAAGCTCGACGGCATCGCTCCCGCTCCCCGTGGAATCCCCCAGATCGAGGTTACCTTTGATCTGGATGCCAACGGCATCGTGAACGTATCCGCAAAGGATCTTGGCACCGGCAAGGAACAGCACATCACGATTACCTCCAGCACCAACATGAGCAAGGACGACATCGACAAGGCCGTGAAGGAAGCGGAGCAGTTTGCCGCCGAGGACAAGAAGCGCCGCGAAGAAGTCGACACCAAAAACGAGGCGGAAAACCTGTGCTATTCCGTTGAGAAGCTGATCTCTGACAGCGGCGACAAGATTGAAGAAGCCGATAAGACCGAGCTGAACCAGAAGGTTTCTGAGCTTAAGGGGATGCTGACGTCCGCTTCCGTCGAGGAACTCAAGCTCAAGACCGAAGACCTGCAGAAGAGCCTATACGCGGTTTCTGAGAAGCTGTATAAGGCCAACGCCCCGCAGGGCGGCGCGGCAGCAGCTCCCGATATGGGCGGCCAGCCCCAGGAAGGCCCGGCGGCGGGCGACAGTCAGACGGTGTACGACGCGGACTTTAAAGATGTGGACGACAGCCAGAAATAATTTCGGTATTTTCAACCCGGGGTGTTTTGTGGTATGATATTTGATACGTGATGAAAGCGATACTGCGGCGCATAGTGCCTGCGGTATCATAGAGCAACACAGCTGATTACGAAGGGTGGCCTCGGCCGCCCTTCGTCGGGTATGCCGCGCAGACGCGGCCGCCCGGCATAGAAATCCAGGGCGGGCGGGAATTGGCTTCTCCGCCTGCCGCACCATGTGGGAGTGACTTGGCTTGGCGGAAAAAAGGGATTATTATGAGGTAATGGGCGTACCCAAGAATGCCTCTGACGATGAAATCAAAAAGGCTTACCGCAAACTGGCAAAGCAGTACCACCCCGATTTGAACCCGGGGGATAAAACGGCGGAAGCAAAGTTCAAAGAGGTCAACGAGGCTTACGAGGTTTTGTCCGATCAAGAGAAAAAGGCGCGGTACGATCAGTTCGGCCATGCGGGAGTAGACCCGAACTTTGGCGGCGGCCCCGGTGCCAGCCCCTTCGACGGCGACATTGATCTGGGCGATATTTTCAACAGCTTTTTCGGCGGCTTCGGCGTGGGGCGCAACGCAAACCCCAACGCGCCCCGGCGCGGGCGCGACGCGCAGGCGTCGGTCACGATCTCGTTTGAAGAGGCTGCGAAGGGCACCAAAAAGCAGGTTTCTTACCAGCGGATCGAGTCGTGCCAGTCCTGCGGCGGCTCCGGCGCGGAAAGCGGGACAGAAACGAAAACCTGCCCGCAGTGCGGCGGTACCGGTCAGGTACGGGTCAGCCAGCGCACGCCGTTTGGCGTGGTGCAGACCAGCCGTGGGTGCGACCGCTGCGGCGGTAAGGGCAAGATCATCGATCATCCCTGCCACACCTGCGGCGGTACCGGACGCGTCAGAAAGACCAAGACGCTCGAAATCACCATTCCGGCCGGTATTGACGACGGCCAGACCCTCAATGTGGGCGGCCACGGCGATGCTGGAACGAACGGCGGACCCGCGGGCGATCTGCACGTGTTTGTGACAGTGCGTCCGCACCCGATTTTCGAGCGCCGCGGCAACGATGTGTGGTGCGAAATGCCCATTACGTTCGCGCAGGCTGCTCTGGGCGCGGAGGTTGTCGTTCCCACGCTCGACGGCAAGGTCAGCTATCAGGTGCACGACGGCACCCAGCCGGGTGATGTCTTTAAGCTGCGCGGCAAGGGGATTCCGAACATCCACGGCCGCGGGCGCGGTGACCAGTATGTGCGCGTAACGATCGAGGTGCCGAAGAATCTGACGGATCGCCAGAAGGAAATTCTCAAAGAATTTGACGGCGCAGGTGATGAACAGCGTAACTATCAGAAGCGCAAGAGCTTTTTCGATAAGATCAAGGATCTGTTCGACACAGAGAAAAAAGAATAACGGGTGTTGTATCCGCTATGAAAAGAGACTCCGCGAAAGCGGAGTCTCTTTTGTTGTGTTGAGCGAAAATTTGAGGGGTAGGAACGATAATTCTCAATGTCTGGCTACGTCTGCCGAAAGCGAAATATTAATTTTTTGCTATCTGGAACAGGAGTGCCGCAAAAAATATTTCCCTAAATATCAGGAATGGAGGCGTATATGACATTTATATAAAAACTATATATAAAAATTGCTTCAATTACTTTATTTGTAGATAATTAATTTAAATTAATATATAATAATCAAAAATTATATATATTAATAAAATATAATTAGAAAGAGGTGAGCCCGATGTATGGAGGTTAAGACAGGCAATTCTGATTTTCTGGTTTTACAGCAGGATGGACTCTTTTTTGGATGTTTGAAGCTTAAATGAAAATTTGTTGTGTTTTTGCGAAAGGAGTTTTAAAATGAAAAAGATATTGAGTTTTATGCTTACGGTAACCATGTTGATGAACGTTTTTGCAATGCCTGCTTTTGCAATCGAATCTAACTCCATATCAGCCCAATCAGGCATTCTTACAAAAACTACAGAGGATATTTATGCGAAAAACTTTTCTGAACAACTTTTCATAGACGGGAGTATGCATACTTATAAGTATTCCTATGATAATCAAGGAAGAAGAATAATCAAAATCTTGTCTAATAATACAGAAGATGTAGTTTGCGTTGATACCTCAACAGGCAAAGCATTTTTGAACGGAAAATTAGTTGCGCAGACGAATAAAGCATTGAAAAGTAATAGTAATAGTGTATTATCGACTTCATTAAAAGCAAGTGCCTGGGAAGATTTTGATAGCGGAGAGGAATATATAAGCTGGGATAAAGGTATAGCAGTTGCTGTATTAGCTGCTATTATTGGTGGAATTGTTGGAGGTCCTGCAGGATCAGTTGTGGGAGGAGCAAGTGTTATAGCTGCAGGATGTATTGGAGGAACAGTAGTATGGTCCAGTAAAATAAAGTATGGAACAAGAAATACGCAAGTAAAAGTAACATGGAGTTTTATTGCACCTGAAAAATCAAAATATGGTCCATACTCTTTTACAGTAAAAAGATAAACTGAAATGTAATGGTATTGTATTTGTTTTCTGAAAGAAGGTGGGTAACATTTCAACTAGAAAAATTATCTATATAATTTGCATTACGCTTGTTGGAATATTAATTGCTATGTCTTACCCAATATTTCATGTAAGCTTAAGAAATTCGCAGACACTACTTTACCTTTTTATGATTTTTATATCGGTAGTAAATACAGTTAACTCTTTTCGAAAAAAGGAAATGGTGGGCGCTGTAATGAATCTTGTGCCAATATTTTTAGCATTATGGTTCATGATTCGCTTATATCTGTAAAAGTGAACTTGAATTAATTTTACACAGGTTTACGAACACTTTGAAAGTAATAGGCTGACCAAAAAGATTTGCAGCATAGCATAAGTTGTTGTGGAGATAGTCGTCACAACAGGGAATGGGTGTTGATAACATCCATTCCCATTTTTCATTTCAAATAGAATTTGCATGAACCATTACTTGAGTGGTAAGCTTTATGATAGCAGGTGGTAAGGAGGGGATTGTTTTGAACAAAGAATACTGGCAGGGAATTCAAAGTGAAATACTGGAAAGAAAAGGTATTTATAAGCTGTGGATTTTTCTCCTGCTGTTTTGCTGTACGGTGATTATGTTTCCGGAGGTTGCGGTTGTGGCGTACTTCCCGCAGCTTTTTTTAGGTGTGATGACGCTTATATTTCTGGGGATCATCTGGCATGTTTGCAAAGAGGAAAGATCCAAAGGACAAAGCCGAGAGCTGTTGTGGTACATGATTCTTTTCCTTGTGATGATTGCCGGTTCTCTCTACCGTATATTCCGATAAATGCTGCTGAAACGAAACCCGGCCTGTATCCGTAGAAAACACGGATACAGGCCGGGTTTGATGTGTTTTGACTATCTGGAATTGTTACGGATGTAAATACCCAAAGCTCTCACGCCCTGAACGCATACCGAAATCACGGCCAGGTAGGTGACGGATCTGAGGATAGACTCCGCTCCCGTGATAGTGGGCAGCCACAGAAAAGAGTTCATAATTTTTACCTCCAGTCAAAATACAATCGATTGAGTATCTGAGGGGCGCAGGCTGAGCCCGCACGTACTCCGCGGGGAACCGCGCAGGAAGAAATAACCGCTCTTTCGCGAAACTTTTGTCTTTGCCTTGAGTATAGCATGGGTACAACTGGAAATACAATACGGTGTGTAGTGTGCCGCAGCAGGGGAAGCGTCTTGCACGAAGACAAAACGCGCAGGTGGTAAAATGGTATAAACTGTTTGTTTACACAATCTTCTTTTTTTTTAGCTGGCGCTATGTTATAATGTTAACCGTATACGTGTGAAGATCATCAGACGAAACCGATTTGTTTCGTTTTTAAATTGTGTTGAGGTGAAGACGATGAATGTTTTGGCCAAGTTCTTTGGTAATTACAGCAAACGCGAGTTGAAGCGGATTCAGCCCCTTTGCGATGCTGTTCTGGCGTTGGAGGAAAAATACAAAGCCATGTCGGACGCCGAACTGAAAGCGCAGACTCCCGCGCTGAAAGAAAGGCTCGCAAATGGCGAAACGCTGGACGACATCCTGCCTGATGCGTTTGCCGTTTGCCGGGAGGGTTCTGCCCGTATTTTAGAGATGCGGCATTTTCCGGTACAGATCATTGGCGGCATCGTGCTGCACCAGGGGCGCATCAGTGAAATGAAGACCGGTGAAGGTAAAACTCTGGTGGCAACTCTGCCGGCTTACCTGAACGCGCTCTCCGGCAAGGGTGTGCATGTAGTCACGGTCAACGATTACCTGGCCCGCCGCGACTCGGAATGGATGGGTAAGGTGTACCGATTCCTTGGCCTTACCGTCGGACTGATCGTCCACGATATGGACAACGATCAGCGCAAGGCCGCCTATGAGGCAGACATCACGTACGGCACCAACAACGAGATGGGCTTTGACTACCTGCGCGACAACATGGTGATCTACAAAGAGAATAAGGTACAGCGTGGCCACAATTACGCGATCGTCGATGAGGTGGACTCCATCCTGATCGATGAGGCCCGTACACCTTTGATCATTTCCGGCCAGGGGGATAAATCCACCGAGCTGTACGGGTTGGCCGACCGGCTGGCCAAGCAGCTGAAGATGGTTCGTGTGGCGGAAGTGGACGAAAAGGAAGACAACGACGAGCTGTACAAGGAATATGACTACGTTGTCAATGAAAAGCTGAAAACCGCTTCTCTGACCCCGAACGGCGTAAAGAAAGCGGAGAAATATTTCCAGATTGAAAATCTGACCGATCCTGAAAACCTGACGATCCAGCACCACGTCAATCAGGCCATTAAAGCGAACGGTGTGATGCGCAACGATATCGACTACGTCGTGAAGGACGGCGAGGTCATCATCGTGGACGAGTTCACCGGCCGCTTGATGTACGGCCGCCGCTACAACGAGGGCCTGCACCAGGCGATTGAAGCAAAAGAAGGTGTGGAGGTTGCCAGAGAGAGCAAAACGCTGGCTACCATCACGTTCCAGAATTATTTCCGCCTGTACTCAAAGCTCTCCGGTATGACCGGTACGGCCATGACCGAAGAGGAGGAGTTCCGCGAGATCTACAAGCTGGACGTTATAGAAATCCCCACTAACCGCCCGCTGGCCCGTGAAGATTTGCCCGATGTCGTCTACAAGACGGAGAAGGCCAAGTTTGAAGCCGTGATCGAGGATGTGGAGGAGCACTATAAAAAGGGACAGCCTGTGCTGGTCGGTACTATCTCCATCGAAAAGTCCGAGATTCTCAGTGCTATGCTGGGGCGCCGCGGCGTGAAGCACGAAGTGCTCAACGCGAAGTACCATGAAAAGGAAGCCGAAATCGTTGCGCAGGCCGGTAAAAAGGGCGCCGTGACCATCGCCACCAACATGGCCGGCCGCGGTACCGATATTATGCTGGGCGGTAACGCCGAATATATGGCAAAATCTGAGATGCGCCGCATGGGCTTTTCCGAAGAGCTCATCAGCGAATCCACCGCGTATTCCGATACGCAGGACCCCGAAATCCTCGAAGCCCGCAAAACCTTTGTGGAGCTGAACGAAAAATATAAAGAGCAGGTTCGTCCTGTTGCCGAAGAGGTTCGCTCTGTGGGCGGTCTTTATATCATCGGTACTGAGCGCCATGAATCCCGGCGTATCGACAACCAGCTGCGCGGCCGTGCCGGCCGTCAGGGCGACCCCGGCAAGAGCCGGTTCTATATCTCGCTGGAGGATGATCTGATGCGTCTGTTCGGCGGCGAGCGCATCTCGAACCTGATGGATTCCCTCAAGGTAGAAGAGGATATGCCGATCGAGGCCGGTATGCTTTCGAAGACCATCGAGAGCGCCCAGCGCAAGGTGGAAGGCCGCAACTTCGGTATCCGCAAGAACGTTCTGCAGTACGACGATGTGATGAACCGTCAGCGCGAGGTCATCTACAAGCAGCGCGATCAGGTGCTCAACGGCGAAAACATCCGCGGCCAGATCATCACGATGATCGAGCAGGCGATCGATACCAACGTAAAACGTTACCTGCCGGAGGACCAGCTGCACGACGACTGGGACTTCAAGGGATTGCGCGACCACTATATGGGCTGGCTGCTGCAGCCGAACGACCTCGACTTCTCTCCGGAGGAGCTTGAGGACCTTGATCCCGAATATGTCAAGAGTGAGCTGCTGAAGATTACGAACCGCATGTACGAGCAGCGCGAGCAGGAGTTTGGCCCCGAAATCGTGCGTGAGCTGGAGCGTGTGATCCTGCTCAAAAATGTCGATACCCTGTGGATGGATCACATTGATGCGATGGAAGAGCTGCAGCGCGGTATTCGCCTGCGCGCCTATGCTCAGCGTGACCCGGTCGTAGAGTACCGCATGGAAGGCTACGATATGTTCGACGCGATGATCGCGCAGATTCGAGAGAACACAGCCCGCATGATGCTGACGGTGCGCCTGCAGACCAAAGAAGAGCCTAAGCGCGAAGAGGTGGCAAAGCCCACTATGGCGACCGGCGCCGGTGACGGCAGCGAGGAAAAACGCCCCGTGGTAAACGGGAAAAAGGTTGGCCGCAACGATCCCTGCCCCTGCGGGAGCGGCAAAAAGTATAAAAAATGCTGCGGCCGTGAGGAATAATCCGCAACACATTTAAATGGAATAGAACAGAAAAAAGGCTTGCCCAAACGGGCAAGCCTTTTTTGATACGGATAAGCGGGAATCCTTTTTGGCGAAAAGGATTCCCGTCGTATTTTATTTCCGTCTGCTCTCTTGTGTAAGATAGGGAGAACAGCCTGCTCGGGAATGTATTGACCATAATTGGCAGCGGTTATCAATAACCATTCTTTTCCAAAAAAATTAATCCTTTTTAGCAGCGGTTACCGCATCCGTACAACCCGGACCAGAAAATAGATCCCCAGCCACTTGCTCCGTGACCGGACTTTGCTCCTCGAAATTTTTTTTCTGATACAGCATCTCCGAAATTTTCCCCAAAATGATCTGTTGCTCCAACTGGTCGAGCTTACGAAAGCCGTTCAGAAGGAATTTTTCCGGTTCTGGCAGCTGACTGGGAGGCGGGCTGTTATCCGCAAGAAGATCGAGCGACAAATTGAGAAAGCGTGCTATACGATATATCTTATCGAATGGCGGCGACTTGATTTTTCCGTTTTTCCAGTCGGATAAAAAACTGGTGTTGACCTGGCTTTTGATGAGGCATTCTTTCTCCGAGATCCGTCTTTGCTCGATTGCGTTCAGGATCTTTTTCAACATTTTACTACTGTTATATTCCAAAGGTTCTGTTTTCATACATCAATCTCTCTTTTCACACTATTTTAAGAAATATCGTATTTTAGTCTTGACTTGTAAGATATATCGTATTATACTAAAGGCGTTGTAGGATTTTGATACCTCTTATCCAATCGCATAAAAAAGCGAGATAAGAATTTTGATTACCTTTCATCATATCATACAAAAAAAATCCTGTCCATGGAAAGTGCTACAGAAACATCATAAAACAGGAGATGAGAGTGATGAGAAAACGAAACTCACGCCCGCTGACCCCGTTTGGGGTGTGGATCAAAACGCAGTCCATTATTAAAAATGTGGAGCTGCGCGACGTAGCCAGACAATTGGGAGTGTGGCCGCAAAATCTGACGGATAAAATGCGGGGCATCCGTCATTTTCATGACAGCGAAATTCTCCAGATAGAAACGATGTTTGGTGAAAAGTACTCCTCTAAATTCCATTAAACTGGTGGCTGTATTTTAGGAGGGAAGCTTTACCCAAATAAAAACATAAGTTTTATATTTATTAAAAAATATAGAGTTTATGAAAGATAGTTTGGATTTAAAAACCGAATATATAGGAGTAGTTTACAAATTTATTTTCATTTCAGCTTTATAGCAAGTGATCTTGATAAGGCTTTGTACACTGCGGAACCGCCGCGGCTTCTTCGCACAAAGACCTTCGGCAAGAACAGATTCAGGCAATCTTTTCGAATGGCTCGCCGGGGAAAAGAAGGTGATCTTCTGCTATTCGAATGGTTTGAAAACAAGCAAAAGGGGTGATTGGGAAAGATCTAAAAACAGGGTTGCACAAAAAAGTTGAATCATGCTGTTGGCGCCGGGGGAATGTTTGGGAAACACCCCCGGCGCGGATAAGATGGGAGGTTTCATTTTGGGAGAGTACGATGTCATTCATTTTGAGGCGCTTGGCGCAGAGGCGGAGCATTTAAGGGAACAGACGGATGCCGCGATTCATCAGGGAAAGCTTCCGGCAGACTTAAAGGATCTGATTACCCCAAGCAATGTGCAGGATTATGTGGCGGCACACCCGGGCTTGATTCTGCCGGAACTGATTACGACAAAAACCCATTCGGTTTTGCCGGAAGAGTACATAAAAAGCGGCGGAAAAAGCGTGATTACCAGAAGTGCCGGGTACGACCACTTTGAACAGTACGCAGAGGTTCTGAACATCACCTCTTTGCGGGAGTACTGCGTCAATTCTGTGGCGCAAACCGCGGTAAAGCTGGTGCACGCTGCGGCCGGCTACTTGAATCATTACACGGAAAACACCATGACCTTTGAGCGGAATAAGGCAAAATCCTTTATGGAGTTTGTTCCGGAGCGCACGGCCACTGTGTTTGGCGTGGGGAAAATCGGGCACAGAATCTATGATCTTTTGGTGGGGAACGGCCTGAATGTACAGGCTGTGGATATTCGTCAGGAAGAACTGAAACAGGAATATGGGGAAAGTGTGCATTTCGTCACCAAAGAGGAAGCGGCCCGTACCAGCGACATCGTTGTCTGTGCGATGAACCTGACCCGTTCGCCGGACAGCAGGCTATATAATGTCAATTACTTTTCCGAAGAGTACCTTTCCTCTTTTCAAAAGAACTTTGTGTTTGTCAATGTGACTCGCGGCGACATCGCGCCGGAATCCACGCTGCTGGATTTGTACAACAGCGGAAAGATTCTGGGAATCGGTCTGGACGTGTTCAGTGACGAGGAGGGCTTTGAAAAAGCGCTGAACGGACACGAAAAATGGAACGAAGAAGACCGAATCGCCGCGAAGGTTCTGATGGATCACGCGATCAACCGTACGGGGAATGTGTATGTGCAGCCTCATCAGGCGTTCAATTCCGACGTTGCGGCAAAAAGCAAGGCGGCCAATACAATCAGCCACATGATCGCATGGTATCAGAACGGAAAAACACACTTTGATGAGCAGCTGCCCTATTATCACGAGTGATCGAAACGATTGGAGAGGGGTTTCATTATGACGTTATGGGATGTGTTTGTAGATCTCAGCTGGATTGGGATTTTGCTGCTGGCCGGGCAATTCATGCGCGCAAAGATTCCGATCTTTCAAAAATTCTTTATTCCAGCCTCACTGCTCGCCGGTATTCTGGCATTTGTTCTGGGGCCGAATGGATTGGGTTGGATTCCGTTTTCCAAGTGGCTGGGCACATATGCCGCGGTTCTGGTAGCGGTCATCTTTGCCGCCGCGCCCATTGATGAGGACGACGGAGAGCCAAAGAAAGCCGATAAAAACTCCGAACGCTCCAGGATGATGTGGGGCATGACCGTCAACACCATGGGGATTGCCGTATTACAGTACGGCGTCGGTATCCTGCTGACTATGTATGTGCTTCGCATTTTCTATCCGGAGCTGCACGAAGGTTTCGGTCTGATGATGGCCACCGCGTTCTTTGGCGGCCCCGGCACAGCGGCGGCGGTCGGCGGCGCGCTGGAGCTGGTAGGCTGGAACGACGGCGCGGTAGTCGGCTATACCCTCTGCTCGGTGGGAATCATCGGCGGTATTCTTCTGGGAATCGTCATCATCAATTGGGGCGCCCGCAAAGGGTATACCAATTATGTAACCGATCCCCATGACCTGCCGAGGGAGATGCTGACCGGTCTGATCCCGCCGGAAAACCAGAAGAAATCCGGAAAGATCACGGTTTCCGGCATCAGCCTGGATTCCATGGCGTTCCATTTGGGCATTGTTCTGCTGGCGGGCTATTTGGGTTACCTGATGACTCAATATTTCAAGGGGCTTACCGGCTTTGAAATCCCCGTGTTCTGCACTGCGCTGATTGCGGGTTATCTGGTTCAGTTTGTGATGAAAAAAACCAAGGCTGCACGCTATGTGGATAAGTCCACTGTCAGCCGCATCAGCGGTACCTCTACCGATTTTCTGATTGTTTCGGCACTCGGTTCTATCGATGTGCAGGTCGTCATCACTTATGCGGTTCCGCTTCTTGTTACCATCATAGCGGCTTTCGTTCTGAACTGGGCATGGTTTATCTTCATCGGCGGGCATACCTCTCCCAAAGACTGGTTTGAACGCAATCTGATGGTTTGGGGCCAGGCCTGCGGTGTGCTGGCCACCGGAATTCTGCTGGAGCGCATCGTTGACCCGGAGCAGAAGGCCTATGCGGTAGAGGATACCGGCTTCGCAAACTTGATTTCACGCCCGATCATCACCTTTCTGACGGTGGCGCCGCCCATTTTTATCGGGCTTTTCCCGCTCATCAGCAGCCATATTCTTGGTTGGGCCTGTATTGCGGCAACCATCGTGATTCTTCTGGTAGGCTGGAAGATGAAATGGTATACGCCCGGCGGGCCGCTCCCCAAGGGCAGAGCGCTCGAGGGGTTGGCGAAAGAAGAGAAGCAGGGGGAACTGGTTCATTAAACTGCCTGCCAATCGAATGTTGTTTTCTTTGAGTATAAGCTCTCTTATATAATAGAATTGTAATGGTTGGTCTGACAGGCGTCCTTATTTGGGGGCGCCTGTCAAGCTGTCTGAAACTGTGCGTCAGCCAAATTGTTTTATAAATAGACTTACGCATTGGCTGCATTTGGAAAGATCATCATATATAACAGGGATGCACCTCCCTTTATAGAGTTTGCCGCTCTGGCTTTTGCAGTTTTCTGCATCTTACCGGTTTCTCTTGAAAAGAATCATAAATTACTCAATACCTATGTTCCCTTACTTATCAAACTTTTTGAATTTTTTTGAAATTTTTTCATATTAAGCACAAAAACTATTGCAAAATTTCTTTTATGTCAGTATAATTTATAATTAGATACCGGACAAGGGATGCTTTCTGTTCCAGCCCCCTCTAGTTGGAATACCCACCGGTTTTCGTTTGATTACTCTCTCTTTTTTAATATCAGGGCGCCGCATCACTGCGGCGCCCTGATATTTTTATGCCGCTTTTCGCGCTTTGGCTGAAACGGTAAGATTTCGTATGGTCCGTATCCGCTCGGCAGGTCGGTTACGGTTGCTCTGTTTCTTCCCAAAGAAAGGAGAGCTGCTGAATATCCTCTACACGAAAATGGCGCAGATCAAAGCAGGCGCCTTTTTCAGTTCCGATGCACAATCGTACTTGGCAGCGCCCGCTGCGCCGCTGCAGCGGATTTTGGCGGATCACCACAGCCTGCACCGCGCTTTTGGGGAGCACTGCCGTGAAAAGCTGATCGCTCACATAGCCGCAGGCCGCAATATGGGTGTCATCTTCAGCCAGAAAGGAATTGCGGTACGCGGCTGTGCGGAGCAGCAGATGGTACATCGGGAAAACCAACAGGAACAGCACCAATGGAGAGAATAGGGCGAGATACCGTACAAACAACGCGTAAAGCAGGAAGATCGCCGCAGCGTGCAGCAGCGGTACCAAAAGAAAGCTCAGCAAAGAGTTTTTGGGCGGACGGATGCTTGTCATCCCCTCGCGCGAAAAGAAATACGGCGACTCCTTCGGGTAAAAGCGGGCCAGGTGATAGCGCAGCTCCTGGGTGTTTGCAGCCGCCATCAAAAGGCTGCGGTCGCCTTTCTCTTTGCCCGAGCCGATGGTGTGCAGGTAGACCGATGACAGATGCAGCAGACGCATCATCAGCGTCTGACGAATTGCCACCGCGCGGATGGCCTGATCGGTAAGAAGCTGCCGGCTGCGGAAAAACATCCCGCGTGAGATCATGGTGCCGGTAGGGCATGTGCCCGCGGTGAAAAAGGCGTAGCGAAAAAACTGCACCAGAAAAGCGCAGAACCATCCCAATGCCATCAGCCAGCCGACAATTGCGACTGTAGGAGGCAGCCCCCAGGCAATCAGCCGCTGGGTCTGGTTCACGCTCTCATAAATCCCGTATAGCTGCCGGGTCAGCTCTTCCCCGAGCAGCTTTCCGGCGCGATTGAGCAAAAGGCCGATCACCAGCAGACCCGAGGCTGGGTTCGACCACGAGATGGCCATCAGCACCACGCGCACGGGGCTGGCGGCATAGCGGTGTGTGATTTCTTCCCGCAGCTGATTCCACCAGCTCATCGGCTCTTTTTTGTGCAGAAGCAGCGTGAGGCTGGGGCGTTTCGCGTTTGCCGCGGGGCTGTCGAGCATTACCTGCACCGCGCCGAAAAGGTCGAGAATCGGATTCAGCCGCAGAAAGACCGATGCAACGCAGTCCGCCGGAAGAATGCGGTGCTTATAAAAAAACAGCCCACTGTTCCAGTATAAAATGGAAAGGCTGCGTCCGCTGTCCTCCACTGCGGTGACTCCGTACCCGCAGCTGAGGTACTGAAAGCATGCGATTCCAACGACGGCAATCACGCCGGGCAGGCTGCTCCATGCCACTTCTGAAAACGGCGCGCGGAATACCGCCTGCACCAGCGGGACAATCAGCAGGAAGAAAAAGCGGGAAAGATAGTTCCACAACGTAACAACATGCGGGCGTTTAGTCATCGGCGGCCTCCTCAATGCGGCGCAGCAGCTCGCGGGCGTCTGGTTCTGCCAGCTGCCGCAGGGAGATGGGCGCGCCGACCGGGCGCACCGAAAGCGTGCAGAGTCCCAGCAAACTTTGCAGAGGCGTGCGCGAGATGGATGCGGTAAGGATCGTTTCGAGCCGCAGAGAAATGCGCACCGAAAACAGCACGCCCGTCCGCCAGGTCAGCCGGCCGTTCTCAAGGCTGGCCAAACTGGAGTGGAACAGGCGAGGAACATACCAAAAATAATACAATAAGTATATTACAATGAAAATAATACATAAAATGATGCCTACGATCGGGAAAAGAGCCGCAACAATGCCGCATACAAAGCATGCCGGCAGCGCGACCAGTGTTCCCCGAATGCGCCACAGGCGGATGCTGTTTTTCCCCAGCGCGAATTCCAAAGCAAATCACCCCAGATTATTTTCCCCAAAATCTGTGGATTATAAGGACCTCACGCCATTAGCGGCAACAAGTTGCCGACGGCTGGGAGAACCTTGAAACTCGAGTTTGGTGAAATGATTCGACTTCTACCGCTTATTGAGGCAACGACATCTAATTCTCGTTATAAGGACCTCACGCCGTTAGCGGCAACAAGTTGCCGACGGCTGGGAGAACCTTGAAACTCGAGACAGATGAAATAATTTGATTTCTGCCGCTTATTGAGGCAACGACATCTGATTCTCGTTATAAGGACCTCACGCCGTTAGCGGCAACAAGTTGCCGACGGCTGAGAGAACCTTGAAACTCGAGTTTGGTGAAATGATTCGACTTCTACCGCTTATTGAGACAGAGACATCTGATTCTCGTTATAAGGACTTCACGCCGTATCTAAATCCCATTACGAAAGCGCAAAGCGCAGAAGAGCCTCCAGATTCAGGATTCGGATGCTCCGGTATTGGGTAGAAACCCAGCCGCGCCGGGAAAATTCACCTAAAACTCGGCTGACGGTCACGCGGGAAACCCCCGCCATGCTGGCCAAATCCTCGTGTGAGCAGGCGATGGGTTCACCATCGCGCTCGCCCGAAAGCTCGGTAAGGATTTTTGCGATGCGCCGGTCGGCCTGCAGGAAGGTCATGTGATCCACCTGGTTGGACAGCATGCGCACTGTTTTCGAAAACAGGTGTAATAGCTGAAAGGCGAGCATCGGTTCCTCGCGGAAGCAGTCGAGCAGAACCTCGCGGTTGATGGGGATGATCTGCGATTTTTCCAGCGTGCGTGCGGAAGAAACGCGGGGAAGGCCGTCAAAAAACGCAGCCTCGCCGAAGATGTTCCCTTGCTCGAGCAGGGTGAGGGTTTTTTCCTGTCCGTTTTCAGAGCTCATAAAAATCCGCACCCGGCCGCTTTTCAGATAATAAAAGCGCTCGGCTAGCTCACCCTGCCGGTAAATCATTTGGTTCCCCGGGTACAGCCGGGGCGTTTCTTTGCGGCCTAATACCTCCCATAGACTTTCCGCGGCCCATTTTAATTGCTCCATCTGCCGTTCCTCCTGCGATTATCGCTCATACTGTTTCAAAAAAGGTGGTTTTTCCCATTGGTAGCGGAAAAGAAACAGTCCTATTTTAGCTACACCAACCATACGATTTGAAATCCGAAAAATATTTTCTCAATTGTATCATGCTTTACATTCTTTGCGCAACAGGAATGCGATAATAAAGAAAATGAAAACAAGCAAAGAGGCTTTCATCAAATCAGAGGAGGTTTTGAACCGATGGGCATGACGATGACGCAAAAAATTCTGGCGGCGAAGGCCGGACTGCCGCAGGTAACGGCAGGGCAGCTGGTAGAGGCGTCGCTGGATTTGGTTCTGGGCAACGATATTACCAGCCCGGTTGCCATCAACGAGTTTGAAAAGAGCGGGGCCACGGGGATTTTTCATAAAGATAAAATCGCTCTGGTGCTCGACCATTTTACGCCGAACAAAGACATCAAGGCGGCGGAGCAATGCCGACAGACCCGCAATTTTGCGGACAAATACGACATTACGAATTTCTTTGATGTGGGCCAGATGGGCATTGAGCATGCGCTTTTGCCGGAACAGGGTCTGGTTGGCCCCGGCGACTGCGTGATCGGCGCGGATTCGCACACCTGCACCTATGGCGCGCTGGGCGCGTTTTCCACGGGCGTCGGCTCCACGGATATGGCGGCGGGCATGATCACCGGCAAGGCCTGGTTTAAGGTGCCTGGGGCCATCCGCGTGGTGCTCAATGGAAAGTGTCTGAAATGGGTGTCCGGCAAGGACGTGATTCTGCACCTGATCGGCAGGATCGGCGTGGACGGCGCTTTGTATCAGTCGCTGGAATTCACGGGTGAGGGAGTCAAATCCCTTTCGATGGATGACCGCCTGTGCATCGCGAATATGGCGATCGAGGCCGGTGCAAAGAACGGCATTTTCCCGGTGGATGAGATCACACTCGCTTACTGCAAGGATCGTTTCCAACGCGAGCCGGTGATCTATACCGCCGACGAGGATGCGCAGTACGACAGCGAGATCGTGATTGATCTCTCCACCCTGCGGCCCACAATCGCGTTTCCGCATCTTCCGGAGAATACCCGCACCATCGATGAGGCGGGTACGGTAAAGATTGATCAGGCTGTGATCGGTTCCTGCACAAACGGACGGATGGAAGACCTGCGCGCCGCGGCAGAGATTTTAAAGGGGCGCAAGGTGAACAAGCGTGTGCGCTGCATTATCATTCCCGGCACCCAAAGCATTTATCTGCAGGCGATCCGCGAGGGATTGGCCGAGATTTTTGTCGAGGCCGGAGCGGTGTTCTCCACCCCCACCTGTGGGCCGTGCCTCGGCGGGCATATGGGCATCCTCGGCAAAGGGGAGCGGGCGGTTTCCACTACAAACCGCAACTTTGTGGGCAGAATGGGTCACATTGAGTCCGAGGTGTATCTGTCCAGCCCCGCAGTAGCGGCGGCCAGCGCGATTACCGGCGTACTGACCGACCCCGCGGCTCTGGAAACAGAAAAGGAGGATGCAGAATGAACGCACAAGGAACAGTACACAAATACGGCGATAACGTCGATACCGACGTCATTATTCCGGCGCGCTACCTGAATACCTCATCGCATCAGGAGCTGGCGCAGCACTGTATGATAGACATCGACGCGGATTTTGTCAATCGGGTAAAACCGGGGGATATTATCGTGGCAAATAAAAATTTCGGGTGCGGCTCCTCCCGTGAGCACGCCCCCATCGCGATCAAGGCGAGCGGAATCTCCTGCGTGATCGCTTCAACCTTCGCGCGGATTTTCTACCGCAACTCTATCAACATCGGCCTGCCGATTCTGGAGTGCGAGGAGGCAGCCCGTGAGATTCAGGCGGGTGACGAGGTCAGTGTGGATTTCGACACCGGTGTGATTCGCGACCTCACCACGGGCAAAACATATCAGGCTCAGCCGTTCCCGCCGTTTATCCAGAACATTATTTCAAAGGGCGGTTTGCTGAACAGCATCACTAATCCGTAAATAAGTCAAACGTTTATAGATCGTTACACAGCAAGGGCGGGGATTCAAAAGAATCCCCGCCCTTGCTGTGTATGATTAGGAGTGCATCTTCGAAGTTGATGCGACAGGAGAAAACGATTATATGCAAGCAAATGATATGTCAAAAATCTCTTACTTTATGTGAATAAGGCATTTGTATTCCGGATGCTCGAAGGAGGGGGATTTTTCAAAAGACGCAGTCACTTTTGATCCATTGGGCCTATGATGCCCAGCCTTTCCCGTCCCTCTAACAGCTTTTGGTGCAGATAATTGTATTGAGTCCCCTCCACAACTGCATATTTGTCGGGGTAGGTATCCTGTATATCAATCATAATGTATTGGTTAGATTTTTCGAGAACAACATAGTTGTTCACTAAATATTCTGAACCGTCTTCGACTGTAATACGAATATGATTGTTATAATCAGAATTCATCAATTCATCGTCAGCGGGGAGAAATCTCAACCGGTTTAAATACTCGGAGAATTCGGTAGCGCTCCGGTTAAAAAAGCTGTCTTTGAAAGTGTAGGAGTTCCATTTTTCGTCTGGATAAGAAATTCGATACATTAAATTTGACATTTGCTGATATTGAACAACACCCCAGGATAAAATGAATAAGGTAACAGTAATAAGGGCTATCACGGCATTGTTTTTTTTATTGACTGTTTTCACAGTACATCACCTGAAATTCAGTTTACCATTCACGGTTCCTGCGGATGGTGAAACGAGAATAAAAAAATGTTACATTACGGAATAACCGAATTCGGTTGAGATTGACTTTTTTACATCATCTGTTTACCCATTTCAGCAATGTGGCAGCAGGAATCTTTGTTTTCCTTTGTCCTCTGTTAATATACCGATTGAGTGCCCCATTTTGTTACAACATTTACCAAAAAATTTTTATTTATTTTAAAAATAAGCCGGAGCACCGGCCCGTTATGGGCAAATGCTCCGGCTGAATTTGAATCAATCAGAATTTATTCGGCTTTTTCCGCCGCGGCCTTTGCGGCTTCCACTACCTTCTGGGCCACCTGCGCGGGGGCTTCCTCGTAGCGGGTAAAGGTAAACGTAAAGCTACCGCGTCCCTGGGTCACCTGGCGGATAAAGGTTGTAAAGTCGTGCATCTCGGCCATCGGGACTTCAGCCTCAACCACCTGCATTCCGGAGGCTCCGGGGTTCATGCCCATAATGCGCCCGCGGCGCTTGTTGACTTCTCCCATCACGTCGCCGGTGTTGGAATCCGGCACCGTGGCAGAGAGCGTGCCGATGGGCTCCAGCAGAATCGGACCCGCCTGCGGCATGCCGGTCTTATACGCAACATTGGCCGCCAGCTTGAACGCCATTTCAGAGGAATCTACGGGGTGGTACGAGCCGTCGTACAAGGTGGCTCTCAGGCCGACCACAGGGTACCCGGCCAGCGGGCCTTTCTGAATGCTCTCGCGCAGGCCCTTTTCCACGGCGGGGAAGAAGCCCTTCGGCACCGAGCCGCCAACGACGCGCTCGCCGAATTCCAGGCCGTCGCTGTCGCAGGGCTCGAATTCGATCCAAACGTCGCCAAACTGGCCGTGGCCGCCGGTCTGCTTTTTATGTCGGCCCTGCACCTGCACCTTTTTGCGAATGGTCTCGCGGTACGGTACGCGCGGGTCGGCAAGCGTAATCTCTACGCCGAACTTGCTCTTGAGCTTCGACACCACAACGTCCAGATGCTGCTCGCCGAGGCCGGTGATGATCATCTGGCGGGTTTCGGGGTCATTGACAAAGCGCAGGGTGGGGTCTTCCTCCAGCAGACGAAGGATGCCCTGTGCGATCTTGTCCTCATCTCCCTTGTTTTTCGGCACAATTGCCATTGAGAGGGTGGGGGCAGGGTAATCCACGCCTTCGAGCACGATCTTGCGGGCGGGTGAGCAGAGCGTGTCGCCGGTGCCGGTGCCCTGCAGCTTCGGCACCGCGCCGATGTCGCCGGCTACAAGCGCCTGCGCTTCTTCCTGCTTTTTACCGCGGATGGTGACAACCTTGCCGATGCGCTCGGGGTTGCCGGTTCTCATATTGACCAGCGGAGTCTCCGTTGTGACTTTGCCGGAGATGACTTTTAGGTACGACAGTTTGCCGATAAACGGGTCGGCGATCGTTTTGAATACAATTGCGGCAGCGGCTCCGTCCTCGTTTGCAGAGAGCTCGACCGGGTTTCCATCCACATCCAGCCCCAGCTCGCCGCTTTTTTCCTCGGCGGAGGGGGCCAGCCAGATCAGGCCGTTGAGCAGCTGCTCAATGCCGTAGGTCAGCTGGGCATCGCCGCAGAACACCGGGCTGATGGTACCGTTCTTTACGCCCTTGCTCACGCCGACGATCACTTCTTCCGGCGTGAACTGCTCGCCGGAGAAATATTTCTCGAACATTTCCTCGCTGGTTTCGGCCACCGCCTCGTAAATCGCGGTGCGCAGACCGTCCAGACGGTCGCCCATGTCTGGCATCGGCACCTCGACCGGCGTACCGTTCTGGTAGCGGTATGCTTTATATTCCAGTATGTTCACGTAGCAGTCAGCATTGCCGTCTACAATATAGGGGACGACCACCGGGCACACGGAGGGGCCGAAGCTGGCCTTCAAATCTTCAAACACACGGTAGAAGCGCGCGCTTTCGTCGCACAGGCCGTTGACAAAAAAGATTTTCGAAAGTCCGCGGGCCGCTGCCGCCTGATTGGCCTTCTCGGTTCCGACCAGCACGCCGGATTTGCCGGATACGGTGATCAGAACGGAATCCGCGGCGCGAACGGCTTCGTAAAGCCCGCCCTCAAAATCGAACAGGCCGGGAGTATCGATCAGATTAATCTTATGGTTCTTCCACTCTAACGGAGCAACGGCTGCGCCCACGGAGGCCTTGCGGCGGATTTCCTCGGGATCAAAATCGCAAACCGTATTTCCTTCCCCTACCTTTCCCAGCCGGTCAGATGAGCCGGACAAAAACAGCAATGCCTCTGCCAGCGTAGTCTTTCCCGAGCCGCTGTGGCCCGCAATCGCAATGTTCAGAATATTTTTTGCATGATACTGCTTCACTTGGTAAAACTCCTTTCAAGATGCCCCAGCCGGGGCAGTAGGGTAATGCCGGGAGACCGTTCTGTGCAAACGGCAGTTGTTTGGATATTACCTACAATCCAATCCCAGTTATTTTTTACAATTATATCTTATTTTCACATAGGAAGCAATGCTTTCCAATAAATTAGACGCATTCAATAAGACGATTTTATGGAAACTATACAATTTAACGAATTCGGTTTTCTTTTGTGGTTTCTCCAGGATTCTCTTGACAGCACAAAAAAACGGACAATCCCTGTTTTGTGGGGATTGTCCGTCGAATCTGGCCGGGCCGCCCGGCCCGGCCGATTTTTGTGTTATGGCTTGCGCAGCCGGGGGATAATCAGTACGGCCGCTGCCCAGAACAGCTGGTACAACAGCAGCGCCATGGTAGAAAGCTGCTCAAGCCCGGAATAAAAGACCAGGAACGCCACAAGCATGAACCCGAGAATGACTCCGACGGTCTGCAGCAGAGTCGCCATGGTCACATTGCTCTTTTCGCGCACGCAGGCGGTCAGCATCCGCATCATAGAGGCGGGGCGGCCCTTGCTGACAAACAGGGCGTCAGCGCGCTCGCGCTCTTTGGTGATCTTATTCTGGTACATGGTACCGAGCGTTTCCGGCAGAATCCGTACGGAATGTGGGTCAAGGCCAAAGCATTCGGCCACGAATTCGGGGGTCATGTTCGGGTCCGTCGTGCGCAGGATCAGGCTGATGCCGTTCTGCTCCATGCGGCGCAGCTCCAGCGCGCGTCGCTTGTCGGAGTTATACGAAATAACGAACATTGCGACCAGCTCGCCCTGCGAGGCCAGGTAGACCACCTTTTTTCCGCCCAGCAGGTATTTATTTTCGTAATCGCGGGAGGGCGGAGTCAGCCCGTGCTGCTCCAGCAGCTGCCGGGTGCCTACCAGCGTGCGGCGGCCGCTCACCCAGCCGGTGACGCCGCGTTCATCCTCATAAGTGATGTTTTCGGCCTTCGGCAGAATATCGCGCCGGTTCTGAATGATCTGCTCAAACAGGTCGCTTAAGGGGCCGCCCAGGGTGCACATCACCGCGCTGGCGTCCATAATGGCTTCGTCGATGCGCTGGCCGCCGAACGTTTTGATTCCATTCAGGATGACCGTCCCTTTGGGGAACAGCTCTTTGGCGTCGGTCATCAGCGCATTGGTGTTGCAGAAATACTCCACGGCAGGGTTGCCTACCAGCATTGTGCCGCATCGACGTGCCAGGGCGGACAGGCGGCTGATCGGCATGTTGACGCACAGCATGCTGGTGATCGGAGCGCTCACACAGGCTGCGGCGGCCAGAGCCGTTATCGCGGCGGAAGCGCTGCGGGTCAGCACCAGACTGATGGCGCACAGCACCAATGTGCCGAGGAACAGCAGAGGAGCCATCGACTGCGACGCCTGCTCGCTGGGGTCCGGCTCGTAGGAGTTGCGCAAAAAGTTGCGGAAAAAGCCTGTCTTCCTCTGGTATGCGATCAGCGGCTCGCCTACCACACAGCCTTTTGCCAGCTGCAGGGCAGTGTTGTAATCATCGAACAGCTCAACGCCCATTTTGGGTTCAGGCGAGATTAAAAAGCGGAAGTTCGCACGGATGCGCCGCACCATAGAGAGTTTGCCCGCAGAGTTGAGGAACAGGCCGAGCGCCGCCAAAACGGCGTACAGGTGCAGTTGCCCTCTCTCGACCTCCTGCGTCTGGAACAGCAGGGCGGCACCCTGTATCCACGCGGCCGCGGCGGCCACGGCCACACCGCTGTCCGCATTGGCCTGAAGACTTACCAGCGCCCGGATTCCCCCGAGCACTGTTTTGCGGCAGAATACGATCGCCATGGTCAGCAGGCACAAGTTTGTAATCAGGTACGCCAGCGGCAGAACCTCTGCCCGCAGAAATGCGGGCAGCATGCCGGAGCGTTCACTGACAAAGCCCCAGAACAGCATCACAAGCATCAAAATCCCTGTGACGGAAACACGCAGGGCCAGCGCACGGTGTTCCGCGCCCAGCTCGTGCAGAATCGAGGGCGCGTCCTCGGGTGCGGTGTAGTCGTCCAGATTCTCAGGCTCCGGCTCGGTGCCGGGCTCATCGTTGGGATCGTTGTCTTCTTCCACTTCCCCAAGGAAGCGGAATGTATGTACTCCGGAAGAGGCAGGCTGCCGTTTTTTCCGGCTGCGCGGTTCCTGTACCGGTTCTTCAGGCGGTTCCTCCGGTATGGTTCGATAGCTTTCCTCCACGCGGGTCAGCGCCGCTTCCAGCCGGTCGAACTCCAGTACATGAACGGGCAGAGTGTTCGGCAGGTATTTGCGCGATGCGCGGACCAGTGCGCGAATCTGTTCCTTCTTTTGCTGCTCCGCATGTCGCTGAGCGGTCTCTGCCTGCAGCTGTTCGAGCGCGGCGCGCGCCCTCTTTTCCTCTTCGGACTGCGGCAGCTCTTCGGTTCCCGCTTGCGGGACTATCTGTTCCGGCTCCTGCTCAGTGGAGGCGTGCAGTACTGCGGGCTCCGGCTGCGGAAGGTTCTGTTCGATTGCCTTTTGCTTCAGGGCTTCCGGCTGTGTGGATTCGGGGGCGGATTTCGGCTCGGCCGACGCGGGTGCGGGACTGACCTGCTCCTGCGACGGGGTCTGTGTATGGGACTGATCCGGCAGATCGGCGGCGGACGGCTGGGGCTCCGCTTCGTGGGGAACGACTTCTATTTCTTTTGTGATTTCATTTTTAGAAACCGGCGGCTGTGCGGTGATCACTTCCCGCGCGGGGCGTTCGGCTTTGGGGCGCGGTTTCTTCTCCGGTGCATCTGTTTCTTTCCGGGACTGCCGCACCAGACGGGCGGCTTCCTCCAGATCCATATATCCGCCTTCCGTTTCCTTTGGGAACGGAAGCGGCTCCAGGTGCAGGTGATGGCTGGCGGGGAGACCGGGCAGGCGGAATTCTTGTGTGGATTCTTTTTGTGGCAGGGGAGCGGATTCCTGTTGTGTGCGTGTGCTCTGCTTCGGCCGGGCCGGCTGTTCCGGAGCCAGTGGTTCGGCTGCTTTGGGCGCGGTGGGGCCAAGGGGCCGCTGCTGCGTTTCCCGGATCAGCTGTACGGGCGCGGCAGGCTCCCACGGCTGGAACCGGGCAGATATCTCTTCCTCTACCTCGTCCTCCGGCGTTTCGTCAAACAGATAGCGAAATGCGGGGGTAGGGCCTTTATCTGTGGAAACGGTGTCGTCGTAGCCCTTTTTATATTCCTCTACCGGCTTAAGCTGAAGCCCGTAGTAAATATCCTCTTCTTCGTCAAACTCGCAGGCCTCTGCCGCTTTGCGGCTGCGCCGGCGCGCAAAAAAGCCCTTCAGCCCGCGGGGAGCGGGCTGTTCTTCTTCGAGTTTCAGTTCTTCGGGGTCTTCTGTTTCGTCCGCCGCGCGAAAGCGGATTTCTCCGTTCTGCCCGGGAGTGAGCGGTTGGGCCGGCATCTCCTGCGGGGGCTGAGAAATCGGGGCCGGAATCTCTGGCCCGGGCTGAGGCGGGGCCGGCTGCTCCGGCTTTGGCTGGGTCTCGGGCGGCTGAATCCGCGGCGCGTTCTGCTCGTCCTTGCCGGTCAGCGTTTCATACGCCTTATTGCTCAAACGGCCTTTGGCCTCCGCCAGGATGTCATCCACCGAGTATTCCGGCGGGTTTTTTCCCCTGTTGTTTTCCATGGTAGGCTACACGCTCCCGTCCTTTTGCTTATTTGGCCTGAATCCCCCTGCGCTGCCGTACGACCTCATAGCAAATCACGCCGCATGCCACAGAAGCATTCAACGAGTTTATCTTTCCCAGCATCGGCAAAGATATGATAAAATCCGATTTTTCTCTGATCAGCCGGCTGACTCCGAAGCCCTCCGAGCCGATGACGATCGCGGCGGGACCGCGGTAATCCACACCGCACCAGTCCTGACCGTCCATATCGGCGGCGTAAATCCAAACGCCGCGTTTTTTCAGTTCCTCCAGTGTGCTCGGCAGATTGGTCACCCGTGCTACCGGCACATATTCCACTGCTCCGGCCGACGCCTTGCCCACGGCAAACGTAAGGCCCGCGGCGCGGCGGCGCGGCACAATCACACCGTGCGCTCCGGAGCATTCCGCCGTACGCAGGATCGCCCCCAGATTATGGGGATCCTCCAGCTCGTCCGCGATCAGGAAGAACGGCGGCTCGCCCCGCTCCTCCGCTACGCGGAACAGATCCTCCAGCGAGGCATATTCTTTTACGGCGGCCACCGCCACCACACCCTGATGGTTGGCGTGTCCGCACAGATAATCCAGCTTTTTGGGGTCGGCGTCCTTTATGGGGATGCCCGACTGCTTGGCCTTTGCAATAATGCCGCCGATGGAGCCCGTGCGGTTGCCCCGGGCCACATAGATGCTGTCGATGGTGCGCCCGGCTTTCAGCGCCTCTGTTACGGCGTTTCTGCCCGCAATAATGTCTTCGCCGCGCGCGGCGGTTTTATTTTCTTCCATATGTTCTGCTCCTCTTTACGGTCTTTGGCTTTGCCGCGCAGGCAAACCGCTAAAATGTTAAGTATTATTTCTGATTCTATAGGTTCTATATTTTTCAGAAAAATCCATTTCAGAAAGATTTTATTCTTTTGTGAGAAAACGGCCTGTTTCTTCTGTGAAAGTTTCCCGCAGCATACGTGCAGACGCAGCCTTTGCCCCGGTATGAGGGGCAAGGCTATACCAGCAGAATACCCATGCTGAGGATACCCTGCTAAAAATTTGTTTCAAAGCTTATGCTTTGGGCTGTATCGTGAGGTTATTATAACACAAAAGGGCGCGGAAAGGAAAATAAATTGTTAAAAAAAGGCGGATTATGCCCGGGCTCAAATCGTGGCAAAATATAAGATCGCCGCCGCTGCCGCCACGGCCGCGGGAGGAGCTACCCGAGTCACCCAAAAAGACATTCCCCGCGCCCGCTTCATGCCGGAGGGAGCGTCCATGCTGCGCAGTATTTTGCGGGCCTCGCGCTCGAGCAGCTCGCGTTCGGCGCTGGCGTATTCCGGCTTTACCACCAGATAGGCGCTTTCGTAGTACATATTCCCCGTTTCCTTCACCTCAATGATCTGTCTGCTGATTCCGCGAATCATAGTGAGCCTCCTGCTGATTTGATACCTTTATTTTAGGCGAAAGGCAAACGTTTATACGGAATGAATCAGGAAAAGGATAACCTGTTGATCGGTTATACCGTATGTAAATTTTTTCGGTTTACATAAATCCAGTGGATAACCCCGGAACATCCTGTGGAAAAGTCTGTTGAAAGTGTTGATAAGTGACGGTATACCGGTGTGTTAACTTTTTTTAAGATTTTGTGAAAATGTCTGTTATGTCAACCGAATCCGACGCAGAAACACATTTTACGAAACAACAGGCAGTATTTTCCCCTTTACGCGGACACCTAATTCTGAAAACTCATTCTTGTTTTTGATTGATTGACAACAATGCTTTTTCCATTAAAATGAAATTAAGCAATGCTCAAGTCGGTGAAATCAGTCCGGAAGGAGCCGCGGATGATGAATAGAAAAGCAACGGTGTATTTGATTACCATTCCCGTTTTACTGCTGATCCTGCAAATGTTTTTTGAAATGTTGGCTTTCGCTTGCCGGGGAAACAGCGATGTGCGGCTGATTTCGCTCATCAGTGTGGCCATGGAGTTGCTCTGCGCACTCCTCACCTGCTCCGTATTTATCAGCATCGCCAGAAACGGACATCAGCAGCGGCTGTTTGAAAAGCTTTTCCTCTGGATGCTGGCCTGGAATACCCTCGCCCTGCTGGGGGACGCCGTGTCCTGGAGGACCGGGTTTACCGGCATTTTCGCAGCGGAGCCGGCGGTCCGCATCGGCAGCTTTATCTCGCATTCCTCAGGATATGTGCTGATGGTGCTGTTCGGCATCTATTTACTCAGTTATATCAATGAAGACCCTTTGGAGCTTAAACGGTTTTTGGTTCTGTTTATCGGGCTGTGTGCGGATGGGTTTCTGCTCGTGGTCATGTCGCAGTTTACGGCGTCTGATCCACAGTACCCGTGGGATATTTCCGACCACCCATGGGTCGCGTTCTTTTTCATGATGGTTCCCACGGTCATGATCAGTGCGACGATTCTGCATTTCCGCAAAAAGCTGAGCAACCGGAAGGCGCTGATCTTTCTTTTTTATGAGGTGATCTGCGCGGCGTCTGTTGTGGCGGAAATCCTGATCGGCGGTCTTCGGCTGTATTACATTACGTCGGCCTTTCTTTTGATTTTGATTTACATAGACATACAGATGGAACATGAAAAAGAAAAAGAACAGGAGTTGATGCAGCAGAGAATCTCGATGATGCTCAGCCAGATTCAGCCCCATTTTCTGTTTAATGTTCTCGTCAGCATGAAGTCTCTTTGCCGTATCGACCCCGAAAAGGCGGAGATGGCTCTGGTGAATTTCACCGCATTTCTCCGGGTGAATCTGAATACCCTGACGAACAGCGAGAATGTTCCGTTTGAGCGGGAATTAGAGCACACCAGACATTATCTCCATCTGGAAAAAATGCGCTATGGGGATGACTTGTCGGTGACGATCTGTACACCAGTCACGGAATTCTTTCTGCCTCCGCTGACGTTGCAGCCGATTGTGGAAAACGCAGTACACCACGGGGTGATGCAGCGGGAGAGGGGCGGAACGGTTACCATCCTTACCTCCGGTACAGAGCGGGAATATCTGATCACTGTTTCAGACAACGGTGTGGGCTTTGACCCCGGCGGCCTGGTGCGGCTGAAGAACGATCACGTGGGTCTTGCAAATGTAAGGGAGCGGCTGCGCATTTCCTGCGGCGGCACCCTGAAAATAGACAGCGCGGAAGACAAGGGCACAACGGTGACAATCGTTTTACCGAAAAAGCGACAGGAGGAGATGAAATGCACAGACGGTTTCTTGCAGTAGACGATGAAAAATTGGCCCTAGAGGATCTGGTGAATTCCCTGAAAAAGGCCAGGCCGGGGTGTGAAATCCGGGCATTCAGCGACCCGATAAAGGCTCTGGAAGAGATTCGGGAAAATGCGTTTTGCCCCGAGGCGGCATTTCTGGATATTGAAATGCGCGGCCGCAACGGGCTGGAGCTTGCGTCCGAGCTGAAAAAGGCGATCCCCTCGCTCGAGATCATTTTCGTCACCGCCTATTCCCAATATGCTCTTAAGGCGTATTCCGTGCATGCCAGGGGATATTTGCTCAAGCCTGTCACTGTGATGGCGATTCAGAACGAACTCGAGCACATCGGCGAGCTGACGCTGAATGCACAGGCCGGGAAGAGTTTGCGCGTCCAGTGCTTCGGCAATTTCGAGGTGTTCCACGGGGAAAAACCGCTGCGGTTTCCCCGATCAAAATGCAAGGAGTTATTCGCCTATCTGGTGCACCGCAACGGTGCCTCCTGCAGTGTGAAGGAAATCTCGGCGATCCTGTTTGAAGACCGCCCCTATGACCGATGTCTGAAAAACCAGATTGAAATCTTTAAATCTGATTTGCTGAAAGCGCTCCGTTCGGCGGACTGTGCGGACGTCATTGTGAACAGCCACAACAGCGTTGCCGTCGATCCCCAGAAAATCGACTGCGACTATTACCGTTTCCTTTCCGGCGAGACCGCCGCGGTCAATTCTTATGCGGGCGAATACATGACGCAGTACAGCTGGGCCGAGATGACCTGTGCCGCCCTGAGTGAAAAAATAAGATAAACATTGAAAAGCTTTTGGATTCTCTCCCCGCAGAAAACGGGGAGAGAATCGCTGTGATATTTGGGTTCTTTCTCAAAGAGGATCAATGATTAAAAATAATTTTTTTTGAAGTTTTTTGTTGTCCTTTTGTTATCCCTGCCCTCTTATACTTTATGGTAAAGCTTTCGAAGGCGCGGCAAAACGATTATTATGATTGGGGGAACAACAATGGTAGTAGAAGAAACTCAAAAAGTTCAAGACACCCAGTTGGAGGAGGGTGCTCTCAAAACCACAAAACTGACGTTTTATGAGGCGATCTCTATCATCGTGGGGGCCAACATCGGTTCCGGAATTTTGGGGCTTGCTTATTCCACCCGTCTTGCGGGATGGCCGGTTCTGCTGCTTTGGCTTGTCGTGGCGGGCCTGTTTACCACGTTTTCCATGCTCTATGTTGCAGAAACCGCGCTGCGTACCCGCAAGCCGCTGCAGCTTCCCGGTCTGGCAGAAAAGTATGTGGGGAAAAGCGGCTCCCTTTTGATGTTCATTTCGGTATGTGCGAATTCCATCGGCTGTATGATTGCCTATACCACCGGTTCCGGCAATATCATCTGCACCCTTCTGGGGCTTCCCAATTGGGCCGGCAGCCTGCTGTTCACCGTCCCCTGCGTTCTGGTTGTCTGGTTCGGGCTGAAGGCCACCGGAATCTGGGAGAAGTTTATCTCTACCGGCATGGTGCTGCTGCTGGTGCTTATCGTCGGTGCGTCGTTTGTATCAGGAAAGGCTGACGCCAGCCGGGCGATCTATACCAACTGGACGTATGCGGTTCCCATTCTCAGTACCGCTATTTTCTGCTACATAGCGCAGTACACTGTTCCGGAGTTGGCGCGCGGCATGCGTCATACCCCGAAGAAGCTGCCCGGTGCGATCATGATCGGAATGTTTATCACCGGCATTCTGCTGGCGCTTGTTCCGCTGGCAGTGCTTTCGCTGACCGGCGCCGATGAGGTGACACAGGTTGCTACCATTGCCTGGGGCCAGGCACTCGGCACATGGGCCCTGTTTACCGCCAACATTTTCGCGTTGTGCGCGATGATGACCTCGTATTGGGCGGTCGGCGGAGCGATGCTCACCAATATTGTAGATATGTTCAAATTAAAAGACGAGCGGGAGACGAAAACCCGCCTCATCGCGATTGCCTGCACGGCGCTTCCCCCGTTTATTCTGGCGTATTCCGGGCTTGTCAGCTTTGTGGACGCCATTGGCTGGGCGGGAACCTTCGGCGGAGTGATCATGTCTATCGTACCGGTCAAAATGCTGCAAAGCGCCCGCAAGAACGGCGACATTGAGCCGGAGTGGCAGTGCGGCTGGTATGCAAAAAAACCGATTCAATATACGATGATCACCATCTTCCTGTTTGGGGCCGTCTATTACATCTGCTCCATGTTCGGGATTCTGCCCGCCGGCTGGTGATCGGAAAGGAAGTGCAGGTATGCGTGTCATTCCAAAGGATAAAGTGATTTTTCGGTTCAACCCCGAAAACAAAGCAAACTATGAAGTGGAGGACGGAGAGGTCTTCTGGGTGGAGGTGGACGACTGCTACAGCGGGCAGATTACGGACGCTTCCGTCAAACGCCCGGATATCGATATTTCCATTATGGATTGTGCCGTCGGCCCGATCAACGTGAAGGGAGCACGCCCCGGGGATACCCTGTGCGTGGAGGTGTTGGTCATCGATCTTGCGTCGCAGGGCGTGATGGTCACGTCTGTGGGCCTTGGGGTTCTGGGCGATCAGATCACGGAGCCGGATACGAAAATCATCCCGGTTCATGACGGCTTTGCCCATTTTTCCGAGGACATCAAGCTGCCGCTGACCCCAATGATCGGCGTGATGGGTGTTGCGCCCAAAGAGAAGGAGATCCACTGCGCTGTTCCAGAAGACCACGGGGCGAATATGGATACGAAGCTGGTCGCGGTCGGTTCCCGGGTTTACTTCCCCGTGGGTGTGCAGGGAGCGGGGCTCGCGGTAGGCGATATGCACGCGTGCATGGGCGACGGAGAGCTTTCGGGCACTGGAATTGAGATCGCGGGCAGAATGTGCCTGAAAACAACGATTTACCGCGACCGCCCGATTGAGCGCCCGGTGATTGAAACGACGGACGGCCTGTACTTTTTGGCATCCAGGCCGACGCTGGAGGAAAGCATCCGGATTGCCGCAAACGATACGGTGCAGTTTCTGATGAAAAAGCTCCGACTGAATTTTCCCGATGCGTACCGTCTGCTGAGCGCGGCCTGCGACGCGCAGATTTGCGAGGTTGTGGACGATAACGTGACGGTTCGGATTCATTGCCCGAAATTCCACACAGGAATTCAAACCCTGTAAAACGCCCTGCCGGCGAGAAATTTGGCAGCGCCGGAATATCAGACCAGTGTAATTTTATTTCATTGATCCATAGACTAGTCTCCTCAAATACAGAAAGCCGGGTTGCCCGTGGGCAATCCGGCCTTCTTCCTTTATCTGGCAGTTTCCTCCGCCCGTTCCCGTCTGAGGAAAAGTATGCTATAATGTTCACATTGTAGCGCCGCGCCGAGCGCGCGGCAGAGGAGGAACTCATGTTTTACCGAAAGACTTCGCATGGGATAGAGATCCCGTCGTCCCCCGATCTGGATTTGCTCCAGACACTCGACTGCGGCCAGTGCTTTCGCTGGCAGGTGCTGCCCGGCGGAGAATACCGCGGGATTGCCTGCGGGCGCACACTCACGATCACCGAGCAGAACGGGACGGTGCTGTTCCACGGAGTGACGGCGGCGGAGTTCGAAACAACCTGGATTCCTTACTTCGATCTGGATTTCGATTACGCGGCGGTGCGCGAGTCGCTGGCGCAGATGCATCCGGCGCTGCGGCAGGCGGCCGCATTTGCCCCGGGAATCCGTCTGCTGCAGCAGGACCCGTGGGAGGCGCTGTGTTCGTTTATTTTGTCTCAGAACAATAACATCCCGCGCATTAAGGGGTTGGTGGACAGGCTCTGCCAGCTGCTCGGCGAAGAGCACGACGGCTTTTATGATTTTCCGTCACCGGAACGTCTGGCTGTTCAGACGGTAGATTCCCTCGCGCCGGTGCGCAGCGGCTTCCGGGCCAAATACCTGATCGACGCGGCGCAGAAGGTGGCTGGCGGCGAGGTGGATTTAGACGCTCTTTTCCGCCTGCCGATCGATGAGGCGCGGCAAAGCCTGATGAAAATTTACGGCGTGGGGGAAAAGGTGGCGGAGTGCGCGCTGCTGTACGGCCTGCACCGGCTTGAAGCGTTCCCCATGGACGTGTGGATGAAGCGCGCCATGGCAGTGCTGCTGCCCGGCTATACTCCGCAGCAGCTTGGACCGTATGCGGGCGTGGCGCAGCAGTATCTGTTCCATTACAGCCGGTGTAATGCACAGCTGTTCTCTGCCTGAATGGCACAAAAATTCCATGGAAGATTTTATGGATATTTTTTTCACAAGCCTGTCTTTTCTTCCGGTTTATGGTATAATGACAATAACGTATTCTAAAATCATTCAGGAGTGTGATCCATATGCCATTGGTAAATACGACGGAAATGTTCAAAAAAGCCTATGAGGGCGGATACGCCATCGGCGCGTTCAACGTCAACAACATGGAAATCATTCAGGGAATCACAGAAGCCTGCCATGAGCTGAGAGCTCCGGTCATCCTTCAGGTGTCCGCAGGCGCGCGCAAATATGCCAACCACACTTATTTGACAAAGCTGGTGGAAGCCGCGGTTCTGTTGGACCCCGAGCTGCCCATCGCTCTGCATCTGGATCACGGCCCCTCCTTTGAGCTGTGCAAGGAGTGCATCGACGGCGGGTTTACCTCCGTCATGTTCGACGGTTCCTCCAAGCCCTATGAGGAGAACGTGGAGGAAGCCCGCCGCGTTGCGGAGTATGCTCACAAATACAATGTAACGGTTGAGGCCGAGCTTGGCCAGCTGGCCGGTATTGAGGACGAAGTGAGTGTGGATGAGGACAAGGCACATTTCACCGACCCCGATCAGGTAGAGGATTTTGTCAAGAGAACCGGCGTGGATTCGCTGGCGATCGCCATTGGAACCAGCCACGGCGCCTATAAGTTCAAACCCGGCCAGAAGCCGCAGCTGCGCTTCGATATTCTGGAAGAGGTTTCCCGCCGTCTGCCCGGATTCCCCATCGTACTGCACGGAGCTTCGTCCGTTGTTCCCCAGTTTGTGGAGGAGATCAACCGTTACGGCGGAAGCATGCCCGACGCGATCGGCATTCCGGAAGAAATGCTGCGCCAGGCGGCTACCATGGCTGTCTGCAAGATCAACATCGACTCCGACCTGCGTTTGGCCATGACCGCCAGCGTGCGCAAATATCTGGCGGAGAATCCTTCTCATTTCGATCCCCGCCAGTACCTCGGGCCCGCCCGCACCGCCATCAAAGAGATGGTCGAGCATAAGATCAACACCGTTCTGGGCTGCGCAGGCAAAGCATAAAGGGCCCTGGAAACAGCCGCTTTGGGCCGCGGATCAATCTGTGATAAAAAGTCGCTTCGGCGGGAATACAGTGTGAACTGTTTTAGCTCTCCGGGCAAGCCCCTTTGTCCAAAGGACAAAGGGGCTTTTTTTATACAGCATCTGTCGCTCTAAGATTGTTTGTCTTGCAAAAGGAGAACGGTGTTCCGTCTGTTTGCCCGTTGATTTTGGGCGGACGCGTATGCCTTTGCTCTGAGCGGAGGAGAACAGATCTTCCCCAAAAGGTTCATAATTGAGGCTGAACCCATCATATTTATTCAGACAGAGATACCGGCACAGGTACCCATACAGCCGCTGGATGCTGATCCGGCGGTTGAGTTCTCCTTGGCCCGGTGTGCAGGTGTCCGGATAAAATGGAGGGGGCTTGTTGTATGCGCGCAGAATTTGTTGATTCGGTATTGACCTTCTCGTTCGATAACATCGGCACGATGACTCTTGCGGCGATCTTCCTGCTGATCGGTTACTGGATCAAGAGTAAAGTTCATTTCCTCGAAAAGTTTTGCATCCCCGCTCCCGTGGTGGGCGGATTCTTATTCGTGTTTATTAATTTCGGCTTTTACTTAAGCGGAGCGGTCAGTTTTCAATTTGATTCCACGCTTCAGTCGGTCTTTATGCTCGCGTTTTTTACCACGGTAGGGCTGGGGGCCAGCCTGCGGGTGCTGCTGACCGGCGGTAAGCTGCTGGTGATTTATTGGCTGGTAAACGTGGTGGTAACGGTGCTGCAAACAGGCATTGGCGTCGGGCTTGGCCCGATGGTGGGGCTGCACGCGGCCTATGGAATTGTATCCGGCCCGGTGGCTCTGGTGGGCGGCCACGGCGGCGCGGCGGCCTACGGCCAAACGCTGGAAGCGATGGGCTACCCCGGCGCCAGTCTTGTCGGGCTCACGGCGGCTACCTTCGGTCTGATCGCAGCCAGCCTGATCGGCGGGCCTCTGGGCCGCCGCCTGATCATCCGGTATCGCCTGGAGCCAAAGCCGGAGGAGACGTTTGAGATCGACGTCGCGGGCTACGAAACGGAAGCGGCGGAGCGGCCGGAGATGGATTATGCCGCCACCATGAAAAACCTGACCGCGCTGATGCTCTGCATGACGCTCGGGGCGGTCATCGTCGGGTATTTGGGCCAGCTGGTTCACATGTCGATCCCCACCTATGTGGGCGCGATGTTCTTTGCCGTGCTGGTGCGCAACCTGAACGAGAAGTATCATTTTTACGAGTTCCGCATGGACTTTAACGACAAAATAGGCGATGTGACTCTGGGGCTGTATCTGTCGATGGCGCTGATGACGCTCAAGCTCTGGGAACTGGCCGCGCTGGCGCTGCCGCTGCTCATTGTGCTGGTCACGCAGACGGTGCTTCTGGTTCTGCTCACATATTTCGTGATTTTCCGGATTCTGGGCAAGAATTACGACGCGGCCGTCATGTGTGCCGGCCTGATCGGGCACGACATCGGCTCCACCCCCACCGCGGTAGCCAACATGACGACCATTCAGGAGAAATATGGCGAATCCCGCAAGGCGCTGATCATCGTTCCCATTGTGGGCGCGTTTTTGATCGATGTGTTCTATCAGCCATTCGTCATCTGGTGCATCAATATTCTGTGCTAACAGCTCTTCCGCTGCGCCGCTGTGCAGGGGATTTGGAACAACGGCGTAGATTTTTTCTTCGCATAAAAATGCTTGCATGAGCGCGCCGTGCCGTGCATATGTATTGGTATGAAATAAGGGGGAGAGAGCGATGTTCGTCGTATCTGTGAAAGCAAAGCGTAAAAATATCCTGTTGGTTATTTTCCTGATTCTGGTGCTGATTCTTGTTACGATTACCGCAGTGGTTGTTCATGGCTCCGGCAGCGAGGCGACAATGGGCGGCCAGAAATATAATCTGAAGGCGGAGAGCAATGAGGATCGCATTGCGTTTTTGACCCAATTCGGCTGGGAGGTTACGGAAGAACCGGTCGAAATCCGTGAGGTGACGATTCCGGCGACCTTTAACGAGGTATATGAAAAATACAATGCTCTGCAAAAGGAGCAGGGGCTCGACCTGACCCGTTATGCGGGCAAGATCTGCAAACAGTGGGTGTACCAGATCAACAACGCCACCGATCAGGGTTCGCCTGTTCGTGCCACCATGCTGGTTTACAGCGGCAAGGTGATCGGGGGAGATATCAGCTCCACCCCGCTGGACGGCTCGATGTGCGGATTTGCCGGCAGTGACCGTATCATGCCCGGCAATACGGCGCAGCAGCTCACCTCTTCGGCGGAGTCTGCCAAAGAGACGAATGTCAGCGAAATCCCCACCAACGCCTGGCCGACGGATTGACCTGGCGCATCGGATATCATTTTACATGAATAATTTAAAGCGCGGCGTGCGGGGAATGATTCTCCGCACGCTTTTCGTCTTGACGTTTCCCGCCTGCCCACGGTACAATAGAGCCGACAGCTTTACAAAAGGACATTTATTTCTTTCTCTGCCTGCGGCGAGGAAGAATTGCCGTATTCAGCCGGATGCCTGTTCGGTTGTCTGGCAATAGTAAGAATACAAAGGGCAGGGGGAAAGTACGATGGCGCTGGAACGGCTCGATAAAATACTGGCTTCTCAGAACATCGGCAGCCGCAAAGAAGTGGGCCTGATGATCCGCAAAGGGCGGGTCACGGTGAACGGAGCGGTGGTGGTGCGGCCGGAGCATAAGGCGGATGAGGAACAGGATGCGATTGCAGTGGAGGGCCGCGGGCTGGCGGTTTCCCGCTTTATTTACCTTATGATGAATAAACCGAAGGGCGTTCTGTCTGCTTCGCGCGATACCAGGGCCAAAACCGTTGTGGATCTGGTTCCGCAGGAGTGGCAGCGCCGGGGGCTGTTCCCGGCGGGCCGGCTCGATAAAGATACAGAAGGTTTGCTCATTTTGACAAACGATGGAGATTATGCACATAAAATGCTCTCTCCCAAAAAGAAAGTTGAGAAAATTTATGATGCCGTACTCGATCTTCCCATCGATTCACAGGATATCCTAGCCTTTTCTGTCGGAGTAAAAATGAAAGATTTCGAAGCGCTTCCTGCAAAATTGTCCGTTTTGCCCCCTGAGCTTGCCGACGCAAAAATCACGCCTTTGCAGCGTCAGGTACGCGTATGTATCTATGAGGGAAAATTCCATCAGGTTAAACGAATGTTTATGGCCCGCGGAAAAACCGTGCTGGCGCTGCGCCGCGTGCAGATTGGTTCGCTGAAATTAGACCCGAATCTTTCCCCTGGTGAAATTCGACAAATGACTGCCAAAGAAATTCTGGCGGTTTTCACCTGAAAAGCCTCCTTGTTTTTATCACATCTTTAGCTTCTTTATGGGATTTACCTAAACGCTCCATGCAAAGTTTGGGTAAAAAAGGTCTGTTAAAACCAGGGTGGTTCTGATATATTAATAATATCAAATCTTGCTATTCCATCAGGTTTTTGGCGTCAAGTGACGCCGTGCTTTCAGACTGATCCATATGCTCAGGAGGTTTATTATGGCAAGCTTATCACTCAGAAACATTTACAAGATTTATCCAGGCGGCGTGACGGCGGTTACGGATTTCTGCCTGGAGATCGAAGACAAGGAATTTATCATTCTGGTTGGCCCGTCCGGCTGCGGAAAATCCACCACGCTTCGTATGATCGCCGGGCTGGAGGAAATTTCCAAGGGCGAATTGTACATCGGGGACAAGCTGTCCAACGACATTGCCCCCAAAGACCGCGATATCGCAATGGTGTTCCAGAACTATGCGCTGTATCCGCACATGACCGTGTTCGATAACATGGCTTTCGGTCTCAAGCTCCGCAAGACTCCGAAGGATGAGATCAAGCGCCGCGTGGAAGAAGCCGCCCGCATTCTGGATATCTCTCACTTGCTCGACAGAAAGCCGAAGGCTCTCTCCGGCGGCCAGCGTCAGCGCGTTGCGCTGGGCCGTGCCATCGTCCGTGATCCGAAGGTCTTCCTGCTTGACGAGCCGCTCTCCAACCTGGACGCAAAGCTGCGCGCCCAGATGAGAACCGAGATCGCGAAGCTTCATAAGCGCCTCGGCACCACCTTTATCTATGTTACGCACGACCAGACCGAAGCGATGACGATGGCCGACCGCATCGTTGTGATGAAAGACGGCTTTATTCAGCAGGTCGATACGCCCCAGAACCTGTATGAGCGCCCGGTCAACGAGTTTGTGGCCGGCTTTATGGGTTCGCCGCAGATGAACTTCCTTGATGCGGTTCTCGGCAAGGACGGCGCACAGTACACGCTGACCTTCGGCAAGACGACCGTGAAGATTCCGCAGTCCAAAACAGAGGGGACTTCTCTGGATGAATATATCGGCAAGACCGTTACTTTCGGTGTTCGTCCTGAGGATGTTCATGACGAGCCCCAGTTCCTCGCGAAATCGCAGGATAGCCTGGCTACCGCGGACGTAGAGGTAACGGAGCTGATGGGTGCGGAAATCTACCTGTACCTTAACTGCGAGGGCAATTCCCTCACCGCTCGCGTAGATCCCGCTTCCACCGCGAAGCCCGGCGATAAAGCCAACATCGCGCTGGATATGATGAAGTGCCATATCTTTGATAAGGACACCGAGCTGGCGATTCTGAACTGATTTCAGATTTTCGTTGAGGGCGGAGTGTGTACGCACATGCCCTGGTTTCAATCAAACAGCAAACGGGCTATCTGTATGGATAGCCCGTTTTTCATCTGTCGACGGCCGGTTTTCTTCACCATATTTCAATCAGCAAAAGATGGGCTGGGTTACCGGGCAAAATTACTTTTGTCCGTACAGGTACTCTGCGCCGAGAATAACTCCTCCCACAACCAGTAAAAAAGCCCCAATACCAAATGGAATCGTTTTCCCGCTTTCTATAACTCCGGTGAGAAAAGCGCCTTTATCTGCATAGTACCAATTGTGGCGTAATATCCACCCGGTCGCCGCACCAATGGAAATCATGAAAGGAAACAAACTGGCTGCGCAGAGCCAGCCGCCGAACGTAATTCTTCTTTGACGCATTTTGCTCCGTCGCTGTGTATCCCCTTCCGGTTGGGATGTGGCCGATCGGACAGTTTCCATATCCGGCGTTTCCTGTTCCTCCAGCAGCAGATAATCGATAGAGACTTGAAATAATCGGCTGAGTTGAATGATTTTCTCTGTACCGGGCGTTGCTTCATTGGTTTCCCAGCGGGATACCGCCTGGCGGGAGAGCTTTAATTCTAATGCAAGGTCTTCTTGAGACAAGCCCAGACGCTTTCTCTGCAAAGCGATTTTTTCTCCTGTCTGCATGTGTATTCCTCCTCTTAATATGCTTATCTTATCATGCAGTAAACGGGAAGTACACCGCTGCAAGCTGGAATTTCCGCAATTTACGGTTGCATATGGCAGAAGTCCGATCTTGTTTTGTATGGAGCAGAAAATTTCACTTAAATACGATTTTTGATATAGGATGTTATAGAAAAAAGAATTTGCCCACCGCTCCGCCATATGGTATGGTAAGGTTATGAAAGTATGCCTGAAAGCAGAGGATGAACTAAATTAAAAAATGAATGGAGAGATTCAATATGGTAACAGCACAGGATGTCGCCCTGGCAAAAGAACGGATTGGTAAATATCTTTACGAGACACCGGTGATCCGGCTGCAGAATCTGGATGAAGCCCTCGGTTGTCAGGTCTATGTAAAAGCGGAAAATATGCAGAAAACTCATTCCTTTAAGCTCAGAGGCGCTCTGAATAAATTTCTGTCCCTTACGCCCGATCAGCTGGCAAAAGGAGTCGTGGCGGTTTCTTCCGGCAACCACGGCATCGGAGTTGCGTACGCCGCCAAGATGCTGGGCGTAAAGGCGACGGTAGTCCTTACTGACACCGCACCGGAAATCAAGATTAACGAGATCAAAGGCTTGGGGGCAGAGGTTCTGCTGTGCGAGCTGAACAGCCGTCAGGCGCTGGCGCAGAGCCTGGTGGACAAGTACGGGTATATCTTTATTCCGCCGTATGATGATGAAGCGATCATCGCGGGTCAGGGTACCTGCGGTGTAGAGATTGTCCGCCAGCTGCCGGACGTAGACGTGATCATGACGCCGGTCAGCGGCGGCGGGCTTGTTTCGGGCGTGGCCATCGGCGCAAAGGGCGAGAAGCCTTCCGTTAAGGTCATCGGAGCGGAACCCGCGGTCGTGGCGCGCTATTCCAAGAGTCTTGAGGCCGGTGAGCGGGTCAGCCTGCCCAAAGCCGCTTCTCTGGCGGATGCGCTGCTGGTTACCCAGCCGGGCCAGAACAACTTCCCGCTGGTACAGAAGTATGTTGACCAGGTGGTATCCACCAGTGAGGAATACATTGCCAAGGCGGCGCACTTTTTGAGCAGCGAAGGCAAGATCGTTGCGGAACCGGCTTCCTCTATCACCATAGGCGCCGTTCTGGAGGGAAATATCCGCTTTGAGCCGGAGCAGAAGGTTTGCTTCCTGCTGTCCGGCGGCAACACCGAGCTGTCGTTTTTGGCGTCACTGTAACATCCGCACAGTGGCTGAATCATTGAATCAATGACATACAATTTTCTGCCCTTGTTTGGGGTGAATTGAGCGTTTTTCAGAAAACCCACAGGGGTTTTGATTCCATTTGAAATCAATTGCTTTATGATACTTCTATTTTTAGAACAGGAGAATGACGATGAGCATTACGCAAAAGCTGAAAGAACTGGGGATTGAGCTGCCGGGTTTTAACCCGCCCGCCGCCAACTATTCCCCCGCCATCCGCACGGGAGATTTTATTTTCACCGCCGGCCAGACCCCGAAGCAGGGCGGCAAATTGATTATGACCGGCAAGGTCGGCGTAGAGGTAAGCGAGGAGCAGGCATATGAGGCCGTGAAGACCTGTGCACTGAATTGCCTGACGATTGTCGACTATTACGCCGGCGGACTCGACAATGTGGCGGATATCGTCAAGCTGACGGTGTTTCTTAACACGGAGCCCGACTTTGCAGACCACGCCAAGATCGGCAACGGCGCTTCCGACCTTTTTGTATCCGTTTTCGGCGCGCATGGCTGTGCGGCCCGCAGTGCGGTAGGGGTTGCTTCTCTTCCCGGCAACGCTCCCTGCGAGATCGAGCTGGTTGTCCGACTGAAGGATACATCTGTTCCGCCGAAGGGCTGAGTGGGCGTTTTCACACAATAAAAACAAAGCATCTCCGTTCCGGGCAGGCGCCTGGGGCGGGGATGCTTGCTTTTTGATTCCTAACGTACAGGCGGATTTGTAGCCGGATTTTCTTTTGCTAAAAAACTTAAGGCTATCGTTGATTATGATAAAGGATATTTAAAATATAAATAGCACATTTTCCCATTTATGGGTTGAGCTTCTATTTGTTATAGATATAATATATTTAATAATTAGATAAGGAGTTGCTAAAGATGAAAAAACGATTGATGTCTTTTTGTTTGTGCTCAGTGATTGCATGCTTATTAGCAGGGGCTGTATCTGCTGATGCTGCGGTTCAGCCAAGAGCGGGGGTATACACGTATCAAAAGTATGTTGAAAGTTCTTATTCCTTCGGTTACGGTACGCCCATTGCAGTAACCCCGCAAGTGAGAGGACCTGCTACGATAAACTACGGACAAAGCAGGGGTGTAACGAGTACATTTTCGGCTTCTCTAACCTCATCTGATATTAACTCAATCATAGCAAAATTAGGAACCAGTTACGCCAAGAGTGTATCTACTAACGAAAACTTTGGCACGACTTTTGCAGTAGCGAAAAATCAAGTGAGAAGAGTCTACTTTAAGCCTAAAATAAGAAATACGGCTGGAAAAATAGAAAAGTGGAAAACGGATGATACGGGATTACATTCTAAGTTGCTTTCTACTAAAGATGCAAGTGGAAAAGTGATATTAAAAGTAGGTGAATTTGCAGAAGGGGTATACTATGTCGCTCCTTAAAAAGGTTCATTCTATTCTAATTGCAGGCGTGTTTCTTCTTTTAGGAGTACTGTCTGCTTGTACACCGGAGGATACTACAGACTATTTTGATCGTCCCGACTTAGCGATACGGTCCTCTTTTACAGAAGATGATCGGGATCTAATCGTGGTTCTGGACAGCGTGACGTTTCATACCGGAAGCATCCTTTCTGTTGTATATCATCCCGGTGAAAAAAGTATTGCAAAGGTCATTATCGGAAAAAAATCCGAGAGTCAATATTATGTGGTAGAAAGAACACCTTGGTCTATGATTGGAAATGTTGAAACTGGCGGCGAGCAGTCCAAAATGGAGTATGCGGTGCATTCAACGCATGAAACTGACGGGGAAATCAAACGGTTTTGTGTCTGGCAGGGTTCCTACACGGAGGATGATCTGAAAGAGATATTGGCAGGTTTCGAACAAATAGACATATCGAACATCAAGGAGCCTTACCCCAATGTCTATTTGGTATATTATTAAATTTTTTTATGTAGAAATTTTTTTGCCGGAGATTCCGGTTTGTGTTTTATGGAGCAGACCGCAGATCAGGATACTGTGGATAGCATGAATTGAAAAGAGCATTCTCTCTGCGGAAGAAACCCCGGTAGGAAGAATGCTCTTTTCATTATATATAGAGAGCTCAGGGAGCGGCTTCCAGCTCCCGGTAATTTCCCAGGAAAGAAAAGCGGGGAAGCTCCTCATACAAGGCGGCAATCAAGTCCAGCGTGTCGGCCTCATGCACATTGCCGGAAAAATCCAGATAGAAATCATACTCAAAGTTTTTGTCTGCGAGCGGCCGGGATTCGATTTTCGTCAGATTCAGGCCGTGGATTGCAAAACGCGATAAAACCCCGGAGAGCGAGCCGGTGGTGTGCGGCAGGGAAAAGCACAGGCTGATCTTCTGCGCATCCGGCGGGATGATCGGGCCGCGGCACACCGCCACAAAGCGGGTGCAGTTGCTGTGGGAGTTCTGGATGTCATGGTCGAGAATAGTCAGGCCATAGGTCTCCGCCGCCTGCTGCGAACAGATCACCCCGATGCTGCCGCCCTGCTGTGCAGCCATTTTCGCCGCGGCTGCCGTGTTGCTGAACGGCTCGGCCGAAAGGCCGTTGTTATTCAGATATTCCGAGCATTGGGCCAGTGCCTGCGGGTGGGAATACACCGTTTTCAGCTCCTCACGCTGTGTACCTTTTGGAACAGCCAGACAGTGATCAATTTTTACCGTGGTCGCTGCCGCGATGAAAAAGCGGTACTTTAAAATCAGATCGTACACCTCGGTGACAGAGCCTGCGGAGGAATTTTCAACGGGAAGGATTCCAAAATCCGCCGTGCCCTGCCGGAGCGCCTCGAATACATCGCCGAATGCGTGGGAGAAGCTGAGCTCCCCCTCTGGGAACAGCCGCAGTGCCGCCTGATGCGAATAGGCTCCCTCGGCACCCTGGCAGGCAATTCGCCCACCGGACGGGAGTCGGTCTCTTGCGCTCTGAATCAGGGCGCGCAGATCCTCTCCGCTGCCGAGCAGTCGGTGCTGTAACGAGCGGCTGGCTTCCATGCACGCGGCATAGATGACCCGAACCTCTCTGCCGTATTCTCCGGCGCGGCTCTCCATGCGGTCGAGAATTTCGCGCTCGCGATCAGGATTGAGTACCGGGCCGCCGGATTTCTGTTTGACCGCCGCTACCTCACGTCCGCAGTCGAGGCGAGCCGTGAGCAGAGGCAGCAGTTGATCGTCGATCTCGTTGATTTTTGTTCGGATTTCCTCGAGTGTCATCACAGTCGCCCTCTTTCCGCCATCAAATTGACAAGTCCCACCGCTACTGCGGCTTCCACTACCGGAATCGCGCGGGGAACGATGCACGGGTCATGCCGCCCATGAACAACCAACGGCTCATTTTGCAGAGTGTTTAGATTCACCGTGTTCTGCTCCCGGCCAATGGAGGGAGTGGGCTTGAACGCCGCGCGCAGGATCAGAGGCATGCCGGTGGTGATGCCGCCAAGAATCCCGCCGCAATGGTTGGTACGGGTTTTCACCTGACCGTTTTCGGCGGTGAAGGCGTCGTTATTTTCGCTGCCGTGCAGAGAAGCGGCTGCAAAGCCGTCGCCGAATTCCACGCCTTTTACGGCGGGAACGCCAAACAGAATGGAGGAAAGCACGTTCTCCACGCCGTAGAACATCGGTGAGCCGATGCCCGCGGGAACGCCGGTGACAGCGCATTCCACCACGCCGCCCACACTGTCGGCACATTTGCGGGCCTCTTCAATCTCTTCCCGCATTGCGGCTTCGACAGAGCGGTCGATCAGGGAAAAGTATTCTGTGGAAAGGCGCTCCAGCAGAGCGTCCGGAATCTCCACTGGGTCAAAGGCTGTGTCCGTTACAGACGCAATGCGCAGAGCGTGCGCGCCGATGCGGATTCCGTGTACGGAAAGAATCTGGCGGCACACCGCGCCCGCAAAGGTGAGCGGAGCGGTCAGCCGACCTGAAAAATGTCCGCCGCCGCGCACATCGTTCGCTCCGTTGTAGCGTACGGCCCCGGTGTAATCCGCGTGGCCGGGGCGCGGCAAAACCCGCAGACTCTCGTAATCGGAGGAGCGGGTGTTGGTGTTCTCAATCATTCCGCACAGCGGCGCGCCAGTGGTTTTGCCATTCAGCAGCCCGCTGACAATGCGGACACGGTCACCCTCACTGCGGGGGGTGGAGGCCAGATCGCGCCCCGGCGCGCGGCGCGCCATCTGCAGAGCGAGCTGCTCCTCATCAATGGAACAGCCTGCGGGCAGATTGTCGAGCACCACGCCGATGGCCTCGCCGTGGCTTTCACCGAAGATGCTGATTCGTACGGAGTCCCCGAAGCTAGATGACATTGGCTTTTCCCCCTAACCGGTTGTATTCCTCAAAGAAATTAGGATATGATTTTGCGACGCTCTGCGCGTCGGTGATGATGGTGGGTGAGGTTCCCCGCAGTGCGGCGATGGCCACTGCCATTACGACCCGGTGGTCATTGCAGCCATCAACGCTGCCGGGTGAAAGCTGTGATACCCCATCGATCACAAGCCCGTCAGGCTGCTGGGTGATTTTTGCGCCGAGTATCAAAAGAGCATTCGTCATCGCATCCAGGCGGTCGCTTTCCTTTAATCGCAGGCGGGCGGCGCCGGTAATTACGGTGCGCCCCTCGGCCAGCGCGGCGGTGGCCGCCAGCACCGGTACCAGGTCGGGAATCTGCGCGGCGTCGATTTCAATGCCGCGCAGCGGCGCACACGATACGGTCAGTACATCGCCCTGCCAGCCGATCTGCGCGCCGAAGCGCTGGAACAGCTCGGCAGATTCCCGGTCGCCCTGCGCGGAGTCGCGGCGCAGACCGTGAATCATAAGCTCGCCGCCAAGCGCACCTGCCGCAAGAAAGAACGCCGCCTGAGACCAATCGCCCTCCACGGTGTAATCGCGCGGCTGAAACTGCTGCCAGCCGGGAATATCCCAGCCGTTCTGGACAGTTCGGATTTCCACGCCGAAATCGCGCAGCACCGCCAGCGTTAAATCGATGTACCCGGCGGATTCAAGCGGAGTCGTCAGACGGATGCGGCTGTCGCCCGGCAGAAGCGGGAGCGCCAGCAGCAGCCCCGTGATAAACTGGGAGCTGATGTTCCCCGGCAGCGTGTACTCACCGGGAATCAGCCCGCCGTCAACCGAAAGCGGAAGTCCGCCCTCGCTTTGGAGCACGGCGCCGTGGGGCGGCAGGCACTCGAGATAGGTATTCAGCGGGCGATACGGCAGTCGACCCCGGCCGGTCAGCTCGGCGCGGATGCCGAGCGCCGCCAGTATGGGGATGAGAAAGCGCAGGGTCGAGCCGGATTCCCCGCAGTCGATCTCGGCCTCATCCTCCCATTTTCCGCTGCTGTTGACGATGAGGGCATCGCCCTCTCGGCGAACCTCTACGCCCATCGCCTGAATCGCGCCCAGCGTGGCGCGCATATCCTCCGAATCCGCCACATGATACAGCCGGCTTTCACCTCGGGCCAGTGCGGCGCAGAAAATCGCGCGGTGTGCGGCGCTTTTTGAGGGGGGAACTGTCACGGAGCCGCATAGCCGGGCAGGGGATATGATTGCTCGGTTCATGCGTGCCCCTCCTTTTCCTTTATTATAATAGGAAGAAGCTCCTGCTTCGGAATGGGATGTACAAACGAATGACCGATTTCACGCAGCAGGATCAGGTTGAGCGTGCCGCCCATTCCCTTTTTATCCATTGCGGCGGCTTTTGCCAGATTTTCCGCCGGCGCGTCGTCCTCTGTGGGCAGATGGTACTGCCGCAGCAAGGCAGAGATTTCTTCTGCAGTGCCGGATTTTGTCAGGCCAAGTGCCTCACCCGCACAGGAAATTTTCACCATACCGATGCCCACCGCTTCGCCGTGGGTCAGCTTTCCGAACGCATAGTGCTTTTCCAGGGCATGCCCCAGTGTGTGGCCAAAATTCAGCAGCATGCGCTCGCCGGTGTCGAATTCGTCGTCCTCCACCACACGGCGTTTACAGTCCACACACTCGGTGATCATCTGCTCGAGCACCTTCGGGTCTTTTGACAAATCGTTGTCGCGGATCAGCTCAAACAAGGGGCGGCTTTTGATACAGCCGTATTTAATGGTCTCGGCCATACCGTCCGAGAAAAAGCGGGGCGGCAGAGTGGCGAGCGTGTCGGGGTCGATCAGTACCAGGCGCGGCTGGTGGAATGCGCCCACCAGATTTTTGCCCTGCGGCAGGTCTACGCCGGTTTTGCCGCCGACGGAGGAATCGATCTGCGCGAGCAGCGAGGTGGGAATCTGAATAAAGCCGATGCCGCGCAGGAACGTGGCGGCGGCAAAGCCGGCCATGTCTCCCGTCACGCCGCCGCCGAGCGCGACGATGAAATCGGTGCGAGTCATCTTCTGCTCGGCCATGGCCGCATAAATCTGTTCAATGGTGGAAAGACGCTTGCTCTCTTCTCCGGCGGGGAAGGTGAAAACATCGGGGACAAAGCCCGCTTTTGCCAGGGAATCCGCCGCACGCCGGGCGTACAGCGGGCCGACGTTGCTGTCGGTAATAATCATGGCCCGGCCGCCCTCGCGGAACAGTGCGGTTGCCTGTTCTCCCAGCTGATCCAGGCAGCCGCGCCGAATCAGAATCTGATAAGGGTTTGAGGTTTGAATCGTCAGTTCCATTTATTCTCCCAGCCTTTCCTTAATCTCCCGGCCCCGCCGCAGCAGGCCGCGAAGCACTTCGCGGTCATTTTCCGCCACAGCGTTCCGGATTTCTGTCAGATGCCCAAGTAGGGTATCGATTTCGCGGGTCAAAGGCTCGCGGTTTTCCAGGAACAGTTCACTCCAAAGGGTTTCGTTGATCCGCGCCACGCGGGAAACGTCGCGGTAGCTGCCTGCGGAGTAGCCGGGGTGCTCTGGGCACAGCGGGCTCATCACATACGCGCAGGCCAGCGCGTGGGGCACCTGAGAGGTAAACGCGATCATTTCGTCGTGGTGCTCCGGCGTGGTGGCGATGGTGCGGGCTGCGCCGACCGAGCGGGCCAGGTGTTCCATCAGTGCCACGGCACCATCCGGCGCTCCGCAGGGGATCAACAGGTAGCTGGCTCCCTCGAACAGATTAGCTTCGCTTGCCGCAAAGCCGTTCTGCTCCTTTCCCGCCATCGGGTGGCCGCCGACGAAGGTAAAGCTGAATTCGCGGGCAAGCTTCGTCAGCTCGGGGCAGATATATCCTTTTACCCCGCAGGTGTCGCTCACGAGCGCGCCCCCGAGCAGCGCGCCTTTCTTCTGCACAAAGTCGATGCAGGCCTGCGGGTAGCAGCATAAAAGGATCAGGTCGGCACGAGAAAGCGTGCCGTCGTCCGCCTCGGCGGAAATCGCGCTGCAAAGAAGCGCCTGCTGGATCACCTCCGGGTTCTGGTCGATCCCGGTGACCCGGTGGCGGTTCTGAGAAAGAGCTTTGGCCAAAGAGCCGCCGATCAGCCCCAGCCCGACAATGACGATATCGAGCTCGTCAGGATTTCGTTCTTCCGGCGCGCGTCGGCCGGTGTGTGGTGTTGGTTGCAAAGTTCACACTCTCCTTGCCAAATCGTTCGGCCGGTGCGGCCGTTTGCCGCATTATCGTGTTTTGCCGAATACCTTGCCCACCTCGAACAGGCGGGAGGAAACCCTGTCGAACTGGTCGGGCGTCAAAGACTGCGCGCCGTCGGAGAGCGCGTGCGGCGGGTCGTTGTGCACTTCGATGATCAGACCATCGGCTCCGGCGGCCACCGCGGCCATGGCCAGCGGCTCTACCAGCCAGGCGATGCCGCCTGCGTGGCTGGGGTCTACGACGACCGGCAGGTGAGAAAGCTTCTTGAGCACCGGCACGGCGGAAATATCCAGCGTGTTGCGGGTGTAGGGTTCAAAGGTGCGGATTCCCCGCTCGCAGAGGATGACCTGCTCATTGCCGCCCGCCATGATGTATTCTGCGCTCATCAGCAGCTCTTCAATCGTGCTGGAAAGGCCGCGCTTTAACAGGATGGGCTTGTTGATCTTGCCGAGCTCCTTGAGCAGCTCGAAGTTCTGCATGTTGCGTGCGCCCACCTGAATGATGTCGACATCCTCGAACAGCTCAAGGTGTGAAACGCGCATGATCTCGGTGACGATCGGCAGGCCGGTTTTCTTCTTTGCCTCACTCAAAAGCTCGAGACCCTCGGCCTTCATGCCCTGGAAGGAGTATGGGGAGGTGCGGGGCTTGAACGCGCCGCCGCGCAGGAACTTGGCGCCCGCAGTCTTTACGCGTTCCGCGATGCCGCAAATTTGTTCCTCGCCCTCTACGGAGCAGGGGCCGGCAATCAGGGTGAGCGAGCCGTCGCCGATTTTCTGTCCGCCGGGGAGGGTGATCACCGTATTGTCCGGATGAAACTTGCGGTTTGCCTTCTTGTACGGCTCCTGCACCCTCTTTACGCTTTCCACCAGGTCCTGCGCAGCGATATAGTCCATGTCTACGATGGAGGTATCGCCGATCAGGCCAAGAACGGTTCTCTGGGTGCCTACCCAGGTGTTCACCTGAAGGTCGTAATGGCTGGTCAGCCTTTCAATGAATTGCTCCAGCTGATCGTTTGTGCATTCCGGTTTTAATACGATGATCATAATAGTACCCTCCTGTATTGAATTTGGGTAAAAAAATAGGGACGAAGCTGCCAGGCAGCTTCGTCCCTTCTAATATTACCCTGCAAAAATTAGCGGCGTTTGGTACGCCCTGTGCAAGAAGTAAATTCAGACCGACGGAAACAGTCACGGCAGTATTCGGAGCATGCGAAAAAATCCCACGCAAAATAATAGCGGGGATAGCCAAAGCTTGTAAATCGCACACTGTTACGAATAACGTCCATGAAAGAGATTCCTCCGATTTTCGTTTTCAACTTGCGTTCATGATAAACAATCTCAAAAAATTTGTCAAGTGTTTTCACCGAAAAAAAGTTCAGCTTTTTGTAAAATTTGTTCTGAGACCGTATCGGGGTCATGGTCGGCATCCACGCAAAGCTGCGCTACGGTGCGGTATAAGGGCATTCTTTTGGCATACAGCGCGCGCAAAAATTCCTGCCGGTCATCCCGCTGCAAAAGCGGCCGGTCGCTCACGCCGTCAAGGCGGCGCTCCAGCGTATCGAGGGAAGCGTCCAGCAGCACGATGACGCCGTTTTGGCGCAGGATGTCCACATTTTCTTCTCTTAAAACCGCGCCGCCGCCGGTGGCGATGACCAGATCTTTCTGTGAGGAAAGCTCCCGCGCGGCTTCCGTTTCCAGCCGACGGAAGGTCTGCTCGCCCTCGTCGGCAAAAATCCGAGAAATGGTTTTTCCCTGCCGCTGCTCAATATATTGGTCCAGATCGAAAAAGCGCCGCCCGCTTTTCTGTGCCAGAACCTGTCCGACCGTTGTTTTCCCGCTGCCCATGAAGCCGCACAGAACAATGTTGCCGCTCATCCGCGTCACTCCTTTGCCGCGCCGAACATGCGGTTCATTTCCAAAATAGCGCTGCGGCTTATTTCGGCCACGCGCTGCGGATCGAACTCCGCACCGTACCAGATGCGCTGCGCCGCGGCCGCCTGCCACACGAGCATATCCATGCCGCCCACGGCCACAGCTCCGGCGCGCCGGGCTGTCTGCAGGAACAAGGTATCTTCCGGATTGTACACCGCATCGAAAACGGCGGAAATATTTTGGTATAATTCCGCCGGAAGCGGGGGAATAGTATGGGTGTTCGGGTGCATACCCGCCGGCGTGCCGTTCACGGCCAGATCATACGATTCGGCCGGGTCAAGCTCGTCGTAGCGGCAGACACGCACCAAAAAATCCTTCTGCTCCCGGCGCAGGCGCTCGGTCAGGGTGTCTGCCAGCTCGCGGGCGGAAGAAAGGCCGCTTTCCCGCACGCAGATCGTCAGATCGGGGAAATAGGCGGCGTCGGCCAGCTCGAAAGCCATCACACGCGAAACGCCGCCGCTGCCCAAAATCAGGTTTTTCCCTCCCATGGGGATTCCCGCGGCGCGAAGAGACTTTTGAAAGCCCTCCCCGTCGGTGGTGAAGCCGCAAAGGCATCCGTTCTCGTTCTTGACAGTATTCACCGAGGAAAACGCCGCCGCTTTTTCGTCGATTTTTCCCAGCAAAGTCATGACCGCCTGCTTATGAGGAATCGTCACATTAAAGCCGTCCAGCCCGAGAAGGCGCTCCTTCTCTTCGGGCTGCGCAAGCCCCTCCGGAGAAACAGAGAACACCGTGTAGTCCGCGTCGATCCCCGCAAGGCGGAACAGCTCGCCGTGGATGAACGGCGACATGGTGTGGCCCACCGGAAACCCGATCAGGCCGAAATGACGTTTTTTCATTTGGAAACCCCTCTGAAAAGAAATAATTAGGAATGTTATAATTCCTATTGACAAAGAGAAAGATTGCTAATAATATGTGGGTAGGGAAATTGTAGCATACAATATTCTTGATTGCAAACCGAGCGCAATCATTTTTTACTTTATTCGGTAAGGAGGAAAAAGGATGGTTTTTGAGAAGGTAAAGGCGATCCTCAGCGAGCAGTTTGATGTTGAGGAGGACTCCATTACTTTAGACACATCCGTGGTGGATGACCTGGGCGCGGATTCCCTGGATGTGGTCGACCTGCTGATGTCGATCGAAGATGAATTTGAAATCGAGATTCCCGATACGGAGATCGATAACATTAAAACAGTCGGGGAACTTGTGAAATACATTGAAGAGCATGTTTAAGACTGTATAAAATCAGCAAAAAAATGGTTAAAACTGTATAATCTACAAAAAATGAAAGCCGTTGTGCCCTGCACAGCGGTTTTTTTATGATTTTTTAGTCTTTTGACTTGAAAATCACAAAGGAAGCCGATATAATGTATGGAGTTAGCATGGAAAATAAAATATTTTCAAAAGGAGAGTAAAAATCGTTGAATGAATTCAGCTTTTTAGTTGACGGCGTGCAGACTATGGCCGCCAACCCGAAAATGCTGGTCATGTGGGTAGTTGGAGCGCTGCTCATTTGGCTTGCAATTGAAAAGGATTTTGAACCTGCACTGTTGCTCCCCATGGGCTTTGGTGCAATCCTCGTAAACCTGCCCCTTCCGGGCGTGCTCGGCAACATTGTTGTTGATGCTGCTGGTCATACTACTGTTGTGGGAGCGCCGGGTATTGTTACCTGGTTGTTCCAGGCCGGTATCGAAACTTCTGAGGCGTTTCCGCTTCTGCTGTTCGTTGGTATCGGTGCGATGATCGATTTCGGACCCCTGCTTTCCAACCCCCGGATGCTTCTGTTCGGCGGCGCGGCCCAGTTTGGTATCTTCCTGACTGTTGTGCTGGCGGTTCTGCTCGGCTTCCCGCTGAAGGACGCCATGAGCATCGGTGTCATCGGCGCTGCTGACGGCCCGACCTCCATTCTTGTTTCTCAGACGCTGGGCAGCGCTTATATGGGCGCGATTGCCGTCGCGGCGTATTCGTACATGGCTTTGGTGCCGGTCATTCAGCCTATGGCGATCAAGCTGGTAACAAGCAAGAAAGAGCGCATGATCCGCATGCCCTACAACCCGAAGTCCGTTACCAAGACCACCAAGATTCTGTTCCCCATCATCGTTACTTTGATCGCGGGCATGATCGCTCCCGATTCCGTAGCGCTGGTAGGCTTTTTGATGTTCGGTAACCTGATCCGTGAGAGCGGTCGCCTCGAGAGCCTGTCTCAGACAGCGCAGGGCCCGCTGGCAAACCTGATCACAATCTTCCTGGGCATCACCATCGCATTCACCATGCAGGCAGACCGCTTCCTGAACGTGGGTACGCTGATCGTTATGGCTCTGGGTCTGTTTGCGTTTGTCTTTGACACCATCGGCGGCGTTGTGTTCGCGAAGATTCTGAACATCTTCCTGCCCCAGGGCAAAAAGATCAACCCGATGGTCGGCGGCGCCGGTATTTCCGCGTTCCCGATGTCCGCTCGTGTCATCCAGAAGATGGCTCTGAAAGAGGACAACCAGAACCACCTGCTGATGCACGCTGTTGGCGCGAACGTTGCAGGCCAGATCGGTTCCGTTGTAGCCGGCGGTATCATTCTGTCCCTGGCTAAAGTATTTTTGGCTTAAAGGAGGGTCTTTATTATGAATTTAACTACATTGGCAGTTGCGTTTCAGAGCCTAATCGGCGAAGTGACCACTGAGAACATTGACCATTCCCTTGAGCTGATGGGCAAGGGTATGCTGGGTATTTTTATCGTAATGGTGCTGATCTATGCGCTGATCGTTGGCCTTGATAAGCTGACCGGCGGCAAAAAAGAAAAGCAGTAATTTAAGGAGCAAGCGAATCATGGCCGGACAAAAGAAACTGGTAGAGGCCATTACTCCCATGGAGGAAGACTTTGCCAGATGGTACACAGATATTGTGAAAAAAGCGGAGCTGATGGATTATTCCAGCGTGCGCGGCTGTATGGTGATTGAACCATACGGCTGGGCCATCTGGGAGAACATCCGCGATCTTCTGGATAAGCGCTTTAAGGAGCTGGGGCATCAGAACGTTGCAATGCCGCTGTTTATTCCGGAAAGTCTGCTCCAGAAGGAAAAGGATCACGTAGAGGGCTTTGCGCCCGAGGTCGCGTGGGTAACCCACGGCGGCAGTGAGGAGCTTCCCGAGCGCCTTTGCGTGCGGCCTACTTCCGAAACCCTGTTCTGTGATTATTACGCGCGTAAAATTCAATCCTGGCGCGATCTTCCAAAGCTCTATAACCAGTGGTGTTCTGTGGTGCGGTGGGAGAAAACCACACGCCCGTTCCTTCGCTCGGTGGAATTCCACTGGCAGGAGGGACACACCATGCACGAAACGGCGGAAGAGGCCAAGGCCGAAACCGAGCAGATGCTGCGGGTGTACGCGGAGCTTTGCGAGAACGAGCTTTCGATCCCGGTGATCAAGGGAAGAAAGACCGACAAGGAAAAGTTTGCCGGCGCGGAAATGACTTATACCATTGAGGCCATGATGCACGACGGCAAGGCGTTGCAGTCCGGTACCAGCCATTATTTCGGCGACGGATTTGCAAGAGCGTTTGACATCACGTTCCAGGGCAGGGATAATTCTGTCTGCTACCCTCACCAGACCTCCTGGGGTTTGAGCACCCGCATTATCGGCGGAATCATTATGACCCACGGAGATAACGACGGCCTGGTTCTGCCCCCTGCGGTCGCACCGATTCAGGTTGTGATCGTGCCGGTGGCTCAGCACAAGGAAGGCGTTCTGGAAAAGGCGAGAGAACTGGAGCAAAGGCTCAAAAAGGTTTGTCGCGTTCTGGTTGACGACAGTGATCAGTCGCCTGGCTGGAAGTTTGCTCAGTATGAAATGAAAGGGGTTCCGATCCGTTTGGAGATCGGCCCCAAGGATATCGAGAAGGATCAATGCGTGCTGGTTCGCAGAACCGACAGAGAAAAGAGTTTTGTTTCTCTGGCCGACCTCGAACAGGCTGTGTTGGACCAGCTGGAAGCGGTTCGCAGGGGCATGTACGACACGGCGCTGAGTCGCCGCGAAAACATGACCTACACCGTCAAAACATTGGATGAATTCCGCGAGATGGCGGACCAGAAGCCCGGCTTTATCAAAGCAATGTGGTGCGGAAGTCCCGAGTGTGAGGAAAAACTGAAAGATTTGGCTGGAGTTTCCTCCCGCTGTATGCCTTTCGAGCAGGAACAGATTACGGAGACCTGTGTCTGCTGTGGGCAGAAAGCCAAAGCGATGGTTTACTGGGGAAAGGCCTATTAAGCCATTTGCCGCCGAAACGGACGAAACCGATGGAAAACGACGCGAAAAGGGGAAAGAGGATGCCAGCCATCCCTTTCCCTTTTTTCCATTCCCCGCAGAATAAGGAGAGAAGAAAGGAGAATCCTATGAAAAAGCTTTGGAAAATTTCGGCGGTGCTGACAGTTGCATTGACGGCTGCTGCGGCGCTGTCCGGCTGGCGGCTCAGTCGTCGGTGGACCGACCGTGATGCCTGCGCGGTGGGCGTGATTGGTGCAGCGGACGGCCCTACCTCGATCCTTGTGACGCAAAAAAGCAGCTGGAGTGCGGTAAGTGTCTTTTTTCGTTTCGTCTTTTTCTTTGCGGACACCTTCTCTTCTTTGAGTGATTGGCGGCGCGAGCGTAGCAGAAAAAAGCGATTTGATGGAAAGGCAGGGCGGCCATGAAAAGACTGATTGCATTGGTAGCCTTGGTGTTTTCTGCGGCTGCTGCGGTGCGCGGGTGGGGTCAATATCGGCAATGCTTTCCGCGCCCGGTGCTGTTTGCCAAAGGAATTGATTCGCAGGAGGATCTTGAGCTTCTGGATGGCCCGACTTCCATTCTGGTCAGTGAGCGTTCGCTGCAGGGCCCCTGGGGTCTATTTTATAGGGCGTCCCTGTTTTTTGCCAATCGAATGATTTCTGCCCGGGGAACTGTGATCCGGCATAAACAAATTACTTCTGAAAAAAGGAGGAGCTGAAATGAAACGACTGATTGCGGCAGGGGCCGCTGCTGCGCTGCTGTTCTCTCTGCTGACCGGCTGCGCGGGGCGCGGCGGGCAAAGCTCGGCGCCTTCTTCTTCCGAAGAGGTCTCCGCATCGGAGTCCTCTCAGCCGGAGTTCTCGGCTCCCGAATCCTCCGAGCCGGAAAGCTCGGATCAGGTTTCAACCGCGGCAGTGCGCCGCGAGCTGTTTCAATTTCAAAATAATGGGAAAAACTATACGGTAGCGTATCCGGTGTTTCTGGGAATGAAGCATTCGGAGGCGCTGAATGCCGCCGTAAAGGAAGCGGCGCTGCGCGACGTGGAGCAGAATGGCTATGCGGAGGAGCGGGATGCTTCGAGCAAGCAGGTAATACAGGTCACGATCCGCACCGATTACGAGCTGACGCGTCAGAGCGGCGACTTCGTCAGTGTGCTGTTTACCGTTTCATTCGGGCGCTCCGATGCTGCCCACCCGAGCAAATATACCAGGGCTGTCAATTTCGATCTGCAATCCGGCAAAGTGCTGGCTGCGTCCGATCTGCTCGAGGATGACGAGGATCTGTATGAGGTGATCTGGGAAGCCGTGCGCGACAACGCTCCGGCAGAGATCGTAGACGCACTCCCATCCGAGATCATTGCGCAGAACAAGGCGGAAACCTCCGTGTATATGACGCCGGACGGAATCGGCTTTTCCCTGCCGGTGCCCTACGCGCTGGGCGATGTGTATCAGATCGTGGTGCCGTATTTTGAGATGAAGCCCTATTTAAAGGTGGAAGCCAACCCTGAGGGATACACGCCGTATGAGCTGCCGGAAGAGGAATTGGAGAACGCCGTAGTATCTCACTAAATTTTTGTTTGATTTCAATAATAATCACATAAAAATTTCTTGCAGAAAAGAGAAAATAATTCTTGCGTTCCCATGAGGAATATGGTATTATAATGAAGCGTGACTGCGACAGATATGCGATGAAGCGGGAGGTTGCGGCAGATTTGCCGGTTTTTCCGTGGAGTATGTCCGATTTTAAACCGGGCGACAGATATTTTGGGACAGAACAGGCCATGAGTGCGCCGTTTTGCCCAGACGTTTTTTTGTGCCTTTCCCGGATTAACTTCGTTTCCGAAGTCAATCCGGTTTTTAGTGTTCTAGGGAGAAACACCCGGAACAGTGTTAGGTTTTAAAAACGCCGCCCGCCAACTATTTACAAGGAGGCGATTCAACGTGGCAGTCAAAGAAAAAATCAGGATCAGAATCAAGGGGTACGATCATCAGCTGGTGGATCAGTCCGCAGAGAAGATCGTGGCAACGGCAAAGCGTACAGGCGCCAGAGTTTCCGGCCCGGTTCCGCTGCCGACAGAGAAGCAGGTTGTCACCATCCTGCGCGCTGTTCACAAGTACAAGGACAGCCGTGAGCAGTTCGAGATGAGAACCCACAAAAGACTGATCGACATCCTCAGACCCTCTAACAAAACAGTAGAGGCGATGATGGGCCTGGAACTTCCCGCGGGCGTCGAGATTGAGATCAAGCTCTGATCGACCAACCGAGCGGCTGGGGTCACGTTGGTGAAACACCAACCAATAACCTGCATAGGAGGTAAAAAACATGCAAAAGGCAATCATTGGCAAGAAGATCGGCATGACGCAGATCTTCGATGAAAAGGGGAACGTTGTCCCTGTCACTGTTGTAGAAGCCGGTCCCTGCGTCGTTTCGCAGAAGAAGACGGTTGAAAACGACGGTTATGCGGCAATTCAGGTCGGTTTCGGCGACAGAAAGCTGAACCGTTTGAATAAGCCCCTGAAGGGCCATTTCGCGAAAGCGGATGTAGCTCCCAAAAGAACTCTGAGAGAGTTCAGACTCTCCAACACAGACGCCTATAACGTAGGCGACCTGATCAAGGCCGACGTCTTCGAAAAAGGGGACAAGGTCGATGTTTCCGGCACCAGCAAAGGTAAGGGCTACGCCGGCGCGATCAAGCGCTGGAACTTCCAGAGACTGAAGGAAACCCACGGTACCGGCCCTGTTGCCAGACACCGCGGTTCTCTGGGCGCCAACTCCAGTCCTTCCAGAGTGTTCAAGGGCCTGAAGGCCGCCGGACACATGGGTGCTGAAAAGGTTACCGTTCAGAATTTGACCGTTGTCAAGGTGGACACTGAAAACAATTTGATCGCTATCAAAGGGGCTATCCCTGGTCCTAACGGCGGCGTTGTTGTCATCCGCGACAGCGTGAAGGCGTAAGGGAAGGAGGAATTAGAATGCCGAAAGTAGCAGTACTTGATATGGCTGGTAAGGAAGTTGGACAAATCGAGCTTTCTGAAGCCGTATTTGGAATTGAACCCAATGTCGCAGTAATGCATGAGCTGGTGAAAAACTATCTGGCAAATCAGCGGCAGGGCACACAGTCCGCGCTGACCCGCTCGGAGGTTGCCGGCGGCGGCAGAAAACCCTGGCGCCAGAAGGGTACCGGCCACGCAAGACAGGGCTCCATCCGCGCTCCCCAGTGGAGACACGGCGGTGTCGTATTTGCGCCGAAGCCCCGCGACTACAGATATACCGTGAACAAGAAGGTTCGCCGTCTTGCCATGAAATCTGCTTTCTCCAGCAAGGTCATCGACAACGAGATCGTTGTTCTGGACCAGATTGCAATGGACGAATACAAAACAAAGGTGATCGTTTCCATGCTTCAGGCGCTCGGCGCTGAGAAGAAGGCCCTGATTGTTCTCCCCGAGGAGAATAAGAAGGTCATCGCTTCCGCTGCGAACCTGCAGGGCGTGAAAACCGCCACCGTAAACACTCTGAATGTCTATGACATCCTCAATGCCGATAAGTTCATCGTGCTCAAGGATGCCGTAGCCAAGATCGAGGAGGTGTATGCATAATGACTGCACATGAGATTGTCATCCGCCCGATCATTACGGAAAAGAGCATGAGCGCCATTGGCTTCAAAAAGTACACCTTCGAGGTTGCCCGCAATGCCACAAAGATTGATATTGCGCGCGCTGTCGAGGAGCTTTTTAAGGTCAAGGTCGCAAAGGTGAATACCCTGCATGTTCGCGGACATCTGCGCCGCCAGGGCAGAACCCAGGGCTATACCGCCGCGTGGAAAAAAGCGGTTGTTTCCCTCACCGAGGACAGCAAGCCGATCGAATTCTTCGAGGGTATGATGTAATATCGCGTGTCGATATTACAATGTGTATACAGAATCCTGCCGATCCTGAGGCAGGGGCAAAGTATGGGGATTTGGCTGATCCCCGCAAAGCCATAACAAGGAGTGTGAAACCGAATGCCTATTATTAATTATAAACCGACTACCGCGGGCCGCCGCAACATGTCGGTAACAGATTATTCTCAGCTTTCCAAGAAGGGCCCTGAGAAGAGCCTGCTGGAGCCGCTGAATAAAAAGTCCGGCCGTAACAGCTATGGCAGAATTACGGTTCGCCATCGCGGAGGCGGAAACCGCAAAAAGTACCGCGTGATCGATTTCAAGCGTCAGAGAGCAGATGTTCCGGCGAAGGTTCTTACCCTGGAGTATGATCCGAACCGCTCCGCTTTCATCGCGCTCATTCAGTATGAGGATGGCCAGAAGAGCTACATTATCGCTCCTCACGGCCTGAAGGTCGGCGACACAGTTGTTTCCGGCACAGGCGCCGACATTAAGCCCGGCAATGCGCTGCCTCTTTCTGCGATCCCGACCGGTACCTTCATCCACAACGTTGAGCTGTACCCCGGCAAGGGCGGCCAGCTGGCTCGTTCGGCCGGCAACCAGGCTCAGCTGATGGCGAAGGAAAACGGCATGGCGCTGCTGCGTTTGCCCTCCGGTGAACTGCGCAACGTTTCTCAGCTGTGCATGGCTACTATTGGCCAGGTCAGCAACCTCGACCACGAGAACGTAAAGATCGGTAAAGCCGGTCGCAAGCGCCACATGGGCTGGCGTCCTACCGTTCGCGGATCTGTTATGAACCCGAACGATCACCCCCACGGCGGTGGTGAAGGTAAGTCTCCCGTCGGCCGTCCCGGCCCTGTAACCCCCTGGGGTAAACCCGCACTGGGCTACAAGACCCGTTCTAAGAAGAACCGCTCCGATAAATTTATCGTGAAGCGCAGAAACAGTAAGTAAGGCGGACAGAAAGGAGCTTAACTGATGAGCAGAAGTGTGAAAAAGGGTCCTTATGTTCAGCCCGTTCTGCTGAAAAGGATTCAAGAGATGAACGCCGCCGGCGAAAAGAAAATCGTCAAGACCTGGAGCAGAGCTTCGATTATTTTCCCGGATTTCGTCGGTCATACGATTGCCGTCCATGACGGCCGCAAGCATGTTCCGGTTTATGTTACCGAAGATATGGTTGGGCACAAGCTCGGTGAGTTTGCCCCCACCAGAACCTTTAAAGGTCACGCCGGATCCAAAACTACCCGATAAAGGCCGAAAGGAGTGTATACAATGGAAGCAAGGGCTTATTTGAAATACGCCCGTATTTCTCCCCGCAAGGTATCGATTGTGCTGGATTTGATCCGGGGCAAGGAGACAGACCTTGCTATGGCTATCCTGAAGCATACCCCAAAGGCCGCATGTGAAGACCTTCAGAAACTGCTGAAGTCGGCCATTGCAAATGCTGAGAATAACCATAACATGGACGTTACCAGACTGTACGTCGCCGAGTGCTTCGTCAGCCCTGGCCCGATCCTCAAGCGCATTCGCCCCAGAGCGCAGGGTCGCGCGTTCAGAATTTTGAAAAGAACTTCGCACGTTACCCTCGTGCTCAAGGAAAAAGAATAGCGGAGGAGGTAAACTATGGGCCAGAAAATCAATCCCCACGGCTTTCGTGTGGGCGTAATTAAAGATTGGGATTCCCGCTGGTTCGCGAAGGACAATGTCTTTGGCGACACCCTGGTCGAGGATTACAAGCTGCGTAAAACACTCAAGAAGCAGCTCGCTTCCGCGGGTGTTCCGAAAATTGAGATCGAGCGCGACGCTTCCAAGGTTCGCGTTCACATTCACTGCGCAAAGCCCGGCATGGTCATCGGCAAGGGCGGCGCAGAGATCGAGAAGCTCCGCGTGCAGTGCGAAGCGATGCTGGGCAAGCCGGTATCCATCAATATCGTCGAGGTGAAATCCCCCGATTTGAACGCACAGCTCGTTGCGGAGAACATTGCCCAGCAGCTCGAAAAGAGAATTTCGTTCCGCCGTGCAATGAAACAGTGCATGGGCCGCGCCATGAAGCTCGGCGCGAAGGGCATCAAGACTCAGGTTTCCGGCCGTTTGGGCGGTGCTGAAATTGCCCGTACCGAGCACTACCATGAGGGTACTATCCCGCTGCAGACCATCCGTGCAGACATCGACTACGGTTTTGCCGAGGCTGCTACCACCTACGGCCGCATTGGCGTGAAGGTGTGGATCTATAGAGGCGAGGTTCTCCACGATAACCGCAAGCCCAAGAGGGAAGGAGGCAATAAATAATGTTGCTGCCTAAACGCGTGAAATACCGCAGAGTGCACCGCGGTCGTATGACCGGTAAGGCATATCGCGGCAGTCAGGTCGCATACGGCGATTTCGGCCTTCAGGCCCTTGAGCCCGCCTGGATCACCTCGAACCAGATTGAGGCCGCCCGTATTGCCATGACTCGTTACACAAAGAGATTCGGTAAAGTCTGGATTAAGATTTTCCCCGATAAGCCTGTCACTAAGAAGCCGGCAGAAACCCGCATGGGTTCCGGTAAGGGCGCGCCCGAGTACTGGGTGGCCGTTGTAAAGCCCGGCAGAGTGATGTTCGAAATCGGCGGCGTTGCCGAGGCAACCGCCAGAGAGGCAATGCGCCTTGCTGCAAACAAGCTGCCGATCAAATGCAAGTTTGTCAAGAAGGAAGAAACGGGTGGTGAGCAATCATGAAGGCCGCAGAGATTAGAGAGTTGACAACCGAAGAGCTGCAGAGCAAGCTGAAGGATCTGAAAGAAGAGCTTTTCAACCTGCGTTTTCAGCTTGCCATTAATCAGCTTGACAACCCGATGCGAATTTCCGCTGTCAAGAAAGACATTGCCCGCATTAAGACCGTGCTGCGTGACAATGAGCTGAAGGACAGCGCGAAAGCGTAATGGGAAGGGAGGATTAAGCTGTGAGTGACAGAAATATGAGAAAAACCAACGTCGGCAAGGTCGTCAGCAATAAGATGGACAAAACCGCCGTTGTCGCTATCCAGGACAGCGTGAAGCATCCGCTTTACAACAAGATTATCAAGCGTACTGTGAAACTGAAGGTTCATGACGAAAACAACGAGTGCAACATCGGTGACCGCGTGCGTGTGATGGAGACCCGTCCCCTTTCCAAAGAAAAAAGATGGCGTCTTGTCGAGATTATTGAGAAAGCAAAATAAGTAGCTTTCAGCGAAGGAGGAACGCACTGTGATACAACAGCAGACTTACCTCAAGGTTGCCGACAACACCGGCGCGAAAGAGCTTATGTGCATTCGCGTGCTGGGCGGCACCGGCAGAAGGTATGCCAATATTGGCGACGTTGTGGTAGCTTCGGTCAAAAAAGCAGCACCCGGCGGCGTTGTTAAAAAAGGCGACGTTGTTAAAGCGGTTATTGTTCGTACCGCTTTTGGCGTTCGCCGCCACGACGGAACGTATATCCGCTTCGACGAGAACGCGGCTGTTATTATTAAGGACGACAAAAACCCCAGGGGCACGCGTATCTTTGGGCCCGTTGCCAGAGAACTGCGCGATAAGGATTACCTGAAAATCTTAAGCCTTGCCCCGGAAGTACTGTAATGGAGGTGTTCACTAATGAATAACAAAGTTCATGTAAAAACTGGTGACACCGTCATCATTTTGAGCGGCAAAGAGCGCGGCAAGCAGGGGAAGGTTCTGGCGGTCAGCCCCAAAGAGGGCAAAGTGATCGTCGAGGGCCGCAACATGGTAACAAAGCATGTAAAGCCCCGTAAAATGGGTGCCCCGGGCGGACTCGTAAAGGCCGAGGGCGCTCTGTACGCCTGCAAGGTTCAGATCGTTTGCCCTCGCTGCGGAAAGCCCACTCGTGTTGCGCATAAGCTCTATGAGGACGGCACCAAAGACCGCGTTTGCGTAAAATGCGGCGAGTCGCTGTAAGGGAGGAAGAATACGACATGGCCAGACTGAAGGAGTTTTACAAGCAGGAGGTCTCGCCCGCGCTCATGAAGAAATTCAGCTACAAGAGCGTGATGGAGATCCCCAAGCTCGAAAAAATCGTCATCAATGTAGGCGCCGGCGAAGCCCGTGACAATTCTAAGGTAATCGACGCCATCATGACTGACATTGCAGCGATTACCGGCCAGAAGCCCCAGGTTTGCAAGGCGAAGAAATCCGTTGCGAACTTTAAGCTGCGTGAAGGCATGAACATCGGCGTGAAGGTTACGCTCAGAGGCGAGAACATGTATGAGTTTATCGACCGTTTCTTCAACGTCGCGCTGCCCCGCGTCAGAGACTTTAGAGGGATCAATCCGAATTCCTTTGACGGACGCGGCAACTACAACATGGGCATCAAGGAGCAGCTGATTTTCCCCGAGATCGAGTACGATAAGATCGACAAGGTGCGCGGAATGGATATCTGCTTCGTAACCACCGCAAAAACCGACGAAGAGGCCCGCGAGCTGCTGACGCTGATGGGCGCTCCGTTTGCGAGATAAGGAGGGATTATTGTGGCCAAAACATCAATGAAAATCAAACAGCTGAGGACGGCGAAATTTTCCTCCAGAGAGCATAACCGCTGCAAAATCTGCGGCCGGCCGCATGCTTATCTCCGCAAGTTCGGGATTTGCCGCATATGCTTCCGCGAGCTTGCCCATAAGGGTGAGATCCCGGGCGTGAAAAAAGCCAGCTGGTAAAGCAAAGGAGGGAACGGTATGCAGATTACAGATACAATCGCTGATTTGCTCACCCGTATTCGCAACGCGAATGCTGCCAAGCACGATTCCGTTGAGATCCCCAAGAGCAACATGAAAGAGTCTATCATCAAGATTCTGGTTGAAGAGGGATATGTAAAGAACTACACGGTGATCGAGGACGGCAAACAGGGGATTCTGAAAGTGAATCTGAAGTACGGCGAGGGCAAGACCCCCGTCATCAAAGGCCTGCGCAGAGTGTCGAAACCCGGCCTGCGCATTTATTCCAACGCAGAAGATCTGCCCAAGGTTCTCAAGGGCCTCGGCATCGCGGTCATTTCTACCTCCAAGGGCGTCATGACGGACCGTCAGGCGCGCAAAGAGAATGTAGGCGGCGAAGTTCTGGCGTTTATTTGGTAAACAAGGGGGTGCTATTATGTCGCGAATTGGAAGAAAACCCATAAATATTCCCGCTGGCGTCGAAGTGAAAATCGACGGCAACGTTGTTACTGTTAAGGGAGCAAAGGGAACTCTGACACAGCAGTTCCACCCGAACATGACGATCTCTCAGGAGGGCAGCGAGCTTATCGTGACCCGCCCGAACGACGAGAAGGAAAACCGTGCGCTGCACGGCCTGACCCGCACGCTGGTGCACAACATGGTGGTCGGTGTGACAGAGGGCTTCAAGAAGGAGCTCGACGTTCTGGGTGTTGGTTACCGTGTGCAGAAGCAGGGCAAGGACCTGGTCATGAACCTGGGTTATTCCCATCAGGTGATCGTGTCTGAGACAGACGAGATCCAGATCGAAGCTCCCACGCCCAACAAGATCATCATTCATGGGATCGACAAGCAGAAGGTTGGCCAGTTTGCCGCGGAAGTCCGCGAGAAACGTCCGCCGGAGCCGTATAAGGGCAAGGGAATTCGTTATGCTGGTGAATTTGTCCGCCGTAAGGAAGGCAAGGCCGGTAAGGGCTCGAAGAAGTAACTGAAGGAGAGTGAATCAATATGGTGAACAAGGCTGATACAAATAAAGCCAGACTGAACCGCCACCGTCGTGTGCGCGGCAAGGTTACGGGCACTGCAGAGCGCCCGCGCCTGAATGTATTCCGCTCCGCCAAGAACATCTACGCCCAGATTATCGACGATGTTGCGGGAGTTACTCTCGCGGCAGCTTCCACGCTGGACAAAGAGTTTACTGGCAATGGCGGAAACAAGGAAGCCGCAAAGCAGGTTGGCGAACTGATCGCTAAGCGCGCGGCTGAGAAGGGGATCACCGAGGTCGTGTTCGACCGCGGCGGTTATATTTTCCACGGCCGCGTCAAAGAGCTGGCCGAAGGCGCCCGCGAGGGCGGCCTCAAGTTCTGAGAGAAGGAGGAATACTTTTGGCTAGAATTGACGCATCTACTTTGGATCTGAAAGAGCGCGTGGTTGCCATCAACCGCGTATCCAAAACCGTAAAGGGCGGACGTATCTTCAAGTTTGCCGCTCTGGTAGTTGTCGGTGACGGCAACGGAACAGTCGGTTTCGGTATTGGTAAGGCAGGAGAAGTTCCGGATTCCATCCGCAAGGGAATTGAGGACGCCAAGAAGAACCTGATCAAGGTTTCTCTGCGCGGCAGCACAATTCCTCACGAAGTCATCGGCGCATACGGCGCAGGCCGCGTGCTGATGAAGCCCGCCGCTCCCGGTACCGGTGTTATCGCCGGCGGTGCGGTTCGTGCGGTAGTAGAATCTGCTGGTATTAAAGACATCCGTACCAAGGCACTGCGCTCCAACAACCCGTGCAACGTGGTTCGCGCGACCATTGAAGGTCTCGCTCAGCTGCGCACTGCCGAAGAGGTTGCTGCGATCCGCGGTAAATCGGCAAAAGAGATTCTGTAACAAGGGGGGCAGCAATATGGCACAGATTCACATCAAGTTGGTAAAAAGCCTGATCGGCAGCCACAAGGACCAGATTGCGACCGCTCAGTCCCTTGGTTTGCATAAGATCGGCGACTGCACTACGCAGCCCGATAATCCTCAGACCAAAGGCAAGGTGGCAAAGATTATCCACCTCATCGAGGTAAGCAAAGCGTAAGCAAGGAGGTGCGAGTAAATGAAGTTGCATGACTTATCTGCAGTACCCGGGTCCACCCAAACGGCCCGTAGAATCGGCAGAGGACACGGCTCCGGCTGGGGCAAAACCTCCGGCAAGGGTCATAAGGGCCAGAAGGCCAGAGCTGGCCGTGGGTTCCGTGCAGGTTTCGAAGGCGGCCAGATGCCTCTGCAGAGAAGACTTCCCAAAAGGGGCTTTGTCAATATTTTTGCGAAGGACATCGTTGCGATCAACGTTGGTACACTGGAATCCTTTGAGAACGGCGCGGTGGTCGATATTCAGGCTCTGCTGGATGCCGGCATCGTGAGAAATTCCTTTGACGGAGTGAAGATTCTTTCAAACGGCAAGCTGACCAAAAGCTTGACAGTAAAGGCAACGTCCTTCTCTGAAGCGGCAAAGCAGAAGATTGAGGCTGCCGGTGGGAAGGCAGAGGTGATCTGAGTTGTTTTCTACAATGAAGAATGCCTGGGCAATTCCCGATCTGCGTAAAAAAATTCTGTTTACACTGTTCATAATCGTTGTGTTCCGGTTTGGCGCCGTGATTACGGTGCCCTTCCTGAACGTGGAAGCCCTGCAGGGTTTAATGGGCCAGGTTGGCGAGTCGGGCAACGCGCTGGGGTATTTAGATATGCTCTCCGGCGGTGCGTTCGCAAACGCTACCCTGTTTGCCATGAGCGTTACACCCTACATCAACAGCTCCATTATTCTGCAGCTGCTGACTGTGGCCCTGCCTCCTCTGGAGCGCTTGGCCAAAGAGGGCGAAGAGGGCCGCAAGAAGATTGCCGCCATTACCCGTTACGTCACCGTTGTGCTGGGCCTGATTCAGGGTACCGCTTACTACTTCTATCTGCACAACAGCTCTTATGAGGGAACCCCCATCACCATGTTCAACAGTGGTTGGGAGCAGGCCTTCTCGGCTGTGGTTATCATCTTCACCTTCACCGCCGGTACGGCGCTGATGATGTGGATGGGCGAGCAGGTCAACAAGTACGGTATCGGCAACGGTATTTCGATCCTGCTGTTCTCTGGTATTGTGGCGCGTATGCCGCATATCATGAACACGCTGGGCAAATACCTGCAGATTGCCAATCAGGATCCTTCCACCTATGGCAAGTATTATGCGTTTGTTCCGATCTTCGTCGTTTTGTTCCTGGCGGTCATCTGGTTCATCGTTCTGATGAACAACTCCGAGCGCCGGATTCCGATCCAGTATGCCAAGCGCATGGTGGGACGCAAAATGTATGGCGGTCAGGCCAGCCATATTCCGATCAAGATTGCGATGTCCGGCGTTATGCCGATCATCTTCGCAAGCTCGATCCTGGCCATTCCCAGCACCATTCAGCTGTTCACCAACCCGAAGAGCGGTTTCTGGAAAGGTTTCCTGGATGCCTTCTCCTCTACCGGCTGGATGTACTCGCTGGTGTATTTCCTTCTGATTGTTATGTTTGCGTATTTCTATGTTACCATTCAGTATAATCCGATTGAAATGGCCAATAATCTTCGTCAAAGCAACGGTACGATTCCGGGTGTTCGCCCCGGCAAGCCGACCTCCGATTTTATTTCTAGAATCCTTTCCAAGCTTACCCTGATTGGCGCTTTGTTCCTGGCTGTAGTTGCCCTGCTGCCCATTATTTTCGGTGCGGCAACAGGAATGCACAACATGTCTCTGGGCGGTACCTCTCTTATCATTTTGGTAGGCGTCGCTCTGGATACAGTCAAACAGATGGAGTCTCAGATGATGATGCGCCATTACAAGGGCTTTCTTGATTGACAGGTAGGCTTTTGAAAACAACATGGGGAGAGAGGGAAAAGGATTATGAAAATCATACTTCTTGGCGCTCCGGGCGCCGGCAAAGGCACGCAGGCTGAAGTAATCTGCGAGCGTTTGTCTATTCCCGCCATTTCTACGGGAACGATAATTCGAGAAGCGCTGAAAAGCGGTACTGAAATGGGCCGGAAAGCAAAGTCCTATATGGAAGCCGGCCAGCTGGTCCCCGATGAGATCGTGATCGGTATCATCGAGGAAAGACTGGCAAAGGGCGACTGTGAAAATGGATTTATCCTGGACGGTTTCCCGAGAACCATTGTTCAGGCCGAGGCTCTGGATAAAATGGGATTTCCGATCGATAAGGTCATCGATATCGAGGTGACCGACGAGGACATCGTCGCCAGAATATCCGGACGCCGTGTCTGCGACAACTGCGGCGCAATCTACCATGTGCGGTATAAACCCAGCAAGGTGGAGGGCGTTTGCGACAAGTGCGGCGGCACCCTTTCTCAGCGTAAGGATGACCAGCCCGAAACAGTGAAGGAACGGCTGAAAGTTTACCATGAGCAGACTGAGCCGCTGAAGGAATATTACCAGAAGCAGGGCAAACTGTTCATTGTGGAAGGGGAAGAGCATATTGCGGATACGACCCGCAAGACTCTTGCTATATTGGAAGAGGCGCAGTCATGATTGTGCTTAAAACAAGCCGCGAGCTTGCAGCGATGCGGGTAGCGGGAAGAATTTCAGCCAATGCATTAAAACTGGCAGGCCAGGCGGTCGAACCCGGTGTTTCTACCTGGGAGATCGACCGCATTGCCCGCCGCTATATCGAAAGCGAGGGTGCAAAGCCTTCCTTTCTGGGATACGGCGGGTTTCCGGCCAGCGCCTGCATTTCGGTGAATAATGTGGTTATCCACGGCATACCCAGCAAGGATTTGATCCTGGGGCACGGTGATATTGTCAGCATCGACATCGGCGCGTTTTATGAGGGCTTTACAGGCGACAACGCCTACACGTTCGCGTGCGGCGATGTTTCCCCCGAAGCACAGCGCCTGATGGATACGACCCGAGAGAGCCTTTACGAGGGCATCCGCGCCGCAAAGGCCGGCAATAGGGTTGGCGATATCGGCCATGCGGTGCAAACGTATGTCGAAGCACGCGGTTACTCGGTGGTACGCGATTTTGTCGGCCACGGAGTAGGCGCGAAGCTGCACGAAGATCCTAGTGTACCGAATTTTGGCGCGCCCGGCCGGGGCGTGCGATTGTTACCTGGCATGACGATAGCCATTGAGCCAATGGTGAATGCCGGAGTGCATACCGTCAAAACATTATCTGACGGCTGGACCACCGTTACAACAGACGGCAAGCTGGCCGCTCATTACGAGCATTCGATTGCCATCACCGCGGATGGTCCTGTCATTTTGACCTTACCGGATTAAGGGGAATCAGGATGGATTTTGTTAGAGGGCTTGTTGTCCGGTCACTAAGAGGGCGCGACAAAGGTGAATTTTTAGTGGTGCTGGAGGCTTCCGGCCGCGAGGTTGTTGTCTGCGACGGAAAACACCGCCCGCTCGAAAGACCCAAACGCAAGAACCCGGTTCACCTTGCCGCGACAAACACCTTGCTTAGCTCGATGAACACCAACCGTGAAATCCGCTGTGCCCTGCGGCGCTTTTCGCAGGACAGCTGATTTCTGCAAGAGGAGGTTATGCTGATTTATGTCAAAACAAGATGTGATCGAAATAGAAGGTACCGTAACAGAAGCTCTGCCGAACGCGATGTTTAACGTAGAGCTGCCGAACGGCCACACGATACTGGCGCATATCTCCGGCAAGCTGCGTATGAATTTCATCCGCATTCTGCCTGGCGATAAGGTTACCGTAGAGCTTTCGCCCTATGACCTTACACGCGGACGTATCACCTGGCGTTCGAAATAAAACCGTGAAATCCGATTTGTTTAACGACTTCATCAAGGAGGGCGCACAGAATGAAAGTCAGACCTTCTGTAAAGAAAATTTGCGAGAAGTGCAAAATCATTAAGCGCAAGGGAAAGATCATGGTTATTTGTGAGAATCCCAAGCATAAACAGCGCCAGGGCTGATGGCGTAATTTGATCTTATGGAGGTGCAACCAGTATGGCGCGTATATCAGGTATCGATTTGCCCAGAGACAAACGCATTGAAATTGGGCTTACCTATATTTTTGGAATTGGCCGCAAGACTGCCAATGATATTCTGAAGGCAACCGGTGTCAGTCCGGACACCCGCGTTCGCGATCTGTCTGAAGACGACACTGCAAAGCTGAGAGAGTATATCGACCACAACTGCCGCGTGGAAGGCGATCTGCGTCGCGACGTGGCGTTCGACATCAAACGATTGATCGAAATCGGCTGCTACCGCGGAATCCGTCATCGCAAGGGTCTGCCCGTTCGCGGCCAGCGTTCCAAGACGAATGCCCGCACTCGCAAGGGCCCCAGAAAAACCATGGCAAACAAGAAGAAATAAGCGAAGTCAGGAGGGATTACTCAGATGGCAGCACAAAAAGGCGGTAAGAAAACTACCGCAGTCCGCAGACGCCGCGAACGCAAGAACATCGAACGCGGTGCTGCTCACATTCAGTCTACTTTCAACAATACAATTGTTACCATTACCGATGTGCAGGGCAATGCAATTTCCTGGGCCAGCTCCGGTGAGCTGGGCTTCAGAGGCTCCAGAAAGTCCACTCCCTTTGCCGCGCAGTCTGCAGCGGAAACAGCCGCCAAGATCGCGATGGAGCATGGTATGAAATCGGTAGAGGTTTTCGTTAAGGGACCGGGCGCCGGCCGTGAAGCCGCGATTCGCGCGCTGCAGGGCGCCGGGCTTGAGGTCAGCATGATTAAAGATGTGACCCCCATCCCCCACAACGGATGCCGCCCGCCCAAGAGAAGACGCGTTTAGTACCAAAACCGATTTTTTAGGAGGTGCAACCTTATTATGGCAAGATATACAGAGGCTGTGTGCAAGCTGTGCCGCCGCGAAGGCCAGAAGCTCTTTTTAAAGGGCGAGCGCTGCTACACAGACAAGTGCGGAGTTGGCCGCAGAGCATATGCCCCGGGCCAGCACGGCCAGGGACGCAAGAAGACTTCTGAATACGGTCTGCAGCTGCGTGCAAAGCAGATGACCAAGCGCTTTTACGGCGTTCTGGAGAGCCAGTTCAGAGGCTACTATGACATGGCTACCCGCATGGAAGGCAAGACCGGCGATTTGCTGCTCGGAATTCTCGAGAGCCGCCTGGACAACGTTGTGTACCGTTTGGGCTGGGGCAGTTCCCGTGCGGAAGCTCGCCAGCTGGTCGTTCACGGTCACTTCACCATCAATGGCAAGCGTGTAGATATCCCCTCTTACCTGACAAAACCGGGTGAGGTTATTTCAATCAAGGAATCTAGCCGCAGCAGCGACAAGATCAAGGCTGTGCTGGAGGCGAACGCTTCCCGCCCTGTACCGAAATGGGTGGAACTCAACCGTAACACTCTCGAAGCCAAGGTTCTGGCATTCCCCGAGCGTGAAGACATTGAGCTGGCAGTTGACGAAACTCTCATCGTTGAGTTGTACTCCAAGTAATGCCTTTGCGCAAGGCCAGTGTACATGACGGCAAAGCAATTTGCTTATGTGTGAAGGAGGTTCGCTGATGATTGAGATCGAAAAGCCAAAAATCGAAACAGAAGAGTTATCCAGTGACGGAACCCACGGCATATTTGTTGTGGAACCGCTCGAAAGGGGCTTTGGCACCACCCTGGGCAACAGCCTGCGGCGCGTGCTGCTTTCCAGCCTGCCGGGCGTAGCTGTTACCTCGATTAAGATAGACGGTGTTCTGCACGAGTTTTCCACAATTCCCGGCGTGAAAGAGGATGTCACCGAGATCGTACTGAATATCAAGGGATTGACTGCCAAGCTGCACTGCGACGGCCCCAAAACCGTTGAGATCAGCGCGGAGGGCCCCGGCGAAGTGACAGCGAATTCCATCAAATGCGACAGTGAAGTGGAGATCCTGAATCCCGATATGCATATCGCCACTCTGTCCGATGGCGCCAAGCTGTATATGGAGCTGACTCTGGATAAGGGCCGCGGCTATGTTCCTGCCGATAAAAACAAGGCGAACATGCGCGGCGGCAGCAACAGCAGCGTGATTGGTGAACTTCCGGTCGATTCTATTTATACCCCGGTTTTAAAAGTGAATTACAATGTCGAGAATACCCGCGTAGGTCAGAGCATCGATTACGACAAGCTGACCATGGATGTGTGGACGAACGGCGTGATCAGCGCACAGGAGGCCGTTTCTTTGGCCGCCAAGGTGCTGACCGAACACCTGAATCTGTTTGTGGATCTGTCTGATAAGGGCAGCAGCACCGAGATCATGGTGGAAAAGGACGAGAAGGGCAAGGAAAAGGTACTGGAGATGACCATCGAAGAGCTGGATCTTTCCGTACGCTCCTTTAACTGCCTCAAGCGCGCCGGCATCAATACGGTAGAGGACCTGATCAACAAGTCTGAGGAAGACATGATGAAGGTTCGCAACCTGGGCCGCAAGTCTTTGGAGGAAGTTGTGTGGAAGATGGCTTCCCTCGGCTTTAGCCTGCGCAAGGACGACGAATAATGGATTAGCAAATAACTTGCAACCTAAGGTAAAAGGAGTGATATTTCGATGCCTGGAACCAGAAAGCTCGGAAGAGATACTGCTCATAGAACTGCGATGCTGAGAGGCATGGTTACCTTTTTGCTTGAAAACGGCAAAATCGAGACCACAGTAACCCGCGCCAAAGAGGTTCGCTCCCTGACGGAGAAGCTGATTACCCTGGCGCAGGAGAACAATCTGCATAACCAGCGCATGGCACTTTCCTTTATTACAAAGGAAGATGTGACCCACAAGCTGTTTTCTGAGATTGCCCCCAAATATGCCGACCGTAAGGGCGGATATACCCGCATCACAAAGATCGGGCCGCGCCGCGGCGACGCAGCCGAAATGGCGATCATTGAGCTGATCTGATCGAACTGTTTCGATCGGTTTTATGAATAGAGAAAGCCCTCCCGATTTGGGAGGGCTTTCTTTTGCTTTTTTCAAAACCCTTCAAGTCAGAAGGATTGATTGTTTGCGACAACGGAAGAAGTTTTAGCAGTTTTTCCCGCGCGAGGTTTCTGCTACACAAGCTTGCCCTTTGTGTTGGAGTGGACGCTTACTTTTGTCTATTAATCAAATTTTTAATGGGTCATTTTAAGCGGGTGTTCCCGCATTTCATTTCTGCTGGTGCAGGGCATGAGGGGCAAGTTCTGCGCCGGCAGATAGGCTGCAAAGAAACCATCAAAAGAAAGACAAAATCTTTCGTGGATACTCTTATAAAATAAAGACAAAAAGTCAACTTGGCCTGGGAATAAGCGGAAACTCTGCGGCGATTCGCGAACAAAAAACTCATTTTTATAACTGAAGTGTAAAGCACCAAAAGGCGGGTTCGCCCCAGCTTGAGGAGGGAGCGAAGCCCGTACAGCAAAGTTTTTTCAAAAAATCGCCTTTTCAGGCTCAGGCTGCCTTAGTCCGCGAGGCTTTTCAGCTCTTCCAGAACAGAGCGGTACTCTTCGTCCAGCGTTTCGCGCTTCGCGCCGGGCATCGACAGCTCCGATACAATGCGGGCCAGACGTGTTTCCAGCACCATCCGCTGTGCAGCGTCCGGTTTTTGCCGTGGGGTTTGCATCTGGCGCTGGTAATCGGAGAGGTTGCCGTCGAACGCGCGGATGTGCTTGTTTTCGATCAGCAGCAGGCGATTTGCCACCGCATCCACAAACGACTGGTCATGAGAAATGAACAGCAGAACGCCGGGGTAATCCGAAAGGATTTGCTGGACCGCTTCAATCGATGGCAGATCCAAGTAGTTTGTTGGCTCATCCAGCAGCAGAACATTCGTATCCGATACCAGCAGTTGTGCCAGCGACAGTTTGATTTTTTCTCCGCCGCTGAGAACGGCGGCTTTTTTCTGCACCGTGTCCCCGCGGAAAAGCAGACGAGCCAGTATGGTGCGCACCGTATTTTCGGGCTGCACGCTGTGTGCCAGCGCATTTTCCAGTACAGTCTGATTTTCATCCAGATTCTCAAATTCCTGGCGAAAATAACCAATACGGGCCTTGGGTACGCACGAAATAGCGCTGTTTTCCTCTGTAATCAGGCGAAACAATGTTGTCTTTCCCGCGCCGTTTTCTCCAATTACGGCTGTACGCGTGTGGTTTTTTATCTCAAAGCCGGCATTCTGAAACAGAAGATTTTCTCCGTAGCCGAAAGTCAGGCCCCGGCAGGAAAAAACAATTTTGTTCTGCGGCGGGTCTGTCAGCGAAAAATCGAGCTGAATGCGCGTCAGCTCGCGCGGTTTTTTCCGCTCTTCCAGCCGTTCCAGCCGCGATTCCATCGCCTGGGTGCTTTTATGCAGCTTTTTGGCGATTTCTGTGGACTCCCGCCTGTGCAAACGAGCTTCGGAATTGCCCATGCGCTTTGGTGCCTTGCGGATGCCTTTCGCGCGCTCCCGGGTACCGACGATCGCTTTTTGAAGCCGCGCCCGCTCGTCTGCATACTGCTGGTATTCAAATTCTGCGCGCTCAAGGGCTTCCTGATTTTGCCGGGCATACGCGCTGTAATTGCCCGTGTATTCGGTCACGCTGCCGTCGCGGATTTCGAGAATCCGATTGCAGACAGCGTCCAGCAAAGCGCGGTCATGGCTGATCAGGATCAGCGTTTCGGCAGATTTCAGCCGTTTTGTCAGCATCTGAATTCCCGCATAATCCAGGTTGCTGGTCGGCTCGTCAGCCATCAGCAGGCAGCCGGAGCGCGACAGTGCATTGTCGATTTTCAGGCGCGTCTGCTCACCTCCACTCAGGCGCTCATGCGAAAGGCGATCGCCCGGCAGGAACCGACGGATTGCCTCGGGGTCGGGCTTCTCCTGTGAGAACTGGCGTAGATATGAAACAGGGCACATGCGCCGCACGGAACCTTCTTCCGGTTCGGTCTCCCCGGCCAGCAGCTCCATTAACGTTGTTTTTCCGGCGCCGTTTTCGCCGACAATACCGATTTTGTCACCGGTATAAACCGTCAGGCGAGGGAGATCGAGAATCAGCCGATCGCCGTAATATTTTTTTAAATCAAAAACTTCCAGTAATATCAAAAAAATCTCTCCTTGCATCCTCTGGATGTGTCGGAAAGATCATAACAAAAATACACAGTAACAGCCTGCCCCGAGCGGAACAAGCCCCTGCGCTGATTCTTTTTGATACGCCAATCCGACACCAACGGGCGCACTTCACCCGTTTTACCATTCTTTTATGATGGTTTTAGTCAGATCAGCAATTGCGCATGGCTTTTAAATACCGTACCTTTCTTCGGAATGCTTTCAGAATAACGGATTTCACCGGCTTTGTCAATGGTGAAATTTGTTTTGCTCCTGTTAAAACTGATTGTGTTTTCGACAATTAGTTAACTGTATGTTGAAAACACAATCGATTTTACTGTTTGTTAATCGTATCAATTCCCAAAAAGGCTGTTTTCATGAGAAAACAGCCAGAGTACGCGTGAGGGAGCAGCGGGCGGAGTAAAAGCCCTTTCCAGGCTGTCCCGTAACGGATAGGCAGGTTTAACTTGCCCTCAGGCGCTCCACCACCGCCGGGAGTACGCTCAGAATATACTCGATATCTTCCTCGGTGTTCTGCTCGCCCAGCGTCAGACGCAGGGAGCCCTTGGCGAGCTGCGCAGGAATCCCAAGCGCCAGCAGCACGTGGCTGGCATCTAAGGAGCCGGCGGTGCAGGCCGAACCGGAAGAAGCGCAGATGCCCTGGCGGTCGAGAAGCAGAAGCATCGCTTCACCGTCAACTCCCTCAAAGCAAAGACTTACGTTGCCGGGCAAACGATGTTCGCGGTCGCCATTCAATGAGCTGCCGGGAATTTTCAGCGCGCCGTCGATCAGGCAGTCACGCAGAGTACGCAGGCGTTCGGCACGTTCCTCCATTGAGATGCAGGCCTCGCGCAGCGCCGCGGCCAGCCCCACAATCGATGCGAGGTTTTCCGTTCCCGCCCGCCGCCCGCGCTCCTGCGCGCCACCGTCGATCAGGTTCTGAATCAGGATTCCCCGGCGCACATACAATGCCCCAATGCCCTTGGGCGCATGCAGCTTGTGGCCGGAAAGCGAAAGCAGGCCAATGTTCTGCTCGGCTACATTGATCGGCAGGATTCCCACCGCCTGTACCGCGTCCGTGTGGAACAGTACGCCGTGTTCCCGGCAGATTGCCCCGATCTGTGCAATTGGCTGAATCGTGCCGATCTCATTGTTGGCGTACATCACGGATACGAGCGCGGTGTCGGGCCGGATGGCTGCCGCTACCTCTTCGGGGCGCACCAGACCGTTTTCATGGACGTCGAGGTACGTGACAGAAAAGCCCTCGCGTTCCAGAGCTCCAGCGGTATGCAGCACGGCGTGGTGCTCAAAGCGGGTGGTGATCAGGTGGCGCTTGCCCTGCGGCGCGAGCTCACGGGCAATCCCCTTAACTGCCCAGTTGTCCGATTCGCTGCCGCCAGCCGTAAAATAAAGTTCGCAGGGCCTCGCGCCGATGCACTCCGCGATGTCCTCGCGCGCCAGCTCGAGCGCGCGTTTGGCCTCGCGCCCCTTGGAATAGAGACTCGAGGGGTTTCCGTAGCTCTCGGTGAGATACGGCATCATAGCCCGCAGTACGGGCTCGGATATCGGCGTGGTGGCCGCATTATCTGCATATACAAATCGGTTCATGAGAATTCCTCCGTGCGCCGTGCCCGGCGCGGTTCCGTGTGCTGCAAGTTGGTTCTTATATCGGGCACATTATGGTTTCTTTTTGAATTGTTCTGCCGCCGCCACCGCCAGCCGGTCGCAGCGCTCGTTTTCCGGGTGCCCCGCGTGGCCCTTTACCCAGCGGATCGTCACGCGGTGCTGCTCCAGCAGATTCAGCAGGCGCTCCCATAAATCGCTGTTGAGAGCCGGTTTTTTATCAGCCTTTTTCCAGCCGTTTTTTCGCCAGGCCTTGGCCCATCCTTTTTCAATTGCGTCGCAGACGTATTTGGAGTCGCTCCAGAGCGTGATGTCGCAGGGCTCCTTCAACAGAGAAAGCGCCTCGATCACGGCGCTCAGCTCCATACGGTTGTTGGTGGTGTGCGCCTCGCCGCCGCTGATCTCTTTTTCGCGGCCCTGGTACCGCAGCACCGCGCCCCATCCGCCCGGGCCGGGATTCCCCTGACAGGCTCCGTCTGTAAAAATTTCTACTTGTTTCACGTCCGCTGTCTCCGTTCTTTGTTTTTTTCTGTGAGATGTTGGCATACTATATTTTAATAAAAGCAAGAAATGTTGTATTCTGCCGCCGCGGCCCAGGAGCGGAATTCCGCAGTTATCACAGCACAAGCCGCAAACACAAATCATATTAAATTCAATATAAAAATGATGAAATGACGCCTTGCATCCGGCGGCAGGGTGGAATTTGCCGCGCGCCCAAAGCGGGGATTCCGCCTGTATGGTGCGGCGTATGGTCTTATTATACCAACCTTTTCCGCGCACCGCAACCGCCGGGCGTCGGTTGGCTTCGCTTTGTGCCGTGCTTGACATCATGCGGCAATCAGGTTACAATAAAACCAATCATATAAAGCGGATAAGAGGATATTCTCCCCACGAAGAATTCATAAAATCCGCAGTGAATCGTTCATTTTCGCGGCAGCCCCGCGATGGATATAGACAATCGGATATTCCCCTGTATGCGTCTGCATAGTAGGTCTGCGGCACCGTTTGTGCGCAGGCTGTGGTGGTTGTGTCCCCAAATTAAAATGGAGGTTATTTTGTGACAGAAAAAATGAATAATCATTCGCCTGCCGGCGCTGAAAAGAAGCCGGGCACCTTGTACGGAAAAGTGGTGGCCCGCAAGCAGCCGGAGAAGGCCGCGGAAGCGGAAGAGAGCAGGCTGGCGAAAGCGGAGAAGACGGCGGAGAAAACGGAAAAAGCAGCCGCCGTTAAGGCTGCGCCCAAAAGCGCGCCCAGATCGCAAAAGAAGGGCGGCCAAGGCGGCGGCAGGCAGCCGCGCGCGAAGGAAGCACCGAAGAACGCGCCAAAGAGCGCTCCCCGCAAGCCGGAAAAGAGCGCCCTCTTGCCGGAGGTGCTTGCCCAGGTACAAAAGCAGGCAAAAAAACAGGCGCGCAAAAAGCCGAGAAAGGAACCGCAGAAGGAAAAGCCCTCCATTAAGGTCTATTTCCTCGGCGGCCTGAATGAAATCGGCAAGAACTTCACCCTGTTTGAGTGCGAGGGCGATATGATGATCATCGACTGCGGCATGGCATTCCCGGATGGGGACATGCTCGGCGTAGACCTGGTTATTCCCGATTTTACCTTTGTCGAGCGCAACATTGATAAAATTCGCGGCATCGTGCTCACCCACGGGCATGAGGATCACATCGGTTCTCTGCCGTTCCTGCTCAAACGGGTCAATCTGCCGCTGTACGGAACGGCCCTTACTCTGGGGCTGGTGGGCGGCAAGCTCAAGGAGCACGGCCTGGCCGGCAAAGTAAAGATGAACGTGATTCGCCCCGGCGATACGGTCAAGCTGGGCTGCATGACCTGCGAGTTCATCCACGTGAACCACTCGATTTCCGATGCCGTCAGCATCGCGATCCATTCGCCCGCGGGCACTTTGGTGCACACCGGCGACTTTAAAATCGACTGCACTCCCACACAGGGCGAAATGATCGACCTCGGTCGGTTTGCCCAGTTGGGCAAGGAGGGCGTTCTGGCCCTGTTGGCCGACTCCACCAACGCGGAGCGCCCCGGCTTTACCATGACGGAGCGCACGGTCAGCCGGTCCTTTGAAAACCTGTTCCTGCGCGCGGAAAAAAGCCGCATTATCATCGCGACGTTCGCGTCGAATATCAGCCGCGTGCAGCAGATCATCAACTGCGCCGTAAAATACGGGCGCAAGGTGGCTTTGTCCGGCCGCAGCATGCTCAATGTGATGGGCATTGCGCAGGAGCTCGGCTACCTCGATATTCCCGACGGCGTTCTCATCGACATCGATATGATCCGCCGCTACCCCAAAGAGCAGATCGTGCTGATCACCACCGGCAGCCAGGGCGAGCCGATGTCCGCTCTGACGCGCATGGCTTTTGCCGACCACCGCAAGGTGGAGGTGGGCCCCGGCGACTTCATCATCATTTCCGCCCGCCCGATCCCCGGCAACGAAAAGACGGTCGGCACCGTGATCGACGAGCTGATGAAGCGCGGCTGCGAGGTCGTGTACGAATCCATGTACGAGGTGCATGTGTCCGGCCACGCCTGCCAGGAAGAGCTGAAGATTATGCAGGGCATCACGCGCCCCAAATATTTTATTCCCGTTCACGGCGAGCAGAAGCATCTGCAAAAGCACGCCCAGCTGGCGCAGGCCATGGGCATGAGCCGCTCGAACATCTATATCGGCAGCATCGGCGACGTGCTCGAAATCAACGAGAATTACATGCGCCAGCTGCCCAGCGTGCCCGCCGGCCGCATTCTGGTGGACGGCCTCGGCGTGGGTGACGTCGGCAGCATTGTGCTGCGCGACAGAAAGCATTTGGGCGAGGACGGCCTGATCGTTGTCGTCTGCACCATTGACGCGGCGGACGGCCACGTTGTTTCCGGTCCGGACGTTGTCTCCCGCGGGTTTGTTTATGTGCGGGAATCGGAAAGTTTGATGGACGATGCCAGAAAATTGGTATATAATGTTCTGGAAAGCAACGCGCAGGGGAAGGTGCCCGACTGGGGCATGCTAAAGACCCGAATCAAAGACGATTTGTCGCGCATGCTGTATGATAAAACCAGACGCAGCCCGATGATTTTACCGATCATCATGGAAGTTTGATTTGTAGAGTCGATTTACTTGAAAGCAGGCATTCTCCCTGCGCCTCTGGCGGGGGAGAATGCAGCGGTTTTTCAAAAGTGAAACTGCGATAAAGGAGAAATTTATTTGAAGCGGAAAATATGGGCTACCTCACCCGTGTTTTATGGCATCGCGGCGGTGATGCTGCTCATGGCGCTGCTCAGCAGATTCTGGGATGCCAGAATCTTCTATGCGGAAGTGGTTCTGGCTGTGCTGGCCTTTGCCGCAGTGGCCATGGCAAACCATCATTTTAAGCTGTATGTAGGTACGGCGGTCAAGAGTGCGGAAAAAATTCTTTCCGCGTCGGACTACCGCGCCCTGCACGAGTTTTCCATACCGGCTGTGCTGGTGGGAAAAATGGGTGATGTCATCTGGTATAACAGCCGTTTTTCCAGTGAGGTAAGCCCCGGGTTTGACTGCCGGGGCGAGAATGTCGCGCGGTTTTTGACCCCCCATACTCTGGAGCAGGCAGTGGGCGGCGACGGAATCGATACCCAGGTGGGCCAGCGGCAGTATACGGTATATTCCATGTCTACAAGGAACGGCTATGTGCTGTACTTTGTGGACAATACATATTACAAAGAGATCAGCCGCCGCTACAGCGACCAGCGCCCGGTGGTGGCCCTCGTGCTGTTCGACAACCGCGAGGAGCTGATCCGCGACAGCGCCAGCAGCGAAGACGCCCGCATTTCCGCCGCGGTGGAAGAGGTGCTGCGGAACTGGACGAAGGGTACCGGCAGCTTTCTGGAGCGCCTGGGCGGCGGGCGGTACCTGATTATGACGGACGAGGCGCACATCCGCGAGGATGTGAAAAAGCGCTTTGAGGTGATCGACGCGGTGCGCACCGTAAAGAGCGCGGACAACCGCAGCGCCACCATCTCCATCGGCGTGGGGCGCGGCGCCCCCACCTTTGCGGAGGGCGAGCTGTGGGCACGCCAGGCGCTGGATATGGCGCTCGGGCGCGGCGGCGATCAGGTTGCCGTCAAGCAGGAGGACGGCACCTACGAGTTTTTCGGCGGTCTGTCGAAGGGCGTGGAAAAGCGCGACAAGGTGCGCACCCGCGTGATTGCGGCGACCTTGAGCGACCATGTCAAGGTATGCGACATAGTGTTCATCATGGGTCACAAGTATTCCGACCTCGACGCGATCGGCGCGGCGGTGGGCATGTGGAGCGCGGTGCACAAGGGCCTTGGCAAAGAGGCGTATATCGTCGTCAACCGCGCGCAGAGCATGGCGGTTCCCATTATAGAAAGCATGGAGCAGTCCCTGCCGGACGAAAAAATATTCATCACGCCCGACGAGGCGCTCGATCTTGTCACGCAGAAGAGCCTGCTGATTGTAGTGGACACCCATTCGCAGGATTTTGTGGAGAGCGAGGAGCTGCTGCGGCAGGCGCCGAAGGTCGTCGTCATCGACCATCACCGCATGATGGTAAAGCACATCAGCAACGCGATTGTATTTTATCACGAGCCGTACGCCAGCTCCGCGGCGGAGCTGGTGACCGAGCTGGTGCAGTATATCAGCGAAAAGGCTCTTTCCCGCGTGGAGGCGGAGGCTCTTCTGGCCGGGATAATGCTCGACACCAAGAATTTTGTGCTGAAAACCGGTGTGCGCACCTTTGAGGCCGCGGCTTACCTGCGGCGCAGGGGGGCCGATACCGTAGAGGTCAAGCGCCTGTTCTCCAACACCATCGACACGTACAAGGCGAAATACCAGATGGTTTCCTCCGCCGAGATTTACAACAACTGCGCGATTGTCAGCGCGGACGAGGAGACGCCGGATATCCGGGTCGCCGCGGCGCAGGCTGCCGACGAGCTGCTCTCGATTCAGGGGGTCAACGCGTCGTTCGTCATCTACCCCACACCCGGCGGGGTGCAGATTTCCGCCCGCTCCCTGGGCGATGTGAACGTGCAGGTGATTATGGAGGTGATGGGCGGCGGCGGCCACCTGACGATGGCGGCCGTGCAGCTGAAAAACACCACGCTTCAGCAGGCTCGCGACACCCTGATTTCGGTCATCAACAACAACCTTGCAAAGGCGAGCAAGCCCAGTCTGCCCGCGCAGGGCGGTGCCAAATAAGAGAAAATCAGCAAGTCTTTCTCCGCTGTATGTGGGGGAAGAATTCAACGGTGCTTTTGAAGGTTGCATTACTATTGATCAAACGGAGGAATGTTTCATGAAAGTAATTTTGCTGCAGGACGTAAAGGGAAGCGGAAAAAAGGGCGAGCTTGTGGATGTTTCCGACGGCTACGCCAGAAACTTCCTTTTGCCCAGAAAGCTGGCCAAAGAGGCGAACGCACAGGCGATGAATGAGCTGAAGAACGCCGAAGAGGCCAAGGAATTCCGCCGGAAAGCCGAGCTGGAAACCGCGCGGAAAACCGCGCAGATCATCGAGGGCAAGAGTGTGAAGCTCACCGCAACGGCGGGCCAGGGCGGCAAGCTGTTCGGCTCCGTTACCGCAAAAGAAATCGCCGAAGCGATTAAAAAGCAGTTCGGCGTGGATGTGGACAAGCGCAAGATCGAGCTGCCTGGCGACATCAAGGCGTTCGGCACCTACGAGTGCGAGGTGCGGCTGCACCAGAGCGTTACCGCCAAGGTATACGCCGTTGTGGGCGAAAAGGCCGAATAAATTGCGTTTGCCCACAGCCTGTCGGGAGGATTCGGGATGGATCACGAAAATCTGACAATTGGATACGACGGGATGGACCTACCGTTCAGCCCCGAGGCGGAGCAGTCCGTTTTGGGCGCGGTTCTGCTGGATTCCACCTGTCTGGACCGGGTCGCGGAAATTCTTCCGCGTCCCGATTATTTTCATCAGGTCAATCACGTGCTGATTTATGGCGCGATGCTCGAAATGTTCACGCTCGGCCAGCCCGTCGACTTTGTGACGGTTCTGGAGCGACTCAAGGAAACGCCGCGCTTTGACGAATCCGCAGGCAAAACGTACCTGATGCAGCTGGCACAGATCGTGCCCTCGATTTCTAACGTGGAAACCTACGCGAAGATCGTGCGCGACAAATACGATGTGCGCTCGCTGATTCAGACGGCGCGCGGGATTCTGGACGACGCGCGCGAAAACGGCGCGGACGCATCCACCCTGCTGGATTCGGCGGAGCAGCGCATATTTGACATTCGTCGCGGTAAAAATATGCAGGGACTCCAGCGGGTCAACGAGATCATTCTCGAAACGTTCGACCGGCTCGATTTGCTCAACGGCCCGGAAAGGGATCTGTATCAGGGCATCCCGACCGGCATCAAGGCGCTGGACGATACGATCACGGGCCTCAATCGCTCCGACCTGCTGATTCTGGCAGCCCGCCCCGGTATGGGCAAAACGAGCTTCGCGCTGAACATCGCGCGCCATGCGGCGGTGGTGGCCAATAAACGCGTTGCGTTCTTCTCGCTCGAAATGAGCAAGGAGCAGCTTGCGTCGCGTCTGCTTTCCACAGAAGCGCTTGTCGGCGGCACCAAGCTGCGCACCGGCCAGCTCAGCGAGGGCGAATGGATGCGCCTGATCGAAGCGGGGGACATTCTCTCCCGCGCGCAGCTGTATTTTGACGACAGCTCCGGCATCACCGTGCCGGAAATGAAGGCCAAGGTGCGCCGCCTGAAGGACGTGGACCTGATCGTAATCGACTATTTGCAGCTCATGTCCAGCTCCCGCCGCATCGACAACCGCGTGCAGGAGATTTCGGAAATCACGCGAAATCTGAAAATCATGGCAAAAGAGCTGAATGTGCCGGTTTTAACGCTGTCGCAGCTGGCGCGTGCCAGTGAAAAGCGCACCGAGCACCGCCCGGTGCTCAGTGACCTGCGCGACTCCGGTTCAATTGAGCAGGACGCCGACGTCGTTCTGTTTTTGTACCGCGAGGATTACTATCAGGGCCCCGGCGCGCCGGACGAGGACGCGGACCGCAACAGCGGCGAGTGCATCGTCGCGAAAAACCGTCACGGCGAGCTCAAGACCGTTCCCCTGCACTGGCAGGGTGAGTTTATGAGATTTACTTCTCAGGAGGTTGTCCGCAGTGAATAGAGAGAATAGCGCACCGGCAGAGGAACTGATCTGGCAAACGGTCAGGCGCTATTCGATGCTGACCGGCGCGGAGCGCGTGGTGGCCGGATTTTCCGGCGGCGCGGATTCCATGGCGCTGGTTCATTTTTTATGGCGGGCAGGGATTCCGCTGCTCGCGGCCCATGTGAACCACGGCCTGCGGGGCAAAGCGTCCGACGCGGACGAGGAATGTGTGCGCCGGTTCTGCGCCGAGCGGCAGATTCCCCTGCGGGTGCTGCGCGCAGACGCGGCCAGGGCGGCCGCCGAACGCCGCGAAGGGGTCGAAGCGGCCGGGCGGCGCATCCGGTACGGCTTTTTTGAGTCGCTGTGCGGGCCGGGCGATAAAATCGCGACGGCGCACACGCTCTCCGATCAGGCGGAAACGGTGCTGCTGCACCTGGTGCGGGGCTCCGGCACGAAGGGCCTGTGCGGCATCCCGCCGGTGCGCGGGCGCGTGATCCGGCCGCTGCTCGGCATGACGCGGGAGCAGGTAGAGGAATACTGCGCTCACTATGAGCTGCCCTTTGTGACCGATGCGAGCAATTTCAGCCGGGAATACGCGCGCAACCGTGTGCGGCTCGACGTCGTCCCCGCGCTCAAAGAGCTGAACCCCTCCTTTGAGCAGGCGGTGGGGCGCATGACGCATCTGCTCGTGGAGGATGAAGATTGCCTTTTTTCTTTGGCCGCGCAGGCGGCGCGGGAAGCCCGCACGCCGGACGGCTGGCGGATTGCCCCGCTTTCGGGTTTGCCGCGCCCCATTTTGTCGCGTGCGCTGCGGCAGATCGCAGAGGAAGCCGGCCTGCCCGCTCTCACCCGCGAACGCACCGAGGCGGCCATGCGGCTGCTGGGGGCAGGCTCCGGTAAAATCGACGCCGGCGGGGGGCGATTTTTGGCAGCGGAAAGCGGTGTTTTGCGGGTCGTTTTGCCTCCAAAACGCAAAAATGACTGGAGTGTGCCATTACGGGTGCCGAAAACCTTGACACCGGAGGGCAGAGAGGTCATAATAAGAACACTGACCCGCGCGGAATATGAAAAGTTACCCGCAAAAATTCGCAATTTGTTATTTCATAACGCGCTGGATTATGATACAATAAAGAATAATTCCATTATAAGAGGCCGACGGCCGGGTGATTCCTTTTCACCGGCGGGCCGGGGCGTTACCAAAAGTCTGAAAAAGCTGATGAACGAGGAGAAAATCCCTGTTTCGGGCCGAGGCGGGCTTTTGCTGCTGGAAAACAGCGGACAGATTTTGTGGATCGAATCCATCGGCGTGGCCGAGCAGGCCCGCATCCGCCCGGATACCGGGCAAATCGCATACATTAGCGTTAAGGAGTGCAGTTCATGACCAACGATATCAAAGAGGTTCTATTTAGCGAGGAACACCTGGCGGAAATCGTCCGCAATCTGGGCAAGCGCATCAGCGAGGATTACAAGGGGAAAAATTTGCTGATGGTCAGCGTGCTGAAGGGTTCCTTTATCTTTATGGCGGATTTGACCCGCGCCATCGACATCCCCTGCCGCATCGACTTTATGTCAGTTTCGAGCTACGGCGCCGGGACAAGATCCTCCGGCGTGGTAAAGATCACAAAAGACCTGGACCTGCCGCTCGCGGGTTACGACCTGCTGGTAGTGGAGGATATTCTCGACAGCGGCGTGACGCTCAGCTACATACTGGAGCTTCTGCAGCCGCGCGGCCCGAAGAGCATTAAAATTTGCACTCTGTTTGACAAGCCCGAGCGCCGCACCGCACAGATTACGGCGGACTATGTCGGCACGCGTGTTCCGGATGAATTTATTGTCGGCTACGGCCTTGATTATAATGAAACCTACCGGAATCTCCCGTATGTGGGCATCCTGAAGCCCCACGTGTATGGCGGGTAAGTTTTCCGGTCATCGCAATTAAAGGAGAGGAGTGAACTCATTTTGGATAATAAAAAAAATCTGCGGAATCTGCTCATTTATTTAGGCGCCCCGATCCTGATTATTATTATCATGGCCAGCATCTATGGCAACGTGAAGCCGCAGAAGGCTCATAAATATTCCGAAATAGTCGGCTACTTTAAATCACAGCAGGTCATCGATTATACCATGGATCTTGGCAGCGGTGAAATGCAGATTTCCCTCAAGGACGGTACGAACGTAACGTATACCGCGCCGAATGTGGCGATTATGTACGACGAGATCCACCCCTATATTGAACAGTACAACGAGGATCATCCGGACAAGAACATGGAGTACGATCTCAAACGTCCGGCAGAGACCTCTTGGCTCGCGAGTCTGATCCCGACGATTCTGCTCCTGGCAGGCATGCTCGTTTTCTGGTGGTTCATGATGAAGCGCCTGAACACCAGCATGGGCGACGCGGGCAAGCAGATGAACTTCGGCAAGGCGAAGGTTAAGCAGATGGCCGACGAAAAGCGCAAAACCACCTTTGCCGACGTGGCGGGAGCCGATGAGGAAAAGGAAGAACTGCGCGAGATTGTCGAGTTCCTCAAAAATCCGAAAAAGTATAACGAGCTGGGGGCGCGCATTCCGAAGGGCGTACTGCTCGTCGGCCCTCCCGGTACCGGTAAAACGCTTTTGGCCCGCGCGGTTGCGGGTGAAGCGGGGGTTCCGTTCTTCTCCATCTCCGGTTCCGATTTTGTGGAAATGTTTGTCGGCGTCGGCGCGTCGCGCGTGCGCGACCTGTTCGACCAGGCGAAGAAAAATTCCCCCTGCATCATCTTCATCGATGAAATCGATGCGGTGGGCCGTCAGCGCGGCGCCGGTCTTGGCGGCGGCCACGACGAGCGCGAACAAACTTTGAACCAGCTGCTGGTTGAGATGGACGGTTTCGGCGCGAACGAAGGCGTCATCATGATCGCCGCGACGAACCGCCCCGACATCCTCGATCCGGCGCTGATGCGTCCCGGCCGTTTTGACCGCCAGGTCATGGTCGGCTACCCGGACATCAAGGGCCGCGAAGAGATTCTGAAGGTACACGCCCGCGGCAAGCCGATTGCGCCGGACGTGAGCCTGAAGACCATTGCGAAATCCACCGCCGGCTTTACCGGCGCGGATCTCGAGAACCTGCTCAATGAAGCGGCGCTGCTTTCAGCCCGCAAGAACCTGCGGGCGATCACGATGGAAGAGATCGAAGAGGCCACGATCAAGGTTGTGGTCGGCACCGAGAAAAAGAGCCGTGTGATGACGGAAAAGGAAAAGACCCTCACCGCCTACCACGAGGGCGGCCATGCGGTCGTCACCTACTTCTGCCCCACGCAGGATCCGGTACACCAGATTTCGATCATTCCCCGAGGTATGGCCGGCGGCTATACGATGCAGCTGCCTGCGGAGGACCGTTCGTATAAATGCAAGAAAGAAATGCTCGAGGATCTGATCGTGCTTATGGGTGGTCGTGTGGCGGAGGCCCTGGTGCTGGACGACATTTCCACCGGCGCTTCGAACGATATTGAGCGCGCCACCAAGACAGCCCGCGCGATGGTAACCAAGTACGGTATGAGCGAAATGCTCGGCACCGTCACCTATGGTTCAGACAACAGCGAGCCGTTCCTGGGCCGCGATATGGGCCATGTGCGCAACTATTCTGAAAGCACAGCGGCCGCGATCGATCAAGAGATCAAAGATATCCTGACAAACGCGTATGACGGCGCGGCCAAGATTCTTTCCGATCATATGGATAAGCTGCACGAGGTTGCAAAGTATCTGTATCAGAACGAAAAGATGAGCGGTGAGGATTTTCAGAAACTGATGAGCGGCGCCGCTTTGCCGGCAGCTGCAGGGCAGATACCGCCTCTGCCGAAGCTGGATACGGAGCTTCCGCAAGTGGAGCTTCCATCGGCGGACGAAACAGCTGAATGATGAGTTTGGAAAAGGGGAAATGTTGCATTTCCCCCTTTCCTTGTCTCGGCGGACCATCGAAAAATGGCACGCGGTTTTACTCTTACTGTGTTGCTGTATACCAGCAGGGGGGCGGCCCGCAAGGCTTAGGGATGCGCTTGTACTGCGGTGGTTGCCGCCTTGGCGCGATTTTCGGCGGCAATCTGTTTTCGATACGGTTTCTTCGGGGGTACGCCCTGTTTCGACAGAAAACAGCGGCGTGTTTGCTTATCATCAAAAGCGGGAAGCAATTTGTTTCCTGTGTGAAGCGTGCGCTGAAATCAGCGTTATCGTCTTGGTTCTGAGCAGGGGTGCTCCCAGAAACAGGGAGCGTGGATTGAAATCACTGTTGGAAGGCTTGGCTTGAGCCCTCGGGCAATGTCGCTCTCTGCACGGAGAGCGTGGATTGGAATTGCTAAGGCAAGTCGATCGTTGTGCAGAGTCATTTCGAGTCGCTTTCCGTACGGCAAGTGTGGATTGAAATAACTCGGAAATTCAGAACGAGCCGATCGATCTGGAGGCTGCTCCCCGCGCGGGAGGCGTGGATTGAAATACGTTTCGCACCTGATAGGAGTTCGGCGCGTTTGGTGGTTTGACCAAACAAAACAGGAATGGTATCACCCCGGGAATGGCCCGGGCAGAATTCGAAATGCCAAAGCCCCGGTGATGGGGCGAGTGGCAGGAGGGAAGCTATGGCAAAAAAGACGGCATATGGAAACGACAGTATCTCGTCGCTCAAGGGCGCAGACCGTGTGCGCCGACGCCCGGCGGTTATTTTCGGCTCGGACGGCATCGAGGGCTGCGAGCATTCCATTTTTGAAATATTATCCAACTCCATCGATGAGGCCAGAGAAGGCTTCGGACGGGAAATCACGATCACCTGCTTCCGTGACCATTCGGTAGAGGTGGAGGATCACGGGCGCGGCATTCCCGTGGACTATAACCCGACGGAAGAACGCTTCAACTGGGAGCTGGTATTCTGCGAGCTGTACGCGGGCGGCAAATACAACAACGATTCCGATGAAAGCTACGAGTATTCGCTGGGACTGAACGGCCTTGGCCTTTGCTCGACCCAGTACGCCTCGGAATATATGGATGTTGATATCCGCCGCGACGGCACGCGCTATACGCTGCATTTTGAGCACGGGGAAAACGTGGGCGGTTTGCAGCAGGAGCCTTATACCAAGAAGGATACGGGCACCAAAATCCGCTGGCGGCCCGACCTGCAGGTGTTTACGGATATTGCCGTGCCGCAGGAGTATTATCTTGACATGATCCGCCGGCAGGCGATCGTCAATGAGGGTATCCGTTTTCTGCTTCGCTTTGAGACGGAAGCCGGTTTTGAAACGACGGAGTTCTGCTATCAGGAGGGAATCCTCGACCACGTGCGGGAGCTCGCGGGGGAAGATGCCCTTACCTCGGTGCAGAGCTGGCAGGCGGAGCGCCGTGTGCGCGATCGTGCGGACAAGCCCGAATATAAAACGAAAATCAATGCGGCGCTCGCGTTTTCGAATCGAGTGCACGTGACGGAATATTATCATAACTCCAGCTGGCTCGAGCATGGCGGCGCGCCGGACAAGGCTGTGCGCAGCGCGTTCGTTTCGCAGATCGACGCATATTTAAAGCAGACGGGGAAATACAACAAGAATGAGAGCAAGATCACCTACACCGACGTGGAGGATTGCCTGATTCTTGTCATTTCGTCGTTCTCAAACCGCACATCCTACGAGAACCAGACGAAAAAGGCGATCACGAACAAGGGAATTCAGGAGGCCATGACCGAGCTTTTGCGGCATCACCTGGAGGTGTTCTTCCTCGAAAATCCCGTAGAGGCTGAAAAAGTGGCCGCGCAGGTGCTTATCAACAAGCGCAGCCGCGAGGACGCGGAAAAAACGCGTCTGAACCTGAAAAAGAAGCTCACCACCAATATGGACGTGACGAACCGCGTTGCGAAATTCGTGGACTGCCGCAGCCGCAAGGCAGAGGAGCGAGAAATCTTCATCGTAGAGGGCGACTCGGCTTTGGGCGCGTGCAAGCAGGCCCGCGACCCGGATTTTCAGGCGATCATGCCCATCCGCGGCAAAATCCTGAACTGCCTGAAAGCGGACTATGACCGCATTTTCAAAAGCGATATCATTACCGACCTGATTAAGGTGCTCGGCTGCGGCGTAGAAGTGAAATCGAAGGCAAACAAGGATTTGTCGTCGTTTGATCTGTCGCTGCTGCGCTGGAACAAGGTCATCCTGTGCACCGATGCCGATGTGGACGGCTTCCAGATCCGCACGCTGCTGCTGACGATGCTGTACCGCCTGACCCCTACGCTGATCGAGCAGGGCAAGGTGTTCATTGCGGAATCGCCGCTGTTTGAAATTACGGCAAAGGATCAGACGTATTTCGCCTACACCGAGCAGGAAAAGGCGAAAATCCTACAGCGTCTGGAGGGAACCAGATACACCATCCAGCGCTCGAAAGGTCTTGGCGAAAACGAACCCGATATGATGAATCTGACCACCATGAACCCCGCCACTCGGCGGCTGATTCAGGTTCTGCCCGAGGACGCGGCCAAAACGGCGGACATGTTTGATCTGCTTCTGGGCGACAACCTTTCCGGGCGAAAGGATTTTATCGCCCGCAGCGGCCATGAATATATCGCCGCCGCTGACGTAAGCTGAGGGGGAAACACGATTGGCACACAGAAAAAAAGAACCGAATACCGCGCCCCCCAAAGGAAAGGGCGTGATCGAAGGCGCGGGGCTGGTGGTAACACAGCCCATCACCGCGACGCTAGAGCAGAACTACATGCCCTATGCCATGAGCGTCATCATGTCGCGTGCGATTCCGGAGATCGACGGCTTTAAGCCGTCGCACCGCAAGATATTATACACAATGTATAAAATGGGCCTGCTCACTGGCTCAAGGACAAAAAGCGCCAATATTGTGGGGCAGACGATGAAGCTGAATCCCCACGGCGACGCCGCGATTTACGAAACCATGGTGCGCCTCAGCCGCGGATATGAGGCGCTTTTGCACCCTTATGTCGATTCCAAGGGAAACTTCGGCAAATTTTATTCGCGCGATATGGCATGGGCGGCCTCCCGTTATACCGAGGCCAAGCTCGACGATATCTGCCAGGAGCTTTTTCGCGATATTGACCGGGATACGGTCGATTTTGTCGACAACTATGACAATAGCATGAAAGAGCCGACTCTGCTGCCGGCGGCGTTTCCGTCGATTCTCGTCAACGCCAACACGGGCATCGCGGTCGGCATGGCGAGCAACATCTGCCCGTTCAATCTGGCGGAGGTCTGCCAGACGACGATCGCCCTCATCCGCGATCCGGAGTTCGATGTGGCCTCCACCCTGCAGGCGCCGGATTTCCCCGGCGGAGGACAGGCGGTGTACGACCGCGCCGCGATGGAGGAGATCTACCGCACCGGCCGGGGCGGCGTGAAGATCCGCTGCCGCTATTCGTATGACAAAACGGCCAACTGCATCGACGTCACGCAGATTCCGCCCACCACTACGATCGAAGCGATTGTGGAAAAGGTGGTCGACCTGGTGCGTCAGGGCAAGCTGAAAGAGATTTCGGACATCCGTGACGAAACCGGCCTGGGCGGCCTGAAAATCACCATCGATTTAAAGCGCGGCGTTGACCCCGAGAGGCTGATGCAACGCCTGTTCAAAATGACGCCGTTGGAAGACAGCTTCTCCTGTAACTTCAACGTGCTGATTTCCGGTGTGCCTCAGGTGTTGGGTGTGCGCGACCTGCTGCTCGAGTGGGTGGCGTTCCGTGTGGAATGTGTGCGCCGCCGCACGCATTTTGATCTGCGCAAAAAGAAAGAAAAGCTGCACCTGCTGCGCGGTCTGCAGGCGATTCTTCTCGATATTGATAAAGCCATCAAGATCGTGCGCGAAACCGAGGAGGAAGCCGAGGTTGTGCCGAACCTGATGATCGGCTTCGGCATCGACGAGATTCAGGCGGAATATGTAGCAGAAATCAAGCTGCGCCATCTCAACCGAGAATATATTTTAAAGCGCACGCAGGAAACCAGCGAGCTGGAGCAGGAGATTGCCCGTTTGCAGGAGCTGATGGAAAGCCGCGCGAAGATTCAGTCGGTGATTATCGCCGAGCTGAAAGAGGTGGAAAAAAAGTACGGTCAGCCGCGCCGCACGCAGCTGGTATATGCGTCTGATCTTGAGGTGGCTGAGCCGGAGCAGGAAATCGACGATTACCCGGTACATCTCTTCTTTACCCGCGAGGGGTATTTCAAGAAGATCACCCCGCAGTCGCTGCGCATGAGCGGCGAACAAAAGCTCAAAGAAGGCGACGCTGTCACGCAGACGGAAGAAGCGACGAACGCCTGCGACCTGTTGTTCTTTACCGACCGCTGTCAGGTGTATAAGATGCGGGCATCCGACTTAAGCGACGGCAAGGCCAGCGTGCTGGGCGAGTATATTCCCGCCAAGGCGGGCATGGACGAGGGAGAGAACGCCATTTACATGGTGCCTACTACAGATTACCAGGGCTACATGCTGTTCCTGTTTGAAAACGGAAAGGCGGCCAAGGTGGAGCTTTCGGCCTATGCCACCAAGACGAACCGGCGCAAGCTGGTTGGGGCATACAGCGATAAATCCCCGCTTGTGGCGGTGATGTACCTCAAAGAGGACCGCGATCTTCTGCTGACGGGAACCAATGGGCGTTTGCTGCTGGTCAACACAGGTGCGATTCCCGATAAAGCCACCCGTACCACGCAGGGCGTTTTCGTCATGACATTCACCGCGGCAAAGCACCACCTGCAAAACGCCGAGCCGTACGAAGAGGGGATGCTCGAAACGCCGGACCGTTACCGCAAGAACGTGCCCTCACCCGGCGCAGTGCCCAGCCAGGCCGATGCCATGCGCGGCCAGCTATCGCTCACTTGAATCCATTGAGCCGGCAAAATTGTTTTTGTACATCGCCAATTTTTCAAGTAAAAGAAAACGATGTATTTTCCATTGTTTTGATCAAAATCGAAGGGGGATGAAATCCTCTTTCGATTTTGTTATGTGCACCCCACTACTTGAAAAAGATAGCCTTGTTCTTTTCATCAAAAACAAACCGCCGCACGGAAAGCCAATAGCAATCCGGCGGCGGTTCCGGCAATTGAAAATGCAAACGCACGCGAAACTTTCAATTGCTGATCTTACTATGTCCGGTTTTGCTGCCGGATATGTGCGGATTTTTTTGGAAGAGGGCTGTCCAATAATTTTTTGAAAAAAGATTGCTAAAATACAGGCTTTGTGGTATCATAATCACAAGTGTTTATTGTACGTTCGGAGGTACATTATGAGTGGACTTGAGATTTTCTTTGGAGTAGTTTTGCTGCTATTCTCCATCGCGATTGTGGTGATTATTCTTCTTCAGGAAGGCCAGCAGCAGAATTTAGGCGCAATTACCGGCGGCGCAGATACATTTTTGTCTAAGAACAAAGCACGTTCCATCGACGCGTTTCTGTCGCGTTGGACAAAAGTGATAGCGGTAGGCTTTTTCGTAATGGTGATTGCCATTAACGCCGTTATGTTTTTCACCGGGAAATAAGAATGCAGCCGAAAAGCTCCGCTGAAAAGCGGAGCTTTTTTTCGAAAGGAAAAGGGTGAATTAATGATTAAAAAGATAGAAAAAACACCGGCAGAAGCCATTTTAAAGGCGCTTTCCAAGCTGCGCCACGCAATTTCTTCGAAAGAGCTGCTCAAAAAATCAGGAATCAAAGACAAATCCGTCTTTTATGATACGCTGCACCAGATGCAGGTACGCGGCGACGTGTATGTGAATAAACGCCACCAGGTGTTCGGCAAGGCCGGCCAGACCCGTGTGACTGCGACGGTTTATTCGCTGTCGGAGGGGTTTGCGTTTGTGCGCCCTGAAAACGGCGGCGACGACCTGTATGTTTCGAGCGACCGCCTGAAGGGTGCGATTGTGGGCGACACGGTTCTGCTGAAAAATATTACGGAAACACCCCGCGGAAAGAAGGCGGAGGTTGCCTCGATCACGAAGCGCCGGCAGTGGGTGACCACCGGTACCGTGCGCAAATCGTACAGCGGTTTTGAGATCGTGCCGGATATCGCCATTCGCTACAATCTGCCGATTCCCAAAAGCGACCTGATGGGCGCCCGCCCGGGCGACAAGGTACAGGCAGAGCTGGTGCGGGTGCCGCGCCGCGAAAAGCTTTCTGCCCGTGTGGTAAAGATTTATGGCACCGCCGAAAGCGCCAAAATCTGTGCCGATGCGATCATCGACCAGAACGGCATTCCCACGGTATTTTCTGAAGCGGTGATGGCCGAAGCGGCCCGCGCGGCACAGGAGCCGATCACGCAGGAGGAGCTCGGCACACGGCTTGATCTGCGCGAGGAAATGATCTGCACGATCGACGGTGCCGACGCGAAGGATTTGGACGACGCGATCAGCGTGCGGCGCACAGAGCGCGGCTTTGATCTGGGCGTGCATATCGCGGATGTATCGCACTATGTGCGTGAGGACAGCGCCGTTGATGAAGAAGCGTTTCTGCGCGGTACCTCGGTCTATTTTGCGGACAGGGTCATCCCCATGCTGCCGAAGGAGCTTTCGAACGGAGCCTGTTCACTGAACGCAGGGGAGGATAAGCTCACCTTTTCCGCTCTGATCCGTCTGGACGATAAGGGCGAAATTGTCAGCTATCGTTTTCAAAAAACGGTGATCCATTCCAAGGTGCGCGGCGTGTATTCCGAGGTCAACCGCATTTTCAGCGGCGAAGCGGATGAGGCTTTGCTGGAGAAATATGCCCCTGTGCTCGAATCTTTAAAAACCGGCCGCGAGCTGGCAAAGATTCTTGAGCAGCGCTCCCGTGACAAAGGAGCTGTGGATTTTGAAAGCGGAGAATCCATGTTTACGCTCGATGAAAACGGCGTATGTATTGATGTGCGGCCCCGTGTGCAGGGAGAAGCCGAGAAAATGATCGAGCAGCTGATGATCACCGCGAATCAGGCGGCAGCCAAGCTCGCGAAAGAGGAACAGCTGCCGTTTGTGTACCGCATTCACGAAAATCCGGACCCCGAACGCATCAAGGCGCTCGTCAGTTTGGCGGCGGCCCTGGGCTTTTCCACTCAGCGTCTTCGTTCCGAAAAGCCGTCTCCGGCCGATTTTTCAGAGCTGCTGGGGCAGGTGAGAGGAACGCCGGCTGAGCAGGTGATCTCGCATCAGGTGCTGCGCACGATGGAAAAGGCGAAGTATTCCACCGAGCCGGTCGGTCATTTCGGCCTGGCCCTCGCGGATTATTGCCACTTTACCTCGCCGATTCGGCGATATCCCGACCTTGCGATCCACCGCATACTGTCGCAGTCGCAGAGCCTGGGGCAAATCGAGCTGGCGCTGCGCTTTGCGTCGTTCGCCGCAGCGGCTGCATCGGAATCCTCCAAGTCCGAGGTGCGCGCCATGACGGCCGAGCGCAGCGCGGAGGATTGCTACAAGGCGGAATTTATGAAATCGCATGTTGGCGAAGAATTCGACGGCGTTGTCAGCGGCGTGACACAGCGCGGCGTTTTCGTTCAGCTTCAAAACAGCGTGGAGGGCTTTGTGCCGATCGGCGCATTCCCGAACGCCGATTACCGGTTTGACGGCGTCGTCACGCAGGTGGATGAACGCACCGGCAGCCGCATCACCATCGGTACTCCGATGAGAATTCTTGTGGCTGCGGCAGACATCCCAACCGGGCGCATCGATTTTCTGCCCGCGGGACAAGAAATAAATTCCAGAGAAACGGTATAAATTGGGTATAAAAGTCCAACATATTAGCATATGATAAACCGAAAGGCGGAGCTAATATGGAAACTGTACTCAAGATGATCCAGCAGACGGTAAGGCCTGCGGAGGAGGTAAAGCAGGATTCTGGAATTTTGCAAGAGTTGAGGGAAGTTTCAAGGCTGATGGCCTGCAATGAAAGATGGTTTCAGATGGAGTGCAACGAAGATCTGATCGACGCCTGCGTCCATCAGCGAATCGAGCTTATGGCACGGTACCGCCATCTGTTGCAGGAAGCAAAGCGGCAGGGAATTTCAGCTTCTCCTTTTTCAAACCTGGTGTAATCCGGCGGCAATCCGCCGCCCGGTTTTGCTGTTCTCGCGGGGCATTGGCCCGGCGGGGAGCAGGAATGCAAAGAAAAAGGAGGCGGTCCGGTGCCAAGCATGACGACGATTCTGGTTGCGATAGGGATCTTTTTGCTTCTCGCGGCGCTGCATGCGCTGCTGGGCTCAAAGCGCCCGATGCAGCGCGCGGCGGGCGGTATTATTATCGGGGTCGGCGCGCTGGCCGCAGTCAACCTGACTGGATTTTTTACCGGGGTCAGTATCCCGGTCAGTCTGCTCAGCCTCGGCGTTTCCGCCGCAGGCGGGGTACCGGGGGTAACGCTGCTGCTTTTGCTGAATCTGATTTTTCAATGAGGATCGGCGGTCAAAGAGTTTCCTTTGACCGCCGGTTTTTTCTGTTCTTTGCTGAAAATGATTTTATTTTTAGCCGTTTGATTCGCCGAAAATCAAATCGTCTATGCCGACAAAGGCTTCGGCTGTCATGGTAAGCCCCAGCCGGTAGCCGTAAATCAGGTTGCCGACTGCGGTGAGTCTGTTCAGCTCCCCTTGGGCCCCCACGTAGTTTTCAAATATGTTTTTATCCTCTTCGTTCAGTCTTGCAAGAAGGCACTCTTCATTTTGGGATAGTATCCGCAGAACTTCTCCGTATTCGGAATTGTGCCGGAAAGTGCATACCTGTGGCGATAGGTTGCCGTAGGCGAATTCTTCTAAAATGCTGGTCATACAATTCATCCTTTCTTTGTTTCCAACGATGCCTTGAAAGGACTGAGAGCGCATGCTATAATATTTACGCCGCATGTGCTTTCGGGCATCTGTTGGTTTTGTGGGGACGGTGTGCTGCTTGCTGTGGTGACACCGTCCCTGTCATTTTTTTGTGATGTCGGGCTCCAACCTCCGGATACCGTCACGAATTCCTTCCGCCTTTGACGTGCCTTTTTCTTCACAATAATCGTTGAGGATTCTATAGGTCTCGTCATCGATGCGGGCTTTGATTTCATGGCGTTTCGGGTTGTCGGTCGGCCGTCCCATCTTTTTCTTTGGTGGCAGCGAAAACACCTCCTTACTTATGTGCCCCAAATATAATATAGACTAATGGGGAACAAAAGTCAATGATAATTTTTTGTTTTCATGATGTGCATGCAAACGCAGTCTGTCTGCTGGCGCAGGGAAGCCCTTATGCCGAGGAGGGGAGTTGCTTGTTCTTTAGTAAGGTGGGCAGACGAGGCTTCTTTTTCTGTGGGGTTCTTTGTAATGTGCGTGAAAGCGCAGTTTGCCTGCGGGTACCCCCGCGTGGGATTCCGCTTGCGCGGGCATGCCCCTCGTGCCGGGGCGGGCATTTACTTTCTTTACGA
>NZ_CBYL010000007.1 GCF_000577335.1 Faecalispora jeddahensis | reverse complement strand
ACCTTTCGCGGAGAATAGTTTGCTTTTATTTGTTCAATTATAATGCTATATTTTAGTAGGGGAAAGGGATTTGCAGTATGCGGACGTTTCAAAGATTACCTCAACATATCGGCATTATTCCAGACGGAAACAGGCGATGGGCGCAAAGCAACGGATTGCAGAAGCAGGACGGGTATTCCCACGGAATCAAACCGGGCTTCGAGCTTTACCGGCAATGTGTCGACTTAGGGATCAAAGAAATCACCTTTTACGGATTTACACAGGATAACACGAAGCGCCCCTCGGTGCAGACACAGGCTTTTCAGAAGGCCTGTGTTGACGCGGTTTTAGAGCTTTCTCAGTGCGATGCAAACTTGCTGGTGATCGGGAATACCGACTCCCCGTTGTTTCCGAGCGAGTTGATTCCTTATACCAAGCGCGTCACTTTGGGGCAGGGACTGATCAATGTCAATTTTCTGGTCAATTACGGGTGGGAATGGGATTTGAATCATTCTTTGGAGGACCGCTCTTTGGGGAACAAGAAGCTGAGCCAAAGAATCGCCTCTTCCGATATTTCAAGAATTGACCTGATCATCCGCTGGGGAGATCGAAGGCGATTGAGCGGTTTTCTGCCGGTGCAGTCCATTTACGCCGACTTTTATGTCCTGGATAAAATGTGGCCGGATTTTAGTCCGGATGATTTATACCAGGCGCTGGACTGGTACCAGAATCAGGATGTGACATTGGGAGGATAAACTCTGTCCTTTGGTGAGTGTACAAAATGGTTTGAAATAGGGGGTTCTCAAACGATCTGGCAAAACCCGAATACACTCCGAAGAACCGGCCTCTCATTGATCAAAGGCTGGGGAGGGCGGAAGGAACACTGTTCAAACCCAAGATAAAAATCAAACAGGCCCACCCTCGCCGGTTATCCCGGCAGGGGTGGGCCGTTCTATACGATGCACACTCTTATTCGCTGCACGAATCATAGATACGCATGGCGTCAATGCAAACAGCTTCTTTAAAGCATCCTGTTCCGCGCTCTTCGGACGCAATATTAAAATCTTGAGCCATAAAATGTTCCTCCTAACAGGTTAATTTCCCATGTTCTCTATAACATTTTATGGCTCAGATTCAATTTTGTTACAGGGTAATTATCACAAAGAACAGCGGCATGGACAATATTGCTCCAGCGGCATTTTCCCGTTGTCCCGCCGCGGGCTTTTCCACCCGCTCGGGAAGATCGGTTCCGTCTTTTGCGCGGCGCTTACAGCTTTGTCAGACGGGCAAAATTAGACATCAGCTTTTTGGTGCCGACCTGCTGAAACTCAATCTCCAGCAGATTATCGTTGCCCATGGGCGTGACGGAGAGAATCTGTCCGACGCCAAAGGTCTTGTGTTCCACGCGGTCGCCCGTCTGGTAGCACTGGGTGGATTTCTGTGCGGGGATATCCACGGGGCCGAACTGGCGCGCGGCGTGGATGGAGATCGTGCGGGCTTCATAAGCCGAGGTCGGCAGATCCGTGCCGGGCTCCGGCTTTTTCCACGATCTGGAACGGGTGCGTTCCACAAGCTCCTCCGGAATCTCATTCAAAAAGCGCGACGGCTTATTGCGCGAGGTGGAGCCGAAGATCATGCGGCTTTCCGCGTTCGTTAGGTGCAGCTCCTCGCGGGCACGGGTGATGGCCACATAGGCCAGCCGGCGTTCTTCCTCAATTTCGGAGGGATTGTAGATCGCCTGCATCCCGGGGAAGAGGCCATCCTCCAGACCGGGCAGGAATACCACGGGGAATTCCAGACCCTTTGCGGAGTGCATCGTCATCAGCACCACCTGGTCGGTGTTCGAATCAAGCTGATCGATGTCGGTAAACAGCGAAACTTCCTCCAAAAATCCGGAGAGAGAAGCATCGGGATTCTCTTCCTGATATTTGATCAGGCTGGAAGAAAGCTCGTTGATATTGTCTACGCGGTCCTGCGCGTCATCTTCTTCCGCGCGCAGGGAAGCAATGTAATCGGTCTTTTCCAGAATCAGCTGGTACAGATCATTTAAAGAAACCTCGGAATGGTTCGATGCTTCGATCAGCTCCTGAATCAGGTGAGCGAAGGTCTGCAGCTTTGCCGCGGAACGGCGCAGCGGCTCAAAATCCTCGGCGCTGTTGATCACGTCGAAGAGAAGCATGCCGGTTTCACGCGCAATTTCCACCGCCTGCGCGATCGTCTTTTCACCGATGGAGCGCTTGGGCTGGTTGATGATGCGGCGCAGACGAACCTCGTCCGAGGGGTTGTTGATCACGCTCAGGTATGCCAGCATATCACGGATTTCCTTGCGGTCGTAAAAGCGCACACCGCCGACGATCCGGTAGGGGATACCCGATTTCACCATCATTTTTTCCAGGGAGTTCGACTGTGAGTTCATCCGGTACAAAACGGCAAAGTCAGAGTACTTGCGTCCCTTTGCCACTCCCTCCAGAATATGCGTCGCGACATAATCCGCTTCATCCTGCTCGCTGAACGAGGTGTGCAGGTACAGCGGGCAGCCCTGTGCGTTTTCCGTCCACAGCGATTTTCCCTTGCGCTGGGTATTGTTTTCAATCACAGCGTTGGCCGCGTCCAGAATGTTTTTGGTCGAGCGGTAGTTCTGCTCCAGCCGGATCACTTTCGTGCCCGGGAACGTTTTTTCAAAGCTCAGAATGTTTTCAATGGTTGCGCCGCGGAATTTATAAATGCTCTGGTCGTCATCGCCGACAACGCACAGATTCTTATTTTTCTGCGCCAGCAGCGACACAAACAGATATTGGGCATGGTTAGTGTCCTGGTACTCGTCCACCATGTAGTAGTGGAAGCGGTTCTGGTAGTATTCCAGCACGTCCGGGCAGGCGCGGAACAGCTCGACCGTGTTGAAGATCAGGTCGTCAAAGTCCATCGCATCAGAGGTTTTCAGGCGGTTCTGGTACATCCGGTATGCTTCCGCGATCCGCTTGAGGCGGAAATCATCCCCAGCCCTACCCGCGAATTCCTCCGCGTCTACCAGAGAATCCTTTGCGCGCCCGATTTCACCCAAAACAGATTTGACCGGCAGTTCCTTTTCGTCGATCTGCAGAGCCTTCAGGCAGTCCTTCATCACCCTGCGGGAATCGTCGGTATCGTAAATGGTGAAGTGAGGAGTATATCCCAGTCTGTCCGCATCGCGGCGCAGCATGCGCGCGCAGGTGGAATGGAACGTAGAGGCCCACACCTGACTGCCGTGTTCGCCGAGCATGGCAACCAGGCGGTCTTTCAGTTCGCCCGCCGCTTTGTTCGTGAAGGTGATGGTCATGATCCGGTAAGGGTCGCACCCTTCCTGAATCAGATACGCAACACGGTTGACCAGAACGGTCGTTTTTCCGCTGCCGGCTCCCGCCAAAATCAAAAGAGGTCCATCTTTGTGCCGGATGGCCTCCTGCTGTCTGGGATTCATCTTAGAAAAATTCTGCGCAAGCAGCGATTCATTCTGTATAGACATATTCAATACAATCCTCCTATTTCGTTCCTGTACCGGCGGGAAATCCCGCGCCTTAGCATTCCTTTGGCAATCCCCAAATCGCCGTGGCTGTGCATACTCCTGAAACGGAAGGCACAGAAAAAGGGAGCCTGCCCTTTCATCGGGCCGGTTCCGCCATGGTTTTCGGCAGCCTGCAGGGCGGGAGCTCCGTTTTGCATGCCGGCTGTTTTGGCGCTCTGGCCGATTTCTAAAATTATTATATCATAAAACATCAAGCAAGCTGACAAACATGCAAACCGCAGATCCTGAAATCAGCAAGCTGATGATTCAATGCTCTCTCAGGCAGCCAAAGCTTTGCTTTCGCTCATGCCGTAAGGTTATTATATCATAAATCATCAAAAAGCTTACGAAAATTTTATCTAAATTCTCAGAATCACTCAACTGATGATTCAATGCGCTCTTAGCCGCCAAAGGCATTACTTTTGTTTGCGGCGTAAATTTATTATATCATAAAATTTGAAAGAACGCCCACAAAAAAAGCTGCTCAAGCGGCCGGAACCACAAGGCAGATGATTCAATGCTTTCTCGGGTGTTGAAAGCGCTGCGTTCGTTTACGCTATAATATTCAGTATACTCTATTTTGCAGTGAATAGCAAATCACCGATTCCAAAAAAGCACCCGAGCCTTTCGGCCCGGGTGCCTCCGAAACAGGACCCAAATCAGAATGGGCGGGTGTTCTCCAGCAAACCGGCAGTAGCCCATGTGGAACGGGTGCGGGGAGCCGGAGCAGCGGCAACTGCAAGCGGAGCGGGCTCTGCCAGAGTAACCGACTGAATTGCGGAGGCCGGTACATCGTACAGCGTGTAAGCCGCCGCCGCGATGACAGCCAGAATTTCACCGGTAATTCCCTGCGCAGCCGCAGCTGCCGGAACCGGAGCAGCCATCGGCGCGGGTGCCGGAACGGCAGTCTGCTGGCTCAAAACGGGAGCGGCTGCGGGCGCCGTGGGCGCGGCCTGTGCCTGACGCAATGCCATTTCGCGTTTTTCATTCAATTCATTCAGCTTTTGCAGGGTACCGCGCAAAACGATCAGCACGGCCAGTGCCGCAATTGCTGCGACTGCCGATATTACGGTGAAAATCTGAAGCTGTGTAGCCTCCATCAAAAACATCCCCATTTCTTAATAAGTATTCTGTTCGGGAGGGTGCCGTCATTCGGGCGCATGGCTCGGTTTCAGGCCGATGTCAGGAGGTTGTCCTGTATCCTGACGTAGAATAAAATCCCAATTAAAGTTATTATACCCGATCTTCTGCGTGATTTCAATTCTTTTTCACAGAAAGCAATCACAGCTTTTCGCAAAGTTTATCGTTGCATCCTTAGGTGGCAGGCTTTATAATAAATGTGAAAATCATTCCGGCAGAGGAGGGGCCGTACGGTGGAAAACGAAAAGTTTAAGCGTTCTTTCCGCACTCCTTTTCAGAACAGTCTGGGTCTGGCCGTATACCGCTCCGGATTGCAGCGCTGTGCGCCCGATCATTCCTGGGGTCCGGGAGTCCGCGATCATTATCTGATCCATTATATTCTTTCCGGAAAAGGAACGTTTGACAGCGGAAAACGAAAATACACGCTTTCCGCCGGGGACGGCTTTCTTGTGGTTCCCGGGGTGATCTCTTCATACCAGGCCGATCACAATGAGCCGTGGGAATACTGCTGGGTGGGCTTCAACGGCGCGGATGCCAGCCGCCTTGTCAAAGAGACCGGACTTTCGGAGGAATCGCCGCTGTTCCATTACGATCAAGACAGCGCCATGGAGAATATGCTCAACGACATTTACACCGCAACGGGGCCGAATCCCAGCAACGAGGCCCAGATGACGGCGGCGCTGCTTCGCTTTCTCGCGGCGCTGATGGTGCTGCACGGCGACCACAACTGCCGCAAGGATACCGGCTATGCCTACGTGCAGCGCTCGATCCAGTTTATTGATTTCAACTATTCGCGCGAGGATCTGGATATTACGCAGATCGCGGCCAACGCGGGAATCAGCCGCAGCCACCTGTACCGGCTGTTTTTGCAGCATACGGATATGACCCCGAACGAGTACCTGACCAAATACCGCATCAATAAGGCGGCCGATCTGCTGAAAAACGAGAATCTTTCGGTGGGGGAGGCAGCGTATTCCTCCGGTTTTTCCGATCAGCTGTACTTTTCGCGGGTGTTCCGGAAGCTCAAAGGAGTTCCTCCCAGCAAATTTGCCGAGTCCGCACGAAAGGCGGAGAAGGAGTAATCATATGAACAATGCTTGTGATAAAATACAGGACTGGGTGCAGCAGGTGCAGGAGCACCGCACCGCCGGCTGGGATTCCCTGCCGGAGATTTATCTTTATATGGATCAGGTCATCAATTATATGGAACGCCAGCTGCACCTGTTCGGGCGGGACGACGAAAGCGTGCTGCTGACACCCAGCATGATCAACAACTATGTGAAAGATCGGGTCTTGCCCCGCCCCGATAAGAAAAAGTACAGCCGCGAGCATCTGGCCATGCTGACGGTGGTCTGCCTGTTAAAGCAGGTGCTGTCGATTCAGGATATTTCTTCCGTGCTGAATTATAGCTCTGGGGAGGACTACCAGAAAGAGATTTACGAGAGCTTCCGGATCGCGCAGGAGCGGGAACTGGCCGGAGTCTGCGAACGGGTAGGGCAGGCGGCCGGGCAGGGGGAAGAGGAGCTGCGCACCCTGGCCTGCGCTCTGGCCGTTGAGGCTTCTGCCCGGCGAATCGCCGCGGAACGGATTTTAAGTGAGCTTTCCCGCTCAAAAGAGGAAACGGAGGAGAAACCGTCTTGAAACAGCTAAGTCTTTTAAACCGTATTTCTACGGTGCTGAATTTTATTGTCATCGCCCTTGCCATTTTTTCGTGGCTGGCCAGCGGCTGGAACAATCCGACCGTCATGGCTACTTCTTTTGTCCTGATGTGCGCCTGCTTCTGGGCGTCCACGGCCGTGCTCATCACAGACAGCGTTCGGAGCGGCAGCTACCGGAACAAACATACGCGGGCTTCCTTCATCGTGCGCGATCTGTTCGCGCTGGTGGCTGCATTTTTGCTGACGGTATATACCGTTGTCACCTATTTTGTCGCGTGACAGCCGGACGTACAGCAGGTCAGGAACTTGTGGGATTTTCCGGTATTAAACTTTGTGGAGGTTTCAAATGATCATTGATAATAACCCGAAAGAATTAGAAGCAATGGAAGCATTTCACCGCGGGGACAGACAAGAGGGCTTACGGTTACAGGAAGAGTTTGCTTCGGAGTTTCGGGAAGAGTATAAAAACAAAGATCACTGTCCATGCAAAAAAGCGTGCCGTTATCATGGGAACTGCAAAGAGTGCGTTGCCATTCACAGGGCGCACCAGGAGCATGTTCCCAATTGCATGAGGCCGATGATCAATCAAAAAATCAAGCTGCTGTCAGAACTGACCGAACATACCATTTCCTATGAAATTGAGCCGCCGAAAGAAATATTGAGAAAAGAATAAATTTCTGTTCATCAGGAGATTACGGGCAGAATACATAGAAAGAGTAACGAGGAAGTGATGATATGCCTCCCAAGAACCGTTTTTCCTCTGTGCAAAGATAAGATGGAAATTGTGCAGAGGAGTGTAAAATAAATGAATCGATTAGATATGCCGGACATTACGGGTGATACCATCAGGGCGATGGAGGATATGTCGTTTTTTACCCATTCTCTCATTTTTGACGATTTGCTGATTGTGGCGCAAAAAGAAACGAACTGCTTTGTGCTGAAGACCGAGGATGGGCTGATTGTTATGGATGCCATTTGGCCGGACCAAAGGGCTTTTGACGCCATCGTGAATGCAGTAAAAGAGGTAAAATGGAATCCGGATACCATTCAAAAGCTGGTTTTAACGCATGGCCATGTCGACCATACGGGCTGCGGTAGGTGGTTTGTTGAACAGTATCATGTTGACACATACCTTTCAAAAGAAGATGAGATTTTCTGGAAGGAACATCCGGCAAAGCCGGACAGGCCCGAAACGTGGAAGGACTATGAGATTGACCATTTTCTCAAGGATGGGGATACCATAACCTTAGGGGAAAAGACGATCTATGTCTACAGTACACCCGGTCATACGCCCGGATGCCTTAGTTATATATTCCCTGTAGAAGAAGACGGGGATATCCACATGGCAGCCTTATGGGGCGGCACGACACCTCCATGGGAAAAGGATGGGGTGAATCAATACTTAAAATCATTGGATTATTTCGTTGACGCGGCAATGCGCAAAAATGTGGATGTGGTTTTAAGCAATCACACGGCGATCGACAATGGTTTGGAACGTATCGCATACTCCAGAAAAAGATTATCCTATATGCCTAACATCTATATCATTGGGTCGAACGGAATCCAAAAGTATTTTCAGGTTTTTCGGACAATGAGTGATGAGATTCTCAAAAATTAGGAAGATAATACGAAAAAAGAGTAACAGGGAATTTTCATTCCCTGTTACTCTTTTTATAGTGGGAAAACTCCCGGCTATGCCGGGAGTTCAAAAAAGCTTTAGCGATGAGCAAAAATGTAAGCTAAACCTGATACACAATCCTGTTGACTGCGTTTTCAAAGCAACATAGGGGGCTTCCATGAAATGTGAAGGATTTGGTAGGGAAGGGGCGCAGCCCCCTCCCGTATTGATTCTCTTCTGCACAAAGATTGCTTTCGATTTTCAGTTTGCTTACTGTGCGGGAGGGGGCAGGGGTGAGAAGTACCGTTGCAAGTGTAAGAAACCCCCGAGCGCCTTGAGACGCAGCCAGTAAAACAGGGCTTTGCCCGCATAGGAAGAATCCTCGGCTGTGCCGGGGGGTTACTATTCGCCGCTTGTTTCAATTTTACCGTAAACGGTTTCAAATTCGGAAACACGTTTTTTAATGTATTGTTCAATCTCTTTGTTGGCGGAACGGCCTTCCGATTCTGCAATATAGCGAAACTTTTGAAACAGTATACGATCTACCCGCAGGGTGTATCTCAATACTTTATCTTCCATAGTTCCTCCTTCACTTCACCAATTTGATGTTATTTTGATTCAATTATAGTGAAAATATTGCGTCATGACGAAAATGGTGGTAAAATGGTGAAAATGTGACGAATAAAAGATGGAGGAGAAAGGAATGCCGGATTATAAAACAATGTACTTTAAGATGTTTCACGCTTCAGAGAAAGCTCTTGCTTTGATCCTGACTGTACAGCAGGAATGCGAAGAGCTTTTTATCGCGGATTCCTCGCCCGAACTCAAGGTGATTTCATTTTCGCCAAAAGAAGATGGGACCACAGGTGGAGAATAAAGGATAACCGTTCTGCAAGACTCTCAAGTCAACGGAGAACAGCATCCGGTTCACGATGTCCGGAACATGTCTAAATCTACCGGGGAAGCTTTTCCGTGCATAGTGTTTTTGATGCAGGAGGAAATCCCCTGATGCACGAAACCCCTGAATTTGGTTAACCAGAATAATGTTTCCTCATATTATAGCAAAAGACGAAAAACGATGCTGTTACAGAAATGAGGGAATACTATGTGTGGAATTGCGGGATTTTGCGATTATCACGACACACTAATGGAAGAAGCCCCGCTATGGGGCGCGCTGGCCAAACGGATGGGCAACCGGCTCAGACACCGGGGCCCGGATGACGCCGGAGTACATGTTTCGAGCCATGCGGCCTTTGCCCATGCGCGGCTTGCGGTAGTCGACATTGAGGGCGGAAAACAACCCATGACCCGTGTGCAGGATGGATATCGCTATACGATCACCTACAACGGTGAGCTGTACAATACGGAAGAGCTGCGGCAGGAGCTGCGCCTTTTGGGCTGCCAGTTCCAGTCGCACAGCGACACCGAGGTGCTTCTTTACTGCTATATTCACTTCGGGCCGTTCTGTGCGGAAAAGCTCAACGGAATCTATGCGTTTGCAATCGACGACGAGCGGCGGAACTGCACCTTTTTGTGCCGCGACCGTTTTGGCGTAAAGCCGTTGTTTTATACCACAGTGAACGACCGTCTGGTATTCGGCTCCGAAATGAAGGCTCTGTTCGAGTATCCGGGAATCAATCCCATACTGGACAAAACAAGCCTGTGCGAGCTGTTCGGCCTGGGGCCTGCCAGAACGGCGGGGTGCGGCGTGTTTCAGGGAATCCGGGAGTTAAAGCCCGGCTATTCCGCCGTGTTCAACCGCGAAGGGCTGCGGGCGTATCCGTACTTTGAGCTGGAAAGCTACGAACACCCCGACAGCTACGAAGACACCGTGGTGCGTGTGCGCGAGCTGCTGTCAGATACCGTGAGCCGCCAGCTGGTTTCGGATGTGCCCCTGTGCACCTTTCTTTCCGGCGGGCTGGATTCGAGCATCATCACGGCGCTGGCCGCCGTTCAGTACAAAAAGGAAGGCAGGCTTCTCGACACCTATTCCTTTGACTATAAGAATAACGAAAAGTATTTCAAACCGTCGGCATTCCAGCCGGATGAGGACCGCCCCTGGGTAGACCGTATGGTTGAGGAGTTCGGAACGCAGCACCATTTTTTGGTGTGCGATACCGAAACACTGGCAGATCGCCTGTACGACGCGGTGATCGCGAAGGATCTGCCCGGCATGGCCGATGTGGATTCCTCTCTGCTGCACTTCTGCTCGCAGGTAAAGACAGGCCACGTGGTCGCTTTATCGGGCGAATGCTCCGACGAAATTTTTGGCGGATATCCCTGGTTCCATAAAAAAGAAGCCTTTGAGGGCAAAACCTTCCCATGGTCTCCCGATCTGAGTATCCGCAAGGCGCTGATCAAACCCGAAATTCTCAATGAGCTGGGCCTTGATGAATATGTGGATCGCCGCTATATCGAATCCGTCGAGGCCACGCCGTGCCTTGCAGGCGAAAGTGCCGAGGAGCGCCGCCGCAGAGAGATCAGCTATCTGAACATTCACTGGTTCATGTCTACGCTGCTCGATCGCAAGGATCGCTGCAGCATGGCCAGCGGGCTGGAGGTTCGCGTGCCCTACGCCGATCACCGGCTGGTGCAGTATGTGTTCAATACTCCCTGGGAATACAAAACCCACGGCGGCGTATCAAAGGGGCTGCTACGCGACGCAGCCAAAGACTGGTTGCCCGAAGATATTCTGATGCGCAGGAAAAGCCCTTACCCCAAAACGCACAATCCGTCTTATGAAGCGCTGGTGCGCCACCGCCTGACCAGGATTATTGAGGACCCGGTCGAACCGATCCACCAGCTGATCAACGAAAGCGCCGCAAGGGAGCTGCTGGCCGAAAAATCCGACTACGGCAAGCCGTGGTTCGGGCAGCTGATGGCCGGCCCGCAGCTGATGGCCTATCTGCTTCAGATCAATTTCTGGCTCAAGCGCTACGATATCAGCATTCAGCTCTGACGCAGCCGGCAAAAGCCGCTCCGAAGCGATACGCTTCATAAGGAATAACAGCGGGGTCTGTGGAATCAAGTGATTCCGCAGACCCCGCTCATTGTTGCGGTGTTACAAAGCGCAAATTTCATCTCTGTGCTCAAGCAAAAATTCTCTTTGCCACTCGTACAGCTTGTGCTCGTTTTTCATAATCCATTCGTCAATGGAAGACGATTCATCGATCCATTCACAAGGATAGTTAAAATTCCCAATGAATTGGGGAGACTGATATGCATGGATACCCAGGCAAAACATACGGTATAGCTCTTTCCACGAATCGCCGGATAAATATTGTGCTGTTAATTGTAATTCCCGCATGTCTTCAATTTCATAATAAGTCCATACCCCGCTTCGCAGAGAAGTTCCGAACCATTGAGAGATTGTACTGTATATTCGAAGACAATCGGGAAGATCGTCCTTTCCCATTTGAAGGGTCTCCAGCAGGAAATCAGCATCCACTTGGTAGAAAGCACATATATCTGTTGTTTCAAGTTTTTGATATAATTTTGCAAACTCCATATCGTTCTCCATTGCCGATATAATATAGATATGATCACAGTGTAGCATCCGGCCGGATACAGTGTCAAGCGTTTGCTGTATTCATACCGGCAATCCGGCAGACAAACAGATTTTCAGGAGTGTGCGTGTATATTCAGGTGTTTGAAAGCGAGGCTTTTCCGTCTTTTGGACAAGCCGCGCCGCTGTATAAAACAGGTCTGGAAGGCCAAAATAGATGCCAGGTGATAAAAAATGATCATTTCTTTGATTCGAACTTTTCTGTTGTATATTGTCATCATATTTGCCGTCAGATTGATGGGAAAGCGTCAGATCAGCGAGCTGCAAACGTCAGAGCTGGTGGTGACGCTTCTCATTTCAGACATTGCATCCATCCCGATGCAGAACACAGGCCAGCCCCTAGTCAGCGGGCTGGTGCCTATTTTTACGCTGGTTGCGATTGAAATCATTCTGTCTGTCATGATGCTAAAAAGCGGCCGTTTCCGCAAGGTGATCTGCGGGCGGCCGATCGTTGTGATCAATGACGGAAAAATTCAGCAGAGTGAGCTGCGCCGCCTGCGCATGACGACCGAGGATCTTTTTGAAGACCTGCGTCAGAACAGTATTGTTTCCATTTCAGACGTCGCCTATGCCATTGTGGAAACGAACGGCAAACTGAGCGTGGTCAAAAAGCCCGGTAAGGATTCCGTCACGCCGGATATGCTCCAGCTGGTGGTTCCCGATACCGGAATTGAAACCGTTGTGATCAGCGACGGTGTGATTTCCGAGACCTCCGCCAAGCTGTGCAAAAAATCTGTCGCGTGGGTAGAAGGCGTGTTAAAAGGCAAAAATCTGACCGCCGATCAGGTGTTTTTGATGACCGCAAACACGGCGGGGGATTTTCAAATCATTAAAAAGGAAGGGAAAACACAATGAATCGTATCTGGGCAGCGCTGGCGATTCTGGTGATCCTTTTCGGGGGCAGTATCTGGGGAATGAGAGAGGTGGAGCGCATGACCACCGAGGTTTCCGAAATACTGGTACAGGTTCAGGATACCATGGATGGTGGGGATACCGAGCAATCCAGGGCTCTGATTAAAGATGCGGTCGATACCTGGCACGGTTATCATCATTTGATGTCTTATTTTATTCCCCATGAACGTCTTGAATCAGTCAGCCAAACTCTTTCCACCACACAGTCTTTTTTAAAAAGCGGAACCGAGGATGAAGCGCGGGCAGAGTGCAACCGTGCGCTGAATCAGCTCCACACGTTGATGGATACCGAATTGCCAAATATGAACAATATATTATGACAAGAATTTAGATGTCTTCGTCTTGACAGGCGTCAGAAGCCAAATATTTTATCTGTCTCAGGCTTCAAGGCTCTTCCAGTCGTCGGCAGTCTGCCGACGTTTATGGCGTGAGGTCTTTCATATTGTCAGCCGCCGTACGTCAGAATAGCCGATCTTTCTTATTCTGGAAAAGAGAAGATCAAAATTGAATCGTGTATTTCTGGGGGGCAGCTGCGTCGGCTGTACTCCCATTTGAAAAAACAGGCCCGCCAAATCATTGGCGGGCCTGTTTCTTTTGGCATTGTTTTTCTAAAAGCTTCATATTTCAAAGAGAATAGTTTTATACAGTGTTACGTATTTTACGGCGCATTTTATCCTTGGTATGATAAAGAAGGGAAAACGAATCGATCCGGGCAGCGCGAAACCGCCGAAGATTTCGGGGGCAGATCGGTGGTTTTTGCACGGAGATGTCCAAAGAAACCATGTGAAACCAATACAAAAAGGAGAGATGGATGATGGAACTCGGGCTCAAGGGAAAAGGAGCACTGGTCATGGCTTCCAGCAGCGGGCTGGGGAAAGCGATTGCGCTGGAGCTGTGCCGGGAGGGTGCAAAAGTAATGCTGTTCAGTCCGTTTGAAGAGCAGCTCAGGGAGACGCAGGCCGAAATCGCGAAGGAGACCGGCAATCAGCCGGAATTCTTCACCGGCAGCATCACCAATGCGCAGGATATTGAAAATCTGGTTCAAACCACCGTAGAAAAATGCGGCCCGATCTTTGCTTTGGTCAACAATACGGGCGGCCCAAAGCCCGGTGTGTTCGATGTCTTTTCCGATCAGGACTGGCAGGACGCCTACGAGCTCTGCCTGCTCTCGTACATCCGCACCATCCGCGCGGTTCTGCCTTCCATGCGCCAGAACGGTGCCGGGCGCATTCTTTGCTCGACCTCGTCCTCAGTCAAGGCGGTGCTGGATAATCTGATTCTGTCCAACACCTTCCGCATGGGCGTCATGGGCCTTGCCAAAACGCTTTCGCAGGAGCTGGGCAAGGATCATATTCTCGTCAACGTGATCGGCCCCGGCCGCATCGGCACGGCCAGAATCGATCAGCTCGATGCGATCCGCGCGCAGAAGCAAGGGATCACCGTAGACGAAGTGCAACAGCAGACCTATCAAACCATTCCGATGGGCCGCTACGGCAAGCCCGAGGAATACGGAAAGCTTGCGGCGTTCCTTTGCTCCGAAGCCAATACCTTCATCACCGGGCAGACCGTTCTGGTAGACGGCGGCATGGTCAAGGCTTTTTAAAACTCATTCTGCGTCTCGCTGCTGAACAGCACGCCGGAGTCAGCCTTTTTGGGGGCCAGTGTCTGGTTCTTCATAAAGGCGATCAGCTTTTTCTGCACCTCGCTCGACTGTTTTTTCCGGTAAGAGAGAAAGATGTTCCGCGTGGCAAGCGGATCATCGAGCTGATAAAAAACCACCTTGTCCGTATGCGTCACATATTCAGGAATGGTAGAACGCAGAAACGAAACGCCCCGCCCCTCACAAACCAGGTAATAGGTGGTCATCATCTGAGTCAGGTACAAAGAGGTTTTGGGAACAAAGTCAGCGTTTTTGCAAAGGGCGATGCTCCTCTTATAAATATCATTCCCCGGCGTCAGCATAATGAACTCTTCCTCAGAAAACACCGAAAGGGGAACAGGCGGCTTCTGGTGCCCTTCCTCGCGGCGCAGTAGAAATTCATCGAAGGTGTAGCCGAATTCTTTCAGCCGATCGTTGATTTCGTACTCGGCCGGCACCGCCAGAATGATCTCTTCTGTTGACCACGGTATCGAATTGAGCAGGTTTTTATCGGGGCCTTCCGCCTCCAGAAGAAAATCCAGCTTGCCCTCCAGCAGGCGTTCGGTCAGCATGGGGCTGCTGCCCTCGGAAAAGGTGACGACGACATTGGGGTACTTCTCGCGGAATTCCGCCAGCATGTTGGGCAGCACATAGGTGCAGAAAAACATGGAGCTGCCAATGCGCAGCTGGGTTTCGAGAGAATGAGCCATCGTTTCAAAATGCCGCTGCATTTCTTCTTCAATCGCCATGATCTTCTCTACCTGTTCAATATAGTACTGCCCGGCCTCCGTCAGGCTGATCGGATTGGTGCTGCGGTTAAACAAAGGGGTTTGCAGTTCCTGCTCCGCCTTTTTTACGGCAGAGCTCAGCCAGGGCTGAGAAACATACAGCTTGCGGGCTGCTTTGGAAAAGCTGCGTTCCTGATACACGGCATAAACATATTTCATGTAAGACATCATGGCGCTTCGCTCCTTTGGATCAATCCACAGTGTGGTGGCGGGCGGCAGTACGGCAGAAAGCCGACGGTTTTATTTGTTCCATTATAAAACAAAATACGACAAAGGTATAGTCAATTCACTATAAAATAGTCTGATGCAAGTACAGTGGATTTCTTCTCCGCCGCAGGCGGTGGAAAATCAATCATTTGTTTCAAGCGGCGTTACTATAAAATCATTTATGAGAGGATGAATCGGGATGAACAAAAAAATTGCCGCCCGTATGGATATGCTGGCGCCCTCCGGAATTCGTAAAGTGAATGAAAAGGCGCTGGCCATGGAGCGGGCCGGAGAAAAAGTTCTCCATTTTGAAATTGGCCGCCCGGATTTCGATACGCCGGAGTACATCAAAAAAGCCTGTGAAAAGAGCCTGGAATCGGGGGATGTATTCTATACCTCAAACTTCGGCTCTATGGAGCTTCGCACCGCGATCGCAGAAAAGCTCAGAAAGCAGAACCATATCGATTACAAGCCCACAGAGATTCTTGTTACAGTTGGGCTTTCCGAAGCCGTGTTCGACGTTCTCTGCTCCATTTTGGATGAAGGGGATGAAATTCTGGTGCCAGACCCGGTGTGGATCAACTACATGAATGTTCCCCGCCTGCTGGGCGCGGTGCCGGTCACGTTTGGTCTTAACGAAGAGACCGGATTCCAGATTGATCTGGATGAGGTTCGTTCTAAAGTGACCGGCAAGACAAAGGCCCTTGTGCTGATTTCCCCGAACAATCCGACCGGCGGCGTTCTTTCGGAAGAAACCCTGCGCGGCCTTGCGGAAATTGCCATCGAAAACGACCTGATGGTCATTGCGGATGAAGTGTATGAGCGCCTGGTGTTTGACGGTGAACGCCACATTTCCATTGCGTCGCTGCCGGGAATGAAAGAGCGCACCTTCACGATGAACGGCCTTTCCAAAGCGTATTCCATGACTGGCTGGCGCCTTGGCTACGTGGCGGCGCCCGAGGAGTATATTGCCGTGCTGAATAAAATTCATCAGCACAACACAACCTGTGCGCCGTCCTTTGTGCAGACAGCCTCGATCGTCGCACTGCGCGACGAAACCGACGAGGTGGAGAAGATGGTAGCGGAATACAGCCGCCGCCGGGATTATGCGGTGCGTGCGATCAACGAGATCCCTGGCCTGAGCTGCCAGACCCCAAAGGGCGCGTTCTACATCTTCATCAATGCAAAGGAGCTCGGCATGTCCTCCGCACAGCTCGCGGATTATCTGCTGGATCACGCGAAAATCGCGATGGTTCCCGGCGACGTGTTCGGCCCCGGCGGCGAGGGCTATCTGCGGATGTCCTTCGCGAACAGCTATGAAAATATTATCGAAGGCTGTGAACGTCTGCGCAAGGCGGTAGAAGAGCTGCGCGGATGAGAATGCCATTGGAAGCGCAGGAAAAACAGCTGTATCCTCTCTCATCAAAAGCGGGAGGGATACAAAAAATGAATCTAATCTAAGATGAGATAGATTTTATCTGAAAGAAGCATCGCAGCCATAAAACTGCAATTCAATATGGGAAAGGAAGACAAAACATGAGATTTGTAACCATTCGCCTGGAGGAACAGGAGGTCGCTGCCGTAGTAACCTCGAAAGGAGCCCTGCCGGTTTCCCGCATCAATCAATGGAAGGGCACGGCGTGGAAAACCGAGCTGTATGATCTGATCTGCGCAGAGCAGATTCCCGGCCTCACCGCCTGGTACAATGCAGGCGGAAAAGAAGAGCTCGAAAGCATTCCAGGTCTTGTCCCCGCCGATCAGGTAGTATACGCTCCGCTGTACCGCAACCCGCCCCGCATTTTCGGAATCGGCCTGAACTATGTGGACCACGCGGGCGATCTGGGAGAAAACGCCCCGGTTGGCTTCCCGGGCAGCTTCTATAAGCCTGCTTCCTGCATTGTCGGCCCGGGGGACGACGTGTGCATCCCCGCCCTGCCCGAAGCGCAGAAAACCACCGGCGAGGCCGAGCTCGGCATCATCCTCGGCAAAAAGTGCAAGTTCATCGATGAAGAGCACTGGATGGATTACATCGTCGGCTACACCACGATTCTCGATATGACCGAGGAATCCATTCTGCGCCAGAACCCGCGTTTCCTCACGCTCGTCAAGGGCTTTGATACCTTCTTCAGCTTCGGCCCGCAGCTCGTTACCCCCGATGAGGTGGACGATGTTCTGCAGCTCGAGGTTCAGACCGTCCATAACGGCGAGGTTCACGCGAAAAATATCGTCAACAACATGACCCATAAGCCGGCGCGTCTGGTTTCGCTGGTATCGCACCTGCAGGGCTGGCTGCCGGGTGACATCCTCTCCACCGGAACGCCGCGGGCCGTGCATATTGAAGACGGCGATACCATCGAGTGCCGCATCTATGGCCCGAACGGATTCTCCATGGAGCCGCTGATCAACCCGGTGGTGGATTTAAAGCTGCGTCAGCCGGAGTAAGCCGGTGTTCCATTTTCGGAATCCACCGGTTTTAATGATACTTATCCCTTTTTCCTTTCATTTTATAAAAGCAGGGTACCGTTATGCGGTACCCTGCTTCGCTTTGTGAAAGGTGATTGGAACATGTGGAGCAAATTGCTGCGGATATCATAACAAAAAAATTTATATTCTGATCGAAAAGAATACAATACCTGTTGAGCTTTGTTGGTTTGCGGAGTAAAATAAAAATAATTAAAAATTCTGGAATCTGGTGGGGCAGTGGGCTTCGGATTCAATTTTGAAAAATTATCTGTCTAAAATAGAACACATGGGTGCAAAAATCAGCTGTTCTGTGGAACGGTTTTGATTATGCAGTGCGAACCATCAGCGAACAGAAAACAGCAGGGGTATTCGCGCTGATTTTTGGTAATTTAATTATTTTTCAGAATAATCATTGCATGATTAGCAGATGCGAAATTGATGTCTGAATAAAAGCTTGTGTAAAGACTCTTATTCTATCCGTTCGGCTTTGTCTGTTTTTGCAGTCGCTCCCCATGCGGGGGCGTGGATTGAAATCCGCCGACCGTGATACTTTTGGAAAATGGGCAGAGTCGCTCCCCATGCGGGGGCGTGGATTGAAATATGATTATTCCTCCTGTTCCGGCTTTCGAGCGTAGGTCGCTCCCCATGCGGGGGCGTGGATTGAAATAGCACCTTTTTGATGTTCTGGATTTCAGGATCGGTCGCTCCCCATGCGGGGGCGTGGATTGAAATTGGGCAGGCCTATCAGCGCAAGGTGCGCCCGGCGTCGCTCCCCATGCGGGGGCGTGGATTGAAATTCCAATGTAACCATTGGGGATTTTTCTTTTAGCCGTCGCTCCCCATGCGGGGGCGTGGATTGAAATTGAGCAAGTGTTTCTCGCCGTTCCGTTGGCATCGTCGCTCCCCATGCGGGGGCGTGGATTGAAATTATCAGTAATGGCGTGTATGATGGCGAGTTAGCTGTCGCTCCCCATGCGGGGGCGTGGATTGAAATTATAAGTAAATAGTAACACATTATAGAGTAACATTGTCGCTCCCCATGCGGGGGCGTGGATTGAAATCCGTCCCATCAGAAACGATTCCCGGTACTTTCCAAGTCGCTCCCCATGCGGGGGCGTGGATTGAAATTGCAAAATTCTCTCACTGAAGATCAATACAAAGCGTCGCTCCCCATGCGGGGGCGTGGATTGAAATCACTGATCGGATAAACCGGCATTCTGTGTAAAAGGTCGCTCCCCATGCGGGGGCGTGGATTGAAATCGCTCACGAAAGCCTTTGCGGCATCCGCAGCGGCGTCGCTCCCCATGCGGGGGCGTGGATTGAAATGACAAATTACAGCTCACCGCGCCAACGGTGATCTGGTCGCTCCCCATGCGGGGGCGTGGATTGAAATCACGGCAGAGCCGTCAGCGAGGCTGATTTTCCCGGGTCGCTCCCCATGCGGGGGCGTGGATTGAAATCGGTTTTACCTATATTGGAACTACAACCATAATGTCGCTCCCCATGCGGGGGCGTGGATTGAAATATTCCAGGGAAAGTTGATAATCTAAGAGTGCATGGTCGCTCCCCATGCGGGGGCGTGGATTGAAATTACTCGAACCTTTTCATATCCGAGAGCTTTTACGGTCGCTCCCCATGTGGGGGCGTGGATTGAAATACGGATTTCGTGGGCAATATTCACACCGTTCGCGCCGTCGCTCCCCATGTGGGGCGTGGATTGAAATCTGCATCTCTGCAATCAGCATAGGGCTGGCGGATTGTCGCTCCCCATGCGGGGAGCGTGGATTGAAATGGTAAGGACAAGACTCCGCGCGAGATGAAAGACCGTCGCTTCCCGTACGGGAAGCGTGGATTGAAATTACATGCAATCTTGGTTCGTGTAGTAGCAGAATTGCATCCTTCCATAAAATTTTTGGGCAATCGGCCGCGAAAATCCGGTATGGGATTCTCTGGCGGCTGATTGTCCCACCTTGTCCTTTCTACATATAATGAAGCACCTATCAAAAAGGAGGGTTTGATATGTGGGCTTGGTATCATTGTCATTGGTGGTTCTGCTATAACGGCCACTGTATCCCGTGGTATGATTAAGAAACGAGTGCGGCAATCGAGTCTGATTTAAAGATCGATTGTGTGCAGGACTGTATGAACACATGGATTTTCCATACACTATCCCCGAGGTGATTTTGTATGGATTATTCCGACTTTTCTTTTCCTCAGGCTCTGTCTGAAGATCGCAAGCTGAAAGAGTTTTTTGATTCTCTTCCGGAGCAGGATCAGCTGCGGCTGATGCAGGGCTGCAGCTCCTACGGCGAATTTTACGACAGGGTCGTACAGGCAATCCCAAAATGCTGAAAAAGGGGTCCGTCTTGTTGGCGGATCCCTTTTGCATGAAAATAGCCGGTTACATACGAAGGCGCACCTTGTAAGATGGGGCCCCTTTCTATTGACAAGGAAGAATGGCGTGATATAATAAAACCATACAAAATAGATATGAATTATTAGAGCGTGCGGCTTCGGGAGATCGGTATTCTCATCTTCCGGGAATCGGTGCGTTCTAATAATGATCGTTCATTCAGATTGATTATTTGGAGAAGGAGATTGCGGTTATGGCGAAAATTGCAAAAAATATTACGGAACTGATAGGAAAAACTCCTTTGCTGGAACTGACAAACTTTGAGAAAAAATATGATTTAAAGGCAACGATCCTCGCGAAATTGGAATATTTCAATCCCGCGGGCAGTGTAAAGGATCGCATCGCAAAGGCCATGGTGGATGACGCAGAGCAAAAGGGTCTGCTCAAAGCGGGCTCTGTGATTATCGAGCCGACCAGCGGCAATACCGGTATCGGCCTTGCATCGGTCGCAGCGGCCAGGGGCTACCGGATTATCCTCACCATGCCGGAAACCATGAGCATTGAAAGAAGAAATCTGCTGAAGGCCTATGGAGCAGAGGTCGTTTTGACCGATGGTTCCAAGGGCATGAGGGGCGCAATTGTCAAAGCGACTGAGCTTGCAAAAGAAATCCCGAATGCGTATATTCCGGGGCAGTTTGAAAATCCTGCAAATCCGGCGGCACATCAGGCGACCACCGGCCCCGAAATCTGGCAGGATACGGACGGAAAGGTTGACTTCTTTGTGGCGGGTATCGGAACCGGCGGCACCATCACGGGTGTTGGTGAATATCTGAGAAGCCAGAACCCCGATGTGAAGATTATTGCGGTGGAACCCGCGAGTTCTCCCGTTTTGTCGAAGGGAACCCCGGGCCCGCACCAGATTCAGGGAATCGGTGCCGGATTTGTTCCGGATGTTCTGGACACCAAGATTTACGACGAGATCATTCCGGTAGAGAACGAAAACGCGTTTGCAAAAAGCAAAGAGGTCGCCAAAACAGAGGGGTTGCTGGTGGGTATCTCCGCGGGTGCGGCGCTTTGGGCGGCGGAACAGCTGGCAAAACGCCCCGAAAACGCAGGGAAAACGATCGTAGCGCTCCTTCCGGATACCGGCGAGCGTTATCTCTCCACTCCTTTGTTCTCTGATTAATTTTCAAAAAATTTTGAAACAGGCTGCGTGCTAAAAACACGCAGCCTGCTTTTTTGTGAGGAACAGGAATTCATACAAAATTGCTTTTTTAAGTATGTAATAGGAACCTATAAACGGCGGTTTATAGCAGTATAAAACAGTTGTTGGTTAAGATGATGGGTTTTTCTCGTTCTGATCCAAAAATCCCGGATATTGTGGCGTTGGGGTAATTTGGAAACAAAATAAAGGTTACAATCCTGTTAAACAGCATCCTTTTTAAAAGCGCTTGTGCTATAATGAGAAAAGTTAAAAAAAGGGAAGTGCTGATCGTGTCTGTCGGGAAAAAACGTGTTATTATTGCTGCCTCAATGCTTGCTGTTGCGATTTGTATTGGGGTGATTATAGGGTCTGTCGCCGGTTATGTTACGAAGTCTGCTTTTGTGAATACTCCTTCCTCCGAGGCGTCGATTGGCGAAGATCTCTCGCAATTGGTCACGTCACAGCCTGTCTCAGAGCAACCGGTTTCGTCTGCTGCGGAAATTTCAGAAATTCCGTCCTCAAAACCTGTTTCTTCGGCGGTTTCGCGCCCCACTTCTGTTCCTTCGTCGTCTTCGTCTTCCTCCAAAGCGTCTTCTTCGCCGAATTCGGCGGCGATCGCAAAAGAGATGGAAGCAATCCAGGCCATGTTCCCGAATTTTTATGTGGATCCAACAGAGAAAATCGCACATAAGGCCGGGGATAAAGTGGCTTACCTCACCTTTGACGACGGACCGTCTGCGCTGACTCCGCAGGTGTTGAAAATACTGGCGGACAACGATGTGAAAGCGACCTTCTTTGTGATAGGGCGCAGTGATGAGCAATCCAAAAAATGGATGAAAGAGATCGTCGATCAGGGCCATACCATCGGGATGCACACATACACTCACAATTACAAGCAGATTTATGCGTCGCCCACCGCGTTTTTCACCGATTTATCGAAGTTGAATGATCTGATCACCGAGGCCACCGGAGTAAAGCCGCAGATCGTGCGGTTTGCCGGCGGCAGCGTGAACAGCTACAATAAAGCCATTGCACGCCCGGTTGCAGATGAGCTGACGCGCAGAGGATACACGTATTTTGACTGGAACGTCAGCGCGGGCGATGCGGAAAAGGGCGCAACAGCGCAGTCGATTTACCAGAACACCGTCAATGAAACCCTTCAGTTTGAAAAGGCGGTCATTCTGTTTCACGACGCTTCCACCAAACACGATACGGTCAAGGAACTCCCCAAGATCATCGAGACGCTGAAAAAGAACGGCTATCGCTTTGATAAGCTGGATCCCTCCGTCAAACCGATCATCTTTAAGCTTCCGGCCCATTGATGCCGGCGGGCGGCAGCCTTGCTCGTTTTCCTGAGAACCAACGAAAAAATTTTCGGACATCTCTTCTGCGATAAGCAGAGATGATGTCCGAATCTTTTTTCATTAGAAGAGGCCATATTGTTTCGTCCCAAAGGCATTTTACCCTTGCCGGGCGAATTCAGACAGTAAAAGCGGACAGATGGAGGGCCAGCCTTTATTCACAACAGCGGAAGCGTGGTCGATGAGGGCTATTTCAGGCCGTGGCGCTGCCGGTAATCCGCCAGCAGAAGATCGACCATTCGGCCGTAGCTTTTTACGCCGTCCTCCTGACGGTTTGATTTCAGGTAGCTGTCGTTGACCTTTGCCGCCACCTTTGCCGCCGGGCCTTCAAACTGCTTCCAGTAAGCGCTGGCCGCGGCAAGGTCTTTTTGCGCGCCGGCATCCAGAAGACCATAGGTTTCCTGTCCGGCTTTCTGGTCGGCGGAATACAGGGCGTTGTTTGCATAAATAAAAGCCAGCATGGTGCCGGAATAGGAAAACGAGGGATTTGTACTGTTCCGGCTGGCCAAATACGCGATGAAGTTGGCTTCGTCTTCGCGCATGTAGCCCCGCACATGGCTCAGCTCGTGCAGCATGGTGGCGGGGATGCCGTAAGCCGGGGCGTCCACGTTGACGTTTGCCTCCATGGTAAAAGGAAAATAGATTCCGGTAATGTCCAGGTATGACATCAGCCGCGAAGCCATCACGGCTTTTGGCGCTCCGTAGCCGCTTTTTAAGGTGGGGTATCGTGCTTCCATAGAGTCCATCACGTTGCGTGCTGTTTCGGCAGCCTCTTTCCGGTCGGGGAGAACGGCGACTCCCTGGCTGTCCGTTTCAATTCCCGTCCGGTCGCGGTTGGCGTCTTGGGCTAGCTCTGTGCACAGCGCTTTCAGTTCTTCAGCAGAGGAGGGGCGCACTGTCAGCCCTGAAACCTGCGCGAACGGGTAACGGGAGTAGTTGATTCCGCAGTTGATCGTGAACCAAAAGGCGATCACACCCGCCGCGCAGAGCAGAGAAGCCAGCGCGCGCAGCAAAAGCGTTTTTCTCTCCTGTCTGCGGCGGATCAGCCGGACAATCAGGCGGATGAGCAGAGCGGGGAGAAGCACGATCAAAATCGCCAGCAGCAGCTCCATGATGGAAAAGGGAACCAGAGAGGTGATGCGGTTTTCTCCTAAAGAAAATACAGGGTAAAGCGTTACGGCGTACCACTCCGCCCACTCCGGCCTCATAGAAGCAGCATACGAAGTGGCCAGAGAAAGCGGCAGCAGCAGAAAAAGCCAGATTCGTTTAAACGAAAGCAGGGATTTCATAAGTATTCCTCATATCTTAGATTATTGTTCAGGCTCATTGTCCTTTCAGAAAAATCGGAGCGCCATTGTGACAGCCGCTATTTTATACTTGATTTCGGCATTGGTTTTTTCACATTGGTCACTTAGAAACAAGTCTACATCAGCGATTTCAATTCCTGCCATTTTTGCAATGGTTTCTTTTGAAAGCTGATGATAAGACAATACTATTTCCAAAAAGGCTTTTACCTTCAGGTCAGGCAGTCCTTCCGGTATCATGGCTAAAAACATCATTTTATCTAAAGTTTTTGTTCTTTCCATGAAACCATCAGGAAGAACTTGCATGTTTCCTTGGGCAATCTGATACACACTTTCAACGCTGAGGGAAAGATATTTCGCCAAAGTTTCCACATTAAAATGATACTCTTCCAATAGCTTTTTTAGGCAAAGTGAGACATCGGCGACACTCATAACGATCAACCTCCCGATACTAACGTTCCTGAATTTATCTTTCCATTTAAATATACCACTGGCGCAATACATGTTGCAGCATATCTTACAGCAGAATCGAAAGCAAGGCCTTCCATTTCAGGGAAAACATTGAATCATCAGCCTGGTGATTCATGATAGCCAAAGAACGGCTATGATACTGCCCATATGAGGTTATTATATAACATGAAATATTACAAGTAAAAGAAAATTGTCTTTTTTTCGTCCACAATGGTCAATCGGGTATAAAAACGGCGTTTCTTTTCTCTGCAAACCGCTTTCTGTGCTTGGCAAATGCTGGTCGATTGTGATACAATAAACCCAATAACGATCTGATTTGCGTTCTGCTAAAATCTGCAAATGAAAAATGGAAGCCATGGTATTTCTGCTCGCTTTCGGCGGGGAAAAATACCGGTCGCGATTCTATATTTATGGTGGATTTGAATCGGCGCTGTTCAGACATCATTTACGGGAGTCGGCCATGCTGAAATCTCTTTTGCAATCTCGTTCGAAGCTGCTTCACATATTGCCCTATGTTGTCATCGCAGGGATGACGGTTTTGTTTCTGGTCCGTTCCGTTTTTGGATTCGATTGGTCCGACGAAACGTATTATCTGGCCCTGCCTTACCGGTTTTCGTTGGGCGATCGCCCATTTCTGGATTCCTGGGATATTCATCAGACCGGGGCCCTGCTGATTGCACCGATTTTATGGCTGTACCGGCTGGCCGTGGGGGACATGACGGGAATCCTCCTGTTCATGCGCACTCTGTATATCTGTGTGGATGCCGTTGTGGCTCTTCTGGTATACCGGGCGGTGTTCCGTCTGTTCCGGCGCAGGCTTCCGGCGTTGATCTGCGCGGGCCTGTTTTTTTCGTTTACCCCGTTCGGGATCAATAATTTTTCCTATAATAGTATGGGGTATCTGTTTACAACGTCAGCCGCCATGCTTCTGTTTTTCCTTTATGGGGATTCCTTTTCGGTGCCGGTGGCCTTTGGCATCGGGGCGCTTTCGGGAGCCCTTTTGGCGTTTGCGTGTATTTCCTACCCGTTTTTCATTGTGATGGTGCCGATTTTTCTGCTGGCGCTGTTCCGGATTCGCCCGCGTGTGCGGAAAAACGGCCTCGAGCCCGAATCGCGCGCGCCGCTGTTCGGGATGCTCTGCGGCGGGGCGGTCACTCTGCTTCTGGCAGCAGGGTATCTGCTGGCGGTAAGCGGGATTTGGGGAATCGTCAATAATATGAGGTATCTGTTTCAGGACCCGGAGCATCCGTACCAGAACCTGCTCGTCAAAACCTCGCTGTTTTTGCAGGATTACCAGCTGCTCACAATTCTTTCCCTGCTCGAAATCACGCTGTTGGTACTCATCGTTTTGTCGCGTCAGATGAAAACAGACCTCGACCTTTCGCCGGTGCTGGAAGTGATGATCTGGATCTGCATGCCGCTGAGCCTGATTATTAATGTGGGTATGGTGCTGATCCAGTCGGAATCCGATCTGACCTTTACCTCTAAGGTCAATTATATTCAGGCCTGCGCGGGGCTTTGGCCGCTGGTTCTCACGGCGTACCGGCCGCAGCGCCGCAGCCGGATTGTGATCTGGGTTTTGTACGTACCGTCGCTGGTGCTCAGCTGGGCGGTGTATGCGGCCAGCAATAACGGGATGACGGGCGCGTCGTATATCCTGAATCTTTCCTCGCTGGCGCTGGTTTTAACGGCATATGATTTTTACACGGCGGAGCGCGAGGCGCCCGCGTCGCGCCGCAGGATGCTGAAAACTCTTTGGGCGGCGTTTGCCAGCTCTCTGGTGCTTTTGGTGCTGTGCAACACGGTCATGCGCGCTCAGGCCGTTTACCGCGATGAACCGATCGTGTACCTGCGCACGCAGCTGACGACCGGCCCGGCCAAGGGCCTTTATACCACACCGGCCGCGGCGGCCCGCTATACCGGCCTGGTGGAGGATATTCAAAACGCCATGCCCTCGGGCGACGGAAAAGTGATGTTTAACGAACTGCTGCCGTTCGGCTATCTGTGCGGCCAGCAGAGGCCCGCGCCGCCGTCGCTCTGGCGCTCAGAGCTGCCGTCGAAACGGATCGACGCGTTCTTTACCCAAAATCCGCAGAACCGGCCGGCCCTTTTATATGTGGTCAAAGCGCCCTACGGAGTAAACAACGGCACAGAGCCGGTCACGCAGCGCACGGCGGAGCGCATTCTGGGCGGACCGGTCGTTATGAAGGAAACGGAATATTCTTACCAATTTACCAGAAAATAAGGGTAAGAGAATCGATGGAATATCGAAGGGGACATCCGGATGGACTATTATCTGAACAGACATACCGAGGCGGGTTCGACTCTGTTTGATGTATTCGACACAGCCGGTACCTGTCTTTATACCGTAGAAGGCGAGTGGGGCTCGTTCGGGGGCAAACTGTACCTGCGCGATGCCGCCGGAGCCGAGGCAGCGAAAATCAGCTGCGTGGGAATCCACGGTCTGTGCAAGTACAGCGTGCAGATCGGGGAGAAAGAACGCATGCGCGTGACGTATAACCTTGCGTCATCGGGCGGCAGCCTGCGCCTGAGTAAGACGGACTGGAGCCTCCGCGGCGATCTTCTCACCCGCAGCTTCGACGCGGTGGACGGCCGGGGCAACGTGCGCATGACTCACGCGCCCTGCTGGACGGCCCACGGCGATGGCTACGGAATTCACGTAGAGCGGCAGCAGGATGTGCCGCTTTCCCTGTGCCTTGCCGTGATTGTGGACAATGCCGCGCTGTGCGGCCCGGGGTGTGCGGTTCCGGCCAATTAATCATTGACAAAGCCCCGGTACGATGGGATAATATGAGGCAGATGCGAACAGCCGCGAATCGCCGCGCTTTGTGCGGAAAATTGCGGAAAACAGGGCGTGGGAATCCCCGCGCTTTGTGCTTTTCGGGCGGTAAACGCAGCGTGATTTGTACCCAATAAGGCCGGGCTTTGTGCCCGGCTGGCGCTCCCCGCAGCGCCGCTTGATTTGGATAGATTTTTAGGAGGAAACAGAATGAGCAAGGAGCTTGCGAAGATGTATGAGCCGCAGGAGGTAGAGGACAGAATTTATCAGTTCTGGCTTTCCGGCGGCTATTTTCACGCGGAGGCGGATCCGCAGAAGGACCCGTATACCATTGTCATTCCGCCGCCGAATATTACCGGCCAGCTTCACATGGGGCATGCGCTGGACGAAACCTTACAGGATATTCTGATCCGCTGGCGCAGAATGCAGGGCTATTCGGCTCTGTGGCTGCCGGGTACCGACCACGCCTCCATTGCGACGGAGGCAAAGATCGTGGAGGCCATGCGCAAAGAGGGCATCACCAAGGAAGAAATCGGCCGCGAGGGCTTTTTGAGCCGCGCGTGGGACTGGAAAGAAAAATACGGCGGAACCATCATCGGCCAGCTCAAAAAGCTCGGCTGTTCCTGCGACTGGGAGCGTGAGCGTTTCACACTCGATGAAGGCTGCTCCGAAGCGGTTCGCGAGGTATTCGTGCGCCTGTATGAAAAGGGCCTGATTTACCGCGGCGAGCGCATCATCAACTGGTGCCCTCACTGCCGCACTTCCATTTCCGACGCGGAGGTGGACTTCAGCGAACACGACGGCAGCTTCTGGCACCTGCGCTACCCGCTCAGCGACGGCTCCGGCGACATTCGCCTTGCGACGACCCGCCCCGAAACCATGCTGGGCGACACCGCTGTGGCGGTGCATCCGGACGACGAGCGCTACCGGCACCTGATCGGCAAAACCGTGATTCTGCCGCTGGTCGGCAAAGAGATTCCGATCGTTGCGGATACGTATGTAGAGCCGGATTTCGGAACCGGCGTGGTGAAGATCACACCGGCCCACGACCCGAACGACTTCGAGGTCGGTCTGCGCCACAGTCTGCCCGTCATCAATGTGATGGACGAGGCCGGTATCATCAATGAAAACGGCGGCAAATATCAGGGGATGGACCGTCTGGATGCGAGAAAACAGATTGTCAAAGACCTGGACGAGCAGGGCTACCTGCTCAAGGTAGAGCCGATCAAGCATAATGTCGGCTCCTGCTACCGCTGCTCCACCATCGTTGAGCCGCGCGTTTCCAAGCAGTGGTTCGTCAAGATGCAGCCGCTGGCTGAGCCCGCCATCGACCGCGTGAAGGACGGCGAAGTGAAATTCGTTCCCGAGCGCTTTGAAAAAATCTATTATCATTGGATGGAAAACATCCGCGACTGGTGCATTTCGCGCCAGCTGTGGTGGGGTCACCGCATTCCCGCGTGGTACTGCGCGGACTGCGGCGAAATGATCGTTATGAAGGAAGAGCCCGATACCTGCCCCAAATGCGGCAGCCATCACCTGCACCAGGACCCCGACACGCTCGATACCTGGTTCTCTTCTGCGCTGTGGCCGTTCTCCACACTCGGCTGGCCGAAGAACACCGAGGACCTGAAATACTTCTACCCGACCAACACGCTGGTAACGGGTTATGATATCATCTTCTTCTGGGTGGCGCGCATGATCTTCTCTGCCATCGAGCAGACCGGCCAGGTGCCGTTCGATACCGTACTGATCCACGGTCTGGTGCGCGACGCGCAGGGACGCAAAATGTCCAAGTCGCTCGGCAACGGCATTGATCCGCTGGAGGTCATCGCGGACTTCGGTGCGGACGCGCTGCGCTTTACGCTCGCGACCGGCAACAGCCCGGGCAACGATCTGCGCTTTTCAGACGACAAGGTCAGCGCCAGCCGCAACTTTGCAAATAAAATCTGGAACGCGGCCCGCTTTATCCGCATGAATATTGAAGGCCATGAGGTGGAAAACCGCCTGCCGGAGCACCTCACACAGGCCGACCGCTGGATCATCGGCACCTTCCACGAGGTGGCAAAGGAGATCACCGAGAATCTTGAGAAATTCGAGCTCGGCATCGCCGTGCAGAAGCTCTATGACTTTTTGTGGGATGATTTCTGCGACTGGTATATCGAGATCGCCAAAATCCGCATGCAGGGTGAGGACGAGCAGACCGCGCAGAGCGCCCGGCAGGTGCTGGTGTGGGTCATGTCCAATACGCTGAAGCTCCTGCATCCGTTCATGCCGTTTATTACGGAAGAAATCTGGCAGTCGCTGCCGCATGAGGGCGATTCCATCATGGTCTCCCAATGGCCGGAATACGACGCGGCGCTCAGCTTTGAGCAGGACCGCGTTGAAATGCGTCGCGTGATGGATGCCATCCGTGCCGTGCGCAATCGCCGTGCCGAAATGAACGTGCCGCCGTCGCGCAAGGCGCATCTTTCTGTCGCCGTAACAGGCACGGCCGCAGATACGTTCCGCGCGAATGTCGACGTGATCTCCCGCCTTGCATACGCAAGCCAGGTAGAGATCGCGGATTCCTGGAACCTGCCGGACGCTGTGACGATCGTTGCCGATGCCGCGACGCTGTATATCCCCACCGACGAGCTGGTGGATAAGAAGGCCGAGCTGGCCCGGCTCGAAAAAGAGCTGGAATCCATCCAAAAGCAGTTGGATTCCGCCGAGGCGAAGCTCAAAAACGAAACCTTCCTCTCCAAAGCGCCCGACAATGTGGTGGACGGTGTGCGTAAAAACGCAGAGAAGCTGGCGGAAAAAGCCGCCGGTATCCGTTTGGCAATTCAAAATCTCAGCAAATAATAAGTAACCCGGTTCATCCGAGCGTCGCCGCCATTTTTGGCGGCTGACGATTTTTATTCAGGCCTCGTTTGAAAAATGAAGAGACTTCTCTGTTTCGGCTGAAATTGCACTGCCCGGCATCAAAATGCTCGGAATGCGGAATGTATTCCTGCGCTGCTTCTTTGTTCGGCACAGTTTTATCTCGAAAACCCGTTGTTCTTTATTGATCTGGCAAGGCCCCAAAACGGATGGCCGGAAAAGGGGATGCGATCATGACATATCAAGAAGCGCTGGAACAAATCTCTTCTCAGGCAAAGTTTGGCATTAAGCCGGGTCTCGAACGCATTATAAAGCTGCTCGACAAAATGGGCAATCCGCAGGACCGGCTGAAGTTTGTACATGTGGCCGGCACCAACGGCAAGGGCTCCACCTGCGCGTTGCTCTCTTCCGTGCTGACTGCGGCGGGCTACAAAACGGGCCTGTATATTTCCCCCTATATTCTGGAATTCCGCGAGCGCATGCAGATCTGCGGGCAGATGATCCCGAAAGAGGAGCTGGCCGCGCTGACCGAGGAGCTGCTGCCGCTCATTCAGGAGATGGAGCAGGACGGCGACGCCCTCACGGAATTTGAGTTCATCACCGCTCTGGCAATGGAGTGGTTCGCCCGCAGCAAATGCGATGTGGTGGTGTTGGAGGTCGGCCTCGGCGGCCGCTTCGACGCGACCAATATCATCAAAACCCCGCTTGTATCGGTCATCATGTCCATCTCGCTCGATCACACCGGAATTCTCGGCGATACGGTGGAGAAAATCGCGTTTGAAAAGGCCGGCATCATCAAAGAGGGCGGCGATACCGTTGTGTTCTCGCGGCAGGACTACGGCGCCATGCAGGTGATGCGCGAGGCGGCGCAGCAGCGGAACAACAGCTTCTGCATTGCGGAGCCGGAAGAGATGGAGCAGGTGGAAAGCGATCTGCTCGGCACCCGCTTTGTCTATCGCGGCGCCCCGATGCACATGCCGCTGATCGGCGAGCATCAGGTGCTCAACGCCGCCACCGTTCTGGCGGCGCTGGACGTTCTGCGCAGAAAGGGCTTCAAGCTTCCTTTGCAGGCGGTAGCCGAGGGCTTTGCGCAGGTATCCTTCCCGGCGCGTCTGGAGCTGCTCTCCAAAAATCCGATCTTCCTGCTGGATGGCGCGCATAACCCGAACGGGGTACAGGCGCTGGCGGTGGCGCTGCGGCAGTATCTTTCCGGCAAGAGGATCACGGCCATTATGGGCATGCTCGCCGATAAGGACAGTCATGCCTCGATCGGCTATCTGAACGGCCTGCTCGATCAGGTTTACACCCTCACTCCCGATAATCCCCGCGCCATGCAGGCAGAGGATTTTGCTGCTCTCTGGCGGGAAATGGGAGTTTCGGCCAAGGCGGCGCAGTCGCCCCGGCAGGCGGTAGAGCTGGCCCTTGCCCACGCGGGGAGCGACGGCGCGATCATCGTGTGCGGCTCACTGTACCTTGCGGCCGAAATTCGCCCGATTGCCATCGAAATTTTAAAAGGAATGGCTCCATCCGCATAATTCGAGTAAAATTTTACCAGAAAACCTCTATCCTAATGGGTAGAGGTTTTTTTATTTCCCGCAGCGTTTTTCCGGGAATGGGACAGGCTGTTTCCCGACGGATTTTTCGGAATTTGCTCCGATTTTGTCGAATTCTTTGCAAAGGCATGTATAATCGGAAATTTCTGGAAAAAATAAAGGAAGAAAACAGATGCGGGTAAAATCCGGGAGGAAGAACAATGAATGATGTCAGGCTGATTTTAAAGGAAGGCACGCTGACAGCTCTGCTCAGCGGCGAAATCGACCATCATAACGCCCGGGGGATTCGTGAGGCCATTGACGAAACGGCCGGTAAAACGAAGCCCAAAGAGCTGATTCTGGATTTTTCCAGGGTGCAGTTTATGGACAGCTCGGGCGTGGGGCTGATCATGGGCCGTTATCGGCTGATGCAGGTGCTGGGGGGGTCCGTCACCATTGCGAATCTGCCGCCGAAGGTGGAAAAAGTGGTTTCCATGGCAGGGCTGGACAAGCTGGTGAAATTTGAAAAAGGAGTGGTATACCGTGAAACCGATGAATGAAATGAACGTGTCTTTTCTCAGCTGTTCCGCAAACGAGAGCTTTGCGCGGGCGGTCGTGTCGGCGTTTGTAGCGCAGATGGACCCGACCATCGACGAGATTTCCGATATTAAAACGGCCGTGTCGGAGGCGGTGACAAACTGCATTGTCCATGCGTACCGCGATACGCTGGGCATGATTTACATAACCGCCAGGCTGTATGAGGACGGCGGGGTGCAAATCCGCATTCGCGACAAGGGCTGCGGTATCGAGGATGTACAGAAGGCCAGAGAGCCGCTGTTTACCACCGGCGGGGAAGAGCGTGCCGGACTGGGCTTTGCGGTGATGGAAAGCTTTATGGATGACGTCCTTGTGACGTCCCGCGTGCAGAAGGGCACCACCGTCACGCTCAAGAAGAAGCTGGCCCGCAGGCGGGCTTCCAATGATTGACCGGGACCGCATGATCAGTGAGAACATCGGTCTGGTGCACGCGTGTGCCAAACGCTTTAAGGCGCGCGGCGTGGAGTATGAAGATCTGTTCCAGGCGGGATGTATGGGGCTGGTCAAGGCGGTCGATCATTTTGAGGAGGAGCGCGGGCTGCGTTTTTCCACCTACGCGGTGCCGGTCATCCTCGGTGAAATGCGCCGTCTGTTCCGGGACGGCGGCAGCATCAAGGTGGGGCGCTCGCTCAAGGAGCTTTCGCTGAAAGCGACGAGGGCCACGGCAGAGTTTAACAGGATACACGGCAGGACCCCCACCATCGGGGAGCTTGCGGCGGAGCTCGGGGTCGAAATCACCGAAGCGGCGCAGGCGGTGAATGCCGGTCAGCAGCCTCTTTCGCTCACCGCGGCGGAGGATGAGGGCGGCGGGCAGATCGATGTGCCGGTGGAGGCGCCCGATGAGCGGATTTCGGAGCTGCTGTCTTTGCAGCAGGTGGTCGGTGAGCTGGAGCCGAGAGACCGCAGTATTATTGTATACCGGTACTTTAAAAGTCAGACGCAGGCGCAAACAGCACAGGCCCTGGGGATGACACAGGTGCAGGTTTCCCGCAGAGAAAAAGTGATTCTGCGGGGCCTGCGGGAGAAGCTTTTAGAATAATCAAAGTGAAAAAACACACAGAAGCCAACGATCAGGCTTCTGTGTGTTTTTTTAGTAATAATTCATAATTTTATTATTGGTAAATTATTGAAATAATAAAAGGAATTTTTTGCCATTTAACTGAGGAATTACTGGATTTTGCCCGAAATTGCTTGATTTCTTTTGTCAAGAGGCCGAAAAAAAAGATTGCTTTTTCCGCTTCGATCCAGTATAATTTAAACAAAAGTGGTGAAAGGTGGAGGGAAGTAGAGCAAAGTGGTTTGCCGCTGCTCCCCGGACAGGCTGTTATGTTGATTGGAGAATACCAACATAATATCGATCCGAAGGGCCGAGTGATCGTTCCCGCCAAATTCCGTGAGGATTTGGGAGAACGGTTTTATATCACCAAGGGCCTGGATGGATGCCTTTTTGTGCTTTCGGGCGTGGAATGGGAACGTCTGCAGGAGAAAATCCGGCAGATGCCGATTTCCAAAGCCAGAGGGCTTCAGCGCTTTTTCTTTTCCGGCGCGGCTGAGGTTGAGCCGGACAAGCAGGGTCGAGTGCTGATTCCGCAGCAGCTGCGGGATTACGCTCAGATTCAGAAGGATGTAGCAGTGATCGGCGCTTCAAGCCGTGCGGAAATTTGGGACGCGGCCCGCTGGGCAGAATTCAATTCCGGCCTGACGGAGGAGAGCATTGCGGAAGCGATGGATATCCTGGAATTATAAGAACCTCAAAGCGGGAGATATCTGCCGCTCTAAGAGGAGAACGTTCCGATTTTCGTGATAAAGGTGGGTGACGGTCTGTGAGCTTTGAACACATCCCGGTGCTGTTTCAGGAGACGATCGATTCCCTGAACATCAAGCCGGATGGAATCTATATCGACGGCACCGCGGGCGGCGGCGGTCATTCCGAAGCAATCGCAAAGCGCCTTGGCGCTGCGGGAACACTTTTGGCAATTGATCAGGACCCGGACGCGATCGAGGCCGTAAAAAAACGTCTGAAGGATTACCCCAATGTGCTGGTGCGGCGGGGCAACTTTTCTCAGATGGATTTTCTGGCCGAAGAGTGCGGGATTACCGGGGTCGACGGGGTGCTGATGGACATCGGCGTATCCTCCCATCAGCTCGATACGGCGGAGCGCGGCTTTTCCTATCATCAGGACGCGCCGCTCGATATGCGCATGAGCCAGCAGGGGACAAGCGCAGCCGATCTGGTGAACACGCTGACATGGCAGGAGCTGGCCAGAATCCTGAGCCAGTACGGCGAAGAAAAAAGCGCGGTCCGCATTGCCAAGGGCATTGTAGCCGCCAGAGAAGAAAACCCAATTACCACGACGCTGCAGCTTGCAGAGGTTGTCCGGCAGTCGGTTCCGGCCGCTGTCCGCAGGGAACCGGGGCACCCGGCCCGCAAAACCTTTCAGGCGCTGCGGATTCAGGTCAACGGCGAGCTTGACCGCCTTTCGGAGGGGCTCAATGCCGCGTTCTCGCTTTTAAAGCCCGGCGGCCGTCTTGCGGTGATCACCTTCCATTCGCTGGAAGACCGGATCGTGAAAAAAAGAATGGCCGAGTGGTGCCAGGGCTGCATCTGCCCGCCGGATTTTCCGGTATGTGTCTGCGGCCGAACGCCGAAGGCAGAGCTTCTCTATAAAAGAGGGCTTTCCCCGTCGGAGGAAGAACTGAAAGAAAATCCGCGCAGCCGCAGCTCCAGGCTGAGGGTGTGCACGAAATTAGATTAAATTATAATGAAAAAGAATCACGGCAATCAGGAAGGAGTGGCACCGGTCAATGAGCAAGCAGAACACGGCATACGATTTTTCTTTGTTTGAGCCGCAGCAGAAAGAGCTGCCCAGAAAGCCAAGCAACGTTATCGAGCTTCCTTCGCAGCAGCTCGAGGAAAATCGACGTCCGAAGCGAAAATCTTTAGGGCTGGTGGCTACCTTCTGTTTTATGGCTTTGATGGTTTCCATCCTGGGTACCCTGGTGTACGGCCAGGTTCAGCTGACAGAGCTGACGGAGCAGCTGAACTCCGCTACCAAGCAGATGGAAGAGCAGAAAAGCCTACATACGCAGCTGAAAGTGAAATCCGATTCCCGCATGACCCTGCAGGCGGCTGAGGTGTACGCCAAGGATCAACTGGGAATGAGCAAGATTACATACGCTCAGGTAGAGTGCATCAAACTGTCGCCCGGCGACAAGGGTCAGGTTCTCGATCCAAACGCTGCGGGCAACTGGTGGACTTCCGCGTGGAATTCGCTTCAAAACCTGCTGTCATAATTATGGCGGCTCACAAATAAGTATGAATACCGGTACTGTATGGGCCGGGGACGGAAAGCCGAGAGTTGAGAGATAATCTTAACTCTCGTTTTTGTAAGAACCTTATCGAAGAAGCTGGCAAGCCGGAAAGTGCGGGGGAATGTGTTATGGCAAAAGGAACAACCATCCGGATGTGGCGCAGAACGCTGTTTCTGCTGGCCATATTTATGGTAGTGGGGTTCGGGGCAATTATATTCAGTTTGGTCAAGCTGCAGCTGGTGGAGGGCGAGAGCCTTCAGGAGCGCGCGGTGGAGCAGCAGATGAAGGATACGACTATTCCGGCTATGCGCGGGGCAATTTACGACCGCAACATGCGCCCGCTGGCACAGAGCGCAACGGTATGGACCGTTGTGCTGGAACCTGCCTATCTCACAACCGATGAGCAGCGGGAAACGATTGCCGAGGGCCTGTCCCAAATTCTCGGCATGGACAAAAACGAAATTCTGGAGCATACAAAGAAAAAAAGCTACTATGATGTCTTAAAGCGTAAGGTGGAAACCGAAGTAAAGGATGAAATCCTGAAATTTAAAGAAGAGAAAAAAATCGGCAACGGCATCCGGCTGATTGAGGATTATAAACGATATTATCCGTTCGGCAGCTTTGCTGCGACTCTGCTGGGTTTTACCGGCACTGACAACCAGGGTCTTTCCGGCCTGGAGGCGTACTATGATAAGCAGCTTACCGGCACCGCCGGGCGGCTGGTTACCGCGAAGAACGCCATCGGCACCGATATGCCCTTCCAATATGAACAGAAGGTAGAGGCGCAGGACGGTTACAGTCTGGTGCTCACCATCGATGAAATCGTACAGCATTTCCTCGAAAAATATCTGGAAGAAGGCGTCGTGAATAACAAGGTAAAGAACCGCGCGACGGCCATCGCAATGGACGTGAAAACCGGCGCGATTCTCGGCCTTGCGGTCAAGGGGGATTTTGACCCCAACTTCCCGCTGATTATTTCAGATCCCACCGAGGCGGCGCGTGTAGCCAATATGCCGGACGGCGACGACACCACCGAAGAGGGTAAAAAAATCAAAAAGGCCAAATCCGACGCAAAAGTAGTCGCCCAGCAGGCCCAGTGGAGAAACAAAGCGGTCAGCGATACTTACTACCCCGGCTCTGTTTTTAAAATGGTGGTCGGTTCCGCGGGCATGGAAGAGGGCGTCGTCAACGAAAACACGCAGTTCTTCTGCAACGGCGCGGCGGTTGTTTCCGGCACCACCATCCATTGCTGGAAGTCCGGCGGGCATGGCAGCGAAACCTTTGTGCAGGGCCTGATGAACTCCTGCAACCCGGTATTTATCAAAGTGGGTGAAATGCTGGGCGCGGAGCGCTTCTTTAAATACTTCGCGGCGTTCGGCCTGACCGAAAAAACAGGGATCGATCTGCCCGGCGAGGCAGGGAGCCTTTATTATACCGCCAGCCAGCTGAACCCCGTTGAGCTTGCGACGGAATCGTTCGGCCAGAACTTCAGTATTACTCCGATTCAGATGGTCACCGCGGCAGCCGCGGTCGCAAACGGCGGTTATCTGGTGCAGCCCCATCTGGTCAGCCAGGTGCTCGACAGCGACGGCAACATCGTCCAGTCTGTGGATACCAAGGTCAAGCGTCAGGTCATTTCGGAGGATGTGTCCCGCCGCATGAGCAAGATTCTGCAGATGAACGCCACCACAGGTACCGCGAAAAACGGTTACCTGCCCGGCTACCGTGTGGCCGGTAAGACAGGTACGTCTGAAAAGGTGGCGGAGTACATCGCGGGCGGCAAGAAAAAGATGGAATACATCGCTTCTTACTGCGGCTTTGCTCCGGCGGACGACCCGCAGATCGCACTGCTGGTGTTCTTCGATGAGCCGGCTGGAGACAGCTACTACGGCGGCGCGGTAGCCGGCCCCGTATTCGGTAAAATGATGGAAGAAATTCTGCCCTATCTGGGTGTTGAGAGAAAATATACCGACGCGGAAATGGAAAAACTCGATGTAGCCACACCGGATGTGACCGGCAAGAAGCTCGACGTGGCCAAAGCGGCGCTGCAGAAGCTGAGCCTGAAGCAGAAGGTGTACGGCAGCGGCGATACCGTGCTTAAGCAGATACCCGAATCCGGGAAGAGTATTCCGCAGAATGGTACGGTGGTGCTGATGACGGATGCTGAGAGCGAGAGCCGTCAGGTGACGGTGCCGAACCTGATGGGCATGACGCTGACGCAGGCCAACAGCGCCGCAGCCGAAGCGGGAATCAATATCACGGTTTCCGGCGCGGCACTGACAGGCGGGAAAGCGCAGTCGCATTCCCAGAGCATCGCCGCGGGAACAAAGGTATCTCCCGGTACGGTGGTCAACGTCGGGTTCGTCGAATTTGACCAGGTGCAGTAATCCCAATCTTGCCTGAACACTTTCAAACAACTGTATCTTTCCCCGTGTAAAGCGGGGAAAGACACAAAATGAGCTTTTTGGAAAGGCGGCGTTTTTTACAGACGGCGCTTTGCGGAGGAAGCATATGAAACAGTGGCAGTCTGAGCAAAAGAGATATCCGGCCCGGCTGTTGGCGATTGAAAACCCGGAAGCGGCGAGACTCCTGCAATATCTGCTGGAACGCTGCGGCTACCGGGTGGCGTGTGATCCGGCGGAGCTGCCGGAGGCGGACTTCCTTCTGGTGCCGCCCGGCTGCGTGCCAAATCGAGCCGAGGGCCTGGAATACATGCTTCTGGAAAATTCGGGAAGAATGACGGAAAGTATCTCTTGCCCTTTCCGCTATCACGCGGTAGAATATGAAACGGCGCTCCCGGTGCTGCCGGGAGCACAGAGGGTCAGCTATTCCGTACACAGCCCCGAAGCGGACGTTTTCGCCCGGAATATCCGTCAAAATGGATATGGGATCGTGTTTGAGCTGGAGAGCGGCGGAATCGTGGGGCGTGTTGCGCTTGACGAAGAGCAGGGAATCCGCCCGGCCCTTGTGGCGGCGCTCGCGGCGATCCGCTGCGGGATTCCGTTTGCGCGGGTAACGGATGCGCTCAATGAAATTCCGCAGCTGAGCCGGAATTTAGGCTGACGAACGGGAGAAAATAAGAGAACATACAAAAGGTGGAACAGCAGATGGCAGGGTTTGAAATAGGAGCAGCGGCAGGTACGGCATTTCTCATTACCGGAATATCGGGCAAATGGTTGATCCCATTTTTGCGCCGGGTCCATTTCGGGCAGACAATCCTGGAGGATGGCCCGAAGTGGCATAAAAAAAAGCAGGGTACTCCCACAATGGGCGGTATCATGTTTATTCTGGGAATCACGGCGGCGATCGCGATTTTTATCCCCGTCTATTATTTCAATGGAAACGCGGACAAATCGCTTTTGGAGCCGCTGAATATGAGAACGCGCGTTTACGGCGGGCTTGGGATGGCCCTGGCGTTCGGCGCGATCGGCTTCTTTGACGACTATATCAAGGTGGTAAAGAAGCGCAATCTCGGCCTTACCGCGCGGCAGAAGCTCGTGCTGCAGTTTCTGGCGGCCGGTGCATACCTTGCGGCGCTGTATCTTTCCGGCGCCGGTTCCTCCACGCTGATCCCCTTTGTCGGCAGCATCAATCTCGGCATGCTGTACTGGGTGCTGGCGCTGCTGGTGATCGTCGGCGTTGTCAACGCGGTCAATTTTACGGACGGAATCGACGGACTGAACGCTTCGGTCACCTTTTTCGCCGCTCTGTCCTTTCTGGTGATTTCCGGTGTACTGGCTCTGAACGGCCTTGGCATTGTTGCGGGCGCGCTCGCGGGCGGCTGCCTCGGCTTTTTGCTCTGGAACTTTAACCCGGCGAAGGTTTTTATGGGCGATACCGGCTCCCTGTTTTTGGGCGGGATGATCTGTGTGCTCGGCTTTGGCCTGAACCTGCCGATTCTTCTTGTCCCGATCGGGATCGTATATCTTTGCGAGATTCTTTCCGTGGTGCTGCAGGTCAGCTATTTTAAGGCGACACATGGCAAGCGCCTGTTTAAAATGAGTCCGATTCATCACCATTTTGAAATGTGCGGGTGGAGCGAAATCAAAATCTGCCTGGTGTTCTCTCTGGTGACGCTCGCCGGCGGGGCTCTGGCCCTGTACAGCGTGCTCAAGGGACTGTGAGCGCCAACGTCAGGATGGATGGCGTTCAGTTCGTCGGCACGCTTTGACAGATTGCGGCGTGCAGATGTGCTAAGATGTATTTCGTGAAAAAGGAGGGGTGTCGATGTCCGGAGAAAGCAGAAGAAATCCGGTACCGCAGCCGCGTCAGCCGAGAAAACCGTACGCGGGAAGAAATGTGCCGGAACAGAAGCAGCCGGCGGCCGCAAAAATGACGCCCTTAACCAAACGGGTCAGAAAAAAGTTCCGGGTGTTTTCTGTACGCTCCGGTCTGGATATGCCATTTTTATTTCTGGTGCTGGTGCTGGTCGTGATCGGTCTTGTGATGCTGTTTTCCGCCAGTTACGCCTACGCCTATTATAATTATGGAAACAGCTACTACTTCATTATCCGCCAGGTGGCGTTTGCCATACTGGGCGTGATCCTGATGCTGCTGATCTCGTACTTTGACTATCATCATTTGCACCGGTTTGCGATTCCACTGCTGCTGGTGAGCTATGCGTTTCTGGTGATCGTGCTGTTTCTGCCCGCCGTCAAGGGGGTGCACCGCTGGATCAACCTGGGTCTGTTCGGCTTTCAGCCGTCTGAAATCGCCAAGTTTGCCATGACGCTGTGCTTTGCGCATCTGATTTCGATCAACTTCAAGCGCATGGATACGGCCCGTTACGGCGTGCTCCCGTATGTGCTTCTGCTGGCCGTTACCGTGCTGCTGCTCATTCGTGAGCCGCATGTGTCCGCTGCGGTCATCATCATCGCTCTGGCGGGAATGATGCTGTTTATCGGCGGTGTGCCGCTGCGCTGGTTCGGCGCGGCCTTCGGCGTCGCCCTGGCCGGAATCGCTTACCTTGTCTTGTTTACGTCGGAGTTCAGCTATGCAAATGACCGCGTCGTCGCGTGGCTGGACCCGTTTACCACAGAAAAGGCGCTGCTGGCAGATACCTGGCAGACGCGCCAGTCGCTGTATGCCATCGGCTCCGGGGGCCTTTTGGGTCTCGGGCTTGGGCAGTCGCGCCAGAAATACCTGTATTTGCCCGAGCCGCAGAACGATTTTATCTTTGCCATCGTCTGTGAGGAGCTGGGGTTTATTGGCGCGCTCATTATTGTGATCCTGTTTGCGCTGCTGGTTTGGCGCGGGGTGACGATTTCGCTCAAGGCGAAGGATAAGTTCGGCATGCTGCTCGGCATCGGCCTTACGCTGCAGGTTGGCCTGCAGGTGGTTCTGAATATCGCGGTTATCACCAATACGATCCCCAATACCGGCATCAGCCTGCCGTTTTTCAGCTATGGGGGTACGTCGCTGGTGCTGCTTTTGGCGCAGATGGGCGTGGTGCTGTCTATTTCACGAACGTCGGCGATCGAGAAAACTTAGGGGGCTTTTCCACAATGAAGGTTTTATTTGCCGGCGGCGGAACCGCCGGACATATCAATCCCGCTCTTGCCATTGCCGGCTATCTGCGTGAGCAGCAGCCGGATGCCCAGATTTTATATGTGGGCGCCAAAGGCGGGATGGAGGAACGTCTGGTGCCGGAAGCGGGCTTTCCGTTCCAGAGCATTACCATCTCCGGCTTTCAGCGCAGGCTGACGGTGAAGGCGATGGCCCGCAACGTGAAAACGCTGGTGCGCATCGTGACCTCCACCGCGGAATCCAAGCGGATTCTGCGCGAATTCGAGCCCGACCTGTGCATCGGCACGGGCGGTTATGTCAGCGGCCCGGTCATCCGCGAGGCGGTAAAATTGGGGATTCCGGCCCTGATCCATGAGCAGAACGCATACCCGGGCGTGACGAACAAGGTTCTTTCCGGCAAGGTGGACCGCGTGATGCTGGCGGTGGAGGACGCGCAGCAGTACATGGCCTCCGGCGCTCAGTGTACGGTCACCGGCAACCCGGTGCGGCAGGAGATTCTGCGGGCAGACCGCGAACGCGCCCGCCGTGCGCTTGGATTGGACGAACGTCCCGTGATCCTGTCGTTTGGCGGCAGCCTCGGCGCAAGAAGCATCAATGAGGCGGTGGTGGAGCTGTTGCTCTCCAGCGCGAAAAATCAAAAATACCAGCACATTCACGGTTATGGGCAGCACGGCGGGTGGCTGCCGGAGCTTCTGCGAGAAAAAGGTCTGAATTCCAAGGCCGCGAAAAACATTCAGCTGAAGGAATACATACGCAATATGCCGGACTGCATGGCGGCGGCGGATCTTGTCATCTGCCGGGCCGGAGCCATTACGCTCAGCGAGCTGCAGGCGCAGGGCAAAGCGTCTATTCTGATTCCCTCGCCGAATGTGGCGGAAAATCATCAGTATCACAACGCCATGGCGCTGGTTCGCCACAAGGCGGCGATGCTTTTAGAGGAAAAAGACCTATCTTCCGAAGCGCTTCTGCGCATGGTCGAACAGGCGTTTTCGTCTGCCGGCGGCGTACAGGAGCTGGGAAGAAACGCAAAAAAAATGGCAATTTTGGATGCCAACGAAAGAATTTATAAAATTATGCTCGAAACTGTGCAAACGACATAATTGTCCCCTGTCACACACCCGACTTGCTTTTGCATAATATAGCAAAGCACAATAGGCAAGAAAGGGTGTTTGATGTGGCAAAATTTTTGATAGAAGGACACAAGAGGTTACAGGGGGAGATTCTTGTCCATGGAGCAAAAAACAGCACTCTGCCCATTTTGGCGGCGTCCATGCTCTGTAACACAGAGACAGTGTTACATAACTGCCCTGTTTTGTCAGATGTGGAAACCTGTGCGAAGATACTCCGATATCTGGGGTGCCGGGTCATCCGCAGCGGCGGAGACGTGACGATTGATTCCTCAGGAATCAGCCACAGCGATATTCCGGATTATCTGATGAGAGAGATGCGGTCCTCCATAGTGTTTTTAGGGGCCATTGTAGCCCGAACCGGACGCGCCAAGCTTTCGTTCCCCGGCGGCTGTGAACTTGGGCCGCGCCCGATTGATCTGCATTTGGCGGCGCTCCGCCGAATGGGAGTGGAAATTGAGGAGGATCACGGGTGTCTGGACTGCAGCGCTCCCGACGGACTGAAAGGGGCGAAGATCGGATTTTCCTTCCCCAGTGTTGGCGCTACAGAGAACGTGATGATCGCCGCGGTATGCGCCAAGGGAACCACTGTTATTACCAACGCGGCGCGCGAGCCAGAGATTTGTGATCTGGCAAACTTCCTCAATGCGTGCGGCGCCAAAATCCGCGGCGCGGGGGAGAGCACGATCGTGATTGAAGGTGTGGCAAAGCTTTCCGGCTGCGAGCACAGCGTCATTCCGGACCGCATCGCAGCGGCAACCTATATGGCGGCGGCAGCCGTCACGGGCAGCACCCTCCTGATCAGCCGGATCGATCCCCGTCATCTGGAGCCGATGATCCCGGTCTTTGAGGAAAGCGGCTGCGGGCTGATGTTCTGTGAAGACGAACTCAAGATCACGGCGCCCCAGCGGCTTCAACCCGTCAAAAGCGTGCGCACCATGCCGTACCCGGGATTCCCCACCGACGCGCAGGCCCCCGTGATGGCGATGACCGCTTTGGCGAACGGAACAAGTGTATTTGTAGAAAATATTTTTGAGAGCCGGTATAAGCATGTCGGCGAACTTTTGCGTTTGGGCGCGAACATAAAGGTGGAAGGCCGCGTGGCCGTGGTGCAGGGAGTGCCGAGGCTTTCGGGCGCATCGGTCGAATCCCCCGATCTGCGGGGAGGGGCCGCCCTTGTGATCGCGGGTCTTGCGGCGGAGGGAATCACGCAGGTGGAAGGTCTGCGGCACATTGACAGAGGCTACGAGCAAATGGAGCTGAGCCTTGCCGCAGTGGGCGCCTCGATTCAAAGGATTGATTAAAGCGGGGTTATCAAAGCCCCCGGTTTCCGGAGGTTTCAAACAATGGATCAGAAAAGACGCAGAAAACCGGATACCCGGCCGGAGACGGAACGGGCGCGCCATGCCGAAAGCAGCGGCGCCCCGCGGGTACGGCACAAAAAACGAAAGAGAAGGCTTCGAATATTCTATGTTCTTTTGTTCCTGGTAGTGCTGGGGGCGGCCGTGACGCTTTCGCTGACCGTGCTGTTTCAGATCCATTCCATACAGGTAACGGGCACCTCCCGCTATTCCCAGGAGCAGATCATTTCCGCATGCGGCATTCAAAAGGGCGAGAATCTGTTTCTGGCGAAAACAAAGCAGGCGGAAGCCTCCATTGGTCAGAAGCTTCCCTATATCGGGAGTGTGAAGGTGTCCCGCAGGCTCCCGGCCGAAATCTCGATTCAGGTGGAGGCCGCGCAGGTGGCCGGGGCAGTGGAAACGAACGGGAGCTATGTTCTTTTAAACGCTTCGGGCAAGGTGCTGGAGCAGACAAAGCAGCCCCCCGAGAATACAACTATGATTGTTGGACTGGCCCTGTCGTCCGCAGCACCGGGCAAGCAGGCTGTTTATAAGGATGACTCTTCCAAGGCGCTATATGAACAGCTTGCGTCACTCATCAAAACCCATTCGCTTGCTTCCATCACCAAAATCGACATCAGCGACCCTTACCGGATTCTGATGGTGTACGACGACAGGGTCACGATGAATTTGGGTTCCTCGGCCGATCTGGATTATAAAATACGGTTTGGGAAAGAAATATTGACTGGCAAAAACGACGAGGGAGAGGATAATATTGGTAAAGACGAAAAAGGCGTTCTGAACCTGAGCAGCGCAAAAGAAGATGATCGCGCTTACTTCGATCCCAACGGGGTGCTTTCCAGTGCGCCGGCCCAGGCGGCCTCGAACTCTCAGGCTTCATCGTCATCGGTTTCTTCCGGAGCCTGATTTTCTGACAGATCGTTCTGCTCCAAGGAAAAAACCCCTTAATTTTCTGTGAATACAGGGGACAAGTTATTGAAATTTTGCCGGAAAGGTGTTAAATTATATAAGATAGCAAATTGGAAGTGGAATAAAGATCGTATTTCTGCCTGAATAAATGGGCTGTTTTTGCTTTTCAATGTGATTATAATTCTTTTTTTATATAAAACGACAGGAGGATGCAGCAGATGCCTTTTGAAATCGATAATGAAGATAACATCGTGCAGATAAAAGTGATTGGTGTTGGCGGCGGCGGCGGCAACGCGGTTGATCGCATGGTGGTCTCGGGGGTACAGGGTGTTGAGTTTATCACGGTCAATACGGACAAGCAGGCCCTGTTCCGTTCCAAGGCAATGCAGAAGATCCAGATCGGCGATAAAATTACCCACGGAAAGGGCGCCGGTTCCAAGCCTGAAATCGGGCAGAAGTCCGGGGAAGAGAGCCGCGAGGCGATTGCGGCTGTTCTGCGCGGAAGCGACATGGTGTTTATCACTGCCGGTATGGGCGGCGGCACGGGCACAGGCGCAGCTCCCATTGTTGCGGAGATTGCGCGGGACATGGGCATTCTGACCATCGGCATTGTGACAAAGCCCTTCAGCTTTGAGGGAAAACGCCGCATGGAGCAGGCAGAAAACGGAATTTCCGCACTGCGCGAGCATGTTGATTCTCTTGTTGTGATTCCGAATGAGCGCCTCAAGCTGGTCAGCGAGCAGCGGATTACCCTTCTCAACGCGTTTACCATCGCGGACGACGTTCTGCGCCAGGGCGTACAGAGTATTTCGGACCTGATTAAGCTGCCCGGTCTTGTCAACCTGGATTTCGCGGATATCTGTGCTGTCATGAAGGACGCCGGCTACGCGCATATGGGCGTAGGACGTTCCTCCGGAAAAGAGAAGGCTCAGCTGGCTGCCAGCATGGCAATCTCCAGCCCGCTTCTCGAAACCTCCATCAGCGGCGCGAAGGGCGTTATCATCAACATTACATCTTCTCCCGACATCGGACTGGACGAAATTGAAACAGCGGCCAGCATGATTCAGGAGCAGGCCCACGAAGAGGCCAATATCATATGGGGTACCGCGTTCGATGAGTCCATGGAGGACGAAATGAGCGTAACGGTGATTGCTACCGGCTTTGCCACGCACGACGGCACACCCGCGCAGTCTGTCAGCCCCGCGGCAGCAAAAACCGGCGTTTCCGCTCCCGGCAGCTCGGCCCGTCCGCAGCAGGGGCGTGTAGAGAAGACGACCGGACTCGATGAGGACGACACCTTTACGGATATCATGTCTATCTTCAACCGGTAATCCGTTTCTCAAAACAATGATCTGACAGGACAGGGTGAACATCTCTGTCCTGTTTTTCGTGGGGTAAAACCACAAAAAGATTCATATAGATCATTGGAAAAGCGGCTGCTTCTTTCCCGCTCCTTTGGCGGGAGAAAGGCAATAGAAACCCGGTACCGTAGAAAATATTGTGAGAAAACAGGAGGCGGAATCCATGAGAAAAGTAACAATCCGGCAGGTACAGCGTGATGATTTGCAGGCGATCCGGGAACTCTATTACCAGCCGGATTTCCATAATGGGGAACCGATCCCGATGGAACAGACGGAGCGCATTCTGGAAGAAATCGAAAAATATCCATATTACAAGGTGTTTGTCGCGCTGGACGGCGACTGTGTTGTGGGCACCTTTTCTCTCGCCATCCTGCAGAGCCTGAGCGGCGATTTTGCCGGCGTGATCGAAGATGTGGTTGTGCGGGAGGACTGCCGCGGGCAGGGCATCGGGGAGCAGATGATCCGCTTTGCGCTCGAGTGCGGCAAAGAGGCCGGATGTTATAAAGTAGCGCTTTCCAGTAATGTAAAACGCGGGCGGGCGCACCATTTTTATGAATCCCTGGGTTTTGAACGGCACGGGTACAGCTTTATCACAAATCTTTAATTCGTTATTTTTGCCCTAAATTTAATGAAATTCGGGCAAAAAAGCTCTAAAAAGGCCGAATTAACGGAATTGAGGGCAAGACTGTCCGAAAAGACCCGATTTCTCTTGCAATCTCGGTTTTTTGTGCTATAATTACTTTTGGGTCAAATAAAAAATTCCATTCACAAAGGAGGCGGCATCGTGAAAGCGGACCCTTTGGGCGATTATCCCATACGAAAAAGTAACGTGCGGTGCGGCCTTTGCTTATGGATGCAGGGGAGCATTTGCGCGCGGTAAGGAGTTGAGTGCCAATGCTGTCCTATTATAAAACTATCGACGGCAAGATTCAGCTGATTCCGGAATACGAGCCGGGCTGCTGGATTCATTGTATTGCACCGAAGGATGAAGAAATCAACGGTCTGATCCGTGATTTTTCCATCGAGCCGGATTTCTTCCGGGCTGCGACCGATGAAGAGGAATCCTCGCATATCGATTCGGAAGACGGCAATACCCTGATTATCATCGATATTCCCAGTGTGGAAAAAACCGAGGATGGGCTGGTGTACACCACCATGCCGCTCGGTATTATTATGACGGAGAAGAGCGTCATCACGGTGGTGACACGGGAAAACCCGCTTCTCAATGAGTTTACGGAGGGCGTTGTCAAGGGCGTCCAGACGAATCTGAAAACCCGTTTTATTTTGAATATCATGCTGCGGGTTGCCACCCGGTACTTGCAGTATTTGAAGCAGATCGATAAGATCAGCATGCAGGTGGAAGCGGAGCTTCGCAAATCGATGAAGAACTCGGAGCTGTTCCATTTGCTGAGCATCCAGAAATCGCTGGTTTACTTTTCTTCTTCGCTCAAAGCGAATGAGATCACGATCGAAAAGATTATGCGTGGCCGTGCCGTGCGCCTTTACGAAGAGGATCAGGACCTGCTCGAGGATGTGCTGATTGAGGTCAAGCAGGCCATTGAAATGTCGAACATCCACCTGAACATTCTGTCGGGTACCATGGATGCGTTTGCCTCGATCATTTCGAATAACCTGAACATCGTGATGAAGGTGCTGGCTTCCATCACACTGATTATTTCCATCCCGACCGTTATTTCGAGTATGTACGGCATGAACGTCGACGATCTGCCAATCCCGGAATTCTGGTTCCCGGTTGCGATGGCGATGGTCTGCATGGTGGTCGCTGCATATTTCCTGCGCAAAAAGAATATGCTTTAGTTGCCGCGCGGAGTGTTCCCGGCAGCACAAAAGAAGGGAGCCGATTTCGGCTCCCCTTTGTATAGTATCAGGTATTCAGATATCAGAACCGCGATGGCCGGCGGCTCAGGAAAACAGCAGCTCCTGCGCTGCGGCCGGGATTTCGGACACAAGGGCTACCTTTCGGTCGGCCGCGGCCATTTCTGTGGGCCGGAAGCCATAAAGGCAGCCGATGAACGGAAGGTCGTTTTTGCGGGCGGCGTCCAGATCAAAGATGGTGTCGCCTACCATCAGCGCCTTTTGGGGCTGCACGCGTTCCAACAGACAGGCAAGGCTTTCGTCCTTTCCGCGCGAATTCGCTTCCAGCGGCTGAATTTCGTCAATCAGCTCATCCAGGTGAATGGCTTTCAGCACAGCGCTGATATACCGCACGGAAGAATTCGAGCATACCGCTGTCACCCATCCGTCCCCGCGGAGCTGCTCGAGCATCTCTGCACTTCCGTCGTAGGCTTCGGCCAGATGCAGATATTCATCTTCCAGCTCGACTACCCGCCTTCCATAGCGTTTTTGCGCCTCTTCGTCAGAGCCGGGCAGAAGGAGGGGCATATATTCCTTTGAGGGCATACCGAACGTGCTCCGAATTTCATCCGGTGTCTGTACAGGGTATTTCATTTCTCCCTGCACGATCTGGTGAATTTTCACGGCGAAAGCGTCGGTGCGGTGGAGAGTGCCGTCCAAATCAAAAACAATCAGTTTTTCTGGTGTTGCCATGCTTGCAGTCCTTTCTGTTGTGTGAAATGATGCAGAATGCCTGCATGTGAAGGTGCCGCCGGATTCGCGGCTTTATACAGTCATTATACCGCATTTTATTTCGGAAACAAACCACTTTCGCAAATTCGGCGTATTCGCAAAAAATCAGAAAATAATTGCCGTATCTTTGGCGTAGAATGTGCTTTCGCAGACAGATGCGTTTACTTGAATAAAACGGTTGTCTTCTCCCACGCCTCGTGCGGAGGAAAAAGAGATCTATCAGTAAAACTTATTGTAACGGGAATGGGTCATCATAGAGAAGGAGAGAGTTGTTTTGGAAAAAATCAGGCTGAATACAAAGGACTTCAAGGAACAGGCGAAGAATTTAAAGGCCGGGGATCAGGTTTTGCTTTCCGGCACGGTATATACGGCGCGTGACGCCGCGCACAAGCGGATTTTTGCGCTGATGGAGGAGGGCGAACCTCTGCCGTTTTCGATGGAGGGCGCTGTGATTTACTATGCCGGCCCCACCCCCACGCCGGAGGGTATGGCGATCGGCTCCTGCGGGCCGACCACCTCGGGCCGGATGGACCCGTTTGCGCCGCGCCTGCTCGACATGGGTCTTGCCGCGATGGTCGGCAAAGGGAACCGCTCGCAGGAGGTCGTCGATGCCATCCGCCGCAACGGGGCGCTTTATCTGTGCGCCATCGGCGGCGCCGGAGCGCTGGCCGCCCAGTGTGTGCAGTCGCTGCAGGTGGTGGCGTTCGACGATCTGGGCTGTGAATCCGTCAAACGGCTGGAGCTGTGCGATCTGCCACTGGTGGTGGCGATCGACTCCAAGGGGAACAGCCTGTTCTCAGGAATATAAAATGTTGTCAGTATCTTCCCCCGCCGCAGGCGGGGGAAGATACTGCTCATACTATTGTAAAGTCAATTTCTTAAAGCACAAAGGAAAGGGGCCTTTTGATGACAAAGCTGCTGATCCGTCTGTTTCTCCGCGATCCGGAAAACGGAAATCAATCCCAGTTGCGGGAACGGTATGGCAAGCTGGCCGGATGGGTCGGGGTTGCGACCAACCTGGTGCTGTTTTTCATTAAGCTGCTTACGGGGCTTGTATTTCACAGTATCGCGATTATGGCGGATGCGTTCAACAACCTGACGGATTCTGCTTCTTCTCTGGTGACCCTGTTCGGGTTCCACCTTTCCGCAAAGCCTGCGGATGCCGAGCATCCCTATGGTCATGCGCGGATCGAATACATTGCGGGCATGGTGGTTTCCTTTCTGGTCGTGATGGTGGGCTTTCAGCTTGCGCAGACGTCTGTCGGCAAAATTCTGGACCCGCGTCCCACGGAATTCGGCACGGCGCTGCTGATTGCGCTCATCGCGTCGGTGCTGCTCAAGGTATGGCAGGGCCTGTTTTACCGCAAGATCAGCCGTACCATCGATTCCACCGCGCTGCTTGCCAGCTCTCAAGACAGCCGCAACGACGCGCTTTCTACCGGCGCGGTTCTGATCGGTCTTTTGATTTCGTATTTTACTGGCTGGCAGCTCGACGGCTGGCTCGGCCTTGGCGTTGCGGTATTCATTTTGGTCGCCGGCTTCCGCCTGGTGATCGAAACAGCGAATCCCCTGCTCGGCCTTGCTCCCAGCAAAGAGATGGTCGACGACATTTACCGCAGGATTCTGTCTTACCCCGGCATCATCGGCCTGCACGATCTGAACATTCACAACTATGGGCCGGATCGCTGCTTTGCCTCGGTTCACTGCGAAATGTGCGCCGACCGCAATATTGTGGAAAGCCACGAGATCATTGACCGGATCGAGCGCGATTTTCTCACCGACAGCAACATTCACCTGGTGATTCATCTCGACCCGGTGGTAACGGGCGATGAGAGGGCCAACCGGCTGAAAATCTATGTGGAAGAAAGTCTGCGGGCCGTTTCAGATGAAATCACGATGCACGATTTTCAAGCGGTGTGGAAGCCCGAAGACTCCCGTGTGATTTTCGACATCGTCGTGCCCTACCGCTTTTCCTGGAGCGACGAGCGGCTGACGGAATATCTGAGCGAGAAGATCAAATCGCAGGAGCCGCAGTGTGAGCCGATCATCACGGTGGACCACGACGATTCGCCGCCCCCGCGCGAGCGGTAAAATTTACATTTTGGACTTGTTTTTTGTCCGTTTTTGTATTACTATAAATTTAGCACTTTGGCTATCAGAGTGCTAAATTTATTTTTTTGTACGGAAAGGAAAATCGTTATGAAGCAATTTAAAGCGGAATCAAAACGATTGCTGGAATTGATGATTCATTCCATTTACACGCACCGCGAAATTTTTTTGCGCGAGCTTTTGTCCAACTCCAGCGATGCGATTGATAAGCTGTATTACAGAACCCTGCAGGACGGCGACACGGGCCTGAACCGCGACGATTTTTACATCCGCATCACGCCGGACAAAGAGGCGCGTACCCTTACCATTGAGGATAACGGCTGCGGCATGACGAAGGATGAGCTGGAAAATAACCTGGGCGTCATTGCAAAGAGCGGCTCGCTGAATTTTAAGCAGCAGATGGAGCAGAAGGATGACGTAGAGATTATCGGCCAGTTCGGCGTGGGCTTTTATTCCGCGTTCATGGTCAGCGACTGCGTGACCGTATACAGCCGCGCCTATGGCAGCGAAGATGCCTGGCGCTGGCAGTCGAAGGGTGTTGAAGGCTATACCGTCGAGCCCTGCGAGAAAGAGGGCCACGGCACAAAGATTGTCTTGGAGCTCAAACCCACCACCGAAGAAGAAAACGTCGATGAGTTTCTGGAGCAGTACCGCATTCGCTCCATTGTAAAGAAATATTCCGATTACATCCGTTACCCCATCCATATGGAGGTGGAAAAGCACCGCCAGAAAGAAGGCGCCGAAAACGAGACGGAAACCTACCGTGAGGACGAAACCCTGAACAGCATGGTTCCGCTGTGGCGCAAGAACAAGAACGAAATCACAAAGGAAGAATACGAGCAGTTCTACCGCGATAAATTCTACGATTATGAAGCGCCCCTGCGCATCATTCATACCAGCGCGGAGGGAACCGCTACCTATAACGCGCTTTTGTTCATCCCGGCCAAGGCTCCCTACGATTACTATACCAAGGAGTTCGAGAAGGGACTCCAGCTGTATTCCAACGGCGTGATGATCATGGAGAAATGCGCCGACCTGCTGCCGGATTATTTCAGCTTTGTGCGCGGTCTCGTCGATTCTCAGGACTTGTCATTGAATATATCCCGCGAAATGCTGCAGCACGACCGTCAGCTTAAGCTGATCGAAAGCCGGCTCGAAAAGAAGATCAAGTCCGAGCTGGAAGCGATGCTGAACAACAGCCGCGAGGATTACGAAAAGTTCTTTGCAAGCTTCGGCCTGCAGCTGAAATACGGCGTGTATTCCGATTATGGCCAGCATAAGGATTTATTGCAGGATCTGCTTCTGTTCTACTCGTCCAGCGAGAAAAAGCCGGTTACTTTAAAGGAATATGTCGGCCGGATGAAGGAAGATCAGAAGGATATTTATTTCATCAGCGGCGAGAGCGTCGCGCGCATCGAGCAGCTGCCGCAGACGGAGCTTCTGCGCGAAAAAGGCCTTGAGATGCTGTATCTGACCGATCAGGTGGATGAATTTGCGCTGCGCATCCTGAATGCCTACGACGGCCACGAGTTCAAGAACGTCTCCTCTGACGATCTGGGCCTTGAAACCGAAGAGGAAAAGAAGGCTGCCGAGCAACAGAAGGAAGAGTACAAAGAGCTGCTGGAATTCCTGCAGAATGCGCTTGACGGCAAGGTAAAATCCGTCATCGTTTCTCAGCGTCTCAAATCCCACCCGGTCTGCCTCTCCAGCGAGGGGGCTATCTCCCTCGAGATGGAAAAGGTGCTCAATGCTATGCCGAACGCCGAGCGTGTGCAGGCCCAGCGCGTGCTCGAGCTGAACCCCACCCACCCGGTGTTCGCTGTTTTGCAGAAGCTGCACGAAACGAATCAGGACAAGCTCAAGGAATACGCTCAGCTTCTGTATACGCAGGCCCTGCTGATCGAGGGCATCAGCATCGAAGACCCTGTAGCGTTTTCCAATCAGGTCTGCAGCCTGATGTCCGAATAATCTCCTTTCTTTCTCTCCCGTTTTTTGGGAAATCAGCTTGTCAAAGTTGTTTGTCTGTGCTATCATGGGCAAAAGAAAATGGAATCTCACAAAATAAAATTCCTTCCTCTGCCAATGGCAGGGGAAGGAAAATTTTAAACTTTTACAGATAAAAAACGAATGCAGGCGAACGGAAAAGGGGGCAGGCTGTGATGAAATGGAAAAAAGAATGGATTTCGTATGCTTTGGGAAAAGAGCTGCCGGAGCTGGTGCTGAAAAACGCAAACGTGGTGGATGTGTTTTCCAAGCGCGTGCGAATCGCAGATGTGGCGATTCAGGAGGGCATGATCGTCGGCGTAGGGGAGTACCGCGGAAAGCGTGAGGTGAACCTTGCCGGGCGCTATGTGTGCCCGGGTTTGATCGACGCCCATGTACATATCGAATCCTCTATGACCTCGCCCGGCCTGTTTTCGCGGCAGATACTGCCGCACGGCACCACCACCGTGATCGCCGACCCGCACGAAATTGTCAACGTTGCGGGGGAGCGGGGAATGGAATACATGCTTCGCGCGAGCGAGGATGTCCCCGTCAACGTTTATTTGATGCTGCCCTCCTGCGTTCCCATCAACAGTCTGGAACATAACGGCGCTGTGTACGACGCCGTTCAGATGGAACGCCTGTGCCGTCATCCCCGCGTGCTTGGTCTTGGCGAAGTGATGGACTGCCCCGGCGTGCTGAGCGGAAAAGCAGACCTGCTCGAGAAAATCGAGCTGATGCGGCACGGCGTGATCGACGGCCACGCGCCGTCGGTTCGGGGGAATGAGCTGCAGGCCTACCGTCTGGCTGGGGTTCATACCGACCACGAATGCGCCACCTATGAGGAAGCGCTGGAGCGGGTGCAGTCCGGATTTCTGGTGCAGATTCGGGAAGGTTCCGCCGCGCGGAATCTGGAAGCGATCGTGTCCGGTGCGTTAAAAGACGGCCTGCCGTTTGACCGCTTCGCGTTCTGCACCGATGATCTGCATCTGGATGATGTCAAGCGCCAGGGTCATATTGACCATAACATCCGCAAATCCATCCGCCTGGGGCTTGACCCGGTCACGGCGATTTGCTGCGCGACCATTCAGCCGGCCCGTTTCTACGGTCTGCGCGATCTGGGCGCGGTCGCCGCGGGCTATCGCGCCGATTTGGTGGTGGTGGATGATCTGGAGGAATTCCGGATCGTTCAGGTCTATAAGGACGGTGTTCCCGCGTCAGAGAAAATCACCGGTACTCCGCAGCCTATGGCGGGGCCGGAGCTGACGCACAGCGTGCATATTCCCGCCCTTTCAGCGGGTCAGCTGGCTCTGCCCGCACAGAAGGACTTCCCGGTGATCACGCTGGTGCCCGGCGAGATTCTCACCCGCCTGGAATACCTGGAGCTGCCCGGGGAAAACGGTGTGTTCCAGCCGCAGGGCGATCTGCTCAAAGCCGCGGTGGTACAGCGCCACAGCGATTCCGGTCAGCTTGGGGTAGGCGTTGTGAAGGGCTTTGGCCTGAAAAACGGAGCGATCGCCTCTACGATCGCCCACGACTCTCACAATCTGATCGTAATCGGCGATAACGATGCGGACATTCTCTGCGCCATCGATGCGCTGCGCGCCTGCCAGGGCGGGTATGCAGTGTGCTCCGGCGGCAAAGTGCAGCAGGTGCTGCCGCTGCCGGTGGCGGGCCTGTTTACAGAGCAGGCCGATCTGGATGTCGCGTCGGCTCAGTACGAAATGGGAAAGCTTTGCCGGAGCATGGGAGTGCCGGAAACTCTGGATCCTTTTCAAAATCTTTCCTTTTTGTCGTTGTGCGTAATTCCCGAAATCCGCCTGACAGACAGCGGGATTTTCAGTGTGACGGAAAACCGTTTTTTGATCAAAGAAAACGATTGAGCGGCTTTTTCGGCGGCCTGAAACGCATAAGGAATTCGTTCATGCAAATACTAGCAGCATCAATTCAAAATGAGGTGTTGCGTCATGACGAAACTGGAGTGTCACGTAAATTCCTGTGCTAATAACTCCGCTAATTTTTGCTGCCTGCCCAATATCAGGGTGTCGGGAGCGATGGCCTTCAACAGCGAGCAGACCTGCTGTTCTTCTTACGTTTCCCAGCAGGATGGGGCGTTTTCCAATTCAATGGTCGGCTCGATTCCAAATGAGTCCATGCCCGTCGACTGTACCGCTACAAACTGTTCTTATAATGCGGGCGGCAGCTGCGCGGCCAGCAGCATTTGCATCAGCGGCAGCGGCGCTTCTGAAAAAGGGGAGACCAGCTGCCTGACCTTCCATCAGTCCTGAGCGTTGATGAAAAAGTCCACCGGCATTGCCGGTGGACTTTTTGATTGTAACGAAGCCCCGGGCGAAGAATCGCACGGGGCTGTTTTTTTATCATCAATTATGTTGATTCGGCCAGGGCGGCGGTGCTGTATCTGCGCAGGGGATAGCACACTGCGGAGGCGGCAACCGCGCAGACGACGGCTTCTAAAATTCCATTGGTGGCAACAGTGACGCTGAGTGCTCCCAGCAGAAGCTCATAGCTCATTCCAAGGGTCGCGGCATAGGCCTGGCCAAAGAAGACGTATATTCCGCTCAGAACCAGAACCGTGTTGGTCAGGCTGCCCAGAATTCCGCTGACTGCATAAGGGATCACCTTCGCGCTTTTCCTGCCCTTCAGCGCTTTTTTGAGTGCCTGGAACACGACGCCGGCAACCACGCCGATCAGAATGCGGGGCACAAAGCTGATAACAAGGCTCCAAAAGTTACCTTTCGCGTCGCCGATGCTGTAGAAGGGCGTGAACACGAACGCAACTGGGGATGTGGGTGCGAAAGTCGCAACCAGAAATCGGAACAGGCCGGTAAAAAAGCCCATCAGCGCACCGGCTTTTGTGCCAAGCATAATGGCGGTAATAATGACCGGTACACCCGCCAGAGTGGCAACCAGGGGGCCGATCGGGATGGAACCCAGCGGCGTAAAGCATACGACGATCTGGATTGCCAATAGCATAGAGAATTGAGCCAGAAACAGGATTCTTTTGTTTGTTTTCATAGTTCCTCCTTGCTGCTGCTCCAATGCTTGGATGCAGCGCAATACATAGATTTATCAAGAACAGGGGACATCCCTGTTTTGATCGGAAAAAGCTTCGGATTTTTGCGTTTTTTTGGAAACGGGGTGCAGACCGGCGAGCAGCTGATGCTTGCCTACAATAAACGGACTCACGCAGTTCTGCATCATCAGATTTGCCATTGTACCGGCGGCCGAGGTTTGGGAGACGTGCAATTCCGCGGCAAGCCGCAAAGCAGTCTATCCAGAGCATGGCGGCGGTACCGTACAGCAGGCCCCGGGCGGTGTTTTCCGCCCAGGGCCTTTTTTTCACACGGTGGATTATGTTGATTCGGTCAGAGCAGAGGTGCTGTATTTGCGCAGAGGATAGCATACCGCGGTGGCAGCGATCGCGCAAATCACGGCTTCCAAAAGACCATTGGTGGCAACGGTAATTCCGAGTGCTCCCAGCAGAAGTTCATAGCTCATCCCAAGGGTTGCGGCATAAGCCTGGCCAAAGAAAACGTAGATGCCGCCCAGAACCAGAATGGTGGCTGTCATGCTGCCCAGCACGCCGCTGACTGCATAGGGAATGACCTTGGCGCTTTTCTTACCCTTCAGTGCTCTGCTGAGGGCCTGGAAGACCACGCCGGCAACCACGCCGATCAGAATACGGGGCACAAAGCAAATGACAAGGCTCCAGAAGTTGCCTTTGGCTTCGCCGATGCTGTAAAAGGGCGTGAACACGAATGCAACAGGGGACGGAGGGGTGAAGGTCATGACCAAAAAGCTGAACAGGCCGGTAAAAAAGCCCATCAGCGCGCCGGCCTTTGTGCCAAGCATGATGGCAGTAATAATGACCGGTACACCTGCCAGAGTAGCGACCATGGGGCCGATCGGGATGGAACCCAGCGGCGTAAAGCATACAACGATCTGGATCGCCAACAGCATAGAAAATTGTGCCAGGAACAGGATTCTTTTATTCGCTTTCATGTTTCCTCCTTGCTGCTGCTCCAATGTTTGGATGCAGCGCAACACATTAAGATTTATCAAGCACAGGGATCACTCCTGTTTTGACCGGGGAGCTTGGGGCTTTTTGCGGTTCTTTTCGTAAATGAGCCGCAACCCGTCGAGCAGCAGGTGCTTGTCCACAATAAACGGACTCACGCAGTTCTGCATGACCAGATTGGCCATTCCGCCTGTGGCGATCAGGGTTGGGGGCTCGTGAAGCTCCGTGGCAAATCGCGCAGCAAGGCCGTCCAGCATGGCAGCTGTACCGTACAGCAGGCCGGACTGCATGCACTGCACGGTGTTCTTGCCAATGAAATGGTTCGGGTTTTGTAAACTGATGTGAGGAAGCAGCGCGGTCTGGGTCGTCAATGCGTGCAGCATGATATTCACGCCCGCGCAAATCATTCCCCCTAAATAATTTCCATTCTTGTCCAGAAAGCTGACGGTGGTCGCGGTGCCCAGATCAAAAATCACGCACGGCAGAGGATATTTGGCAATGGCAGCCACAGCATCTGCTACCAGGTCGGTGCCAAGCTGCGCCGGGTTATCGATCAGAATATTCAGCCCAGTTTTTACGCCGGGGCCAAGCAGCAGCGGCTGTACCCCGCAAATGTGCGCCAATGCCCGCTGAATTGGGGCAGATACCTCCGGGACAACAGACGAAATAACAACGCCGTCCACTTCTTCCGGCTCTGCGTGATGCAGATTCATAATCTGCAAAAGCTCTACTGCGTATTGATCTTCCGTCCGGTAAGGGCCTGTCAGCAGGTTTGCGACAAAGACGAGGGTTTCCTGCTCAAAGCCGCCCAGTGTAATATGAGTATTTCCAATGTCAACTGTTAATAAAATAGCTGTTTCCCCCTTTCCTCAAAATATCCATAGTATAGCACAATGCCGCATCTGCCGCAAGGTCTGTGCAAGAAAAGTGTCGATTGTTTAAAAGAGACATGTGTCTCTTTTAAACAGCAAATTTGAATGATTATTTCGGCTCAAATTCCATGTAGCAGAATGTATTCTATTTTTAGGTAAAACCCGCTACAATTATACTGCTATATAAAATATTTTATTTAATTAAACAAAGACAGGAAGCAAATTTTGTCGAACTGCCTATGCAAAAACAAAAAGAAAATGCACGAAAAATATTTTATTTCAAAATTATAATGCTAAATTTTCCATAATATGGAAGATTAAGAAAGACAAAAAATGTTTATCTAAATACAAAAAATGACAGAAAGACCTATTCTTATTGCAAGTCATATGATATAATGTTGGAAAAATTGACTGAGAAGTGATTGACGTTGCGGATCAAAATGCCGGACATGAAGCTCACCAAATGGAGAAAACAAATCAACTGTATTCTTTTGTTTATGGCAATCGCTGTCACTTTACTGGAAGTAACTTCTTATTTTTATTTGATCGATTCGGGGGACTTGCCCCCCAAAGACAGTGCTCTGTACGTTCGCACGCACATCTTTTTTCCATCTGTTTTCAATTATAGCTGTCTTTTGCTGAACCATACGATTCAGACGAAAGATACGGTTACGGAAGTTAGCAAAAACGACAGCATGATCGCTGCAACCATCTTTCTCTGTTCTGTCACCGTGTGGGTGCATTACACATTGATCAGTGCATTGTCTGTATTTGTTTTGCCGATTGTACTGTCTGCAGTTTTTGTCAGCAGGAAAAAAATGTATCTGATCTGCGCAGCCAGTTTGGTGGCCATGAGCGTATGCGCCGCACATTCCTACTTTTTGATCGAAAACGATCTGTTCCTGGGTCGAAACATCGCGGTGGCTTTTTTTCTGGTTCTGATCGCATGCTTTCTCTCCAACATTATCATGACTTACATAGAGGAGAGAAAAGCAGATTTGATTTCCAGTTATCAGGCCCAGCTGATTCTTGATCGAAAGGTCAAAATGGACCCGCTGACAAACCTGTATAATCAGCATACCTTTTTCAAGAAGCTCGAAGAGAGCGTCAAGCTTGCCGAGCAGCAGAATGAGGTATTCTCCATGGCGATTCTCGATATCGATAATTTTAAGGCAATCAACGATACATATGGCCATTCCGCAGGCAATCAGGTGCTGGAAGGCCTTTCCGATCTGATGGGCATGGTCTTTTCGCCGAGAAGAGAATTTGTAGCGCGCTACGGCGGCGAGGAATTCGGTATTATTTTCAAGGGCATGACAAGCGAGCAGGCTTATGAACGCATTGAGCAGCTCAGACGGCATTTTTCCGACAGCCGCCTTTCCTGTATCGGCGTGATACATGTGACCTTCAGCGGCGGAATCGCTCAGTATCAGCCGGGGGAGGAGGGCAGTACTCTTTTCAATCGCGCCGATGCCGCTCTTTATGAGGCCAAGCGCAAGGGAAAAAATCAGACGGTTACCGATCTGGTAGAGGAGGGAATCGCCGTTCCGTCGGGAGCGTAATATTTTTCTAATGGAATCAGGAAAGCCGGCACCCAATGGGATGCCGGCTTATTTTATGGGATCAGGGAAGTAACCCCGTAGTATAAAATCGGAATCAGAATAGCAGGCAGAAGATTTGCTGTTTTGATCTTGGTGACTCCCCAGAAATTAATGCCGATGCACATCACGATGGCGTAGCCCACCATGCAGATCTGATCCAGCAGTGCGTCCGTCAGAGCCGGGCCGATCCAGCCGGAAAGCAGCGAAAGCGAGCCTTGATACAGAAGAACGGGAATACAGCTGAAAAGAACGCCGACTCCCAGTGTGGACGCCATGATGACAGCGCTGACGCCGTCCAGAATGCTTTTTACCAGCAGCGTACTGCTGTCGCCCCGCAGACCGTCGTTGATCGCGCCCACAATTGCCATAGCCCCAACACAGTATAAGATCGAGGCGGCAACGAATCCGCTGGAAAACCCGGAAAGCTGCATCTTCTGTTCTACCTTCTGGCTCAGGGATTCGAGCCGGTTCTCAATTTTTAACAGCTCACCCGCGACTGTGCCCAGCACCAGACTGATCACCAGAAGAAGTTCCCCGCCGCTGGAAATTTGCCCGTCCTTGACCGTGAACATGGAACCGATCACGCCGTTCATGCCTAGAATAAAAATCGCCACTCCCAAAACCTTGTAAAGGCTTTCCTCAATCCGTGAATTCAGGCGCTTCTGAAAAAGCAGGCCAAGAGTTCCTCCTATAGCGATGGCGATGGTGTTGACGATGGTTCCAAACATGTAAGGCATCCTTTCGGTGGGGATTTGATAAGTATCCGGTTCGTTTTACACTTTGCTTTTGCTTGCGGCGCGAAGTTATTATAACATGATGGAACTTCAAAAGCATGTATTCTTTCAAAAAGCCCGCATACGGCAGGTGTCTATCCTGTTTCAATGTCCTCTCAGCCGCCCAAGGCTTTGCTTTTGCTATTATATCATAAATCTTGAAAACGGAACTGCGGAAAGGCAGCGAGTGGACAGAAACCACGTAACTGATGATTCAATGTTCTCTCAGCCGCCCAAGGCTTTGCCTTGGTTTGCGGTGTGAGGTTATTATAACATAATTTTACAAAAATGCCTATCAAAAAGCTGCCAGGCGGCCGAAACCGCAAAGCAGATAAATTAGTGTTCTCAGGCGTCAAAATAAAGCACCCGCCGAACGACATTTTTTTGTTTGTGCGGCGGGTGCGTTCTTCTATTCTGTTGGGATTGCTTGCCGGAAGGAATCAGGCAGTTTCTGCAGTTACATGCGTGCCTCGATACAAAACTGGGATTGCCGCAGCGATCAGGAGCATCCCCATAAAAGCGGGCGCGGCATGACCAAGTGATACATAGATTTGACCTCCGGTGATCGGCCCAATGATTCTTGCCAAAGCCTGAATCGATTGGCTGCCTCCTTGAACTCTCCCTTGTTCGCTGGAATCGACGGACTTAGAGACCATCCCGTTGAATGAGGGGCCAAAGATCGAATCGCCAAAGCCAAAGAGAAACATTCCAGCGATAAAAAACGGATAGAATGAGAACAGGGCCGATACCGCAATCAGGCTGTAGCCCATGATCTCTGAAAGCATTCCGAGGATTGCGATCTGTGCATCACTCAGTTTCAGCAGAAGCCTTGGCATGATGAAACCCTGTGAAAGGATGTCCTGAACGCCCATGATCGAAAACATCAGTCCGATGATTGCGGGCTCCCAATGGAAAGTATCGATTGTAAACTGTGAAAAAACCGCCTGTAAAGCTCCATTGGGGATCCAAAGCAGGAACGCCGAAATCAGCAGTCTTTTCAGATTCTTGATAGAAAGCACATTTAAAAGCTGTGTGAACGGATTCAGTCTTACAATGGGAATCTCTTTCAGTCGGTGATTCTTATCAAGGCTCTCAGGCATATATAACATTCCATAAACAAAATTGAGTAGGGTGATGACTGCTCCGCAGTACATAGGTATGGAATACCCAAACCTGGCAAGTAATCCGCCTACGGTAGGCCCGATGGCGGCGCCTACGCCCGCAATTGCACTGATCCATCCAAAGTATTTGGTTCGCTGTTCTCTGGGGGTGATGTCTGCAAAATAGGCGAAGATCGTGCTGATGCTTCCGCCGGTGATCCCTTCGATGATGCGCCCGGCAAACAGTACCCACAGAGCGCCTCCTATGCCAAACACCAGGTATCCGATCGCGGAACCCAAAAGGCATACCAGGAGCAATGGACGACGCCCGTATCTGTCGCTCAAAGCGCCAAGTCCGGGGGCCGCGAAAAATACGCAGGCTGCATAAACAGAGGTCAGCAGCGTAACAACAATCGCCTGATCTTTCGGATTGCTGATATAAGGCTGTACTAAGAATGGGACGACAGGGGTTATGATGCTGAAGCCTATTCCGCAAAGGAACACAGACATAAGACCAAAGAGGAAAGCCTTTTTATCTACGGTCTGTTCTATGTTCGGTTCATTGTGTGATTGAAATATGGACACTGAAGTTCTCCCTTCAAAGGTTGTGATTTAGCTTCCTTGGAAGCAAAATCATCGTATCACCATTTAGCTTCCTTGTCAACAAAATTTTGCAATAAAAAAAGCAGCCCGTTCTCCATGGAGTTGGGCTGCCTGTGGTTTGATTCTGAATGGTTCCAATTATTCCGGCTTCATATTGACATCCAGCTTCTTGATCTCTTCATCCAAATGCCTGCTGTATTGTTCCACAAAGCGAAGCATATCGTCGAATTGTTCCTCAGTTACCTGCTCAAATACGGTTTTATCCCGCTCCTGAAACTCTTTGTGCAGTTCCTCGTGGATGTTATAAACTTCTTTGCCCTTCTCAGTGAGCCTGAAATAGATTTCTTTCTTGTTATCCGGCTTCTGGTAGCTTTCGATAACGCCTTTTTTTATGAGCTTCTTCGTTAATTTGCTGATGGCGCCGCTGGTCATATAAAAGGACTCCGCAAGTTTTGTCACGTTGGAATCTGCATTTTTTCCAATGGCTTCGATGCAGTGCACTTCAGAGGACTTATACTCCTTCAGACTGTCTTCCATCTTCAGCTTATTGAGCCAACTCATCTTGTGATATAAGTCTCTGAAAGCCACTATGACTTGTTCTTCTTTGTTCATGGTCTGTCCTCCCGCTCGTTGGTCATCAGCAATATGAAAATAATTGTAAGAAAAGAGAGCCAAAAGCATGTAAGCATTCAGGAAAGAAATGCTGGTTGTCATTTGATCAGCTTTGCTCCCGTTTGTGTTTTAAAACGGGCTTTAAAATGATTATAGCACAAAAAAAGGAAACAAAAGCGGTTAAATTTCCATTAGAAGGCAAAAATTTATGAATTTACCCTTTACATAATTCTTCTACCTGTTAAAATATGGATAACAACCATGAAAGGACGTGTTTTCGAATGAATGCGTTATTTAGGGTAAACTGGAAAAAGAGAATTTGCAGCCTCCTGCTTTCTCTGACGCTGATGGGAAGTATGGCCGCTGTTGCAGGGGCGCAGCAAACTCCTGTTTTACATACAGAAACAGTTGAGTTTTCCCAGTATTTGCAGAGCTCCTCTGAACAGACACAGTCGGCTGCGGCGGTTTCTCTTCTGGCAATGGATCAAAACGCCAAAGTGGCTGAGACGGCGATCTCTGAGGGGCTGATGAACGGTGTCAGTGTGCTGGATTTAAGACAGTACCAGATTACGAAGGATCAGCTGCTGCGAATCCTCAATTACTCTTCGTTTACAAATTATCCGCAGATCGCCAGTGTCGTCTCTTATGAATACACGATTGACAATCAGGAAATAGTCTATGGATTATGGCCGCAGTACGATGTTTCTCAGCAAGAGGTAGCGGCCAAAACGGCCCAGATCGAGCAGGCCGCGCAGGCGGTGATTTCTTCGGTCATCACCTCCGACATGACGCAGCTGCAGCAGATCGTGGCGATTCATGATTATCTGGTGCTGAACTGCTCCTACGATACCAGCGTAGAAACGAACAGCGCCCCGCATGATGCCTACACGGCATACGGAGCGCTGGTGAAGCAGAAAGCAGTTTGCCAGGGGTATGCAGCCGCGTTTCAGCTGCTGATGCAGAAGCTCGGAATTCCCGGCATTGTGGTGCAGAGCACGGCGATGAACCACGCGTGGAACATGGTGCGGTATAACGGCGAATGGTATCACGTGGATGCAACCTGGGATGACCCGGTTCCCGACCGTGCGGGAGTGGTGCAGACGTATGCGCTGCTCAAAAGCGACGCCGCGATGACCGGCGGGGTCAACCAGCATTATTCCTGGGATTCCGCGGGCTATGTCGCTGTCAGCACGCAGTTTGACAACGTGGCCGACTGGTCGCAGTACCGCGTGATGCGCACGGCGATCGCAAGGGGCGCTGCGCTGGATACCGCTTCTTTGTCCGGTGCGTCGGGCGTTTATTCCGAGTTCATCGTAAAGCCCTACCAGACCGGAACGCAGGTCACCGTGACCAGCTCGAACCCGGCGGTTGCCTCGGTTCAGCTTGTCAATGCGAATGACCCGCGCGGAGCAAAGTATCGCGTTGTGTATCAGGGGTCCGGCAGCGCAACGATTTTGGTTACTACCAGTGACGGTGGCCTGAAAACCGTTCCGGTCACCGTGAAATCTGCGGCACTCGCTGCATAGATTCAAATATTTCCTCAATCCGGTTTTTGGGCAGGTCGCGAATGGACTTTGTCGGGACGGGGTGCTCCAGCAGCGGCTGGGTGCAGTACTCCAGAATCGCAAGGTCGTTCCACCTGCCCAATTTATATCCTGTGTGGGGGTAAACGCCAACCTGTTCAAAGCCCAGGGAGCGGTGGAAGCCAATGCTGCGGTCGTTGGGTACGGAAATCAGGGCATACAGATTGTAGTACCCCTGTTCTTTCAGCAGGGCAATCAGCGTCTTGTAAAGCATGGTGCCGATTCCGCCGCGGTGGTGCTGCTCGTCCATGTAAATGGAAAGCTCCGCATCCCATTGGTAGGCAGCCCGTGTCATATGAGGTGCGGCGTATGCATACCCAAGGATGATTCCGTCGCTTTCGTAAACCAGATAAGGCATTTTGCTGCCGATGCTGCGAATTCGTTCCGCAAATTCCTCCACAGAAGGAACCGTGTATTCATAAGTGATGCAGGTATTTAAAATGTAAGGGGCATAAATCGATATCAGACGCGGGGCGTCTTCAGGAGTTGCAAATCTCAGTGCCATAGCTCAAATCTCCTTTGTTTTTGACTTTTTGTTTTCATTTTACAGTTCGTTTTTCATTTTCTTGATAGATTTTTATTTTTACAAGTATAATTTTTTTTATTTTGAAAAACAAGTTGTTTTTGGACAGATACAATAATTTAAGAAATTCTTAATAGGATCAGAATAGCTATGACACTATTAAAGAAGGACAAAGTTCTTCCTTTTTTCTCTCATTTTGGAATCATGCAGGACAAATTTCTAACAAAAATTTCAATTTTGTAGCTATTTTGTTATCGTAACTGTAAATATATTTTCTTTTAAAGAAAATAATTTTTCCGGTTCATTGGTATAATGAGGAAAATGAGAGTATCGGCAAAGGAGTTTGACATGGGCCTGATTCGTGTGGAGGACCTTCGTAAGGTATACCGGGTGGACCAGGAAAAGATTGTTGCGCTCAGTCGCATCAATCTGACGGTTGCATCGGGGGAAATATGCTGTATATTAGGAACCTCCGGTTCGGGAAAATCAACGCTGCTGAATATTATGGCAGGGTTGGAAAAGCCGTCGAAGGGCCGGGTTGTGATAGATGACGTAGAGGTCACGGCGCTTTCCGAAAAGGATCTGGCGCTGTTTCGGCAGAAAAATATCGGCTTCGTGTTCCAGTCCTACAATCTGATGCCGACGCTGAGTGCCATTGAAAACGTCGCCATGCCGCTGATGTTTCGGGGAATCAGCAAAGACCAGAGAAATCGCGAGGCGGTCAAAATGCTGCACGCGGTGCGTCTGGGCAACCGTCTGCTGCATCGGCCGACGCAGATGAGCGGCGGGCAGCAGCAGCGGGTCGGTATTGCGCGCGCCTTCGTGGCGCACCCCAAGATCATATTTGCGGATGAGCCGACGGGCAACCTGGACAGCAAAACGACAAAAGAAGTGATGGAGATTATGGTCGGCATGGCGCGGGAATATCAGGAGACCCTGATTTTGGTCACGCATGACCAGGATATCGCCCGCTACGCGGACCGAATCGTCACCATTGTGGACGGAAATATTCAGGCAGATCATACGAATGAATCTGCTTTCCCTGCACAGCGGCAGGAAAAAGCACAGGAATTGACTACGGTATCAGGAGGAAAAGCGGAATGAAATTTCAAAAAATGCGCTCTTTGGCGGCGTTTGTACTTACGGCGGTTCTGCTGCTGCAGATGTTTCCCGTGATGGTATCGGCGGAAGCGCCTACGGTTGCGGACCCGCAGATTATCTCCGCTACCATTTCACCATCCACAGTGCAGACTGGAAATTCGTTTGAGGCAAGTATCCGCTTCTATCATGATGACACCGAAATAAATAAATATGCTAAGAGCGCAATTATTAAGGTGAGTAGTCCTAATGGGGCCATACGGATCAAGAAAAATGAATTTACTATCTTGGAAAGTCAAATATCTCCCACGGATACCGAGGAAGGCGATGGTCTTTATTATACCCTGTATATGCCGGAAAACTATCTCACTTATTCCGGTTCCGGTCCCGGCGTGCTGCAGTTTTCGATTACATATTATACGAGCAATGATGCTTCCAAGGGAACCGAAATCGAAACCAAAAATAAAATCAGCATCCGCAAAACCCTGATCCCCGGCGAAGGCTCTGCGGATAACACGGTGCGTGTGGATGAAAACAGCTCCACACCGACCATTATTTCCGGAACCAGCGCCACAGTGGGAATCCCTCTCATCAGCGGCGATACGCTGGAGGACGCGCAGATCGAAGTGAAGCTGCCGGCAGAACCGAAAATCCTGCTCACCTCGGCCGGCTCCGTTTATACGATGAGCTTTGTGTCGGGGGAGAAAAAGTACTTAAATCTTCCTCTTCGTGTGGATTCCTCCGTTGCGGCAGGGATTTATCCGATCACTCTGACGATCAACGGGAAAGAGGTAACCGCCTATCTTCAGGTGCTGGACAGCGCCCAGGGAAAGGGCGGCGTGATGATCGATTCCTATAAGCTGGACCGTTCCACCATCTATTCCGGCAGCACCTTCCGCATGGATTTGGTGCTGAAGAATACCGGCAGCCAGACGTATCACAATATCAATGCCGCTCTCGACGGTCTTGCGACAGAGAGCTTTACGGTCGTCGGCTCGCTCGACAGAAAGTCGGTCGCCAGCCTGGCCCCCGGCGCTACCGCAACGATTTCCTTTAACATGCAGGCCGCTTCCAAAATGGAAACGGGCAACTACGCGGTCGGGGTGAACCTCACTTCGGACGAGGTGACGGAGGCCGTCGCTACCAAGGTATTTGTCTCTGTGGTGGGAACGGGCGATTCCAGCGGCGGAAAGCCGATCATCATCATCGAGAATTATAGCTTTGGCGGAACCTCGGTGACTGGCGGCAAAACGTTCCCGCTCTCGCTCCGCTTTCGCAACGCGAATACCAGCACAGCGATTCAGAACCTGAAAATCACCATTACTTCTACGGCGGACGAAGATACCGGCGGTGTTTTCACACCGGCCAATTCTTCCAATACGTTCTTTATCTCGAAGCTGGGGGCAGGCGCTTCCATCGATAAATCGATTGAGCTATACCCCAAAGCGGACGCCAAGCCAAAATCCTATGGCATCGACGTAAAGTTTGAGTACGAGTCCTCCGCAGATACCAAGCACGAGCAGATCACGGCGACGGAAACGATCTCCATTCCGCTCACGCAGCCGGATCGCTTTGAGGTGACGAACGCAGAGGTGCAGGGGCCGATCCAGATGGGAACGGACGGTCAGCTGTCCATCAGCTATGTCAACAAGGGTAAGAGCACCGTTTATAATCTTTCCGTTTTGCTGGAGGGCAATTTCACCGCGCCGGAAACAAATATCTATATCGGCAATGTGGAATCCGGTTCTTCCGACAGCTACGATACGACCCTGACCCCGACGGAAGAGGGGACGCTGCAGGGGAAGGCCACGATTACTTACGAAGACCCCAACGGGGAAACACGTGAAATCATCAAAGAGTTCTCCTGCGAGGTTCAGCCGGCGATGCCCGTTGATCAGGGCGGTATGGGCCCAGACATCAGCGAGCCGATGCCGGAGCAGTCCTCCGGTATACCGATTTGGATATGGGTGCTCATTCTGGCCGTGGTGGCCGGAGGGGCCGCAGCCGTAGTGCTGATTCGCCGCAAGCGTGTCGCAAAGCGCCAGGCCCTGCTGGAGCAGGAGGATGATTATGACGACGTGCAGCCGCAGACGCCGGAGCTGCAGGATGGGCAGCATCAGAATGAGGATCAGCCATGAAATGGAATGATATGGTTGCCATGAGCCTGAGCAGCCTGTTCAAGCGCAAGGTGCGCACATTGCTGACAGTGGCCGGTGTTGTCATCGGTACCTGTGCCATTGTGGTAATGCTCTCCTTTGGTATCGGCATCAAAAAGACAACGGACGACATGATGCAGAGCATGGGGGATCTGACGGTGATCCAGATAGAAAACTACAGCCCCAGCCCCGATGCGGAGCCGCTCGACGATGCCATGCTGGAGAAAATCCGAGCGCTGCCGGGCGTGCAGACCCTGACTCCGATGTTTGATGTGGATTCCTCCGCCTTTCAGATTCGCAGCGGCAAATACGTATACGGCGGGCAGATCACCGGCGTGTATATGGATGCCCTTTCTGAGTTTGGCTATGAGATGGAAGCGGGTAAGCTGCCGGAGGGAACCGTAGAGGAGGGCGCGATCCTGTTTGGGAAGGACGCTCTATATAATTTCTACAACAGCAAGAAGAACAACAATAATATGATCTACCCGGAACCGGATGCCACCGGAAAAGTTCCGGACCCGTATGTGAACCCGATGGAAGATAAGCTGGAGCTGGTGCTGCGAAAGACCGACGACAACAACAAAAAGACGGTAAAGCCCATAAAGCTCAAAGGACTAGGCATCATGGCGCAGGACTGGAGCAAGAACCCCTCGCCCGGCTACAGCGTGTTTATGGATGTCAAGTATGCGCGGTCTTTGGTGGATCAGTATAATAAGCTGAACAATATCAAGGTGGACAAATCGAAAAAGTTCCAGTATAACGGCGCCGTGGTCAAGGCACTCGATATTAAGTCGGTCGAGTCGGTGCAGGATTCCATCAAGGCGTTCGGCTTTCAGACGTACAGTATGGACAGCATCCGCGAATCCGTAGAGCAGCAGACCAGAACCATCCAGATGATTCTGGGCGGTCTGGGCGCGATTTCGCTGCTGGTCGCGGCACTGGGGATCACCAATACGATGATCATGTCCATTTATGAGCGTACCCGAGAGATCGGTGTGATGAAGGTACTTGGCTGTGTGATCGGGAATATCCGCGCCATGTTTTTGATCGAAGCCGGAATGATCGGCTTTATCGGCGGCGTGGCGGGCCTTATTTTCAGCTATATGCTGTCATTTCTCATCAATACCCTCGCGGCGAACGGGGGGGGCGTGATGGGCCTCGGGGCCGGAGGGCAGATTTCGATTATTCCGGCCTGGCTGGCTTTGGGGGCGCTGGTGTTTTCAACCATGGTGGGCCTGGTTTCCGGTTTTTCCCCCGCAAACCGCGCTGTCAAAATCAGCGCGCTTACCGCAATCCGTCAGGAATAATAAAAAGCGCTGCGGCGGTCAATCCGCCGCAGCGTTTTGTCTGAAAGCTTCATTTATGGGAATACAAAGCTGATTTTAATATAATCGTAGGTGCCCGCCAGCTCTTTTTCGATTGCGGCAGCCTTTTCTGCCAATTCCTCTTTGCTGATGATATCCTTACTGCTGTTCAGGTGGATCGCGATCCGAAAGCTCATGCCGATTTTATGAATCAGGCATTTGCTGAGTAGCGTATCTTTGGGCAGATTCTTTTGGATGATTTCCTCTATCTGCAGCTTTATTTTTCCTTTGGTAACCACTCCGTTAGCCAGTTCAATAAAGGCTTCCTTCAATATAATGAAAGGTTCCTTAATAGAGAACAGTACCAGAATAATGGTAATGAAAAAATCTCCCGTATACAGTAAGAAAGACAAAGGGCCGTTTTCGCTAATGAACGAAATGGCGACAGCCGCCGCACCAATCCCTCCGGACATCAACCCGTCAACCAAGGTGCCTTTTGATTCCGCCCCTAACAGAACGCTTGTATTGTCGATGCGCTTATTTTGATCCCGATAGAAAAAGAACAATGCAGCACACAGTATTATCATAATGATCTCATAAGGAACGACGGGACCAATGTCCATTTGGTCGCCAATCCCGGTTGTGAAATAGAGGATTGCCTTTTGGGATACACTGATTGTAGTGAAGGCCATCAGAAAAAGCATCAGTATGGATTTGAATATGACATAAATCGGCTCTAAAACAAACAGACCGTATGGAAACGTTTCACTGGTATGGCTGCTTCGTTTCGAAATAACTGCGGCAACAATACCGGATAGTACGGCGATCAGGGTAAACACGGAATCAAGAAAAAGCGCCTCTATTCCGGTAATGAAATACACGCATAATCCCGCTGCGCCCATCAGAATATTTGCGGCGATCCCGATCAGAAGCGCCCGATGCTCAATTGCTTTCTGGTTCACGGGAATCTCCTTTCGCTTTCGTTGTGTTTTCAGAATAATCGTTGTAGTAACTGCTGAATGCATCCAGCATTTCGCAGAAACGGTTCATTTCGTCGGGCGTATATTGCTTTTTCACCTGCTCTACGGAATAATTCGTCGCTTGATCAAGCTTTTTGAATTCTTCAAGGATTTCAGGCCGCACCGTCAGAAAGTAAACCCTGCGGTCCTGTTCGCTCTGCTTCTTTTCGACAAGCTCCTGTTTGATCAGCTCATTTACTTTTAACGTTACAGAGGATTTTGCGACCCGCAGCACGCCGGCCAGAAAACTTACGGTGCAGTTTTCCGTATAGCTGATCAGGTCGAGATAAAGCAGACTGTTATAAGTGATGCTGTGATACAGGTTACTCTCGTTCATCATGCGCAGTTCATTGAGAATGATATTGTAATACAATCGGTCGATCGCCCTTGTCGGATCCATAAAAGCACCTCATTTAATTAGGTTATTATAATTATATTTACCTAACTAATATACAGCGGATTGTTTTTCGTGTCAATCTGTTTCTGATGGGAAAATATCGTACTCTGCAAAAAACAAACGAAACTGGAAAGCTGTGCGCCAAATATCCGGGCCCAAACGGGCCATGCTATTATGATTGGAAATTCAAAGCAGTACCGTCATGCTTTTCGTTGACTTTTCTCTGCGATTGCGTTAGCATGAAAAACAAGGCTATTGCCAAATCACTGGAAAAAGGTACTTTGATACAAACAGCAGTTTTCTCCCCGCCGAAGGCGGGGAGAAAACGAACCGCTTTTTCAGAGCGGTGTTCAGATACTATATTTTTGGAAAGGTTGTGCGGCAGGTATGAATTGGGAAGAAATCCTGTCGGATCCCAAGCTGTGGAAGAAGATCCGCGGTAAGATGATCTTTTTTATTGTGTTCACCGTTGGCCTGATTTTTCTTGTGTTTCATATTGAGAATGTATCCTTTGTCATTTCTTACATTCTGTCTTTGTTTGGGCCGTTGCTGGTCGGCATCGGTGTCGCCTATGTGGTGAATGTACTGGTACGTTTTTTTGAAAACAAGCTGTTTTATCCTCTGAACCAAAAGGGCTGGAAAATCTGGTTGAAATTCCGGCGGGGCATCAGCATTTTACTGGCGTTCTCTTTTTTGTCGCTGGTTGTGTGGCTGATCATCGTCTATATCGTGCCGGAATTCATCAGTTCCCTCAGCTTCTTTTCAGAGAATCTGCCCGCCTATATCAATCAGCTTTCACAGTGGCTGACGGACATGTCCAAGCAGTTCGACTGGAGTCAGGAAACCCAGAGTCTTTTGAAAATCGACTGGACCAAGCCGCTGGAAAAGGTCACCTCGACCGTCAGCGATCTGGCTACCTCTTTGGTGTCTGCCACCATCAGCGTGGCTTCCGGCATTATTTCGTTCGTGCTGAGCGTGATTTTCTCCATCTACATCCTGTTCGGGAAAGAGCGGATGATCCGCAACATTCGCCGCGTGTTATACGCGTTTCTCCCCAAGGACAAAGCGCAGCGTATGGTAGCGGTGGGCGTGCTGACCAACCGGATTTTTTCGGGCTTTGTCACCGGACAGATGACAGAGGCCATCATCATCGGCTCGCTGTGCTACATCGGCATGTCCGTTATGGGTTTGCCTTACGCGGTGATGATCAGCGTGATCATTTCCATGACAAGCCTGATCCCGATTCTGGGTGCGTATTTGGGCGGCGCAATGGGTGCGTTTGTCCTGCTGATGATCAACCCGATATACAGCCTGTGGTTCCTGATTTTCCTCGTTCTGCTCCAGCAGTTTGAGGGGAATGTCATCTATCCCCGCGTGGTGGGCAGCTCCATCGGCCTGCCCGGCCTATGGGTGATGGTCGCGATTCTGCTGTTCGGCAATCTGTTCGGCGTGATCGGTATCTTGCTTGGTGTGCCGCTGTTCTCCGTATTTTACGCGCTGCTGCGTCAGGAAACGGAATTAAAGCTCAAGGAAAAAGAAATATCGGAAGAAGAAGTGATGGGGAAGCCGCCTGTCGAGGTGCCGGACCCCGCCGCAGGGAAAAAAGCGCCTGCTTCCGATGAGGAATTAGCGGACGAGCAGGCGGAATCCGCCAAGAATTCCGCCAAACTCTGAAATGTTGACCGAAAATTTACACTTTCGTCATGTCTGCCTGTCATGTTTCTGCTATCATCGGAATCGTGAAATCGCAGGAACACAGGAAAGGAGCACGTTGCAATGCAGGAATGGATCATCCAGACGATGAATCAGTTTGGATATATTGGAATTATGCTGCTGATTGCTATAGAGAATGTATTTCCCCCGATCCCCTCCGAAGTGATTTTGACCTTTGGCGGCTTTTCTACCACGTATACAGATATGCAGGTATGGGGGGTCGTGATCGCGGCCACCGTCGGCGCGGTGATCGGCGCCCTGGTGCTGTACAGTATCGGGCGATTTTTCCCGCCGGAGCGGATTGAAGGCTGGCTCGATGGACGTTTGGGCCAGATGCTGCATTTCAAACGCGAAGACGTGGAGCGCGCGGCACATTGGTTTGAGAAAAAGGGGAGAATCACCGTTTTCGCCTGCCGCTTTATCCCGATCATCCGCAGCCTTATTTCCATCCCGGCCGGTATGACAAAAATGTCGATGGGCGTGTTTCTGCTGTACACCACCGCGGGTACCTTTTTGTGGAATACCGTATTGGTGCATCTGGGCGTGTTCGCAGGGGAATCGTGGGAACGCGTTGCAGGATATATCGACCTGTACGCGCATGCCACTCTCGTTGTGTTGATCATTCTGTTCGTTGTAGGGGCGATCTTCTTCTATAAAACAAGGATCGCGAAGAAAAATGGGAAGGAAAATGGGTAATCATACTCATTATAGGTGTAAAATCTCGGCAAAATGCCCTAAAAAACAACGAGTCGCTCTTATTTATTCTCAGGTGATTCAAAGTGTTGCGGTTGTAATCCCGAAAATGATCGGCTATAATTTGAATGATGATCACTGATTTTGATTGCCGGGGAACCCGTGCTGCATGGGAGACGACCTTTTATGGGGAGAGAGAAAAAGAGAGAAACTCACGGAATAACGGATTCCGCCTCTGAAACATTTCAGAATTGGAATCAAAGCGTTGCAATGGTTCGTAAGAAAACAGGGCAAAAAAGGCCGCGGTCCCGCGTTTTGCAGATCAGCGACCGCTGCCTTGCACTCTTTGGCTATACGAGAAAAGAATTCGAAGAAAAGTTTCAGCAAGACTACTGTAGACTGGTGCATCCGGAAGACCGGCAGGCTTTTTATTCCTCTGTGGAAGATCAGACTGCCGCTGCCGGATTTTTTTATGTCAGGTACCGCGTCCTTACCAAGGACAGGGGCGAAGCATACTGTATGGAATATGGGACCCGAAACGATAAGGGAGAGCTTGTCTGCACACTCATGGATATAACAGACGAGATCAATGAGTGTCGGGAGGCAAAAAAGGCGAGGGCTCGGCTGAAAGCCCTGATTCGGGGGATTGCCGGCGGTGTTTTGATCGCGGGTTTCGATAAAAAGAAATTCACCTTTATCGACGCTTCGGACAACTATTTCCGGATTTTCGGCTATACCAGGGAGCAATATCTGCAGCTTGAGCGCTCGTCAACGGGGATTTGCAGGGTCTATGCGGGAAATCACCAGAAGATGTTCCGTCACATCCTCGACTGGCTGTCTCAGGGGACTGGCCGCCCGTTGACGTGTGAATATAAAATCCAGCGGAAAGACGGTTCCTATGTCTGGGCAACGGCGCAGATTTCTGTGATCGACAAAACACAGAATGGCTGGGAAATCCAGATGCTGGTGAGCGATAATACCAGCTACCGCAGGATCATGCACGAGCTCCAGCACGATCAGCGCAATATCATCCGGCAAAGCATCTCAGAAGATATCCTGTTCGATTACGACGTTCTCACCGACACGCTTCGCCTGTCAGACAAATATGCCAATTTAACCGGGGTGCCGGCCGTCATCAGCCAGTACAGCGAGAAGGTTTTGCGGGAGAAAAGCGTGTACCCCGCGGATATCCCCGTTTTTGTCGATTTGATTCAGAACCTGCGCAACAATATCAAAATGTCCAACACGATCCTTCGCTTTCGCCACAAGGACGGCAGGTACTACTGGTATCATCTGATCGGTGCCGCGATCACGGACGATTCCGGCCGCATCACCAGAATGGTGGGGAAGGCCGTCAACATGAACCGCCAGAAGGAAGAAATGCTCGAGCTGGTAGAGCGTGCCCAAAGGGATCCGTTTACCAAGCTGTACAATAAAACGATGACGGAGACCTTGATCCGACAGTACCTTTCCTATGAATCGGACCGCAGTCATGCGATCCTGATGATCGATATCGATAATTTCAAAGAGATCAACGATACTTACGGCCATTTGCACGGCGATGCCGTACTGGTGGAGTTTTCGCGGATATTAAAGCTGAAGTTTGAAGAAAAAGGGGTAGTCGGCCGAATCGGCGGCGATGAATTCCTCGTTTTTCTGCGCGGAGAGAAGAATCTCAATACCATCCGCGAAAGGGCGCAGGAGGTCTGCCGCATGTTCCAGCAGTCCGAATCCCTGTCGAATATGCAGCACCTGCTCAGCGCGAGCGTGGGTGTTTCCCTTTCTCCCTTGGATGGAACGGAATATGAGGAGCTGTTCCATAAGGCCGATCAGGCGCTGTATGTTTCAAAGCGCCATGGAAAAGGCGACATGGTCTTTTATTCTAAAATCGCAGAACTTGAACGTGATTTGAGCGCTTTGAAAACAGCCTCTTACGTGACCGAAATTCACCGCGATATAACGCCGGATTATCGGGTCGACCCGCACCTTGTGTTTGAAGCGACGGAAGAGCTTCTCACCTCAGGCGGGAGCCCCGACGGGATGGGCTCGGTTTTGAGAATGATCGGCCGGGTATTGAGCGTTGGCCGTGTGTATCTGGTGGAATGCCCGGAGGACCGCCTGCAATGTACCGTAACGTGTGAATGGTGTGCGCCGAATGTGGAGCCGATCTTCGGCAGGGCGCAGAAGCTTTCACTGGAAGAACTGGGGCTGCATTACCAGTGCTTTGATGAATGGGGCCTGTTCCGCTGTTATGATGTGCATGAAACGGAGGATACCTACTTTTTAAGGCAAAGTCCTTCCACACGTTCCACATTGCACTGCGTGCTGTACGATCAGCGGGGAAGTATCCGCGGCTTTGTCGGCTGCGACGATGTGACGACCAACCGCACATGGAATCGGAGCGAATCCGCGTCGCTGATGGTTCTGGCCGGATTGATCAGCCGCTTTGCCTACTATCACAAGGAAGCAAAAGAAGAGCCCGAAAAGGAGATTGTTCCTTCTGCCCAAACAGAAGCGGAATAAAATGGCCCCGCCAATTGGCGGGGCCATTTTATTATTCGAGCATCCCTTTTTGGCGGACGCGTTCCGGGTCGAGGAATTTCCCCATTCCGGTTTTCAGGCGGCCAAAGCCGAAACGCTCGTAAAAGGTTTCTTTTCCTGGGGATGCGTATAGGATGGTGTTGCCGTCCGGCAATTGCCGGAGCATCTCCTCCAGTAAGGTTCTGCCGAGCCCCTGCCCCTGGTATTCGGGCAGCAGGGCGACGTCGTAAAGGGCGGACTGAACCACCGCGTCGGAAAGGGCGCGTGCGCAGCCGATCAGGCGCTGTCCGTCCCGCAGAAAAACAACGGCAAAGCTGTTTTCAAACGCCTTTTGGAACATTTCAGGCGTGTGAGGAGTAAGGCCTGCGGTTTCGACGACATGAGTCAGCTCTTTCCAGTCGATCTGGTCGCAGTTGTATTCGATGACAAGGTTCATTCCGAATCACCCGCTTTCTTTTCCGTGCTTCCCTGTTTGCAGATGAAATTCCAGGAGTCGCGGCACATATCGGCCAATGTGTAACGGGCCTGCCAGCCCAGCTCCTGCTGCGCTTTGGCAGCGTCGGCGTAGTATTCCGGCAGATCGCCGGCCCGCCGGGGAGCAAATTGGTACGGTACGGGGACTCCCGATTCCTGCTCAAAGGTTTTTACGACCTCCAGAACAGAACTTCCGTGCCCGGTTCCCAGGTTGTAGATGCTGGCGCCCTCCTGTGCAAACAGCGCATCCAGCGCCTTACCATGGCCCACAGCGAGGTCACAGACGTGAATATAATCCCGCACGCCGGTGCCGTCGCGGGTGGGGTAGTCGTTGCCGAACACGTTCAGATAAGGCAGAGAGCCCTGCGCTACCCGCATGATGTATGGCATCAGATTGTTGGGAATACCGTTCGGGTTTTCTCCAATCAGTCCGCTGGGGTGCGCGCCGATCGGGTTGAAGTAGCGCAGCAGCATGGTGTTCCAGCGGCTGTCGCTTTTGCAAAGATCCTGCAAAATCTGTTCGATCATCGCTTTCGTTGTGCCATAGGGATTCGTAGTCTGCCCGGTGGGCATGTCCTCCCGGTAAGGGATGGGATTGTTTTCCCCGTATACCGTGGCGGAGGAACTGAATACCAGCCGCCTGACGCCGTGCAGCTCCATCTGCCGCAGCAGATTCAGGGTGCCGGTCACGTTGTTGTGATAATACAGAACAGGCTTTTGAACGCTTTCTCCCACAGCCTTCAGGCCCGCAAAATGGATGACCGCGTCGATTTGCTGTTCCTCAAAAATCTGCCCCAATTTCTCTTCCTCCAGCAGATCGCAGCAGTAGGACGGGAAATCGCGGCCGGTAATCGTGCGCACCGCATCCAGTGCGGCAGGGGAGGAGTTGCTGAAGTTATCCACTACGCAGATATCGTAACCGTTCTGCAGCAGCTCCACACAGGTGTGGCTCCCAATAAAACCGGCGCCGCCGGTGACCATAATATTTCTCATCGGAATATCCTCCGCTTTGTTCCGGGTCATATCCGCCCGGAGATTTCGTCCAGACCCAACAGCCGACGGGCATTGTTCCAGTAAATGTCCTCCAGCATGCGGTCCGGCAGATCCAGCTGTTCCAGATAGCGCATCTGTTCTTTCGGCAGGCTCCAGGGGCAGTCGCTGGCGTAGAGCACCCTGTCCGGACCGTGATGCAGGATCATTCGTTTGGCCTGCTCCGGGTCTATGAGCAGGTAAGACATCGAGGTGTCGAGATAAACATTCTCCATACCGATCAGGTATTCCTCGGCTTCTTCGCTGCGCCTCATTCCGCCCATATGTGCCGCGATAATGGTCATGCGCGGGAAATCACGCGCCACCTTTGCCAGAGCCCTTGGCGGCGTATGCACCACATTGGGGGAAACCGGGTCCCACCCCGCATGAAAAGTAACGGGCAGCCCCAATTCCTGCAGTGCGTCGTAGACGGGGTATGCCTTTTTATCATCGACGAAGAAGCGCTGGTACTCCGGGTGCATCTTGACCCCGTAAAGCCCCAGACCGCGAATGCGCCAAAGCTCCCCGACGGCGTCCGGTGCGTCCGGGTGAACCGAGCCAAAGCAGTAAAAGAAATCATCCTGAACCTCTGCGGCCCAGTCATTCACGTTGGTCTGCTGTTCCGGCTTGGTTGCAATATTCATGACGGCCGCACCGGAAATCCCCCATTCCTTCAAACGGTCTCTGGTATCGGAAAGCGTGGCCTTTGTCACGGGGGGAACATGACTGGTCTCACCAATTCCGGAAAGAGCTTTTTTGGCCAGAAAATCTGGGAACATGTGAACATGCATATCGAAAATCATGGAAAACAGAATAGATCCTTTCTTGTAATGATGTTGCTTTTCGTAAGCCTGTACAGTCAATTCACTTTCAAACAGCCTGATGTAAGTACAGTGATTCCTTTCCCCACAGGCGAGGAAAAAATCACTCACTATTTTAAAGCGATAGTATTATATTGTTCTCATTTTACACGCTTTGGAAGGAAAAAACAAGGCATAGTGTCCGGCGCTGCCGGAACACTATGCCTTTGCCGAGCTGCTTACTGGTAAGTAAACAAATTGTTTTGCTCACCCTGCTGTTTCAGCTCGGCAAGCTGTTTCTTTGAATTCTCACGCTGTACCAACAAAAGATCCATTGTGGAACGATTGAGAGCGGCAGCCTGGCGAAACAGTGCATTGATTTCAGAAACCAAATTCAGGGCCCGTTTTTCGTCCGGGGAACAGGTTTCCTCTTCTAACTGCAAAGACATCAAATCGCGCAGTCTTTCCTGTTCAGCGGAGTCTTGAAGCTCTGTTTTCGATCGAATCAGAAGGTTGCATTTGTCCACCCGCTGCATCAGCTGACCGCGCTGTTCCAGCAGCAAGTCCAGATCAACTGTTTCTTCCAGCGACTGAACCTCCATCTGCTTGGTGATGTTCAAAATCTGTTCCATCAGGATTTTCTTTTGCTCCAGGCATACCAAAATGTCCTGTGTAAGCATGATATACTCCAATCTTTTCTGCGGTATTCTTTATTTCTTCATATGAACCAGTTTTTCCGCCTGTACCCAGGTATCGCGCATCTCGTTGACAAGCGGGAGCAGATCATCCAAAAGCTGCGGGTCGCGGCGGATTTCTGAACGAATGATCTGCTGATTGCAGAAGTAGTATAAATCATACAGCTCTTTCGAAATCGGATACTTAAAGTTCAGTACGGAAGAAAGATACTGAAAAATGTTTTTGCACTTTTCGGTGCATTTTTCAGAATTGGTATAATCGTTCTGCTTCATCAGCAGAGAAGCATGATGAAGATTTTTTATGACTTCATCGAACAGAAGGATCAGCTGCTCCCCGCGCGACATGGTGGATACAGACTGCTGTTTGTATTGAAAAATTGCATTACTTTGCATGATACACCTCTGATTTTACCGTCAGGTAGAACTGGACTGCGTAAAGAAGCTTGCCTGACTATTCATCCGTGCAATATAAGTTTCCAGAGCGGTAAATTTATTATAATAATATTCCTGCTGTGAGGTCAGGCGCGTTTTCAGCGTTTTTACCTGTGTATCGTACTCTTTCATCTTCTTCGCCAATTCGCTCGTATCTACCGTGCTGGTGGAGGAACCCGCCTTTGTGATGAAGAGGCCGGTATTTACCAGACTGTCATTCGCGTATTTTTTCATGACGTTCTGCATCCGTGTGGCGATACCATCCGTAGAGGTAAATAACTGGGCAATTTTATCGGGGTCGGAATTCAGTACCTCTTTGAGCTTGTCCTCATCCACAGTCAGCTTTCCGTTATCGGAATAGCTGGAGGAAGAGATACCGACCTGATACAAAGCGCTGCTCATTGAAGAAACCACATCCGTCATACTGTGGCGCCAATCCTGAGCAAAGCTGCTGAGCAGAGAATCGTTAAACAACAGGCCCTGCTTTGCCTTTTTCTCCCATGCGGTGATCTGGCTTTCGCTCATTTCGCTTTTCTGATCATCCGTCAAAGGGGCATAGGTCGCGTCGGTCGGTTTCTTCTCTGAGATCAAACCGTTGACTGTGGTCAGAATCGCGTTGTAATCGTCGATAAACGTTTTGATCTTTGTCACAAGATCATCGGTTTTCGATTCTACCGAAAAGGTAATGGGGTTGGTTTCACTGACATCGGAACCGGTCGTTGTTTTTTGCAGCTCAAAGTTCACGCCGTCCATGGTAAAGCTGTTGCTGCTGCGGGTGATTTTCGTAAAGGACTGCCCGTTATCGAAGCTGACCTCAAGCTCGGCGTCCTGACCTGCCTGAACGATTTTTTTACCGTCTACTTCCGTATCTTTATCGATCGAGCTGTATCCGAACAGAACCTGTGACAAGTTTCCGGTTTTGTCCTGAATATCGATCTGACTGTTGGCGCCGCCGTTCTTGGAAACGATGCTGAATCGATCCAGAGTGCTGGAATAGGAGATGGTAACGTTGGCGTCCGAATCATTATTGATGGTTTTCATGATCGTGTTGATATTGTCGGTTGCCTTAAAGGTAAAATCTTTTCCGTTGACAGAAATCTTGTATTCCGACAACAGGTCAGATCCATCCGTTTCCAGTCCTGTAGACAACTCTTTCTGTACGTCCCGCAGGGTTTTGTTCAGGTTGATGCGGTTCGATTCACCGGCATATACCCGTAAAGCGCCGTCCACACCAAGCACACCGCTTTTGCTGGAGGAAGAAATGGTCAGAACATCTGTATCGCTTCCCGTTGTTGTAAAGGAAAGACCGCCGTCTTTTATTACGGCCTGAACCTTTCCGCTGCCAAAAGCAGAATCCAATTTGGTCTGAAGATAATCTTTCAGCTTTTCCGGTGTGTCATAGCTCCCTGCCTGGGTTGCGTCAAAGGAGATGGTTTTCGAGAGCCCGTTCAGGTCAAACGTCAGGGTAGAGCCGGAAAGAGATTCATCCAGATAGGTTTTATACAGTTCGCTCTGATTGACTGTTCCGGTGGTAGAAATGGTTCCACCACTGGAAAAGCCCAAGCCGTTCAGTAAGCTCTTGCTTCCATCCGTGATCTCGATCGATTTCCCCTCGGTAGAGGTCAACGAAACGTTTCCGCTGCTGTCTACGGAGAAGTTAATCTTTCCTTTTAAATCCGTATTTGTTTTTACCGCGTCATTCAATGCGGTTTCCAGTGCTTTGCTGTAGTTTTCATCCACAGTGCCAACCGGGAGCGAGAGGGCGGAAGAAACGGTAAAGGTATAATCATTGCCGTCGATCTTCAGGTTTAATTTGGAACCGGCCGCGATCGAATGGTTGGTAAAATACGCTTCATTCACCGCGTCCGATCCCGTCACCGCGGTACCGGAATCATTCGCTTTCAGGCCAAGCCCGCTGAGCAGGGCGTCCGATCCGCTTTTAATGGTAACGGCAGAGGATGAAGAATCATCTTTGTTTTTCAGAATGAATTTTCCGTCCGCATCAACAGAAGCACCAAGCTTATCGCCAAGCCCCTGATCCTTGAGCTGCTGATTGAGCTGATTCACAATATCAGAAGTTTGTGTTGTTTTGCCGTCGGAACCCACCGTCAGGGTGTAATCCTTCCCCTCGAAGCTGATCTTCATGGTGGCGCCGGTCACGGCGCTCTTTGTCCATTCAGACTGAATCTCCCCGGTCTGAATTGCCTGGGAAGATACCTTATTGGTGGCAACATACGAAGCCTGCTTAGCAAGCGCCGTGATCGATTTGATCTGCATGTTCTGCGCAACGTTGGCAAGGCCGCTGAGCTTTACATAAGAAGAATTGTTTACGATGGAAGTGCTGTTGAAAAAGCTTGCGTTTAAAATACTGTTGCTGCTGGAAGAAGAATTAAAATATTTGGTCTGAAACTCAGAAATCGATTTGATAAGGGCCTGATAAGCCTCCTGCTGCCAGGTGGCAATCTGTTTTTTCTGATTGGCAGAGTCGATTTTATTCTGTGTTCCGATCGTGAGCTGTTTGACCAGCTCGTCGGTATCTAATCCCGACATCAGGCCGGTAAGACGCTTGGAAGAGCTTGCGGTTGCATAAAGGGAAGAGGAAGATGTGCTGGAATTGGTGGTTAAAGAAGACATTTTGAAATCCTCCTGTCCGATAAAAATACTTCTTACCTTATATATCGTACTATTTTCATAAATCCTTAGGAAAAAAAACAGAAGAATTAGTTGCGATTTTCGGAAATAACAATTGCATTTCCCAAATGAATATTGTACACTTAGTGCATAAGTTTTGTTGTACTATTGCTCAGCGATGTGAGCAAGAAAGAAAGGAAGCACATGAATTTTGTTCCAATCGATCAGCTGAAAGAAGGCATGAGGCTGGATCGGGACGTATATTTGTATGATTACAAGACTTGTAAAGTCGCCATGTTGCGTTCCGGGCAGGTTTTGACCAGCGCGTACATTCAAAAGCTTTGCGAACTGCAGGTTTTAGGGGCATATATCCATTCCGATGATGATCAAGAGGAACAGTCGGCACACAGACTGCCGCGACCTCGGCCGCCGATTAAAAGGGCGCTCAAGCAGGAAGCTGTCACCAATCTCGAACACGTTTTCGAGATGTTTGATAAGAATGCGCAGAGTATCAACATCAGCCATATCAATCAGACTCTGGATGTTTCTAAACAGCTTGTTACCGCACTGAAAAACAACAAAAATATCGAACTCAGCATTTTTAACTTAAAGCTGTACGATGACTATACTTACAATCATTCACTGGGCGTGTCGATTCTGGCAATTGCCATTGGGATTTCCATGGGAATGAAGACCAAGGATCTGTATGATCTGGGTCTTTGCGCACTGCTGCATGACATTGGGAAGATGTCTATTCCGATTGAGATTATTGCAAAACCGGCCAAGCTGACTCCGGAAGAGTTTGAAATTGTGAAGCTCCACCCTTATAAGGGCGCCGAGTTTTTTCTAAAGCACCAGCTTGTCAGCAAAAAAATCTGTGCCGGCATATTGACGCATCATGAAAAATTTGACGGTTCCGGTTACCCCAGCGGCCTGAAAGGAGACAGCATCCCTTTGTTTGGCCGTATTATTGCGGTTGCGGATGTGTATGATGCGCTGACGTCCGTCCGCCCTTACCGAAAGCCGTCTTCTCCCACAGAAGTGCTGGAATATATCATGGGAGGGAGCGGCACCGCCTTTGACGTGGAAGTGGTCGAGGCGTTTTTAAGAAAGGTTTCTCCTTATCCGGTTGGTTCGTGTGTCAGGCTGAGCAACGGGGAAATCGCGATTGTTGTGGCGCAGAATGTCCGGCATCCGCTTCGTCCTCAGATCCGGCTGCTCAGTGAGCCGGACAAAATACTCGATCTGTACAACGACCGTAACTACCTTTCTCTCGTGATCGAGAATGCCTGTAATATCTCCACAGAAGATCTGGATGAAGAGCTTGAGGAGGATCAGGAACAGGAAGAAAAGATCGTTGAATGATGCTATAAAGCTGTAAACAGCCTGCGGACATTGCGTCTGCAGGCTGTTTTTTTGATGAGTAGGGCGGCCGGAAATTCCGGCCGCCCTGAAAGCAGGATCGTATAAAATTTAAAACTGAATTTGTTGTCATGAATCCAGCCTATTGGGGATTTATCAGGAAACGACAACCTCATCCAACGAATAGTATTCCACCAAACGCTGCAGTTGTACCGCGTGATCGGCCATTTCCTGGCTCGAAGCGGCGCTTTCCTCCGCTGTGGCGGAATTGGTCTGCACCACCGAGGAAATCTGATCTACCCCAAGGCTGATCTGGCTGATGGAGGTGGACTGCGCTTCCGAGGCGGAAGCGATCCGGTTCACAAGGTCCGTTGATTTTTCGGTGGCATCCAGAACCTCCTGCATGGTCTTTACCGTCTGGTCCGCAATGTCCTTGCCCTTTTCCACGGCCTGAATGGAATTTTCAATCAGAGCGGTGGAATTCTGCGCAGCCTCGGCGCTTTTACTGGCCAGATTGCGTACTTCCTCGGCTACAACGGCAAAGCCTTTTCCGGCGGAACCGGCTCTCGCGGCCTCGACGGCGGCGTTCAAAGCAAGAATGTTCGTCTGGCGGGCAATGTCGTTGATCGTTTTGATGATGTTGCCGATCTGATTGGACGAGCTTGTGATTTCCGCCATTGCCTGCATCATGTTTTCCGTTTCTTTTGCCACGTCCTGAATCTTTTCATGCGCAAGGGCAGAAGCGGAATTGGCGTCCAAAGCGTCGGATGCGTTCTGTTTTACCTGCTCAGAAACATCGAGTATGGCTGCGGAAAGCTCCTGAATCGAGCTGGCCTGCTCGGTGGCTCCCTGGGCCAGGGACTGAGAGGCGCTAGCCACCTGCTCCGAGCCGTCGGTTACCTCCCGCGATGTACTGGAGATCAAAGAAACGTTCTGCAGCAGAATTTCTGAAAGCTGCCGCATCGAGTTTTGAATCCGGGTAAAATCACCCGCATAGCTCCGTTTGTCCACGATATGGATCTTTCCGGAGGTAATCAGATCGAGCGTCGTCGCAATTCCGGTTACGTTCTGCTTCAGCTCCACTGCGGTGTCGTTTACCGCGCCGCAAAGGTCGTCGATATCCCCCTGCATGGCAAACTCGATCTCTACATCAAAATCGCCGCGGCCCAGGCGCCTGACGCTGTCCTTGATCATGTTCAGGGCGCTCTGTAAAATATGCGCAACGCGCCATGTGACCACTGACGCCAGAAGGATGGTGGCCAGCAGCACCAAAATGGCCGGAATCAGCAGCTGCCGGGTGTAAAGAACGGCGGCTGCGATTCCCAAAACGATCGACAGCAGCACAATGGCCAGCGTAATGATCAGCAGCTCTGCTTTCAAAGAAAGATGACGTCTTTTATTCTGCATTCTGAAGGTTCCTTTCCGACTTCTGTCAATTCGGAAGAATGATTTTACAGTTGATCCAGCGCTTTTTCCACCTGTTTGATTTCATCGTTGTTCAGAATCTTTTTCGGGTCTACCAGCAGCACGACCTTGCCGTGCAGCCGTCCGATTCCGGTGACATAGGTGTTGGCGCTGTTGCCGGAAATCACGGTGGGGGTAGACGAAATATTTTCCTCTTCAATGACAGAAACCTCATTGACGGAATCCACCAGAAAGCCGATATAGGCCTCTTCCAGCTTCGTCACAATAATGCAGGTGCGGTCGTTGTATTCCAGTTCGGGTTTGCCGAAGCGAAGCCGAATATCGATCAGCGGAATGATGCTGCCGCGCAGATTGATCACGCCCTTGGCATAGACCGGCGAATCCGGCACGGGGGTAATTTCCTGCATGCCGATGATTTGCACCACGTCGGAAATCGGGACGCCGAAGAGCTGGCTGTCCAGAAAAAAGGTCAGATATTTTCCGTCGATCTCCTGATTGGCTGTGTCCAGAAAGTCGATGGTATCGATGGTATCTTCCACTCTAGTCACCCTTTCAAAGTGATATTAAATGAGTTTTTGTATTGCCGCAAAAGAGACCCAAAACGGGAATAAAATCCGTCAGGCTCCCTTGTCTTCCGGCTGGCCTTCCGCGTCTTCTTTGCTCTGCGGATGCTCGTCTTCGTTTTCGGTCAGAATCCGCTTTAAATTCAGCAGAAGAGCCGGCCCTTTGGAAAGCGTCACGATCCCGGTCACAAAGGGATTGCTTTTTTCACGCCCAAGGCTCGGCGTTTCGTTGACGTCCGCGACGGCGATGTCGGTCACGTCGTCTACACTGTCTACGATCAGACCGATGATGGCGTCATCCCACTGCGTTACCACGATGCTTGTCTGTTCACCGTATTCCAGCTCGGGCTTTGAAAGCTTCAGCCGCAGGTCGATCAGCGGCACGATCTTGCCGCGCAGGTTGATCACGCCCTTTACATACGGGGGCAGCTTCGGCATCAGTGTGATTGCCTGAATGCGTACGATCTCCACTACCTGGCTGCTGGGAATCGCGAAAATCTGACGATCGATATAGAAGGTCAGATATTTTTCAGACGAGTTCAGTTTTGCTGCGTTCCCTGCCGTCAGGGAGGAAACCGGATTCAGATTATTACTCATATTATTTCACCACTTCTTCCGCCGCGGCCGCGGCGGTTAATTTGAAAAGAATATACGTCAAATTGTTTTATGATTCAATTACTATATCGGCCATACAAAAAAGAAAATGAAGAGTATTCTCAAAAAAAGAGGCGCCGAAACAGATCATTCTTCAGAGAAGTCCGGCATTTCGGGCACCGAGGGGGCCTTTGGAGCATCGGGGGCCGCCGGGGGCGCCTGCGGCTCGCCGTAATTGAGAAAGTACAGGTACAAATCCGCTACGGCCTGGTACAGCTCCGGCGGGATTTCAGCGCCCATATTCATCTGCGACAGCAGAGAGGCCAGCGCATCGTCCTGAAAAACGGGAATGTTGCTTTCCTGCGCGACCTCTATGATTTTGGATGCGGTGTAGCCGACTCCCGCCGCCACGACGACCGGAGCGTGGTTTTCCGCCTCGGAATAGCGCAGGGCAGCCGCACGCTGCTTGTTGTTGTTATACTGTGACATCGACGATTCGCCTTCCCTCGTGTATTTTTTTCAGAATGGTTTTTGCAGCCGAGGGAGGGGCCCCGGCCGACAGCTCCACCGTTTCCGGTTCCAGGCCGTTCCGGGCAAAAATACCGGCAACGGCCGCGCTGATCACTTTGGCGTCGGGGGCGAATTCCGCGGGGCAGTTAAGCCGTGCGCTGATCTTTTTTCCGGTCAGTGTCAGAAAGGCTTCAAAGTAGCCCCTGGACTTGATGTCAAATGTCAGAATGATCTGGCGGCTGCGTTCCTGTTCCTCCGCCGTCCGCCGTCCGTCGGATTCCTCTTCTTTTTCGATCCAGATTTCCCCGAACAGGTACTTGCCCTCAAAGGCGAGGGGAAGAAACAGATGATGGAACGGCATATATACGCTGTTGTCCATCAAAAGGGAAGTGAGTGTGTTCTGGAATAGCTCCTGCCCACGCTGCGACGGGCCGTTCGCGTTCTCCGTCAGGAGTCTGAGCACGGAATCCAACAGCTTGTTTTCCCTGGGCGTTTCCAGGCGGCCCATGTGATCCAGAAAGACAGAGGTCATTTCGTTGAGCTTCTGGGACGGGAAATCCAGATCATATTTGCAGTAATCGAGCAGAGCGGTGAATTTTTCCGCCAGCTCCTCGCGCGAGCTGATGTTCAGGCGCGACAGGTCGTGTACCAGCAGCGTGATGTTGTCGCGCACACGGCCAAAGTCGTTGGTGGCGGAAATGTACCGCCGGATAAACGGGATAATTTTTTCCTTGAGTGTAAAGAGGTTCCGGTTCAGATTTTCAATCGGCAGCTCTTCGGTCAGCTCCTGTGCCATCTGCTGCAGCTGGCCGCTGTAAGGCTGCGGGATCTGCTCGCTGATCTGGATCAGCCTGCGGGTCACCGCGCGGGTGGTGTCTGCGGCGCCGGTGTAGGCGTTAAAGGCCTTCAGAAACTGCGCCGTTTTCTGTTCTAATGTCTTGTTTGGGTTTTGTTCCAGTACCTGCCGCATCATTTGGAACAGCGCGCCCGAAAACTGCGTCCTGTTGTTTTCCTGAAACAGCAGGTTCTGCACAATGTCCTCGCGCCCCATATTGATGGCCTGCGTCAGCTGGCGCAGAGGGTCGGAAACACCGGCTCCCTTTTCCGCACCGGCCCGTCCCATAACCTCAAACACCAGCTTGCCCAGGCTCTGCGAAAGATCCGGCGTTCTGCCAAGCTGCTGAATAAAGCGGTTGAATACGGAGTTCCGGTTCAGAAGAAACGAAAATTCGGTGCTGCCTTGCTGGCCGGATTGACGGTCGGCATTGGCGGGCGGTACCAGCGCCGGATTGATCACGGCACGGTCGGTCGGCCTTGCGGGATTCATCCGGTTCACATTTTCTCCGCCGGGAATTGGAGTAGTGATTCTCAGGTTATCTGCCATAAACGGGTACCTCTAAAATTAAAATTTATAGAAATGAAAGGGAAAAAGTTAATTATTTGCGACTCAATCCGATATATCATATGAGAAAGACAGAACTTTCTGGCTTTTTCTAGTTTATTCCTTTCGGAATTTTTAAGATAGGCGGTGGCTATCATTCATGGATAACAATATGGAATCTTTGCTGGAAGTTTATTTGTTCGAAACCAACGGTTTGCTGACGCATCTAGATGAAATCCTCCTTCGCTGCGAGCAGGCGTGCGATTTTGATTCGGACAGTATCGACGAGATCTTTCGCATCATGCACACGATCAAGGGTTCTTCTGCAATGATGCAGTTTGACAGCATGGCTACGGTGACTCATAAGATGGAAGACCTGTTCTATTATGTAAGAGAACACGGCATTTCTTCGGAGTACAACGAGCCGCTCACGGACCTGATGTTCAAATCCAGCGATTTTCTGAAAACGGAAGTTGAGAAAATCGAAAATAACGAACCGCTTATTACAAATATCGGCAGTTTGGAGGAAGAAATTAATTCTTTCCTCAAAAAGATTTCCGGAGAAGCCCCGGAAGAACCCGAAGCAGCCGCGCAGGTGCAGCCAAGCGCCCCGGCAGAGCAGCCGGCCGCAGAGCCTGCCGCCGCTCCGGCTCCCGTGGCCCCTGTTCCGGCCCCGGCAGCACCCGTGCAGGTGCGCCAGCCCGCCGCAAGCGGAGAAGAATATCCCTTCCCGGTACGCGTGTTCTTTGAAGAAGAAACCGAGATGGTCCATCTGCGCGCCATGCTCCTGGTGCACGCCATTGCCGAAAACGGCATCGCGGTACGCAGCGTGCCGGAGCAGCTGGATTCCAACCCCGGCGCAGCAGATGTGATCGGAAGAGATGGGCTTCTGATTTTGTTCCACACAAAAGAAGAAATGGAGTCCTCGCTCAAGAGCATCGAAAACTTTGTGTACACCAAAAATTATACCGTTCTTTCTCCCTTGACGCAACAGAAGGAGCAGGCGAAAAACACCAAAGAGGAAAAGACGGCTGCAAGCAACGAGCCTGCCGCGAACAACGGAAACGGAAATCACCTGGCCGTCAAGCAGAATCTCATCAACGTCAACCTGTCGAAGCTCGACAATCTGATGGACCTTGTGGGTGAGATCGTCATTACGGAATCAATGGTAACGTCCTCTCATTCCGTGCAGACCAATGACAGCGGCGTGGATAACAGCTACACCAAAGCTTCGCGCCAGCTGCGCAAGCTGACGGACGAGCTGCAGGAAATCGTTATGTCCATCCGGATGGTTCCGATTTCGGGCGTATTCCAGAAAATGCGCCGCATCGTGCGCGATATGAGCAAAAGTCTGGACAAAGATGCCGAGCTTGTGCTGGTTGGCGAGGATACCGAGGTCGACAAGTCGATCGTGGACAACATCAACGACCCGATCATGCACGTGGTGCGCAATGCGATGGATCATGGGCTGGAGGACAAGCAGACCCGTATCGCAAACGGCAAGCCCGCGAAGGGAACCATTACCCTGACGGCGCAGAACACCGGCGGCGAAATCCTGATCTCCATTGAGGACGACGGACAGGGAATCGACCGCGACGCGGTGCTGGCCAAGGCCAAGCGCCAGGGGATGCTCAAAAAGAGCGAAAAAGAATATTCAAACCGCGAGGTTTACAATTTTCTGTTGATGCCCGGATTTTCCACGAACGAGGTGGTCACCGAATATTCGGGCCGCGGCGTGGGAATGGATGTTGTGAAGAAGAACGTGGAGAAGGTCGGCGGCGACGTGACGATCTCGAGCGAACCCGGCAAGGGGACGAAGGTGCTGTTCAAGATTCCGCTCACTTTGGCGATCGTCAACGGCATGAAGGTTTCTGTGGGCGATACCATGTTCATTGTCCCCACCAACAATATCAAGCAGCTGGTGAAGGTGACGGCCGATCAGGTGCTGTACGATACCAGCGGCAACGAGATCATCACCATGCGCAATCAGTACTATCCGCTCATCCGTCTGCACTCTGTGTTCGGGCTTGAGCCCCGGGCGAAAACGCTGGAGGATTCCATCGTTGTGCAGGTGGAAAATCATGAGAAGGTGTACTGTATCCTCGCGGATGATCTGCTGGGCGAACAGCAGGTTGTGGTAAAGGGCTTGCCCGCATACCTCAATCAGTTCAACATTAAGGATACCGGGATTTCCGGCGGCGCCGTACTGGGCGACGGCAGCATCAGCCTGATTCTCGACGTCGTCAACCTTTACAATAACAATTAAATCGCAGAGGTTTCGAGTCAAACGGCACAAGCCCATATAAAAGAAAGGGCGGTGTAGGGGATGGCGCTGCAAAAACTTCCTCTCGAAAAGGCGTTTATGCTGGTGGAGCCCGGCCCGGTCCTCCTTGTCACGACAAATGACGGGAGGAAAAACAACATCATGACGATCACCTGGCATATGGTACTGGATTTCACCCCGCAGATCGCTCTGACGACCGGCCCGTGGAACCACTCCTTTCAGGCGCTGCGGGACACGAAAGAATGCGTGCTTGCGGTTCCGACGGTCGATCTTGCGGAAAAGGCGGTCGCAATCGGGGACTGCTCCGGCGCCGATGTGGACAAGTTCCGAAAATTCGGGCTGACGCCGCTTCCGGGGCTGCGGGGAAAAGCGCCGCTGATCTCTTAATGTCTGGCCTGCCTGGAATGCCGTGTTCTGGATTATGTGGAGCCCTATGGCATCTTTATCCTGCAGGGCACTCAGGCCTGGATGGATTTGGAACGCAGGGAGCGCCGCACATTTCACGCGAATGGTGACGGAACCTTTCGGGTGGATGGAGAGACCCTTTGCCTGCGCAGCCTGATGGAGGATAAGCTGCCGCCCGGCGTATAGCGAACCGCTGCGTTCTTGGGGAACCAAGGACACGGGGCGGCTTTGCCTGATTTCAGAGAACAAACAACAAAGAAATAGTTCAGGGGGCGTTTGATTTGCAGGTTCATAAGATTGCGGTCATTCCCGGCGACGGGATTGGCCCGGAGGTCATTTCGGAAGGCTGTAAGGTGTTGGAGCGGGTTGCCCGGCTGGACGGCGGATTTCGGTTTGAGTTCACCACGTTTCCGTGGGGCTGCGAATATTATTTGAAAAACGGCAGAATGATGGCGGAGAATGGGATCGAGCAGCTCAGCGGCTTTGATGCCATTTTCCTCGGTGCCGTCGGGTTTCCCGGTGTGCCGGATCACGTTTCCCTTTGGGGGCTGCTTCTCACGATCCGCAAGAGCTTTGACCAGTATGTCAATCTTCGGCCTGTAAAGCTGCTGCGGGGAGCGCCCTGTCCGCTGAAGGATGTCCGGCGGGAAGACATCGACATGGTTTTTGTGCGCGAAAACAGCGAGGGAGAATACGCGGGCAGCGGAAGCTGGCTTTACCGTGATACCCCCCATGAGGTGGTGCTCCAGAACGGCGTGTTTTCCCGGCACGGGTGCGAGCGGATCATGCGCTATGCGTTCGAGCTGGCGCGCCGTGAGCAGAAAACACTGACCAGCGTGAGCAAGGGAAACGCACTGAATTATTCCATGGTGTTCTGGGATCAGATTTTTGCTGAGGTGAGCCGGGAATACCCGGATGTAAAGACCGCCTCCTACCTGGTAGACGCGGCCAGCATGATGATGGTAAAGCGCCCCGAGGCGTTCGAGGTAGTCGTTACCTCGAACCTGTTCGGCGATATCCTTACCGACCTTGGCGCCGCGATTGCAGGCGGAATGGGCCTTGCGGCCGGCGCGAATATCAACCCCGAGCGCAAATATCCTTCCATGTTTGAGCCGATCCACGGTTCGGCGCCAGACATCGCGGGCCGCCAGACCGCAAACCCGCTCGCCACTGTTTGGGCCGCCAGCCAGATGCTGGATTTCTTTCACCACGAGGATTGGGGCAAGCAGCTTCTGGACGTGATGGAGGATGTGCTGACAGAGGGGAAGGTTCTCACTCCCGATATGGGAGGAACCGCGACCACGGCGCAGGTTGGCGACGCGATTGTGTCCCGTCTGAGCCGGTGATCATTTTATTTGGATGCTGTACCGGGCGGGGGCCTCAATACCCAGAACTTTTCCACTGAAGAAAGGATCATTATGATACGTCTGACAGACCAGGAATTCCAGACCATTGTAACCTATGTAAAAAATAACTACGGGATCAATCTGGCAAACAAGCGCCAGTTGATTGAAGCGCGCATGTATTCTGTTCTGGCGGAAAAGGGCATGAAAAGCTTTTCAGAGTATATGACCCTGATCCAGCAGAAGAATCCGGAAGAAATCATCGTTCTGCTGAACAAGCTGACGACAAACCACACCTATTTCATGCGGGAACCGGCCCATTTTGATTTTATCAAGAATAAATTTCTGCCCCTTCAGGAGCGCGTCAATCACCGCAAGCTCGTGCGGATCTGGAGCGCGGGCTGTTCCTCCGGCGAAGAGGCCTATACCACCTGCATGGTACTGAAGGATTACTTCAGCCTCAGCCGTCCCGGCTGGGATTTCCGCGTTCTCGCCACGGATATTTCCGAAAAGGCGATGTCTGCAGGTAAGACTGCCGTGTACAGCGCGGAATCTCTCAAAAACGTGCCGCAGGGCTGGCTGACCCGTTATTTTGTCAAGCAGGGGGCAGACCAGTACCGCATCAACGATGATATTCGCCGTCATGTGACGTTTCAGCGGCTGAATTTAATGCAGCCCTTTCCGCCGATGCAGCCGTTTGATCTGATCTTCTGCCGGAATGTCATGATCTATTTTGACCAGAACGACCGCAACAAGCTGATTAATAAATACTACGACATGCTCATCCCAGGTGGATTTTTGCTGATTGGGCATTCAGAGACCATACAAAGGGATAGCTCTAAGTTTATTTACCTGGAGCCGTCGGTGTATCAGAAAGGACAGTAAACCTATGCCTCTCAATCATATCATCAAGGTTCTGATTGTGGATGATTCGCTGTTTTTTCGAACGGCGCTGCAGAATGCTCTGCTGAAAGACCAGGGAATATCGGTGGTGGGTACCGCAGGCAGTGCAGCCGAAGCGGCGAAGAAGATTCAGGAGCTTTCGCCGGACGTCGTTACCATGGATGTGGAAATGCCCGATATGAAGGGCACGGATTTTTTAAGAAAACTGATTCCCCGGCGGCCCGTTCCGGTTGTGCTGGTCAGCTCGCTGGATCTCGGTATTTTTGACGCGCTCGATGCAGGCGCCGTCGACTTTATCCGTAAGCCTGCCGCAAGAACCGATTACAACTTGTTTTTTACCGAGCTGGCGACAAAAATCCGGATCGCCTCGACCGCAAAGGTCAAAGCCAAGGCTCCCTCACCGCTGGATTCTCTGCCGACGCCTGCGCTCTCCTCCAATAACAAGGGGGAAAAAATCATTGCCATCGGCGCTTCTACCGGTGGAACCGAGGCGACGCTTGAAATCCTGAAGAAGCTCCCGGCGAATATTCCGGGTATTCTGGTCGTGCAGCATATGCCGCCCGGATTTACCAAAATGTACGCGGAGCGCCTCGACCGGCTTTGCAGCTTTTCTGTGGCGGAGGCTCAGGGCGGCGAACGTGTTGAGCCGGGCCGGGCTTATATTGCACCGGGCGATAAGCACATGACCCTCGCCAAGGATTCCAGAGGCTACTATATCAAATGCGCCGCGGGCGAAAAAGTCAGCGGACACTGTCCGTCGGTAGATGTGCTGTTCCGCTCGGTCGCCGAAACGGCGGGCAAGGACGCCATGGGGATCATCCTGACCGGTATGGGCAGCGACGGGGCAAAGGGTCTGCTCGAAATGAGGAAGCAGGGGTCTTTCACAATTGGTCAGGATAAAGCGTCCTGTGTTGTTTACGGCATGCCGATGGTAGCGTTCGATATCGGCGCAGTGGTTCGTCAGGCGCCGTGTCCCTCCATCGCGGGGATCATCATTCAGCATCTGAATCAGGCGAAATAAACGCGCCGGAATCGGCGTGAACTAGAATAAAAAGAGCAGGGAACGGATATCCGCTCCCTGCTCTTTTTTCTGCCTTGCTCCTGGACGAAATCCATCACGGACAGGTCTGCTTTTCGCAGAGCCTTTCAAACCCGGATCAGGGAGAAGCGGATGTAAAAAATGACACTCCTTCTTCTCCCCGCCGCAAAGGGAAGGGGACAAACTGGTATTTTCAAAATTCTGTTTGTCCAATGGATCACCAGGGCATGTTCGGGAGAAAAATAAAAATAAATTCAAAAATACTATTGAAATCGTACAAAGAATGTACTATACTAAAAATCGAAAGAAGCTGGTAACGTTTCCGGTAACGTTACTGGAACGCTGAAGAACATATTTGTTAGGAGGAAAAATGATGAAAAAGGTTTTGGCATTTTGCCTGGCAATGGCGATGACAGCTTCCATGGCCGCGTGCAGCAACAGCACCGGCGGAAGCCCCAGCAGTGCCGCCAGTGCAGCTCCTCAGGGGGAACAAAGCATCTACTATCTGAACTTTAAGCCTGAGGTTGCTTCTGTTTACGAAGAGATCGCGAAAGCGTATAAAGAAGAAACCGGCGTTACTTTGAATGTGGTTACTGCTGCTTCCAATACTTATGAGCAGACCCTGAAGTCCGAAATCGCCAAAACAGATGCGCCGACGATCTTCCAGATCAACGGGCCGAGAGGCTACGCCAGCTGGAAGGATTATTGCGCAGACCTGAAAGACACCGAGCTGTACAAACACCTGACGGATAAGAGCCTGGCTGTTACAGACGGCGACGGCGTATATGGCATCCCTTATGTGGTAGAGGGCTACGGCATTATCTATAACCAGGCCATCATGGACAAATATTTCAAGACCTCCGGTGCGAAAGCAGCCTCTATGGCAGAGATCAACAGCTTTGATAAGCTCAAGGCGGTTGTGGAAGACATGACGGCGAAAAAAGACGAACTCGGCATCAAGGGCGTATTCTCTTCCACCTCTTTAAAACCCACTGATAACTGGCGCTGGCAGACTCATCTGGCCAATGTTCCGGTTTACTACGAGTTCAAAGACAACAAGATCGACTTGACCAGCGACGCCACAAAGGAAATCAAGTTCCAGTATTCCGACAATTTCAAGAATATCTTTGATCTTTATTTGAACAACTCCATTACTCCGAAGAATCTGCTCGGCACCAAGCAGGTCACCGATTCCATGGCGGAATTCGCGCTCGGCCAGACCGCGATGGTTCAGAACGGCAACTGGGCGTGGAGCCAGATCTCCGGCGTGCAGGGAAATACCGTAAAAGCGGAAGATGTTAAGTTCCTGCCCATCTACACCGGTATGCCCGGCGAAGAGAATCAGGGCCTGTGCATCGGCACCGAGAACTTCTTCGCAATCAACAAAGAGGCTCCTGCCGAAAAACAGAAGGCAGCCGAAGACTTCCTGTATTGGCTGTATTCCAGCAAGACCGGCAAGGACTTTGTCACCAACAAGCTGAACTTCATTGCTCCGTTCGACACTTTCACCGAGGACGAGAAGCCTACCGACCCGCTGGCGAAGGAAGTGCTCAACTGGATGTCCAAGGACGGTATCAACACGGTTCCGTGGAATTTCACCGTGTTCCCCAGCCAAACCTTTAAGGATGATTTTGGCGCCGCTTTGCTGCAGTATTCGCAGGGCAGCAAATCCTGGGTCGATGTGAAAAAACTGGTTGTTTCCGAATGGAAGAGTGAAAGCGCCCAGTAATCATATCCCTGCGTTTTCATGAACGGGAGAGCCGCCCCGCGCCCTGCGGCGCGGGGCGGCTTTTTCCATCAATGGACAAAAGCCGGTGACGGGGCGCACACTCCGGGATTGCTTTGGAAGGGGAGAAGAAAGCATGCAGAAAACACTTAAAAAATATTTCGCCGTTTTTGCGCTGCCGACGGTTATTGCGTTTGTGATCGCCTTTTTGGTTCCGTTCTTCATGGGCGTGTATCTGTCGTTCGCCAAGTTCACTACCGTAACGAACGCCAAATGGGTGGGTACGGATAATTACGTCCGTGCGTTTTCGGACTCGAATTTCCTGAATGCGCTGGGCTTTACAGCGAAATTCACCGTTGTATCTGTCATCGCCATCAACGTGCTGGCCTTTTTGCTGGCGCTGCTGCTCACACGCGGCATCCGCGGCACCAATTTGTTCCGAACCGCGTTTTTTATGCCGAACCTCATCGGCGGCATTGTGCTCGGTTATATCTGGCAGCTGCTGATCAACGGCGTGCTGCTGAATTTCGGGGTTGACATTACGTTCGATGCAAGCTATGGTTTTTGGGGACTGGTTGTCCTGATGAACTGGCAGATGATCGGCTATATGATGATTATTTATATTGCGGGAATCCAGAACATTCCCGGCGACGTGATTGAGGCGGCGCAGATCGACGGGGCCACTCCCCGCCAGACGCTGCTCTATGTGACGATTCCTCTGGTGATGCCGTCCGTCACGATTTGTACTTTTTTAACGCTGACCAATTCGTTTAAGCTGTTCGACCAGAACTTTGCTCTCACCGGCGGCGCGCCGGCGCGGCAGAGCGCCATGCTGGCTCTGGATATTTTCAATTCCTTCTATGGCCGCATGGGGTATGAGGGCGTCGGTCAGGCCAAGGCGGTCGTGTTCTTCCTGCTGGTGGCGGGAATCGCTCTGGTGCAGCTGATGCTGACTCGCAGCAGGGAGGTGGAAAACTGATGGAGCATAGCGGGAAACGATTCAATACCATACTGTTTGTTTTTCTGTTGATTCTGTTTTTTCTGTTTTTGATCCCGATTCTTCTGGTGCTGGTAAATTCCTTCAAGGGGCAGCTCTTTATTTCCAACGCCCCGTTTGCACTGCCGGATGCCACCACCTTTTCCGGCATCGATAACTATGTAAATGGCGTGCAGAAGATTGATTTTTTCCGCGCGTTTGGATATTCTTTATTTATTACGGTTTTTTCCGTTGCGGCAATCATCCTCTTTACGTCCATGACGGCCTGGTATATTACCCGGGTAAAGAGTCCGGTGACCTCCGTCTTATACTATCTGTTTGTGTTCAGCATGGTGGTTCCGTTCCAGATGGTCATGTACACCATGGTCAAGGTCGCCAACGTTCTGCGGCTTGATAACCCCTTTGGCATCATCGTGATCTACCTGGGCTTTGGCGCCGGGCTGTCGGTTTTTATGTTCAGCGGCTTTATCAAGAGCGTGCCGGTCGATATTGAGGAATCCTCTGTCATTGACGGCTGTAGCCCGATTCAGACCTTCTTTCTCATCGTGTTTCCCATTCTGCGCCCCACGGCGATCACGGTGGCGATTCTGAACGCGATGTGGGTCTGGAACGACTTTCTGCTGCCGTACCTCGTCATCGGCACCAAGTTCCGCACCATCCCGATTGCGATTCAGTACCTGCAGGGCGGGTACGGCTCACGCGATATGGGCGCGCTGATGGCGATGCTGGTGCTCTCGATCATTCCGATCATCGTTTTCTACTTAACCTGCCAGAAGTATATCATCAAAGGCGTGCTGGCCGGCGCGGTGAAGGGATAACCCGGAATTCAAATTTTCACCCTGGGGGCGTTTTTATTGACTATTAAAGATATTGCACGGGAGTCCGGGTTTGCGGTCAGCACGGTGTCGCGAGCCCTCAATAATCATCCCGACGTCAGTGAGGAAACAAAGCGGAAGATTCAGGCGGTCATTGAGGCGCACCGCTTTGTTCCCAATCAGAACGCCCGCCAGCTTAAGCAAACGGCGACCAACAGCATCGCGATTCTGGTCAAGGGCATTTCAAACATGCTGTTCGCCCCGGTTCTGGAGCAGATGCAGGTGCTGATTGAAAAGGCCGGGTACACCGCGCAGGTGTGCTACCTGGATGAAGAGGACGATGAGGTCATTCAGGCGCAGCAGCTCATTCGCGAGAGCAAACCGCTCGGCCTGCTGTTCCTGGGCGGCAACCTGCAGAATTTTGTAGAGGGCTTCGGGCAGATTTCGCTGCCAAGCGTGCTGGTGTCGACCGCGGCGGATCGTCTGGGCTTTTCATATCTTTCCAGTGTCAGCACTGACGACACGGCCGCTGCGTCCCGCGCGGTGGAATACCTGATTCAGATGGGCCACCGGAACATCGGTGTGATCGGCGGCAACCGGCTCGATACCAACAGCATCAGCTATCTGCGGTATCTGGGCTGCCGGCAAACCTTTGAGCGGTACGGCATTTTGTTCCCGGAGGAGCGGCGGTACCAGAAAGCCCGCTTCTCTTACGGGGAGGGCTACCACGCCATGGAACGCCTGCTGCAAAGCTCCCCGGAGATCACCGCGGTATTCGCCATGAGCGACGTGATGGCGATCGGCGCGTGCCGGTACCTGCTTGACCGCGGCATCCGCATCCCGCAGGATATCTCCGTGATGGGCTTCGACGGAATCGAGCTTGCGCGGTATTATAACCCGAAGCTCGCCACCATCGAGCAGTCCAAATCGAAAATGGCGGAGCGTGGAGTTCAAATATTAATTGATTGCATTGAAAATCAGTCGGAAGCAGTTCATGAGTTGGCGGATTTCTGCCTGAGGGAGGGGGAAAGCGTCCGCCGCGTGGGGGCAGCTTTCCCGGCCTGCGGTACGGCTGAGGGGGAATAAAATGAAAAAGCAAAAACCAATGAAGCGCGGGGCCGGGGTGCTTTTGCCGGTCACGAGCCTTCCGTCCCCCTATGGGATCGGCACCTTCGGGCAGGCGGCGTATGATTTTGTGGATTTTCTGGCTCAGGCCGGCCAGCGCTGGTGGCAGGTGCTGCCGCTGGGGCCGACCAGCTACGGCGACAGCCCGTACCAGAGCTTTTCGGCGTTCGCGGGGAATCCGTACCTGATCGACCTCGATGTTCTGCGGGAGCAGGGACTTTTGACCGCCGAAGAGCTGGAGCGGGCCGACTGCGGGCAGAATCCCACAGATGTGGATTACGCCGCGCTGTACGAAAAGCGATTTGCGGTGCTGCGCCGTGCCTTTGCGCGCAGCAGGCACCGGAAAACGGTGGATTATTTGCTGTTCTGCGGCGAAAATTCGGAATGGCTGGAGGAATACGCGCTGTACATGTCCCTGAAAACCAAATTCGGCGGCAGGGAATGGTTGGCCTGGCCGGAGGAGCTTCGCCTGCGCGAGCCGGAAGCACTGCGGGTCTGCCGCGAGCGCAGCACGGAGGAAATGGATTTCTGGAAGTTCTGTCAGTTTGAGTTTTTTCGCCAGTGGTTCCGCCTGAAGGACTATGCCAACGACAGGGGAATCGAGATCATCGGCGACATCCCCATTTATGTCGCGCTCGACAGTGCGGATGTGTGGTCGCAGGGCGAGCAGTTCCAGCTCGACGAACAGCGCAGACCCACGCTGGTGGCGGGCGTTCCGCCGGATTTGTTTTCCGAAACCGGCCAGCTGTGGGGCAACCCGCTGTATGACTGGGAGTTTATGGAGCGCGACGGATTTTCCTGGTGGAAACAGCGCATGCGTTTTTCGGCGCGTCTGTACGATGTCATCCGCATCGATCATTTTGTCGGCATCGCGCATTACTACTCCATCCCGGCAGAAGAGACCACCGCCCTAAGCGGCTGGTGGAACCCCGGCCCGGGCCGCCCGCTGATCGAAGCTATTGCCGAGGTGATGGGTGACAAGCGTGTGATCGCAGAAAATCTCGGCGTCGTGATTCCGGAGGTGGACCGGCTGCTCAAAATCAGCGGATACCCCGGCATGAAGCTGATGCAGTTTGCCTTTGACGGCGACGAAACCAATTCCAATCTGCCGTTTCATTTTGACCGCAACATGGTTGTGTACGGCGGCACACACGATAACGAGACTTTGGTCGGCTTTTTTGCGCACCAAAAGCGGAAGCGGATGCGTTTTGCAAGAGAGTATTTGAATGTGAGAACGAGCCGCGAGGTTCCCGCGGCGCTCATCCGTGCGGGGTATGCCAGCGTTGCGAATACCGTGATTTTTCAGATGCAGGATTTGCTGGGGCTGGATAATTCCGCCCGGATCAACACGCCCTCCACATTGGGGCAGAATTGGCGCTGGCGGCTGGCGCCCGGCCAGGTACCACCGGAGCTTGCGGAGAACCTGCGCCGCATGATGAAGCTGTACGGAAGACACAGCACTGAATAAACTGCCGATTTCGTTCTCCGCCGCAAGCGGGGAAAAGAAACGATTGTATTTGTATGAGACAGTTTTCAATGGAATTTACTAGAAAGCAGATTGGCGATACGCAGGAGGAAAAGCGCATGAATCAGTTTGAACAGCAGATTGATCAATACCTGGAATACGACTACGGTGTAACGGCACGGGAAGCATCGGTAGAGCAGCTGTATAACGCAGTATCCAAAGCGGCGATGAAGTCGCTTTCTTTTTCGGAGAATCCCGGGAAGCAGGCCTGCTATTTCTCGGCGGAATTTCTTCTCGGCCGGCTGATCTACAGCAATCTGCTGAACCTGGGGCTGCTGGAGCGCTGCCGCGCATACCTGAGCCGCAACGGCTTTGACCCCGGCGTGTTTGAAAGCATTGAAGACGATGCCCTTGGCAACGGCGGGCTTGGCAGGCTTGCCGCTTGTTTTCTGGATTCGGCAGCCACGCACGGGATTCCGCTGCACGGGTTTGGCATCCGCTACAAATACGGGCTGTTCCATCAATATTTTGAGGAAGGATTTCAGAAAGAAATCGCCGACGATTGGCAGAAGGTCGGCGACCCCTGGGGAATCCGGCGGGAAAACGAAGCCGTTATCGTTTCGTTTGCCGACCAGACCGTGCGCGCCGTGCCCTACGATATGCCGGTGATCGGTTGGGGCGGGCACACCGTCAACCGGCTGCGTCTGTGGCAGGCAGAGCCGCTTTCCGCGTTCGATTTTGAGCAGTTCAACCTGCAAAAATATGATGAAGCGGTCGAGGAGCGGGTGCGCGCTGAAGAAATCACAGCGGTGCTCTACCCGAACGACGATACCCCCGCCGGGAAGCGGCTGCGGCTCAAGCAGCAGTATTTCTTCTGCAGCGCGTCTTTGCAAAGCCTGATGAAAGAGTTTCTCCGCCGCCATGGCGAGGATTTTTCCCGTTTTGCCGGCGACTACGCGATTCAGCTCAACGATACCCACCCGGTTATCGCGATTCCGGAGCTTTTGCGCCTTTTGATGGAGGAGCATCAGCTTTCGTTTGAGCAGGCGTTCCCGATTGTGCGCGACACCTTTGCGTATACGAACCATACCATCATGGCCGAAGCACTGGAAAAATGGGACGTTTCCTTGTTCCTTTCCGTCGCGCCGCAGGTGTACCCCTATGTAGTCATGCTGCAAAACAGCTTGAGCCGTGAAATCAAGGCGCGGAATGTGCCGCAGCAGGACAAAGCGGCCCTGCAGATCATCAGCGGCGGCCAGCTTCATATGGCGCGGCTTGCGGTGTATGCCTCCCACGCGACCAACGGCGTGGCGAAAATTCACAGCGAGCTGCTGAAAAGCGCGGTGCTGCCCGAGTGGTACCGGATGTACCCCGAGCGCTTCCAGAATAAAACGAACGGCATCACCCAGCGCCGCTGGCTGGCCTTGTGCAATCAGGAGCTTACCGCGTTCATCACCGAGCGCATCGGCAGCGGCTGGATTACCGATTTAAATCAGCTCGAGCGCCTCGCGCCTTACCTGAATGACTTGGCATCTCTCGCACAGTTTCGCGCGATCAAGCGGCAGAAAAAAATTCAGCTGTGCAATCACGTTCGCATCCATGAATACGGCTACGAGCTGAACCCCGATTTTATATTCGATGTGCAGATCAAGCGCCTGCACGAATACAAGCGTCAGCTTTTGAATGCGTTTTCGATTCTCGACCTGTATTTTGCCATCAAAGACGGCACGCTGACCGATTTTACACCCACCGCGTTTTTGTTCGGGGCCAAGGCCGCGCCCGGTTACCGCCGCGCCAAGGGGATTATCAAATTCATCAACGAGATCGCCCGCATGGTCGATGCAGACCCCGGGGTGCGCAGCAAAATTCAGGTGCTGTTTGTGCAGAACTATAATGTGTCCTATGCCGAAAAGCTGATTCCGGCGGCGGATGTATCCGAGCAGATCTCCACCGCGGGCACCGAGGCCAGCGGCACCGGCAACATGAAGCTGATGCTGAACGGCGCGGTCACGCTCGGTACGCTGGATGGCGCGAATATCGAAATCGTCGAGCAGGCCGGGGCAGAGAACAATTATATTTTCGGCGCGACGGTCGAAGAAATTGCTGATATTTCTGATACCTATAACCCCAAAGCGCTGTACGAATCGAACCCACGTATTCGCCGCGTGGTAGATACCCTGGTCGACGGCACGCTCGACGATGGCGACACCGGGTTGTTCCTCGAGCTGTACGATTCGCTGCTGAAAGGCGCGTCGTGGCACCGCCCCGACCAGTACTATCTGCTGCGCGATTTCGAATCCTACTGTGACGCCAAGCTGCGCGCGAACCGCGATTATCGCAATGCGGAGCAGTTCTCGCGCAAATGCCTGACGAATACCGCGCACGCCGGGCAGTTTTCCAGCGACCGCACGGTGCGCGAGTACGCGCGGGAGATTTGGGGCATTCCGGTTTCCCAATAAAAGTAAGCTTTTGAATTGACGGCTTTTCATCAAGGGGAGGGGGCGCCTTAAGGCCCCCCTCCCCGAGGCAAACGGTGATCGAACTTAGCTGCCCGGTTTTTATCCCCAGATCAAAGGAAAAGACCAGCCTTGTAGGCTGGTCTTTTCCTTTGATCTGGGTTTGTTGTGAAGGGAGAAATATCTTGTCAGGAGCTCTCCCATTTTCTTTTTTTTAACGACGGACCTTGTTTTGCGCCTTTTGGCCCAGCCACCCTAAAGCATAAAGGCAGCATTGTGCGGTGAATAGACTAAACTCTATTTGAGCAAACTGTCGTGCCCTATTCCTTTGTCACTACTTCTCCGTTTTTTGCCTTGTTCTCAGCAATAAATTCCTGAATCTGTTGGACAGTTGGCATAGCTGCCGAACAGCTTGGGGCAGAGACCAGCATTGCGGCGGAGGCCGTGCCAAATTCCAATGCATCCATCATCGGCCATCCTTCCAAAAGCGCGTAGAGAAATGCTGAACCGTAGCCGTCTCCACCGCCGAACGATTTCAGCAACTGAATGGAAAATGGCTTTATCACATAGCTCTCGCCATCATTTGTATAGGCGGTAGAACCTTCCTTCCCATGCTTGATGATGACGATTTTACAGCCGAAGCTATGCCATCTGCGGGCCGTTTGTGCATCTGAGCTTGTCCCGTTTATCATAAGGCGTTCCATCAGATCAAATTCTTCTTTTGAGCCAATGATGATATCGCTCTCTTTTCCCACCAAAGAATAATATATGGAAATTTCATCCTTCGATTTCCAGGAATAGGCTCGATAATCAATATCAAAAACAACCACAGTATGATATTTTTTAGCCAGCTGTATTGCTTTCAGGGCAGCTTCACGGCTTGGACTTTTACATAATGCCGTACCGGAAATTAAAAGTATCTTCGTATTTTTAATGTACTCCTCGTCAATATCTTCGGGATCCAGCTGCAAATCTGCTACTCCATCACGGTACATCAGTAGGCTGCTTTGCGTGGGACTGAGAATTTCCGTAAAGGCCAGGCCAAGCTTTTCACCGTTTTTACAGCGGGTGATATGAGAGGTATCAATTCTTTCCGCCCGAAAATACTGGACGACATATTCACCGAACCGATCATCGGATATTTTGCCGATAAAACCCACCTTTTTCCCTAAACGCGCCATGCCGACAGCGATGTTGGCGGGAGAACCGCCGACATATTTGTTAAAATGATTACTATAGACCAAAGACTGATTGATATCAACAGGACTAAAATCAATACAGATTCTGCCAAGGGGAACTAAGTCATAGGCACGGCTATGATCAAAGTGAATGTATTCCATATACGACTCTCCTTTTCTATAAAATGATTATATTTTGGTTATATTATTGTTCTGTATTGAACATATTAGCGCAAATTTATTCGATTGTCAATCGATATACAAAATATCATATTGATTTATAAGAAAAAGTGGACTATAATAATATAAATAATATATAAGAATCGATAAGAAATATATATTATGTGAATGGTTAAAGGGGTTGTAAAAATTTGCGTACACAGCGAATTGAACAAATCAATGATTATATTTTAGAAAACAAAACGGTCAGTATTGATACTTTGTGTGAAGTGTTTCAAGTTTCGCGGAATACGATACGCCGCGATTTGGATTCTTTGGTCAAACGTGGCACGATCAGCAAAATTTATGGAGGCGTAATCGCAAATAACGTCAAAGAAACAGTGCCGTTTGAAGAACGAAATACAACCAATATTGATCTAAAGCAGAGGATTGCCAAAAAAGCGGCAGAATTTGTTCAGGATGGAGATGCGATTTTCATTGATTCCGGAACAACCGCCACAAGTTTATTCGATCAATTGCCGAAAAATTTGAATTTAACGCTTTTTACCAATAACTTGGAAATCCTGATCAGATCGATCTATGAAAATGATTATCGTGTTTTTGCTACTGGAGGCCAGCTGGCAAAAGAAACATACTCCACTGTGGGGGCCGACGCGGCAAGAATTTTTAAAAATTATAATATCGGCAAAGCTTTTCTCTCTGCTACAGCCGTTTCCATTGAGCATGGCGCGACAAATTCCACGGAGGGAGAATACGAGGTCAAAAAAGCGGCGCTGGAATGCAGTACAATCACTTATTTATTAATAGACAGCACAAAATTCGATAAGTTTTCTCTGTTAACCTATGCGAAGCTGCCTGATTTCAATGCGGTTATTACCGATAAAATGCCGTCCAATCGTTATGTTGAGTACTTTAAAGAACATGGTGTGGAACTGATTATTGCGGATTAGCTGGTACGGAGTATTAGCTGAAAATTTAAAAGAGCAAACAGAAAGCTGGTATCAGTTGGAATATTCCAACTGATACCAGCTTTCTGTTTGCTTAAATAATCTAGAAACAGGTGAAAATGCGCAAAGTTTATAAAAAATATAAAAAGGTATCTTGACAATTGCCCATAATAATGTTATATTGTTCGCAGAATTTAACCATTATATAACCAAAAGACAACAATTATTTGCCATATCAATCTGTTGGGAGGTATGAAATGTGTTGGTTAACTTAAACCATCTGTTTAAACAACATAACAATTACGCAATTGCCGGTTTTAATGTTTACGGCTATGAAGACGCCGTATCGGTAATCAAAGCGGCCGAAAATTTAAAGGAACCGGTTATTCTGATGGTAAATCGCGACGCGGAAAACCATATTCCGTTAGATATCATCGGGCCGATGCTGATATCGCTGGCAAAAAAGGCATCCGTCGCGGTGAGCGTTCATCTTGACCATTCGATCTGCATGAAATCGATTGAGCTGGCGATACAGGTCGGATTCAGCTCCGTTATGTTTGATGGTTCTCAGCTCAGCAAGGAAGAGAATATCGGCCTGACACGCAAAGTAATCGCTCTTGCTCACCCTCACGACGTTTCGGTAGAGGCCGAAATTGGCTCGGTTGGTTATTCGGATCCGGCGGTCAAGGCGAAATGGATTTATACGGAACCGGAAGAGGCGCTGGAATTTTATCAGGCGACCGGAGTGGACTGCCTCGCGGTTGCAGTGGGAACAGTGCATCGGATGACCGCACAAACCGCGAATATTCAGTTTGACAGGCTGAAGCGGATTCATGAGATGGTAAAGGTCCCTCTGGTGATTCACGGTTCTACCGGTGTTCCGGATGAAGATTTGAAAAAGCTATCCGCTTCCGGCGTCAGTAAAATCAATATTGGCACTTCTTTGCGCATGGCTTTTGGCAAAACATTGAGGCAGGCTATGGAGGACCAACCGGATGAATTTGACCGAATCAAGCTTTTTCAGTTACCGATGCAAGAGGTACAAAGAGCAGCAGAACAGAAGATGCAGGCAATAAGACCTTAAATCTGAAAGAAAATGGGGGATCAAAATGGGCACGATACAGCGGTTACAGCCTTTTATCAACGGGCAATGGGTGGTATCAAAGACAGAAAAGTACCTACCGATTTATAATCCGAGCACAGGGGAAATAATTGCGGAGGCTCCATGCTGTACAAAAGAAGAAGTGGAAAGCGCAGTCACTGCGGCAAAAGCCGCATACCCCGGGTGGTCAAACACCTCACCCGTCAAACGGGCACAGATTCTACATAAGGTCCGGCAGCTGATTGAAGAAAACATGGATGAGCTGACACTCAGCGTCGCAAGGGAAAACGGAAAAGCGTGGGAAGAAGCCCAGGGAGATATTTTAAAAGCGAAGGAAGGCACAGAGCTTGCCTGCTCGATCCCTTCTTTGCTTTCGGGAATGGGGGAGACTCTGCGGGATGCCTCTTCCGGATACGATACCGTGCTGTATCGGGAGCCGATGGGTGTGTTCGCCGGCATTGTTCCCTTCAATTTTCCCGCGATGATTCCGATGGGGTGGATGACTCCCCAATGCGTCGCCTGCGGCAATACGATTGTGATAAAAGCGGCCAGTTTCACGCCGATGACAGTCATGAAGTTTGCTGAGCTGTATCAAAAGGCGGGACTCCCGGATGGTGTCATTAATATTGTCACCTGTTCACGGCATGAAGCGGAAATCTTGTTGACACATCCGGATGTCGTGGGGATTTCCTTTGTGGGCTCCACACAAGTGGGACTGTCGATCTATTCAAAGGCGGCGCAGGCGGGCAAGCGCGTACAGGCACTTTGTGAAGCGAAAAATCATGCTTTGGTGCTGGAGGATTCTCCGATCCAGCGCACGGCCGCGGGAATCATTAACGCTTCTTTTGGATGCGCGGGAGAACGCTGTATGGCGCTGCCGGTTGTCTGTGTACAGGAAAGTATTGCGGACGAGCTGATCGAAGCGACCATACAAATGGCCAGGAATTTAAAGATTGGCCCGGCGTATGATCCAAGCACAAATTTAGGCCCTGTAATCAATGCGGATCATAAAAAGTCGGTCCTCGATTGGATCGAGCTGGGGATCAAGGAAGGCGCCCGTCTTGTTTTGGATGGACGAAACCCTTCCGTTCCCGGCTATGAAAATGGGTTTTACTTGGGCCCGACGATTTTTGATCATGTCGAGCCCGGTATGACAATCGGCGAGAGAGAAATATTTGGGCCCGTACTTTGCTTTAAGCGAGTAAAGGACTTTGAAGAGGGGATTGCGGTCATGAATGCCAACCCGTTTGCCAACGGTTCGGTCATTTTCACGCAGAGCGGGCACTATGCGCGTGAGTTTGCAAAACGTACGGACGGCGGTATGGTAGGCGTTAATGTCGGTATCCCGGTTCCTGTCGGCGTATTCCCGTTTTCAGGCCATAAAAGATCCTTCTTTGGCGATTTGCATTGTTTGGGAAGAGATGGAATTCGTTTCTATACGGAGACAAAATCGGTAACCACAAGGTGGTTTGATGAGGAGGAAAAAGCGAAAAGTACAGTCTCCACATGGGATGGAACCATTTAACAGGAATATTGTGATTTAGAAATGGGAGGAAAGAAAATGTCTGGATGTAAAAAAGCGTTGACTATGATCTTGGCATTCGCGTTGTCCATCACTACACTGGCCGGTTGCCAGTCTGGATCCCAAAGCATTTCCTCTGCTGCAAAATCGGAAAGTCCCAATCAGCCCATTGTTCTTAAGCACTGGTTTTGGCCTGACAGCGACATGCATACCCAGGTTATGCAAAGCATGGTGGATGATTTCAATGCGACCAACGGAAAAAACATTAAGGTCGAGCTTGAAATCCATCCGTGGGATGGCGGTCAGTATAGCCAGGATTTGTTTACCGCCGCGATGGGCGGAGGCGCACCGGATACCGCCGGGTTCAAGCTGACATCCACCCCCTTGTTTACAGCCAATCATTTATTAGAGCCGTTGGATTCTTACATTGATTCATGGGAGGATAAAGATGATATTCAGGATACGCTGTATAAAACATTGCGCAGCGTAACGAAAGACGACAATCTTTATTTAATGCCCTGGAACACACAGATCCTTTATGTTTATTACAGGCCTTCCATGTTTCAGGCGGCAGGTATCGATATTCCAAAGACCTATGAGGAATTTCTGCAAGACTGTCGTAAGCTGACCCGCGATACGAATGGGGATGGAAAAACAGATGTTTACGGGTATGGCATTCGCGGTTCAAAAGGCGGTCAGGAGCCTTGGGGAAGCTTTATCTATGCCCGCGGCGGAAGCTTCGATAACCTGACATCGGACGCGTCAATTCAAGGCATGCAGGATTTCATTGATCTGTTTCAGGATGGATGCGCCCCGCCCTCGGCCCCCAATGACGGATTCAATGAAATCATTGCGAATTTCCAGTCGGGATTGACCGCTATGACCATACAGCATATCGGCACGTCGGTTAATATGGTAGAAAAATTCGGGGACGATGTCGGCGCCTTTGCGTTTCCGGATTCGCCTCAGGGCAGATGGACCTCCATGGGGGATACCGAAACGGTTATGTTCTCAAGCAGTAAAAACAAAGAGGCTGCTTTTGAATGGATGTCCTATCTGGCAACCGGCGCTGGTCAAAAAACATGGTGTGTGAAAACCGGGAACGTGCCTGTCAGTAAAACAGTCCAGCAGATGCCAGAGATTCAGAATAACCGTTTTATGAAGATATCGATTGAGGGCGCCCCATTTGCGGGAATCCTCCCCGTACTCGATACCACTACGGACTGGATCAACAATACATGGCCTGCGACGATTCAGGCGGCGCTGTTAGGAAAGATAACGGCGAAAGAGGCAATGGAACAATTGGACAAAGCGCTCTACTCAAAATAAATCTGTTTTCTGTAAGATAATAAGCTGAATTGAAATGACGGAATGGGTTGCTCAACGCTCAAAGAGCAGCCCATTTTATCATCAGCAGAAAAGAGGAGACTATTGTGTGAAGAAAGAGAAATTGTACATATGGCCGTACTTGTTAATTGCACCCGCATTATTCATTGTCGCGGCCGTTGTTTTTGTTCCGGTCGCCAATGCAATATTGATGAGTTTCCAAAGCTATGATCTTAGAAGACCCCGGGAAATTGTTTTTATCGGTCTTGCGAATTATATCGAGGTATTTCATGATCCGATCTTTTGGGGATCTTTGTTAAGAACCGCCCTGTGGGTGATATTCGGTGTGGGATTCCAGTTCCTTTTCGGTTTTATCCTGGCGAATTTTCTCAACAAGAGCTTTAAAGGGCGCGGCATCATTCGTTCCGTTAGTCTGATCCCTTGGGTTACCCCCGGCGTCCTGATCGGACTGATGTGGCGATGGATTTATGACGGCAGCTATGGCGTGCTGAACGATCTGCTGAAGAAGGTCGGCCTGATCGATATGCCGATCCCCTTCTTGGCGCAGGAATCCACGGTGATGCCATCGGTGATCGTGACGATCATCTGGCAGGGCATCCCGTTTTTCGCTCTGATGCTGCTTGCGGGCCTGCAGGGAGTCCCCGCCGAGTTGTACGAGGCTGCCGACATCGACGGTGCGAACGGCGCTCAAAAGCTGTTTCGCATTACGATCCCTTCCATTAAAAACACGATCTTCGTCACCACGCTGCTGCGTATCATCTGGGTGGCGAACTCGGTGGACGTTATTTTCAGCATGACAGGCGGCGGGCCGGCATATGCCTCCCAGACCCTGAGCGTTTACATCTTTAACAAGGCCAACTCGCTCAACCTGGGGTATTCCTCCACCATGTCGCTGCTGCTGACGCTGCTCTTGCTGGTGGTGGCGGTTCCATATCTGAAAAGTATGTTCAGGAATCAGGAGGGTTAAAAATGAAAAAAAGACACAGTGGTCTGATTGATTTTTTTGCCCTTTATCTCCCGCTGGGCGTGATCCTGCTGTTCTTGCTTTTCCCGTTTTACTGGACATTCGTGACGTCCATCAAACCGAAATCAGAGCTTTACGGCAGCGTAGTTACCTATTGGCCGCAGAACGTGGTTTTTGATTCTTACCATAAGCTTTTTGTGGATTTCAATTTTATCAAACCTATGGGGAACAGCCTGCTTGTTGCGGGCGTCACCACATTGGTCAGCCTGCTGGTTTCCATGCTGGCGGCATACGCGTTTTCGCGTTTCCGCTTTCCCGGCAGAAAAATATTTATGATTATGTTTTTGACCAACAATATGTTCCCAACGGTGCTGCTGCTCATTCCTCTGTATTCCATCATGCGCTCTATGGGAATCCTTTATACTCCAATCGCTCTCATATTATCCTATACTACGTTTACCATTCCGTTTTCCGTGTGGCTGCTGAATGGTTATCTGAACGATCTTCCCAAATCGCTTGAAGAAGCGGCCATGGTAGACGGAGCCAGCCGATCACAGGCGTTCCTGCGCATCATATTTCCCGTATTAATCCCATGTCTTGTTGCCACCGGCGCTTATATCTTTATGACGTCCTGGAATGAATACACCTTTGCCGTCTTGTTTACCAATGAAACCAGCCGTACGATCCCTGTGGCGCTTAAAAACTTAATCGGCCAGTTGGGAGTGCAGTGGGATCTTCTGACGGCGGGCGGCATAATCACCATAATCCCTGTCTGCATCATGTTCTTTTTTGCACAGAAGCGGTTAGTCGCGGGACTTACTGCCGGAGCGGTAAAAGGATAAATAAAGGAGTTACAGCAATGAATCGTGAAATTCAGCAAGAAAAGGCAAGACAGTTGAGGGCCGATATTCTAAAGATGCTTTATCTCTGTCAGTCGGGCCACCCCGGCGGATCACTTTCCTGCGTCGAAATTCTTCTGGCTCTTTACTACAACAGTATGAAAATCGATCCGAAGAACCCTCAGATGACCGACCGCGACCGTTTTGTCCTGAGCAAGGGCCACGCGTGTCCCGCTTTGTATGCCGTTTTGGCGGATCGGGGCTTTTTCCCGCGCGAGGATCTTTGGACGCTTCGCCAATACGGATCTCATCTGCAGGGGCATCCCGATATGAGAAAGACCGTGGGCGTTGACTGCAACACAGGATCTCTGGGCCAGGGCGTTTCCATCGCGACTGGCATGGCAATGGCGGCCAAGCATGCAAAGGCGGATTATAAGGTGTACGTGCTCATCGGCGACGGTGAGATGCAGGAGGGCCTTGTCTGGGAGGCGGCGATGGCTGCGGCTCACTACCGGCTCGACAATTTGACCGTCCTGCTCGACTTCAACCACTTGCAGATCGACGGTTCCAACGATGAGGTTATGGGGGTCGGCAGCCCGATGGCCAAGTATGAATCGTTTGGATTTGAATGCTTTCGGGTGAACGGCCACGATGTCGACGCGATCACGCAAGCGCTGAAGGTTTCTGTCTTCGGCAAACCCAAGTTCATCTGCTGCGACACCCATAAGGGGCAGGGCGTTTCCTTTATGGTGGATCAGTTCGGGTGGCACGGCAAAGCGCCGAACAAAGATCAGTATATTGCCGCAATGAAGGAACTGGGGGTAGAAGTCGATGGCTGAGAGCAAATCTTTAAGAGTGGCGTACGGCGAAGCTCTGGTAGAGCTCGGCGCAAAAAACGATAAAGTTGTGGTCATGGATGCCGATCTGGCGCACGCGACCATGACAAGTACCTTCGCCGCAAAATATCCGGATCGTTTCTTCAACTTCGGCATCGCGGAGGCAAACATGGTGTGTGGAGCTGCGGGCTTTGCGCACTCGGGCTTTCTGCCGTTTGTCAGTACGTTCGCACTGTTCGGCGCGGGCCGCGCTTATGAGCAGATTCGCAATTCCGTCAGCTATGTCAATGCAAATGTGAAATTTGGCCTTTCACACTCCGGCCTGTGCGTCGGCGAGGACGGCGGCAGCCACCAGTCCATTGAAGATATCGCGCTGATGCGGGTGCTGCCCGACATGACGATCTTTGTTCCCTGCGACGCAGTTGAGATGAAAAAAGCCGTCTTCGCGGCCGCCGGGATTGATGGGCCGGTGTATATTCGCGTCGCGCGCCCGGTCTGCGATATTCTCACCAAAGAATCCGATCCGTTTATCCCCGGCAAGGCAAATGTTTTGAGGGATGGCGGCGACGTGTGCGTTATTGCAGCTGGCCTGATGATCCCGGAAGCCCTGAAAGCCGCCGAGCTGCTGGAAAAAGACGGTGTGAGCGCCGCGGTCGTCAACATGCACACCATTAAACCCATCGACAGCGAGATCATTTTAACAATGGCCGGGAAATGCGGGGCGATCGTTACCGCGGAAGAACATTCCATTATCGGCGGTCTTGGCTCCGCTGT
>NZ_CBYL010000006.1 GCF_000577335.1 Faecalispora jeddahensis | reverse complement strand
GGGCGAGGCGGGTTCCCCTGCTTCCGATTCCACCTTGGGGCCGACGGCTGGTCTGAATGCCGACGGGCAGCACGACCATATTCAGGACAGCTGTATCCCACAGATTATCACCCTTGTTTCCAGCGCTTTGGTCTTTGGTATTGTAGGAGCAATGATCTTCTAAGAAATCATCAGTTCGGGGCAGACTCATCCGTTACAGGTGATTTTGCCCCGAAATACATACTTGAGAATGCAGGATACGGATCACACCGGAGTCGTTTCTTTACTTCTCAACCTCTGGATCGCTCATCTCACGGTAAATAAAAAGGATAGCCGGTTTCACCAATCCCCCGAATCAGATGCTTTGCCCGAACAGCAGATTCCCGAAGGGGGTACTCCGCCAGAGGCTGTTCCTTTTTAAACTTCCGCCGGCTGCTTTGCCGTGCCGAATTTTTACTGTATCAAAAAGCTCCCAGATGCGGAATATCTCCGTATCTGGGGGCTTTTGCGTTCTATTTCAAATTTGTCCTTTTGTATCCTGTTTGCGCACAATTCCGGAACATGTGAAATGGATATTGAAACACATTCCGTCACGAAGGCACACAGGCCGAATATCTGTGGGGAAAAGGAAAAGCGGCATTGAGTTCGGGCAGACCGTGTATACGGCAGATCGTTTCTGTAACGCCTTTTCTCAATTCGTTTTGCACTCCGTGTGAAACGACAATTTTTTCATCAGGTAACGCATCGTGTCGCCCCTGCTGATCGTTCCCACAAGAACGCCGTTTTGCGTTACCGGGATTTTGCTCAGCTTATGTTCGTAAAACAGTCGACAGACCTCCGACAACGGGGTGATAAATTCCACGGTTATTGTGTGCTTTGTTGCGATTTCCAATATGTTTTTTTGCAAAACCTCCTTGGCTTTGGACACAAACTCTTCGTTGTCCGGCAGCACATAAGAAAAGGATTCCCCGACAACATGCACATCCTGCCTTGCCATATACCGCAGAACATCCCCATCCGATACATAGCCGATAATGTGCCTGCTGCTGTCGATGACAGGCAGCCCGCTTGTGCGGTATTCGATGAATTTTTCAATCACGCGTTCAATGGAATCGCCGGACGATACCGTGTAAGGATCCGAGTGCATGGCTGCGTCAAGCTCTGATACAATTCTGCTTTCCGAAACAACATCCGTCTTTTTGCGGTCTTTCACCTTAACAATGACCACGATAAGGCTGATAACAGCAATGACGATGCTGAGATAAAACGCGGCGTGAATCCCGATTAGCTGTGACTTTGCCGAATTGTCACCGCCAAACAAATTTGTAGCGAGTGACATGGCCGATACCATAAGGGCAACGCCAAAGGTAGAGGCAACTTGACGCATGGCGCTTGACACCGCGTTGCCGTGATGCAGAATCTCATCCGGCAGATTGCCGATTGACCAGATGTTGATCGGCGTATTGGCAAGCATCAATCCAAAAGAACGGGCACAGTAAACAATAATCATTAATACAATTGGGGTGTCAAATCCCCACATAGCCATTCCCAGCGAACCGAGTGACAGCAAGGATACCCCTGCAATCGAAAGGTACCGTGCCCCGAATTTATCGTGTAAATTGCCCGCAAAATATCCCCCGATTGCTCCTAAAATCGAGCCGGGAACCATGACCAATCCGGAAATGGTGGCCGAAAATCCGCGTACAGTCTGGATATAGATGGGAAGGGTGAGGGATACTGCCGCAAGGGATGCTGAAATCAGCATGGAAATCACGATTCCGTACCGGAACTGCTTGTCCAGGAATACCCGAAGCTCTAAAAATGGCTCTGCAAGCCGAAACTGACGTCGTGCAAAAAGAAAAAGTATTCCGGCGCCCAAAGCAATCAAGATCACTGCGGCAGGCAGGGTTTCCATCTTATCGAGTATAGAAAAGCCGTAAAGCAGACAAAAGAGCCCCAATGACGATTCCGCGACGGACATTTTATCCAGAGACACAGACTTTGTCTTGCCGGAATTTTTCATCACGAAGGTTGCAACAAGGATGATGATTGCCGCCAGCCCCGCCATAATCAGAAACATGGTATGCCAGCCTGTGATATCTGTGAGTATGCCCGAAATCGCGGGGCCCATTGCGGGCGCAAACATGATGACGAAGTTGTACATTCCCATTGCGCTGCCCCGTTTTTCGTGGGGAAAGATAAGGAGCAGCACAGTCATTGACATTGGCAGCATAACGCCCGCACAGATCGCCTGCAAGATACGTCCGGCGAGCAGAACAGGAAAGTTAATCCCCCAAGCCGCAAGCAGACTGCCGACAAAAAATAAGCTGAAAACGGCGATAAACAGTTTCCTTGTTGAAAATCGATCCATTAAAAACGCTGAAACAGCCACGACAATGGCGTTGACTAAAGTAAAGCCAGAAACGAGCCACTGTGCGGTGGCCGCGGTTATGTTCAGTTCGGCCATAACCGAGGGGATGGCCGGATTCATTAGCGTTTGATTCAGCACCGATAAAAAAGCGCCACAGATCAAGACAATGACTGTGGCTTTTTGTCCTTTTCCCATATTGTAAGATTCCTTTCAGGTCTTGGATTGGCAGTGTTGCGACAGCTTTTATGAAGATTACTCCAATAAATAGCCGCGAAAGCGGGCCACATATAATTTTGCAGCAGTAAGCATCGTTTCTTTCTGGTTTTCATCCAAACTTTCCATTGCCTTGCTTTCCGCATTTTTCATCTTTTGAATCACTTCAAGGGCAAATGCTCGCCCTTTGTCGGTAAGATGAATCACCTTGTGCCTTCTGTCGGAATCGAGCTCGACCATTCGAATAGCCCCGTGACGCAGCAGGGCTGTTACAATCGCGTTGACCGTCTGTTTTGGAAGGAAGGTGTATTCACAGATGGTTCTTTGTGTGCAGTCCCCATCGTGTTCCAGAATGATTCGGAGAGCCGACAATGTACTGTAAGAAATTCCAAGACTTTTCGCATATGCTTCATATTGGGCATTCAGTTCAAAATAAATGCGCAAATACTCATTCGCATTCGTTTCTGCTTTTGTCATAGTAATTCTCCTTATTTAGTCTCATTGTATAATAGTCTTAAATGGGACTATCCTATCATACTATGATAGGATCATAAAATCAAGACTCACATCATTGCTGAGGGTACCGTCGTGTGTTTATATCTTTCTTTTTTCAAATTGAAATATAAAATCAATTTTACAGGAAACTTCTTTCGACAGATACGCTGCACTGCTTGAGCTGTTGAATTGCCAGGTCAAGTGCAGCAATCGATGAAAAAGCCTTCGGCTGCGCGTTCATTCCGCGGTCGAAGGCTTTTCATATCTTTTTTTACCGGTACGATTCGCTTCCGGTCTCTCTTTCCGGTTTATTAAAAAACTTGATCCATATGTCGCCGAGTTAAGCCAGGCATTTGTCAAGCGAAGCGCAGATAGCAGCTTCGTCCATGTCCGCCCCGATAAAAACCAGCTTGGTCATGCGGTCACCTGCCTGCTCATCCCAGTTGTTCCGCGAGAGGGGATCGCGCTGCCACGCCTGCTCCCTCTCTTTTGGGGAGGCTGCCGCCAGCCAACGGGAAAAGGGCTGTACGCTGACGGATTTACCCGCTTGCTCCAGAAGGAAGGAGGTGTCGTCCTCTCCGTCAATCCAGACAAGTCCCTTGCACCGAATCACCTGAGCGGGAAAACGATTGACCCACGCTTCCAGCCGGTCGTCGTGAAAGGGCCGGCGGCGGTAATAGACAAAGGTGGAAATTCCATATTCGTCAAGATGCTGGTGCCCGTCATGATCGTGATGATGTCCATCGTGATTTTCCCCGTGGCCGTGATGCTCCGCCTCGTGGTGATCGTGTATTTCCTCTTCATCCTGTTCATGCTCAATGGTCTGCGCCCAGCCGGCAGAAAGAAATGTCTTGGAAAAATCAAAAAGACGAAGGTTCAGAATATCTTTGGACGGAACATCCGCAAAGCTGGTTTGCCTGATTTGGGCCGAGGGCTGCAGCGCCTTTACGATGGCTTCGACCTTTGCGGTTTCCTCCTCCGACAGCAAATCTGTTTTGTTCAGCAGAACCAAATCGCAGAACTCGATCTGCTCCACCAAAAGCTGTGCGATGTCCGCCTCTCCATCCGGGTATAGGAGCGCTTCTCCGCCGGAAAATTCCGTCAGCAGGCGGTAGGCGTCCACAACGGTTACGACAGAATCCAGCCGGCATAAGGTGGGGAGCCCTTGATCCTTCATGGTACCGTCCAGCATGGCGATGGACTGCGCGATCGGCAGTGGCTCGCAGATGCCGCTGGCCTCGATCAGAATATAGTCAAAGCAGTCGGCTTTTGCCAGCCGCACGATCTGGGTGATCAGATCCGTCCGCAGAGTGCAGCAGATGCAGCCGTTGGTCAGCGCCACCAGACTGTCGTCGGTGATGGAGGCGTGACCCTTCTCGCTGATCAGTGCGGCGTCAATGTTTATCTCGCCGATATCGTTGACGATCACCGCAATTCGCAGTCCCTGTGGGTCGGCCAGCAGCCGGTTGACAAGGGTCGTTTTACCGGAACCGAGATAGCCGGTCAGCACGGTGATCGGGATGGGCTTTCTCATAACAATCGCTCCTTTGCTCTTTCAGGCGGATCGTCTGCGCCGTTACTGAATGACGACCTTCGTATCGTTTTTGATATTGTCATAGAACCATTTTGCGTTGTCCATCGAGAGACGCACGCATCCATGCGAGGCAGGTTGTCCCAGTTTTTCAGCTTCACCTGCGATCATTTCCCTGTTTTCATCAAAAGGAAGACTGTGGAACAGATAGTTTCCATAAAACTGTGTCCAGTAATAAGCGCCCTCTTTTAGGCTTTTGTTATAGAACGATTCTCCGCGGTTTGTAACCGTGTAGTTTCCGGTGGGCGTTTCATAGCCTTCCATTCCGGTGGAGCAGGGAAAAACCTGAACAACAAGATTTTTCGCGTCCACAACCGTGACTTTCTGATCCTGTATCGAAACATAGACGGTGAGCGGTTGGGCCGCTTTTGCATAGGAAACCTGCGCAAAAGCGGGGAAGGTCTCCTGTTCCTTTGTTACGTTCGAAGCATCGGTACCATTCGCCGGTGTGATCTTCAGATAATTTTTATTGCACCAGCCGGTCCGGCCGTCCGGGGCTTTCACTTTTACCCAATCGCCATCGGGTTCCTCCAGAATGCTGAGCTTGGTTCCTTTCGAAACGGCAAATACAACGTCCTGATCCGTACCCGCGGAAAGCCGAATATTTAAACTGTCCAGCGTCTCCCCCTGATACGCCGGCTTTTCGGGCACCTTTGAGGAATTCTCCGCTGGAACTTCACTGCGCGGCGCCTGCGAATCCGCCGCTGAGGACGGCTGGGAAGACGGGGAAGTGGAGGTCAAGGCGCCGGCACTTGAATTCGGCTGCTGTGTGTGAAATACATCTACATTTCGCAGCGCATATCCCGCGGTCAGAAAAGCGGCTCCAGCCAGCAGTAATGCAATCCACTTTTTTGATTTCCTTTTTTGTCTTTTCATGATTTCCGGTTCCTTTAATTGAAATTTCAGTATTCGTTCCAAATGCACACATTTTGCATTTGTGCCCATTATAGTTTGATATGATTTTCTTGTCAAGCACAAGGATTCCGGATTAAGTGGTCGAAATAACATGGATGGACACGATTTGACAGGAGAAACCCCTGCCGGGCAGCGAGTTTTTCTTGCGGCCCGGCAGGGGAGTTGTGTGTCCGTGTATCCGCGGCAGATGCCGTTATGGCGTTATTCTGCGCCGAAAAGAGCGGTCAGCTCCTGCTGGTTCAGGTGGCGGCCGATAAAGCAAAGCATATCGCCGCCGACGGCAGAGTTTGTGATCTGAACGTCACCTGGAAGATATTGGAAGTTCAGATATCCGCCGGTACCTTGAACAATCCCCTTGGCGCGCAGAATCGATCCCTTTGCGCTCTGTTCCATGCGGGACACAAGAGAAAGCAGATCTTCTGTGCGGAATCTCCGTTTTGTCCGGATGGTCACGGTATCAAAAATCTCTTCCGCCGCATGGTTATGTCCGCACCCGCAGGCCCCATGATGCTCGTGGTGGTCATGGTGGTCATGGTGATCAGAGCAGGCGAGCTCTGCATGGCTATGATGGTCATGGCTGTAGTGGTCACAGCAGATCGGCTCCGCATGAGAATGTTCATGGGAATGGCTGCAGTGGTGGTCGTGTCCGCAGTGCGCCTCACGCGGATGAGGCGCCAGAATCTCGCCGGCGGCAATTTGCTCCCATGGTTCGGAAAAGAGGCGGGCATGCGGATTCAGTTTCTTCACCAGTCTGCGGGCCGGCGCGGCCTGGTTCGGAGAAAGCCCCGTGCGGTTGAGAAGAATGACGTCTGCGTTTTCAATCTGATTGATGAAAAACTCGCCGAAGTTCTCCAGATACATTTTGCAGCGCTTTGCGTCCGCAACGGTAATTCGGCTTTTTACCTTCGCCAGGGACTGGATCTGTGGGTCGGCGCACGCCGTTACAATGTCGGAAAGCTTGCCAACCCCCGACGGCTCAATGATGATTTTATCGGGCTGATAGCGTTTTAAAAGGTCTTTGAGCGCGCTTACAAAATCACCCGAGAGGCTGCAGCAAATGCAGCCGGCACTGATTTCCCTAATTTCCACGCCGCTGGATTTCAGCAGAGCGGCATCCACGCTGATCTCCCCGAAGTCATTTTCGATCAGCGCTACCTTTTCTTGCGCAAACGCTTCTCTCAGCAGCTTTTGAATCAGCGTGGTTTTGCCTGCGCCCAAAAAACCTGAGATAATATAAATTTCTGTTGCCACTGGCCTCATTCTCCTTTGATTCAATAAAAATAAATAACGGGATCGGACGGAGTACCTTTTGCAAACCGAACCATATTATTTGGTTTCCTTATGCAGCGTGTGCTTGCGCAAACGGGGGCAATATTTCATACATTCCATTCTTTCGGGATGGATTTTCTTATTTTTTGTTGTCGTATAATTTCTGTCTCCTGTTTCTGTGCATGCCAACGTAATTTTTTCTCTCATCGTAAGACTCCTCTCAAAAAATTACCAACTGGATTTATGAATACCGGGGATTTTCCCCTGATGTGCCAGCTCGCGGAATAGAATGCGGGATATGCCGTATTTGCGCAGATAGCCGTGAGGCCGCCCGGTCAGAGCGCAGCGGTTGTGAACCCGTACCGGGGAAGCATCGCGCGGCAGCTTGCTCAGTGCGGTGCGATCACCCGCTTGGATCAGGGCTTTGCGCAGTTCGGCATATTTTTCTACTGTCTGCTGCTGACGCAGATGTTTCATCATTTTTGATTTTTTTGCCATTATTAACTCCTTTTCAATCGGCAGTTATTTTCCTACGTGTACAAATCGCTTTCCCAAGTATCAGGAAATGATGTAAATCTGTTTTGGGTATGATCGTGGCGTCATCCCTTATGCATGCAGTTTTTGCAGTAGCCGTATACCTCCAGATTGTGCCCGACCACCTGAAACTCCCTTTCCGGGAGGCCCGGAAAAATTGTTTCGATCGCACATCTTTCCAACGGAATGATCTTATGGCAATTGATACATACGGCGTAATGCTTATAGTGGAAACGGTTCAGCTCATAAACCGCCGTTTCACTGCTCATGACGGAAAGCTTTGTTACGATCCCTTTTTTCACAAAAAGGCTTAGGATCCGATAAACGGTAGAGGGCCACGCCGGGTCCTGCTCAGTTGTGATTTCAGAACAGAGTTCCTGAACGCTCAAAGGGCTTTCCGCCGCTTCCAGCGCAGAAAGCACGCGTTCGCGCGGCTTGGTTTTTTTCAAACCGGCGGGCCAGTTGTTTGTAAAATCCGTCATAGGTAAGATGCCTCCCGTAATGCACAGCGAGCGTTAATGCAAATGCAAATCATATGCATTATACCAGATTATATGTCGCTTATTCATTGAAGTCAAGTATTTTTCGTCCTATTTTTACGAAACCGGGCTGCCTTTGAAGGAACGTACCCTTTTCGCGATTTGCTTTCCGGCCAGTACCAATACGAGCATTGCAACAGAAACCAGCGCGGTAAAGCCGCCGGGAGCCACATTCAGGTAATAAGAGAGAAAAAGTCCGAGCATGATATCGAGGAAGCTGAAAACGATGGAAAACAGGAACGTATGCCGAAAGCCCTTTTCCAGCTGCAGCGCCGTCGCGACAGGGAGGGCAATCATGGAGCTGAGAACCAGAACGCCGACGATCCGAATGGAAATGGAAATGGCAGAGGCGACCAGAATGGAAAATATATAATTGATCAGCCGGACTCTCACGCCGGCCACCTTGGCCGCTTCCTCATCATAAGCAATGTAAATCATTTGGTGGTATAAAACAATCAGCGTCAAAACGGAGATCAGGCTGAGAATCAGAACCATAGCCATATCGAATTTTGTAACGGTAAGAATGCTGCCGAACAGGAAAGAGTCGGCGTTCGCGTGGAGCTTACCGGAGCTGATGATCGTAATGGCGGTACCGACGCTCAGGGAGAGAACGACCGTGAGGATCAGGTCGGTGTACTTTTTGAAATAGCTGCGCAGAAACTCAATGAGCGCACCGCAGAAAGAGGTGAAGAGGAACGCCCCCAGAACGGGATTCTGCCCGCACATCAGGCCGATCGTGACCCCCGCCAAAGAGGCGTGGGAGAGAGTATCGCCAATCATGGAATAACGGCGCAGGACCAGAAAAATACCGATACAAGGGCACAGTATGGAAATAAAAACAGATACGAACAACGCGTTCTGCATGAAATTATAGCTGAGCATTCGATTCACCTTTCTTTTCTCCGTGAAGATATTCCTTTGTATACTGCTCGGGGGTACAGAGATGTCCGCGCCCCGCCGCCAGATGATACAAAAACGTCGAGTTGGCAATGGCGGCGTTCAGGTTGTGTTCGACGGAAACAATCGTGATCCCTTTTTCCCGGTTCAATTTTTTGAGAAAACCGTAAATCTCTTTCTGGCTTTCCATATCCACCCCCGTGGACGGTTCATCCAATATCAGCAGATCGGGATTTCCCAGCAGGGCCCGTGCGATCAGAATCTTCTGTCCCTGTCCGCCGGAGAGCGTGCCCACCAGTGCGTTTTCAAAGCCGTTCATACCTACCTGCGCAATGCCGGACGCAACGACGCTTTTGTCTTTGATTTTCAAAAGCTTGCGGTACGAATGGAGCATCTCAGAAACAGTGATCGGGAAATTTGCGTTTGAAAAATCGTTTTTTTGCGGGACATACCCGATTCTCTTTGCCTTCGATTCGATGGCACCGCCGGTCGGTTTTATGAATTTCAGGATCAGCCGCATCAACGTGCTTTTGCCGCAGCCGTTTTCACCGACCACAGACACATAGTCGCCGTCGGATATTTCCAGTGAGATATCGTTTAATACATACGGGGGAGAACCCGTATAGGAAAAAAACAGATTGCTTGCCTGGATCATGAACATGGTCACCTCTTTCAAAATGGTGTGTGCTTTGCGCCGAGCGCCCTGCAAAGCAGAAAGCACTTTGCAAATGCGTTTCGTTTGCGCTTGACAAATCAATTTTACGCGCTTATGATATAGATTATAAACGCAAATGCACTCCATTTGCAAGTGTAATATAGGAGGTTGTTAAGAATGTTTCAAAAAGCAGCAGCTTTGCTGTTAAGTCTGACGATCCTGATGGGCGCCACGGCTTGCAGCAATGGGAGTCCGACAGAGCAGCAGGGGAGCAGCAGTGCCGAAAGCACAAGCTCAGCGGAAGCGGAAAAAATCCCGGTTTCCGTTACCTTTAACGCGATGAAGGAATTTGTAGAGGCCGTCGGAAAAGACAGGGTAGAGGTCGCTACGATTATTCCGGACGGCACGGAGCCGCATGATTTTGAACCGAAGGCGCAGGATCTGGCCGCACTGAGCAATGCCAAAATTTTTGTATATAACGGGTTTGGCATGGAAGCCTGGGTGGACGATGCGATCAAATCCGCGAATAATTCGAGCCTCATCACGGTAGAGGCTTCAAAGGGCGCGGAACCGATTCAGAATACGGAAGAGGAAGAAATCGAGGAACACGGTCAATATGATCCTCACCTGTGGCTTAGCCTCAAGGGCGCGGAATTGGAAGTAAAGAATATCAAAGAAGCGCTGGTCAGCGCGGATCCTTCCAATAAAGAGTTCTATGAGACAAACTGCAACGACTATGTCGCCCAGCTGGAGAAGCTCTACACGGAGTATCAGGGAAAATTCCAGTCCGTGAAAAAGAAGAGCTTTGTCACCGGGCATGCCGCTTTCGGCTATCTTTGCCGGGATTTCGGGTTGGAGCAGAATAGCGTAGAGGATGTATTCGCCGAGGGCGAACCCAGTGCGCAGCAGATGACGGAGCTTCTGAAATACTGCAAAGAGAATCAGGTAACTACCATTTTTGCAGAAGAAATGGCCAGCCCGGAGGTTTCTAAGACTTTGGCAGACGAAGTCGGCGCCAAGGTGGAAACGATCTATACGATCGAAGGCGGCGAAGACGATAAATCCTATCTGGAGCGCATGGAAGATAACCTTTCCAAGATTTATAACAGCCTTGCCAAATAACCGTTAACAGTCAGCCGTCCAAACGCGATGCCTTGGCGGAGAAATAAGGAGTTGTCAATGATGTATGAGGATAAAGTACTTGTCTGCGCGGACTGCGGAAAAGAATTCATTTGGACCGCTGGGGAGCAGGAGTTTTATGCGGAAAAGGGGTTCACGAATGAGCCCAAACGGTGCAAAGAATGCCGATCGGCCCGCAAGAACACAGGGGAACAGCGTCCCCCGCGTCAAATGTATGATGCCGTTTGTGCGGCCTGCGGCAAGCCGTGCAAGGTTCCCTTTCAGCCGAGCGGGGAGCGGCCCGTTTATTGCAGCGAGTGCTTTGCGAAGATGAAAGCGGGGGCGGCGGTGTAACCCCTGCCAATGGGTACAGCCTTTTTCTCCAATTTCGATTGCGGAATCGGAGAAAAGCTGGGCCGGGATTGCCGTTTTGCGCTCTTTGCAAAGCTCCCTCATCAATCTGAAACATAACAGCCGGCCGTAAAGGCTGTAATAGCAGAAAGCGCCGGGACCACGAAAGATCGTGGCCCCGGCGCTTTTTAATTTAAAATAGATTTCTTAGAGAATTCCTTTCACGGCCAGTGTTTCGTTCATGCTGCCGGTACGGTAACCCGTTATATCGATCGATACGTAAACGAATCCAAGGGCTCTGATTTGGTCGGAGATGGCATGCCGAACCTCTTGATCCAGCAGCTTCGGGTATTGCTCCTCCTCCACCTCAATGCGGGCCAGATTGCCGTGATGCCGCACACGTACCTGACGGAATCCCAAGTCCAGCAGAATCTGTTCGGCTTTGTCGATCTGAGAAAGCTTTTCTTCCGTGATCCTTTCACCGTAAGGAAAGCGGGAGGAAAGACAGGCAAAGGAGGGCTTGCTCCAGGTGGGAAGACACAATTCCTTCGACAGAATGCGGATTTCCGCTTTAGACAGATCACAGTGCCGCAGGGGGCTTTTTACATTCTGCTCCGCCACGGCGATCAGCCCGGGACGGTAATCGCCGTTGTCGTCCAGATTAGAGCCCTCCACAATTTCCTTCAGGCCCAGCCGGTCTGCTACCTCCCGGATTTTCTGGAACAGCTCTGTTTTACACAGATAGCACCGGTTCACCGGGTTTTCGGAAAATCCGGAAATGTGCAGCTCTTCCGAATCTACAATGATGTGCTGAATCCCGTTGAGGTCACAAAAGCGTTTGGCTTCGTTCAGCTCCCGCTGCGGAAAGCTGCAGGAGCGTGCCGTAACAGCCACGGCTTTATCCCCCAGAGCCTTGTGCGCGGCGGTCAGCAGAAAGGTGGAGTCCACGCCGCCGGAAAATGCCACGGCGACGCTTTCCAAAGAACGCAGGTATTGTTCGAGCTTCTCATATTTTAAATGCAGTTCGTCCATGTGTATTCCTCCCGCTAATTGGCTTCGTTGATTTTTAGTGCGTCATATATTTTTTGAATTGGTACCCCATGCCGCTCCGCGGCGGCCTTGACGTCCTCGAATTCTCCATACCTCTTTGTGAGCCCGCCATAAGTCACTTTTTTCACCTGGATTTTCCCATAGGGAGTTTCCACGGTTTCATAGGCTCTGTCCATGACGGTTCTCTGCACCGGAATTTTGCGGATGCCGATCGTCGAGGTTTCTTCAAATACGATCCGCTCCAATGCCTGCACCAAAGACGCTTCACATAAGAAAGAGAGCGTTACGGCGGGGCGGCATTTTTTCATATAGATGGGGGTGAAGAATACATCCAGCGCGCCGGCATCCAGCAGGCGGCCCATCACGTAACCGAGCACCTCTGCCGTGGTGTCGTCAATATTGGTTTCGGCCAGAATCATTCCGCTTTGGGGCTTCGGGTTCTCTTTGGCCGGAAGCGTTTCTCCCAGAATCAGCCGCAGGGTATTGGGAATTTCCAGATCATACAGCCCGGCGCCGTAGCCGACGGCATGAATCTCCATTTCCGGCTGCGGGCCGTATTCTTCGGCCAGGGCAGCAAGGATTGCCGCGCCGGTGGGGGTGGCCAGCTCCTTCTTGATTCCGTTTGAATAAACCGGAATGCCGCCCTTTCGGATAATCTCCAGCGTGGCCGGAGCGGGCACGGGGATCAGGCCGTGCTGGCAGCGCACAAAGCCGGAGCCGACCGGCAGGTGCGAAGCGACAATACGGTCGGGGTTCAGGCTGTCCACACAGATGGCGGTGCCGACAATATCGATAATGGAATCGATGGCGCCCACCTCGTGAAAATGGACTTCCTCAATCGGTTTGCCGTGAACCTTTGCCTCCGCTTCCGCCACAAAGGAGAACATTTTTTTCGAAAGCTGCTTGACCCGATCAGACAGCTCGCTGCCGTCGATGATTTCGGTAATATCCTGCAGATTGCGGTGCGGCGCGTGTGTATGTTCATGTGCGTGTCCGTGTCCGTGCTTGTGCCCGTGTTCATGCTCGTACATGTCGTGTTCATGGTGCTCATGATGATCATCATAAGCATGGTCATGGTCATGGTGCGCTTCCCCGTGCCCAAGAGAAGAGTACACTTCCTCTGTGTGGGAGCGTTTGCCGTCATGACTCAGGTGGTACTTATGTTTTTCCTTGTGCTTCTTCTTTTTTCTGCCATACTCATCCGGCAGCTTGTTTTTTCCACAGATACAGTAGGCACGGTGATGCTTACAGGTACATCTGGGCAGAGCCTTCTGTTCTGCATTCGGTTCCTGATCTGCTCCTGATACTTCTTCCTGGTGAGAGGAGGGGGCTTCCTGCAGAATGACATCGAAATAAGTGCCTGTGATCCCGTTTTTCTGTTTTTTGCTGATTTCGATCCGGTAGCCGTCTATATGCAGCTTGTTCAGCTCGCTCAGCAGCATATCTTTGTCTACGCCCAAATCCAGGAACGCGCCGATCGCCATATTGCCGCTGATGCCCGAAAAACAGTCCATATACAGAGTTTTCATTTACTTTCCTCCGTTTCATTTCTTCATCATGCCTGCCGGATCTCCGGCGCTAAAGCCATTGCCAAAACCAAGAAAACAGAGATAAGAAAAAACCATAAAGGAACAGCTGCATGCGGCAGCTAAAACCTTCATGGTTTGATTCATCTTCCAATTCCCTTTTCCCGGTGCCGCTCTTACGCTGCTTTCAGCGTGCTTCAGGCGGCCAGAGAATTCGTTCCCAGTGCGATGATTTCCGGATCATCATTGTCAGGAAAAAGGTGTTTTCAAGGAAGTTTTCGTTTGTTGGTGCGACCAGGCCTGTAAGCCGAGTTCTGTCGTGAACAGCCATCTATCTTGGCCGGGCGTTGCCGCCGCAGCTCAATGCCACCTGTTCGGGACGCGCCGGGCCGACGCATTTGTCCCATTCCGGTGTTGCTCCGAATAGGGTTTACATAGCCGCGCGGTCTCCCGCGCGCTGGTGGGCTCTTACCCCGCCTTTCCAGCCTTACCTGCGCAAAGCGCAGGCGGTATCTCTCTGTTGCACTTTCCCTGGGGTCACCCCCGGCGGCCGTTAGCCGTTATTCTTGCCCTGTGGAGCTCGGACTTTCCTCGGATAGGCCCTTTCGGACGTTACCCGCGACTGTTCAGCCTGCTCGCATCGCTTATTTTAACGTTTTTTTATTTTGTTGTCAAGCTGTTGTCTGTCTGCAATCCAATCTCATCGGCACATGGGGGATTCCGTCCTCCAAAAATTCGTCTGAAATCTGCCGGAAACCTTGCTTTTCATACAGCTCTCTTGCATACGTTTGTGCTTCTATTTTGATCGCGTCTGCCTTGAGTTGATTTTTGGCAACCCGTATTCCTTCTGCCAGAATTCTGCTGCCCATGCCGCACCGTCTTTTTATGGCAATCACTCTGCCAATGGAGACTTCATCAAAAGCGACCCCTTTTTCAATCACCCTGAGGTACGCCTGAATTCCATCCTCATCTTTCAGGTATACATGCAGTGCCTGCCTGTCTTTATCGTCTATCTCCTGATAAGGGCAGTTTTGTTCCACTACAAATACAGAGACCCTGAGTTTTAAAATCTCATATAGCTCATTGGTCGTCAGCTCTTCAAATCTTTTTACGACAAGCTCCATTTTATCCCATCCTTTCCAATCGTGCAGAAAATGAATTCTCCCCTGCTTTGGCGGGGGAGAAACAGTTGTTCTTTCTTTTTTAATGGGTGGCTCATATCATACCGGATCGGCGGGCTTGTCGAAGTTGTGGTTTGTGATCAGTCTGTCTTTGATCTGCCACAGCTGCTGCGAAAGGTCGACATAGTAGCGGTGGGGGTTTTCAAAGCGGGTGACTTCCTCCCACAGCGTGTCTACCTGCGCGGTGCAGTATTCACGGATTTCGTGCAGATCGCGCGGTTGCATGATGCACTGTCCGGCCTTGAAAATCTGGGTCATCAGCGGTACCGCGCGGAAGTTCTCCACTCGCTTGCGCTTCCAGATATATTCCGGGTCAAAGATGACATAGGGCATTTCGTCGTCGATCAGCTCGTCGTGCAGGGTGATCACATCGGCGATCGCCTTGCCGCTGTAACGGTCAAACAGGCGCCACAGGCGCTTAAAGCCGGGCGTCGTAATTTTCGCTACGTTTTCGCTGATTTTGATTTTGGGCTCAATGCTGCCGTCTTCCCGTTCTACGGCAACCAGCTTGTACACCCCGCCGAACACCGGCTCCGAAGCCGAGGTGATCATGCGCTCGCCGACGCCGAAGCTGTCTACCTGCGCACCCTGCATCAGCATATCACGTATGATGTATTCATCCAGCGAGTTGGAGGCGCAGATGCCGCAATCCTCAAACCCGGCGGCGTCCAGCATCTCGCGTGCTTTGCGGGAGAGATATGTGATGTCGCCGCTATCGATGCGGATTCCCGCGGGGCGGAAGCCCTGCGGAACCAACTCTTCATTAAAGATGCGGATTGCATTCGGAATGCCGGACTGCAATACATTATAAGTGTCTACCAGCAGAACGCACTGGTTGGGGTATTCACGGGCATACGCGCGGAACGCGTCGAGCTCAGTGTCAAACAGCTGCACCCAGCTGTGTGCCATAGTGCCCATTGCGGGGATACCGAAATCGCGTTCGCAGATGGTGCAGGCGGTACCGGTACAGCCGCCAATGTACGCTGCTCTGGCGCCGTATACCGCGCCGTCGAAGCCCTGTGCGCGGCGGGAGCCGAATTCCATCACGGAACGGCCGCTGGCGGCCCGCACAATCCGGTTCGCTTTTGTCGCGATCAAGGTCTGGTGGTTGACGCACAAAAGCACCATGGTTTCGATAAACTGCGCCTGAATCACAGGGCCGCGTACCGTAACAATGGGCTCACCGGGGAAGATGGGGGTACCCTCCGGAACCGCCCACACATCGCACTCAAAATGAAAATTCGCCAGATAATTGATAAATGCCTGGTTGAACTTTCCGGTGGATCGCAGGTAGTCAAGATCCTGCGGGGTAAAAGAGAGGTTTTGCAGATATTCCACAAGCTGCTGTACGCCAGCCATAATCGCAAAGCCGCCGCCATCCGGAATTTTTCTGAAAAACATATCGAAATAAACGATTTTGTCCTCAAAACCGTTCGTGAAATAGCCGTTTGCCATGGTTATTTCATAAAAATCGGTGAGCATTGTCAGATTCTTACCGAATGGAGTTTGTGCTGTCTCCTCCAAATCCATACACCTCGTTAGTAGCAATTATTACAGCATAATCTCTTTGCGGTGTTTGTGCATATTATAAATCAGAAAGCAAAGAAGGAAACGCTGCGCGGGATTCAAGCTTTTTGCCCGAAATCGGGGCAAGCCCCAAAAATATGCCGGACGCTTTGTTGAATAGTATTATAACAAGAAACCCTTTAAATAACAATGTTTTTTTGACATTCGACAAGGCTGGAGCCATTCCACGGGAAACCAGCAAATTAAACGGATTAATTCTAAAAATTTTGTATGATTTTTGTTGCGTTTTTCGATTTTATCTACTATAATGGAATGTATTCCGGATAGTGGTATTTTTATTTCTTATAATGATACTTTGCTTTCAAAAAAGCGACAGCAATTTTGTACCTTTTTTGTTGAAGAGGGGAAAACTTATTATTATTTTCTGGCCGGTAAAATACGGCCTGAGCAACGGGGAGATGAAAGAATGAGATTACGCAAGCAAGCCCTGGGTAATCGTAATTTGGTAGGTGCCCATGTGGAACTGGCTAGGAAGAACCTGGGCATGAAGCAAAAGGAACTTTTGGCTCAGCTGCAGGTGAACGGAATTGACATGAATGCATCAGGCCTTTCTAAACTAGAGGGGCAGATCCGCTACGTAACGGATTTTGAACTGGTGGCTTTATCGAATATTCTGAACGTTTCTGTTGACTGGCTGCTCGGTCGTGAAGACTGATTCCGGTGGCATCTTTACAAGAGAATCGCATCCCGCATTTCTCCACGGCGTCATAGGGGCGTTTTTATAAATTGTGGTGAAATTTGGGCAGTATGTATTGGCAGACAGTGATTTGTTCACTGTCTGCCAATACTCTTTTATGCGATTTTTGCGGATGCAGTCCGAGCATTCTGCTTTTGCTGCTGAATTATATTTTCCAAAAGGCCGATGTCCTGGTAGCAGACATGAATTCCCTGCATGACAGAGCGCGGTTATTTTTCGCTATGCTCTCCGGCCCGCACCCAATCAGTCGTTACTATGCGATTGGCTCCCGTCCATTATTATAAAATAATCTGAAATTCTTTTTCAATTCTGCTCTTTCATTAAAACATACTGGGACTACCGGTGAGATTTAAACCGCAGCACAGTAAAATCCATGAACTCACCGCTGAAATCCTAATACTTCTATTTTCTGAAAGGGACATAAATCATACAAGAGCTTTAAACGGGTCCCGTGGAATTTTTAGCATGGAATGTGCTTGCCATAAATCTTAATCAACATGAATGCAATATATAATTGACATCGTGTTATATATAGTGTATATTATACCTATGGAAGGTGGCATTACATGAAAAATAAGCGAATGAAAATCGCTCGAATGGAAGTTGATATGAACCAGGCGGACTTGGCAAAAGCCGTAGGTGTTACCCGGCAAACTATCGGGCTGATAGAATCAGGGGATTATAATCCCACGCTAAATCTTTGCATAGCGATTAGTAAGGCACTCGGCAAAACATTGAATGATTTATTTTGGGAGGAATCAGAATGAGAAAGCAAAATTTGCAAGATGAAAGAGTTTTGGCGCAGCGCCGTAAAATAAATAGTGAGGCATACGGTATTTTGATGATGATACTTCTCTGTTCAGTGCTCGTTCAGCAAAGACTGCTGAACGCTCCGTTTGAGCAGTATGCTGTTGAGCTTATATGCTTCTTCGGAATGTCCCTTTACATGATAATACGATACCTGACCTTGGGGCTTGACATATACGGCGAAGAAAAACGAGCGAAGGCCTTTCCTTTCATAAACAGTATAGTAACGGGAATTGTAGTAACCGCGATTAACGGCGTTTTGAACTATACACAGTACGCAGAACAATATAGGAAAGATGGTATCGGTTATTTTATTGCCGTGTTGGCAGTGACTTTTATCAGCTCAACCGTTTTGACTTATGCTGTACTGTCTTTCCTTAAGTATCTGAATGCCAAAAGACAGGCAAAAATTCAAAAACAGTTAGACGAAAAAGAACTGGACGAATAGCTGGTTTTTTTTCGATTCGTAAGTATAATATGACGTTGTTTGCAGCATCAGCATCTATATTTACCCATAATACAAAAGACTCACGAAACAGAAGTTTCGTGAGTCTTTTGTATTGCGGAACAGAATTCCTTTTGCTCCAGAATCCCTGTTCTCAAACGGATCGTTTCAGCGTCCATATCCTTCTAAGAAAGACGTACTTTTGATTATGGAATGGATCTGTTTAACAGTTCCGCAGGGACCTTTTGCGCCATCGTAATCAAATCCTCTGTCGAGATACCTTGGTCGTGCAAAACCTTGACAAACCGAATATAGCCCTCAACGGGTGTTTCTTTTCCTGCCTGCCCGCGGTCGGTTGCAAGAAAAATTCTGTGCGCGCCCACGGCTTTGATGTTGGCAGCCATCTGCTCCGCAGAGCAGTTTCCCTCTGCAATGTTGTACCAATTCTTTTCAATCCATACACCCAAATCCGCCATCTCTTTTTGGGATGCCGCATCAATCTGTGTGCGTTCCCATTCGGGATGAGTCAAAACCATACGGATTCCCGCTTTTCGTCCGGCTTTGCAAAGCATCATCGATTCGGCAGGGGAAAGGTGCCCTGTGGCAAGAACCGCGTCGTATTTTTTTATTACATCAAAAATATCGCAGACCACAGGGAGAAGCTTTCCTGCTTCGTCAATAACGGAAATTCCGGGTCTGGTAAAAAAATCGCCCGGCATATCCCCGCTTTTCAGGCAGTGAGCCGAATCTCTTGTGGGCATCCATACAAAGGAGGCTCCGAGCTTTAACGCACTCTCTGCCGCATAGGGGTTCAGGCCACCCGCCGGCCAATTCAATACCACGCCGCCATAAGCACGCGTGCACAGGTGGCTCATGCGTCGGTTCACAAGAGCAGCACGGGCAGCAGTGGATTCATAATGATTCTTTATCATGACGCCGGCCATTTGATAAGAGGCGGCCTGTTCAACCAGTTCAAAATCGTCCAGGCAGCGCGGCACATGCGAGGGGATAGGGTGGACGTGCAGATCGTAGCTGCCCTCTAAAATACGCAGCACTTCATCTTGTTTCATAAAAACACGCTCCTAATGAATGAGCCTTCGGCGGCTTAGAGCCGAAGGCCCTCATCCATGAAAGTAAAGAAAGTAAGTAAAATCAGCACCGTCCTTGGTGAAGCCTTTGAGAAAAGTCTTGCTGTGACAAAAGCAATAGCCAATAGGGAATGCCGCTTGAGAATTGCCTTTTCAGCGGTCAATCCGCCACCAAGGGCTTGTAATAATCGCAGCGTCTGGAATTGATCAGCATTTCCTGGTTGTACCACCAGCTGCTCTGAAGGGTGTCAAACGACATGGAAAGCGCCTGCTCTTCCGTCTTTGAAGCCGCAAGGGGCTGATCCAATCCATAAAGCGGGTCCAGTGTGTTGAGCGCACTGCTGCCAAGATATCCTTTTTCCCCGCCTACAAAATTTGCCGTAATCGTATAGGCTTGCGCTCCTTCCGAAACAGCGTCCCATAAGACCATGGCGTTTGCAGGAAATGGATTTGCCGACAGCTTGTTGTTAATTTCGAAGAAGCCGCCATATTGGCCGTACCAGGCGGACGGAATCGCGATCACATCGGCACGTTTTGTTGCAAGAACCCCCGCTGTTTCAGGGAAACACACATCGTCGCCTATCAGCATGCCGATTTTCCCGATCCCATCTACGCTGAATACAGGGATATCGTCGCCTGCCGTTGCCCATTTGCGGTCAGATTCGCTCAAATGTGTTTTGTAATAAGTACCGGCAACCTTACCGGCTGCGTCCACCAAAACAGATGTATTGTAGAGCTTTCCATCCTTCTCCTCGACCGCGCCAATGACCACTGCCGTGCTATATTTTACCGCAAGGGAGGATGCGAATTCCGCTGCCTGTTTTGCATCGGCCTTCGGCGTTTCGCTGACTGTTCCGATCAGGGATAATTCGGGTAAAACAACCAGATCGACATCCGAAACATTCTCCATGAGCTTTTGGATCGAAGCCTTGTTTTGTTCTTCGCTGCCCTGTGGCGTATATTGCAGCGCAACCGCATTGACATGTTTGCTCTCAGCAGATTTCGTATAATCCCATGGGCCGACGCGCAGCATCAAATTCTGATAAAGTTCAGGACGCCGCTGCATGAACAGTGCTTTGTTTGCGTTTTGATATTGCGCCGGATCGATCGTCGCGATGTACGCCGCTGCCGCATCGACATCCTCTTTCTCACTGGCAATCAGCGGAGCTTCCACTAATTTTTTCCCAGTTGGACTCCAAATAGCGCTGGAGCCGATCATATGAAACCCCAGCTCCGTATTGGAGCGGTTTGCGCTGACGATATACATCCCGTTCTGTATCGCGCGCGCCGGGAGCGCGCTGACCGCCTGTGCCGAGGAGTTGGTTGGGAACGCCAGAATGTCCGCACCGTTCACCCCGGCCAAGCGCGCACTCTCAAAATAAGCGGCGTCCATACACACGTTGATGGCGATATTGCCCAGTTCGGTAGCAAAAACGGGGACGCCCTTGTCTCCCCAGGCGGCCCAGTGCTCTTCGGTTTCCCACTGGTGTGTTTTGCGATAGCTTCCAATATACCCTTCGGGCCCCACCAGCGCCGCGGAATTATAGTAGATATCAGTTTTTGCGTCCTTTTCGGCCATGCCAAAGACAACGTACACGTGATATTTCTTAGTCAACGCGCTGATTGCATCGGTTGCGTGCCCGGGAAGCGTATCTACATAAGGCGCAATATCCTCGCGCGACTGGTACCCATACCCGGTCGTACTCATTTCAGGCGCGACCACGAGCTTGACGCCTTGCTCCAAGAGCGTTTCGATCTCTGCGCACAGATTTTTGACATTTCCATCGCGGTCGTGCATGACCGGGTTAAATTGCAGCGCCGCAGCCTTGAATTGGCCATAGGATTTCTGCCGGTCGGTGTAATACGTTTTCAGCCGGGTAATCATTTCACTTTGCTGTGCCGGCGTTAAATACTCTCCATATCCGAATTTCTGACTGCTGACACCGGCGAGGATGCCTGTGTCGGCAGCGGCGCCGATTGCGCCCGCATATCCGCATTCATCCGCGACATCCTCAAAGGATTCGCTTTTGTCGGGCAGATGCAAAGCGTTCTGCAAAATCAGTGCCGCTTCTTCTCTGGTAAGCTTCGCATCGGAATGGTTTGTCAAAGATACCGAAATACCGGCTTCATTGGTCGCCTGCCGCACAGATTTGGTAAATTCCGAAGTGGTAACAGCGCTGTCCGCAACAGAAGGCTTGTTTGCTTGCAGCAGCACGATTGCCGCCACGAGTATTGCCGTCACGAATATAGCACCCCATATTTTTTGCTTTTTCTGGATCATTGCGTCCGATATCCCCCTTTCATAAATGTGTTGGGAGTTATTTGCAATAGAAGAGGCACGCTGTTATATATCGCCTTTGTTGTTCACGCGGGAATTCCCTTCACTTGTGAAAAAATTCAAAGGATCGGCGCCTGATGGAGCGGCTGATACCGTCCCGAAACTCAGCCTCCTGTTCAAAATCAACATAGTTGGAGAATGAGCCTTCGGCAACGCAAAACCGAAGGCCCAATCCCATATCACACTTACAGAAAATGGATGATTACAGCTCTTGATTAAGTATTTTGCGCTGACGCCTCTTTGGCGGCCAGAATCTTTTCGTATTCACCGCCGCCCATGTATGCTTTATGCCAGCAGCCGACGGCTCTCAAAATGCCGATCGTGACAAACCCGAGGAGCACCAGGCCAAGCCCTACCTGCCAGGTGTAGCCCAACCCCAGTAAGATCGGGTAGAGAGAAATCTGCACCATATCGATCCAGGAGAAGGGGATATTGGCAATTCCGTAATCCTCCAGCGTTCTGCTTTCGCCCTGGGGATCAATGACGCGCAGCAGTGTCACACCGGACGCCACGTTGCCTGTGAACATACCCCACTGGAAAATCCCCTTTTCGAACCAGCTGCTCAGGAAAACCTTGGGAGAGACCAGCCACAGCGACAAACTGCAGAAGATAAAGCCGAAGACTGACAGAATCAGGATGATGCTCCAGTAATCGGCGATGACGGCGCCTCTGATGGAGACAAATCCGAAGAAAACGAGATAATCCGTGCAGGTACCGCCAATGCGGTTAATGGTCTTTTTGTCTACGCTCTCTCCAAGTCCGATCAGCTTCATGATGCCCTGAATGGCAAGACCGCAGAGCATCGCCAGGCACAGGACCGGCACATCGACACCAGAGGCCTGTTTAATGTAGTAGTTGATAATCCAGCCGAAGCCGGTTGCCGCAAATACCAGGCACCAGTGGTAGCCGACGGGGTCAATGGTGCTGGGGCTGACGGTGGCTGTACCGGAGCTGAACTGGTTTTCACCCTTGAGCAGTCCGGAACGAATATCCTCGGGGATTTCGCTCAGCTTTGCGGTATACTTGGTGTTGCCTCTGCGGCAGGCAATATTGACGTAGACCATTCCGGCGATAATGCCCGAAAGCAGACCTGTGGTGGCCAGCGTCATACCGATGCCGGTAGCGTCTTCAAAGCCGTAGTTCCCCAAAACAGAACCGATCGCACCGGCAAAGCCGTATCCGCCATACCAGCCGGCGGGCATCAGAATTCCGACCGCTTCGTTGATGTGCGGGAAGAATACCTTAACGAGTAAGAGACCCAGCAGGATACTGGTGCCGAATTGGAAAAAGGAATTCAGTGCTATGTTCAAAAACTGGTCGCGTACCTTCCATACGCTCTTGCCGAATGACTGGGTTTTTTCTTCGTGGCCCAGCATCAAAGTGGCAAACAGCATGGCGACCAGAACGCCGGGGTAAGAAGTCGCCTGACCCGAAAATCCAATCACCTTAAGAAACCCAGGACCTAGAATCATCGCGACAAAACCTGCTAAAACAGAGGCCGGAATAAATAGCTTTTGAAAAATTTTCACCTTCAGGCGGATGACCTGAGCGATCCAAAGAAAAAGGGAAGCCCAAAAAAAGTCGATTAAAAGTGCCCATGCGCTGAAATCTTTGAAAAATGCCACACAAATTCTCCTCTCTTATATGTATTTTGCGAAACAATATACAAAGGATTTTTGGGCAAAAAACCAGAGCACATCAATGCATTGAGGATATGCCCAATACCTAACGCTGGCGAAAGGCTTTTAAAAAGGGAAGCTCCTGTTGCCTCTGCAAAGAACAGGTGACATATTGTCTGCTCTGGCAGCCCTTTTTAAAATTGCAAGATATGCTCTGGTTTTACCGTTTCTTTTGTTATTATCCGCAGTTTGCCAGATGCTTTTTGGGATCAAGACCCCTCAAAAGATTCTCCGACTGATCCGGCGGTGCTGTATCAAAAGGAAAATATCCGGATCATGCAACACACGAAACAGAAATCACTTCGCTTTCCGTCTAAACCGACAAAGAAGTGAAGCCAAAATTATGTTCAGATATGGTCCCTGAAGAACTCCGCCATTGCGTCGCACAGGCCGCCCAGCTTCGGGTCCTCATCAAACATCCACTCGTTATGTTTGCCGTCCACATAGTACAGCTGCTTCGGCTCATTCGCCAGACGGTAAGCGTCCTCGGCCTCTTCTTTGTCATGCAGCTCGTTGTACTTTCCATGGCCTACGAATACGGCGCAGTCCGGCGCGAGCTTCGGCAGAATGTCCTGCACGTTGAAGCGAACAAAGCTTTCTGCAATGACGCTGGACATGGGAGTGGGGAACGACTCGCCGCATTCTACCTCAATGTCACCCTTTACGCCGCCGTTAAGGTTCTTTAACGTTTTCTCCACATAGAAATCGCCGGATTCATCGATGTTGGGATAAAACTCATAGGGATGACGGAGTACGGGGTCGCCGGTGGTGACGCGCTTGTATTTGTCTTCCTCCAGTGTGCGGAGCATCTTATTGAATTTGTCATTGCCCATGCCCATGCGCATCCAGCGGCGGCCGTCCGTAAAGGAATTCAAGGTAGCCACGGCCTTCACCGTTTTGTCGCGATGCGCTGCAGCGATACAAACCGCGCCGCCTACGCCCCAGCCGATCAAAGCAATATGGTCCGCATCCACCTCGGGCTGATGCTTAAAGAAAGTAACGGCGTTATTGATGTCGTCAATTTCCATTTCCAAGGTGGTGTATTTATCCATACCGCTGATACCGCCGGAGGGCTTGAAGCCACGATAATCAAAACCCATGCAGACAAAGCCGCGGGCGGTCATCTGGCGGGCGAACATGGCGGGATACACCTTATTGACTCCCGTCCAACCGGAATTGGCAACGATACCAGGTCGTTTTTCGCCCTCTTTGTAATCATCGGGAAGATAGATGTTACCCACCATCTTTGTTCCTTCACTGTAAAAAGTAATTTCGCGCTGTTTCATTTTTTCGCTTGCTCCTTTCGTTCATTCCAAATTCGACATTTATCGCGTTTTTCTTTTTGGGATAGCATCAGTATAAGCTTGAAAAAAGAATAAATCAACCAAAAAATAAATAAAAGAAACAATTCTGCCAAATGCACAAACGGAAAAAGGAATGTTTGTGCTTTTCAACGGAATAAATATTCCTTTTACTTTTTGGGTTTGTAACGTCTGTTTTTTTCATGAATGATGATCGTCTTTTGAAACGAAGAAATGGAAAGAGCAGAGCTTGATCCGATAAAAATCCTTTTTATTTTGTGCGGCGTCTGCCGGAAATAGATAAATGTGCAGGGCATGCCCGCATATCGAACTTTTAATCGTAGGCAGCCGGAAACGAACAACGGCAGACCGCGTGTTCGGGTTCTGTTTCCCGCTCTCAAAATAAAAGAAGCCTGTCAACACATGTGTTGACAGGCTTCTTTTAGTGTCTGAAGGATGGAGCGGTTTGAGCTACCAGACCATCATCTTTTTCTCACGAAGAATATCCTCCAGCCGTTCCAGGTTTTCCGTGGATTCGGGCAATGTTCTGTGCCCCAGCTCAGCGCTCAGCGCCTCAATAACGGCAATGGCCGGGAGTAACAGGTAGGATCCGTTCACGGAATTGGTGTCGAGCAGAATATCGCACAGCTTGCTGATGGGGTTCACATTGGTATTGGTGAGCAGAATGATGGGAATCCCCCGCTCGCGGCAAGAGCGCGCAACCTCAATTACGGTACTGCCGCAGGGCCAGTTGGAAACAATAAACAGGACGTCCTCTTTCTGCATGGTCAGCACCTTGTCATACACATAATCCAGCTCGGTGCTCATCTGGCGAACCTTGTCCGGCAAAAACGGGGAAAGGGAATACTCCAGGCAAAGAGAGGCGGCTTTGGATGAGCGCTGCGCCAAAATGTAGATGTGTCTTGCCTCCAGCAGAAAATCAACAGCGCGCTCAAATTGTTCCGCATTTCGAGGGGTAGGAATATTGCGGATGGAATCCGCTGCCTCTTCGCAAAGTAGGGTCAGGTTATCCCGGGTATGCTCCACATCTGTTTTGCCGAATGCCTGTTTCATACTGCGGTAAGAGGAATTTTCCCGCAATATCACTACGCTCAGCAAATCTTTTTTAAAGGCGTTGAAGGTATCGTATTTCAGTGATTTTACCAGGCGCATCACTGTCGTAGTGCCCACATTGGCGCGTTCCGCCAGCTCCGCCACTGTTGTCAGGCCCACAGACTCATAGTGCTGCAGCAGATAATTGCAAAGATGGCGCTGCTTTTTGGGAAGGACATCCTTGATACTGCTGATGGTATCGAGAATATTGGGTGCCTCTGCTGAAAAACCGGATTGCTCAGGCATATACACACCGCCCTTTTTGTGATTGCCGTTATTGTATCACAAAACCAGTCAAAAAAGAATATAAGAGCTCAAATGAAACGTTTCTTATGGATTGTGACCGTAAATGGGATATCCATGTTGTTATAAACGATATATTTATTCCTTTTTTAATAAAACGGTTGACTTATTCCTTTTTGCTTTATATAATACAACCAGCAGCAAGGTGCCCAGAATATCGAAGTGCACAAATGATATTCTGGAGAATACGTCAATTTTGAAAAGGAGGCTTTCAACATGGAGGAACCCATGCGGAAACGCAGCGATGAGCTTACCGTTGGAATAGAGCGATCCGCCCACCGGGCATTGCTTTACAGCACCGGTATGACCCGTAGCGACTTTGATAAGCCCTTGGTCGCTGTAGTCAATTCCTGGAATGAGATTGTACCGGGCCATATCCATCTGAGAGAGATCGCAGAGCAGGTCAAACTCGGCGTCACCGAGGCCGGGGGAGTACCAAAGGAATTTCACACAATCGCCGTATGCGACGGTATGTGTCAGGGACATTTGGGAATGCAATACCCCCTGCCCAGCCGGGATGTGATTGCGGATTCGATTGAAATTATGGTACAGTCACACCGCTTTGACGCAATGGTACTGATTCCGGGCTGCGATAAAATTGTCCCTGGGATGATCATGGCGGCTCTGCGCGTCAATATCCCCGCCATTGTCCTGACAGCAGGCCCAAGCCTGACCGGTAAATACGGGGAGATCGATGTGATCACCACAACGGATATCCGTGAGTTTGCCGGGAGGGCGCAAAAGGGTGAAATCACCATGGAGGAGCTGCAGCGGATGGAAGAAGCAGCTATCCCCAGCGCCGGTACCTGCGCCATGATGGGAACCGCCAACACCATGAGCTGTCTGGCGGAGGTGCTGGGGCTTACACTGCCGGGCTGCGCCACGGCTCTGGCGGTGGGGTCCAAGAAAAAACGGATGGCCCGCCTGACGGGAAACCGCATCATCGGTCTGCTGGAAGCAGGCATTACCCCCAGAGATATTGTCACCCGATCGGCCCTGGAAAACGCGATCTCTGCCAGCATGGCCCTGGGCGGTTCCACCAACAGCGTACTGCACCTGATGGCCATTGCCCACGAAGCGGGTGTGAAGCTGCAGCTCGAAGATTTCGACCGCATCAGCCGGCAGGTTCCCTACATATGCAACATCAAGCCCTCCGGCAGATATGCTCTTGCCGATCTGGACGAGGCGGGCGGTATTCCAGCGGTACTGAAAACCATCGAACCCCATCTGCAGAAGGATCATCTGACCGTTACCGGGCGAACCTTGATAGAAAACAACGCGGATATTGTTCTGCCTGAAAACGACATCATCTTCCCCTTGGAAAGACCCAAACGCGCCGAGGGCGGAATCGCCATCCTTCGTGGGAATCTTGCGCCGGACGGCGCCGTGGTCAAGCAGGCGGGAGTCAAGCCCAGCATGTATGTGTTTCAGGGCCGCGCCAGAGTATTTCACTCGATGGAGGACGCGAGCGAGGCAGTCTCAAACGACAAGATCGCCGAGGGCGATGTCATTGTCATCCGTTACGAAGGCCCCCGGGGAGGCCCCGGCATGCGGGAAATGCACATGACGACCTCTCTGCTGGTGGGCAGGGGGATGGACGAAAAATGCGCCCTGATTACCGACGGCCGGTTCTCCGGTTCTACCCGAGGCCCCTGTATCGGGCATATCTCTCCGGAAGCAGCGGCGGGAGGGCCGATTGCCATTGTGGAGGACGGCGACGGAATTCTGATCGATATCCCAAATCGCAGATTGGAGCTGCTGGTGGACGACGAAACGATCCGCAGGCGGCTATCCAGCGTACAGCTTTTGAAGAAACCGCGAAGCGGTGTGCTGGCAAAGTATGCAGAGCTGGTAACATCCGCCGACAAGGGGGCTGTTCTTGTCACGAAAGAGTCACAATCTGAGGAGGAAAAGAAATGATTACACAAAACCATGTGTTCTACAGCAATGGCTATCCGCTGAAAGCGATTTTGTATCTTCCCGACGATTATCAAGAGGGAGAGAAGCGCCCCTGCATCGTCCCGAATTCCGGATATATGGGTCTGAATGCGATCTATCCCGCCCTGTTTGCCAGAGCGATGACGGCGCGGGGCTATGCTGCGTTCGGCTTTGACTACCGCGGTTTTCTGGATAACGGCGGTCCTGCCGGCGTATGTAAGCTGGAAGAGCAGGTGGAGGATATCCGCAACGCTTTGGTTTACGCGCAGACGCTGCCGGAGGTCGATACCGGGCGGATCGGCCTGCTTGGATGGGGGATGGCGGCCGCTTTGGTGATTGCCGCGGCGTCCAAGGAATCCTGTGTCAGGGCGGTCGCGGGCCTGAATGGCTTTTATTGCGGCGAACGCTGGCTGAGATCGGTCTATTCCTATGTGGACTTCAACAAGCTGCGGCAAGAGGTAGCACAGGAGCGGATTCGCTTTGTGAAAGAGGGAACACGGCGCTTTGACAATCCGTTCCGCTACTATCCGCTGGACCCGGATACCGACGGCGTTGTGAAGGATAACCTGTATACGGTAAAAGGCTATGGGCAGGAAATCTCGCTGGAGCTGGGGCAGTCTCTTCTGGAGTTCAATGCGGAGGACTATCTGGACACCCTGAATGTCCCGGTACTGGTGGGTCACGGTAAGGATAACCAGCTGCATCCGCTGGAAGAGTCGCTGCAATTTTACAATCGGATCAGCGGAAAAAAGGAGCTGCTGGTTCTGGACGGCAAGCACAATGACTTTATGTTCGACAAACACCCGGTGTTTGAAAAGCTCGGCGATGCCCTTGCCAATTTCTTCGGTGAAGCAATGTCCTGAAAATAGAAGCGAAAAAGCAGATGCTTTGTAAGGGAATCGCTTTCTTTTAATTGAAGAAAATCGTCCATTTTTATGGACGCCTGGCAGCGGTGAGGTAGGTTTTCCATAGTATGCCATTGTCACAGAACATTGCAGTAACCGCAGGATTTGGGTGAAGTTCTGGGGATTACCCTGTCAAACATGGCACTAAAATCATCGATTCAGCCTGCCAATCATAAGAGGCTATCTGACGACAAATCAGTTGCTTTATTGAAACGAAGCACGCCCTGAGCCAATTGGCTCAGGGCGTGCTTGCTTCTATTCAGTTTGCTTTTCTGAAATTGTCCCTATGCCGCCATGGGCTGGGATTCTGTTCCTTTTTGATATAGGTGCAGCCTATTAATGTGACCAAAATATTATTAAACATACATGTATTTTAACCAAACATGAATAAAAAAGTTTTTTTTCATTAAAAAAGTGTTGACTTATTGCGGTGTGCAACGTATTCTTTATTAAACAAAGCATCTTAACCATATAAGATTAGTATGTTTTAATGCGGTGCTAAAGTAAAAAATCTGGAGTTGTGGAAGGAGGAGCAGCCATGATTGTCATAGAAAATATCCGCAAATCCTTTGCTGCCAAAGAGATTTTAAAAGGCATTAACCTGACGGTGGAGCAGGGCGATGTAGCGGTGATCATTGGGCCAAGCGGAACGGGAAAGACCACGCTGCTGCGCTGTATGAACGGTCTGGAAAAGGCCGATGAAGGAAATATTACGATCGATCAAGTCGAGTATGATTATAAAAAATCCTCGAAGAAACAGCTTCTGGCGCTGCGCAGAAAAACAGCCATGGTGTTTCAGCACTACAATCTGTTTAAAAACAAAACAGCTTTGGAAAACATCACGGAGGGTTTGATCACCGTACAGAAGATTCCCAAAGCGGATGCGATTTTAACGGCGAAGCAGCAGCTGAAAAGCGTTGGGCTGGAGGGAAAGGAAGATTCGTATCCCAACCAGCTTTCCGGCGGCCAGCAGCAGCGGGTCGGGATCGCCAGAGCCCTCGCCTTGAATCCCTCCGTCATCCTTTTCGATGAACCAACGTCTTCGCTCGACCCCGAGCTGGTGGGAGAAGTCCTTTCGGTGATGAAGCAGGTGGCAAGCAGGGGGATCACGATGGTGGTCGTCACTCACGAGATGAGCTTTGCCCAGACCATCGCCAACAAAGTGATCTTCATGGACGGCGGAAATATCGTGGAGCAGGGGCCTCCCCGGGAAGTTTTCCTTTCGCCTAAGGAAGCGGCAACAAAACGGTTCTTAGATTGTATCTATCAGCCTTTTGTTTATCAAATATAATGATCCGTTCTTTCAGGAACAAAAAACATGTGGTTTCCACACAAATCAGGAGGAGATTTTATGAAAACGAAACTATTTAGTTCTGTATTAGCGGCTGCGCTGTTTGCAGGGGTTCTGTCAGGCTGCGCATCCAATCAAAACACAGGCGCCAACGCGTCTGCTGCCCAAAGCGGCGCGGAGTCTTCCGCGGCACAGGTGAAAACCGTAAATGTAGCGCTGGAATCCGGCTCCAAGCCTCTGAGCTTTGAAAATGATAAGGGCGAGAAGGTCGGCTATGAGGTCGATGTGCTCAAAGCAGTGGATGAGCTGATCACCGACTATGATTTCAATATCGAACTGGTCGAGAGCGACGCTACCCAGATCGGTCTGGAGACCGGCAAATACGCGCTGATCGGCGGCGGCCTGTATAAGACCCCCGAAAGAGAGCAGAAATACCTGATCCCCAACGCGATCAACGGAGTCAGCCTGATCAACATTTATGTCAATGAAGACGACGATTCCATCAAGAGCCTTGATGATCTGGTAGGCAAAAAGCTGGTTCCTTCCACTCCCAACGGCGGCATTTTCAACCTGCTGACCGCTTATAACCAAGAGCACCCCGACAAGCAGATCACGATTACCACCGGCGACGGCATTTCTGTTGCAGACCGTTTCAAGTCTGTCAGCGACAAGGAATATGACGCTCTGGTGCTGCCCAACAATCTGGGCTTTGCAGAGATCAAGGAAGAGCTGGGCCTGAAGGTCAAGGCCGTTACCCCTCCCGTAAAGATCAACGGTACTTATTTCGCCCTGGCCAAGGATCAGACCGATCTGTCCGCAAAGGTGGAGCAGGCGCTGAAGACCCTGCGTGAAAACGGCACTCTGTCAAAGCTGTCCGAAACCTGGTATGGAGAAGATACCATCAAATACTTTACCGAATAACAAAGTTCAAACCGGAAAGGAGTGACACCTGCAGCCATGGGAATTGATTTTTCTTATGTTCTGAAAATCATTGACCGAATCAGCGGAGCAATCCCTTATACTCTGTTCATTATTGTGATTTCGGGCAGCTTTGGGATTTTGCTGGCGGCGGGTATCGCTGCGGTTCGTATCAAAAAATGGAAGGTGCTTTCTCCGCTGGCCAATATTTATGTATCCTTCTTTCGCAGCACACCTCCCCTGATCCACATTTTTCTGGTCTATTACGGGCTGCCGCTGATCCTGCGGGAATTCGGCATCAATGCCGACGACTGGAGCAAGACCCTTTACGTCTCTCTGGCCCTCATCCTGTTCAACGGTGCCTACATGTCGGAATATCTGCGTCCGGCCTATCTGGCGGTGGAGCGGGGGCAGCACGACGCAGCAGACAGTATCGGAATGACCGGCTTTACTAAGCTACGCAGGATTATTCTGCCCCAGATGCTGCCCATTGCGTGGCCCAATCTGGAGAACGCTTTCGTAGAGCTGGTCAAGGATACCTCTGTGCTGTTCGTGATCGGACTGACAGATATCATGGGAATGGCAAAGAAGATTATTTCCAACGATTACGGCGTGAAAAAGCTGGAGGTGTACCTGGCTGCGGCCGTCATTTACTGGTGCATCACATTTGCGGTAAGCAAGCTCTGCCAGTTGTTCGAAAAGAAGATCACCATTGGCAATCAAACGGAAAAGCGGGTGGGGTAATGCTGAGCGGAACAGTCATTCTGGAAGATATGCGGTTTATCCTCACCGTGGTTCCCTTTACCTTGGGGACAGCGCTGATCGTTTTGATTTTCGGCATCCTGCTGGGCTTTGTGGTGGCGGCAGTTCGAATCCGCCAGATTCCGGTGGCGAAACAGATCGCCCGGGTCTTTATCGATTATACCAGGGGAATCCCGCTGGTCATTCATTTATATCTGGCGTATTTTATTTTGCCTATGGCGATAGACAGTATCTGCCGTATGCTCGGAATGGGGCAGGACGTCAAGGTTTCGCCTCTGGCCGTGCTGGTCGTGGCCTATGCCCTGTATATTTCGGTGGGGCAGTCGGAGAATATCCGCGGCGCGTTTTACTCCATCGACCCCGGACAATGGGACGCTGCCTATGCCAGCGGCATGACTGGGTTACAGGCGCTGTTTCGGATCATCGTGCCGCAGGGAGTCACGGTGGTGGTACCGGTATTTTTTAATACTTTTTTGGGCGTCATCAAGGGACTTTCCCTTGCTTTTACCATTGGTGTGGCAGATATTCTGTCCCAAGCGAAGCTGGCCTCAGCTCAAAACGCGCATTACCTGGAGGCTTATATCGCGGCGGCGCTGATCTATTGGGCGCTGTGCGGTTTGCTGGATGTGGTATTCAGCCGAATTGAGCTGGCATTTAAGAAATGGTAGGTGTATTATGGATAAGTTTGAGCGAATTCAGGCAGCGCTGAAAGGGCAGGAGGTGGATAAGATTCCGCTGAATGTCTGGATGCATTTTTCCGCTGTGGATCAGGACCCCAGAAGTCTGGCGGAAACCCAGGTCGCCTTTGCGCAGAAGTATGACTTTGATTTCATTAAGCTGATGCCCTTCGGGCTGTACGGCGTTCAGGATTACGGCGTAAAGGTGAAAATCTTTAACCGTGTGAACCTTCCGCCGATTGTGGATGACTACGGCATTCACCAAATCAGCGACTGGGAGGGGATCGAGCCGCTGCCGGCCATTTATGGCTCTTACGGCAAGCAGCTTCAGGCGGCCCGGCACACGATCCTTCTGGCGAAAAAACAATTCCCGGTGATCCAGACGATTTTCAGCCCCCTGACTACGGCCAGAAAGCTGGCCGGGGACCGGATTCTGCTGGATATGAAAGAGAATCCGCGTTTGTTCAAGCAGGCGCTGCAGGCTCTGACGGAAACCACCATTAACTTTGTAAAAGCCAACATTGAAGCGGGTGTAGACGGCTTTTTCTTCGCCACCCAATGCGCCAATTTTGATTTTCTGACCGAGGAGCAATACCGCGAATTCGGGGAATTCTACGACCGTCAGGTAATCGCCGCATATCAGGATGAAACCTTTTTCAATGTGGCGCACCTGCATGGCGACAACGGGATGTTCCAGCTGATCGCGGATTATCCCGTCAACTGCATCAACTGGCACGACCGGTGGAGCAGTCCGACTCTGGCGGAGGCACGGAAGATAACAGATAAGTGCCTGTTGGGCGGAATCCGCGAAACCCCCTATTATGATGAAAACGGAGAAAAAATCCGGGAAAGCATTCTGGTCTCCGGTTCTGTGGCCGATGTAGAGCAGCATGTGCAGGAGGCAATCGCCGCCGCCGGGGACAGGGGCCTGATCATCGGGCCGGGCTGCGTTGCAAACCAGGATCTGCCGGAAAAAAATCTGTATGCGCTCTGCCGGGCGGTCTACCGGGTAGCCGCGCTGGCAGGATAATTTAGAAAAAATGTTCCGCGTGAATCAACGCGGAACATTTTTTTGTTGATGTGGAAATTACCGGCTATGCCGGTGGAGGTTCCCCGTAAGCTTTCGCTTCCAGCATCGAGCGAAGCGCGCCCAGCCAAAACAGGGTGGTAAGGGCGTAAAAGTGCAGCAATCGAAGGGAGTGGCCTGTTTGCGGGCGGTGGGGCAAGTAATGCAAAAGGAAAGTAGTTTCTCATGCGTCTTAAGATGTTAGTCAGAAGAAGGCCCTTATAGGGACTGATTAAGCTGCCGGTTTAGCTGGTGATTATGACTTGCGCGGCCTTTTCGAATGCAGTCCGGAAATCCCGGCAAATCAATGCGGTTTGTATTTGATTTGCCGGGATTTTTTATGGTATACTGAAAAGCAATCGATCAGAAATTATCCGTCTTATCAACAGGCGGATGAAAAGAGCAAAAGAGAGCACGGCGTAATGGTACCGGCCTGTTTTTCGCCATTCGGGCAGTTTTGAGGATGCAGTTTTGTTTTTCGAATAAATATCGCAATACGGAATGGACTTTCCCCGTGAAAAATTCCTGCTTTCGTAAGCATTGCGGGGATCGATTGAGTTTGTCTGCACATTACCGGCAGTATGAATGGGAATGATGAATCATATCGATTTGATATAAGGAGCGCAGATATCATGTTGAAATGGCTGAACGATACGATAATGAGTTATGGCGCCGGCGAGACAACCGCACAAATCGCCTCCGTTATTGTCTTGGTGCTGATCATTTTTTGCAGTGCTTTGGTTTCGTATTTCATCGCGAAGAATATTGTTCTGCGAGTTCTGCGGGCGGTTATTTCCAAATCGAAAATGAAGTGGGGCGATATCCTGTTCGCCCACAGAGTGTTTGAACAGCTGACACTGGTTGTTCCTGCGCTTGTTGTCTATGTGATGGCGCCCTTCTTTCGGGATGGACAAGAGTGGCTTCAACGTGGGGCGTCGTGTCTGATTGTGATCGGGGTTGTAAATACCGCAAATCAGTTGTTAAACTCGTTCGACGACATTTACCAAAAAAGAGAGACCGCGCAAACCCGGCCGTTGAAGGGCTACTTTCAAGTGCTCAAAATTCTCGCTTATATGGTAGGGCTGATTATCATCATCAGCGTGCTGATGAACCGTTCGCCTCTTTTATTGCTTGGCGGCATCGGTGCTGCAAGTGCGGTTCTTCTGTTGGTGTTTCAAAATACGATTCTTGGCTTTGTGTCCAGTATTCAGCTGACAGAGAACGATATGGTGCGCCTGGGGGATTGGATTGAAAAGCCGGGGCAGGCGGACGGGCAGATTATCGAGATTTCACTGCATACGGTGAAGGTGAAGAATTGGGATAATACCGTCACAACGCTCCCTACTTATTCAATGGTCAACGAGCCGTTCAAAAACTGGCGCTACATGCAGGAATCCGGCGGCAGAAGACTGAAACGGGCCGTCAATATTGATATTACCAGTGTGCGCTTTTGCGACGATGAGATGCTGCAGCGTTACCGGCAAATCCCGTATGTCCGGGACTATATGGAATGGAAAGCCAGCGCGCCGCCCCCGCACGACGAATCCGATATTGCGGATTTGCCCGGCGTGCTCCGTGCAGACAGTCTGACCAATTTGGGAATATTCCGGGCATACCTGCAAGCCTATCTGAAGAATCATCCGGATCTGCGCCAGGACATGGCAATCATGGTTCGGCAGCTGGCCCCCACAGAGAATGGAGTGCCGATCGAGCTTTACGCTTTCACCGGCACAACCGTATGGGACAAATATGAATCCATACAGGCGGATATTTTTGACCATGTTTTTGCAATCGTTTCAGCATTTGATCTGAGGATAAAGCAGAATCCAGGGGGGAATGACCTCAAAGCGCTTGTCCAGTCAAAACCGGAACAATGAGATCGGCGACGCCTGTACGCCGGGGGTGTTGCGCCCGGCCTTCACGAACTGGTGATGAAGAAGGGGAGACAGGTGTTGAACGCACCGGCTTTGGCGGCGGCCGCCACACACCGGTGTGTCATAGGATAAAATTCTTGTATTCTGCGGGTGCGTTCGATATAATCAAAAGTAATATCATTACAGAAGGAAAGACACCATGGAGCAAGGGACTTTCACAGATCAGGTATATCAGGTTGTCGCAAGAATTCCCTATGGGCGGGTAGCCACCTATGGGCAAATCGCTTTTTTCATTGGAGCGCCGCGCAGCGCAAGGCAGGTTGGGAATGCTTTGAGCCATACCCCTTCCTTTTTGTCTTTGCCCTGCCACCGGGTGGTAAACCGTTTGGGCCGTACGGTGCCGGGGTGGACGGAGCAGCGCCGCCTGCTGGAAAGCGAAGGCGTTTCTTTTCGGGAAAACGGCATGGTAGATCTTGCGCGCAGCCTTTGGAGGCCGGAGGCATGATCATCATGCCGCTTTCAAAAGCTGATGATTTCTTTCCCCGCCGTAGGCAGCAAAAAATCAATGTACTTGTATCAGACGATTTCAATTGAAAAGAAAACTCATAAAAGAACAGGATGTGAAAAGATGTTTCCGGAGATGAGAAGAAAAGATCGTATCCTTTCCCCTGAAAACACAGAGCTGCTGCTTCAAAAGGGCGAATACGGTGTGCTGTCCACCATGGGGGAGGAATACCCTTACGGCGTTCCGGTCAGCTACGTGTATGAGAACGGGGCGGTTTATATTCACTGTGCCATCGTCGGCAGCAAGCTGGAGAATATCATCAGAAATCCAAAGGTTTCTTTCTGTGTTGTTGGTGCAACACAGGTTCTGCCGGGGGATTTTACCACGAACTACGAGAGTGCGGTTTTGTTTGGAAAGGCGGAAGAGGTCTTTGCGGAGGAAAAACAGCGGGCGATGGAGCTGCTGGTGCAGAAATATTCCCCCGAATTCATGCAAAAAGGGCTCGATTACATCAAAAATGCCGACAGCAGGGTAAAGGTCATCAAAATTACGGCGGATCATCTGACAGGGAAGAGCAGAAAATAATTAGACTGGCCCGCGGTCAAAAAGCGATCGGGCCCATGCTTCTTCTATTTAGTTTTAAAAATCTTTTGATTTGATTTTGAAAATTACATCTTGAAGTTGCTGTAAAAAAGTGGTAAACTGATTCATATTGAAAAAGATCATACCCAATGCCGTGGGTAATGAAAGGTAGGAAAGCCCAGTGGAGTATCAAATCATCGTAGACAGCTGTGTCGATTTTAACGAAGAGGTGTTTGGCGATCCCAATGAGATCAAGCGGATTCCGTTCCAGCTCTTGATAGACGACGAGGCGTTAACGGATGAAGGATTGGATTCCGACGAACTGATCCGGAAAATGAAAGCCAGCAAGCGTAAAATCACCACGGCCTGTCCGTCTCTGCATGATTATCTGGAGGCTTATAAGTCCTGCGCAGTCAATTATGTGGTTACGATTTCTTCCCGGCTGAGCGGTTCCTTTCAAAGCGCCATGGCTGCAAAGCAGATGCTGGAGGAATCCGGCAGCACCAGCAAGGTATATGTGATCGACAGCAAATCCGCTTCTGCAGGGCAAACCCTTGTGGTGCTGCAGCTCAAACGGATGCTGGAACAGCGGATGGAGAACAGCCAGATTCTTCTCAGGCTCAGCCACTACATTACCCATTTGCAGACGCTGTTTGTACCGGTGTCTTTGAATAACCTGGAAAAGAACGGCCGAATCAAAGGGATTCAGGTGATTGTAAGCAAGGTGCTTCATATCATCCCGATTCTCGGTTCCAACGGAGACGGCGTTCTGGAGCTTAAGGAGAAGGCCCGCGGGGAAAAGCAGGCGATGGAGAAGCTCCTGAATATCATTCGGCGTGATGCGGTCAATATGACGGAATCGGTTCTCGCGATCACCCACGTGGACGCCAGAGCAAAAGCGGAAGAGCTGTGCGAGAAAATCAAAAGCCTGTTTTCGTTCCGAGAGGTCATCATTTTTCAGGCCAGCGGCCTGAGTACGGTGTATGCCGACGACGGTGGGATTGTGCTTTCGTTTTAATTTTTATGATAAAATGAAAAGAGAACAGTGATATGAAGAAAAACGGAATTCTGAATGCACAGCTTTCTCAGGCAATTGCCGAAGCCAGGCATGGAGATACGATCATTATTCTTGATGCAGGAATGGCGGTGCCGCCTGGCTGCAATTACATTGATCTCGGGCTGGTACGCGGCATACCATCTTTTCTGGAAGTGCTGCGTGCTGTTCTGAATGATCTTGTGGCGGAGCAGTATGAAGTATTTGATTTAATGCCACAGTATAACCCCGATATGTACAAAACGATACAGGAGCTGCTGCCTAATATTCCGGGAGGGACCGCCAGTGAGCAGAAGATCAAGGAACTGATGCCGGCGGCCAAAGCTGTTATCCGCACCGGTGAGTTTGGAAGCTGCTGTAATCTGGTTCTTTATTCGGCATCCGGAATCAGTCGCTATGTAGAAAAGTTTCATGTTGAATTTTCAAGAGTAGCGGATTGATTTATGCGTGAAATCGCGGTATTCTACATTGATAATAAGACATTCAAAAAGACTCCGCTTTGAAAAGCGGAGTCTTTTTATGGTGTCAGTTCGATTGGAATGATGCGTTTAATCAAGGGATTGTTCCGGCTTTTTCTGATTTGCCTCATCGGTTTCTTTCCACTTCGCAAATCTCAGAATTACCCGGCAGATCAGCTCAACGACGTACATGAGAAGCACGAAGAGGAAAAGAGTTACTGAGAGTGTATTCCCGAAGAACAGAATCGAGACAGACTCTGCCGCGAAATAAGAAAGGAATACCCCCGCGAGATTGATTGCGAGATATAAAATCCGCCAGGGCAGAGTCAGGCAGATACTGTGGCCGCACAGGTCGCAGGGAACGCTGCGGAAAAACACACCGGGCATTCGGAAGCTATACCCTACATCATAACGATGGCTGCAAGAATTATTTTCATGATTCAATCAGGATCACTACCCATTTCTGAAATAAAATAGAACTGCCGGATACATAAGGCCCGTTTATGCGGATGGACGAATGGCCTGCTGCTTCACCTTGCGGAGAAAATACTCGAGAACCCGCGTATCATCCGTCAGTTCAGGATGAAAGGTCGTTACCAGAATTGTATCATTTTCTGCTGCGGTTATTTTTCCGTCATAGAAAGAAAGTGGAGTAACGCCTTTGCCCACGGATTCGATCAGAGGCGCGCGGATAAAGGTCATCGGGATTTTCCCAATGCCGCGGAATTCCTCCTGTGTGTAAAAGCTCCCAAGCTGCCGGCCGTAGGCGTTTCTTCTCACGGTCAGATCAATACCCCTTAGATACGAATTGGGTTCGTTTACAATCGTGTCGGCCAAAAGAATCAGCCCGGCGCACGTGCCCCATACGGGCATCTCCTTCTGAATCCGTTCTTGAATGGGGTCAAACAGCTCTGTCTGATGCAGCAGCTTTCCCACGACCGTGCTTTCCCCGCCAGGGAGAATCAGCGCGTCCAGCGAATCATCAAAATCTGCTTTTTTCCGGATTTCCACACAGGGGATACCGAGCTTGTTCAGTGCGGCAATATGCTCCGCGAAGCCGCCCTGCAATGCCAAAACTCCGATTTTCATATGCCGCGCTCCGCCATGAGCAGCTCGATTTCCTGCTCGTTGATTCCCACCATCGCTTCTCCCAGGTCTTCCGAAAGCTCTGCCAGAAGCACGGGGTCATTGTAGTTCGTCACCGCCTGCACGATGGCACGGGCTCTTTTGGCCGGATTGCCGGACTTGAAAATACCGGAGCCCACAAACACGCCCTCGGCGCCAAGCTGCATCATCAGCGCCGCGTCCGCGGGCGTTGCGATGCCGCCGGCCGCAAAGTTGACGACGGGCAGACGGCCGGTTTCAAAGACGCTGCGCACCAGCTCATAGGGTACCTGCAGCTCTTTTGCGGTGTGGAACAACTCATCCTCCCGGGTGTTCTGAATCTCGCGAATCTGCCGGTTGATCAAGCGCATGTGGCGTACCGCCTGCACAACGTCCCCGGTGCCGGGCTCGCCCTTTGTGCGGATCATAGAGGCCCCTTCGGCGATTCTGCGCAGCGCTTCTCCCAGATTCTTGGCGCCGCACACAAACGGAACGTCGAACTTGGTTTTGTCAATATGGTAAAGATCATCCGCAGGGGACAGCACTTCGCTTTCATCGATGTAGTCGATCTCGATCGCCTGCAAAATCTGCGCTTCTGCAAAATGCCCGATTCTTACCTTGGCCATAACCGGAATGCTGACAGCCTGCTGGATGCCCCTGATCATCTTAGGATCGCTCATTCTGGAAACACCGCCCGCCGCACGAATATCCGCGGGGATTCGTTCCAGCGCCATAACGGCGCAGGCTCCGGCTTCCTCGGCAATTTTCGCCTGCTCCGGTGTGGTTACGTCCATAATAACGCCGCCCTTGAGCATTTGGGCCAGGTTTTTGTTCAGTTCATATCTGTTACTCATTGAATCAGCCTCCCGTTTCGATTCCAGTAATGCCGCTTTCCAAAGCAAACCGCCGACGGAAAGCGCACCGATAATACTTGCATGTTTTTAAGGTTTGTTTTATTATAGAAGAGAATTGATCATATAAAAAGTGCCAGATATGGAAATTTTGATGGTATCAGATGGGGGCGAGCGATTTGAATGAAATTTCTCTGCGGCTGGAAAAACGGGCGGATGTTCCGCTGTTTCAGCAGCTGTATGATTTTTTTAAGCATGAGATCACCGGTGGAAATTATCTGAAAGATGAAAAGATGCCGTCGAAACGGCAGCTTTCCGCTTACCTGCATTGCAGCCAGAATACCGTTCAGGCGGCCTATAATCAGCTGGTGGCCGAAGGATACCTTGTTGCGCGGGAGAAAAGCGGATATTATGTCGCGGATTTGGGCGGGATTCTGCGTATGAATCAGGAACCGAAAAAAGAGATCGCCCCGCTGCGTGAGAGTGTCAGCTTCCGGTATGACTTTTCCCATCAGGGAGTCGATCACGACAGCTTTCCGTTTTCGATCTGGCGCAGACTCACCAAAGAGGTGATCAACGAGTACGACCGCGATCTGTTAACGGCGGGCGACCCCAAGGGCGATCCCGGCCTGCGCGAGAGCATTGCTCACTATCTGCATTATTCACGCGGCGTGAACTGCTGTGCGGATCAAATCGTCATCAGCTCGGGAACAGAATTTCTGCTCCTGCTCCTGATTCAGCTGTTCGATGCGGATTCTGCGTACGCCATTGAAAACCCGGGCTATGAAAAGCTCAATATGATCTTTAAAAGCAGCCGCGCGCTTTGCCGCCCGATCCCTCTGGATGAAAGCGGAATGCGGCCGGATGCGCTGAGCGAGAGCCAGGCGAATGTGGCCTGCATTACGCCGTCACATCAGTTCCCGACCGGCACCATTATGCCGGTCAGCCGCCGGATTCAGCTGTTGAACTGGGCAAATGAAAAGCCGGGCCGCTACCTGATCGAGGACGATTACGACAGTGAGTTCCGCTATTCCGGCAAGCCGATCCCGTCTTTGCAGGGGATGGACGAAACCGGCCGGGTGATTTATATGGGCGCCTTCTCCAAATCGCTTTCGCCCGCGCTGCGGGTCAGCTACATGGTGCTGCCGCGTCATCTGCTGGATGCATACCAGAAAAAGCTCAGTTTTTACATCTGTCCGGTACCGAAAATGGACCAGAAAACCCTGTGCCGCTTTATTGACGAGGGACATTTTGAGCGCCACCTGAACCGAATGCGCAATCTGTACCGACAAAAAAGAGAAACGATCGTTTCCGCGGTGCGCCGCCTGCTGCCGGAAGCCGAAATCAGGGGGGATTCCGCCGGGCTGCATTTTCTTCTGCGTGTCAACAACGGCTGGGATGAGCAAAAGCTGATTCAGGCGGCTTTTCAGCAGGGAGTGAAGGTGTACGGGGTATCGCAATACTATTTTGCCCCACCGCAAAACGGGTACGAGAGCATGCTCCTGTTGGGGTTCGCCTGCCTGAAAATCGAAGAAATTCCGGCTGCGGTGGCATTATTAAAACAGGCGTGGCAGGGTACAGAGCAGATTGTAAAGTAATTGCAGCAGCGAAATACACCTGAAAAATCTTCGCAGACGAAGTGCACAGGAAGGAAGATCACCTTATAACTTGATGCAGGTCATAAGGGCAATATCATACAAGAATTCCGCGGCGTTTTGTACTACACTGTTGATTACCGGTTCGCTTAAAAGACCTTGTTTGGAATAGTAATTTCTTCCCCACCAAAGCCCGGGGAGGAAATGAGCTGCCGGTTTTCAGTGGAAGGATGCGATCACATTCTGGGTGGTGATTTTTTGAAAAAAGAAATCAGGACGGTAAAATTTGATCCGGATTTAAAGATAGAGGCTTACTGCTTTCAGGGGATTATGCAGAAATTCCCCAACCATTTTCATGAGTATTATGTGCTTGGATTAATCGAAAGCGGCCAGCGATATCTGTCCTGTAAAAACAGGGAGTATACCATAGAGCCGGGCGATTTGCTGTTGTTTAATCCGCGGGACAATCATACCTGCGCGCAAATAGATGGAAAAGCTCTGGACTATCGTTGCCTGAATATTCAGACGGAAACGATGGGCAGGGCCGTATTAGAGATCACAGGGAAAGAGGAGCAGCCATATTTTACCTCGCAGGTGATTTTTCAAAGTGAGCTGGTTTCTTTGCTCAAAGAGCTTCATTTGATGATCATGCAGGAAGAACAGGATTTCAGAAAGGAAGAAATCTTCTTTTTCCTTTTAGAACAGCTTCTTACAGAGTATACAGAGCAGGACGTACCCTTCCCCAAAATCGAGCAAAGTGCAGAAACAAAAGCCATTTGTGAGTTTCTGGAGAAGAACTATATGAATAACATTACGCTGAATGATTTGAGCGATTTGACGGGCTTGAGTAAATATTATCTGCTGCGTTCCTTTACCAAGCAGAAAGGGATTACCCCGTACAGCTATTTGGAAACCATTCGTATTCATAAGGCAAAACAGCTTTTGGAGCAGGGCTTGCCGCTCATTGAGGTCGCCTTGCAAACTGGATTTGCAGACCAGAGCCACTTTTCTAATTTCTTTAAAAAGTATATTGGTCTTACACCGAAGCAGTATCGCAGTATTTTTTAGCTTTCGTATCGAAATGTTGTACGGAAAGGATTTTTCATGGATCAGGAAAAAAATATCAACGGACATATTCTGGCCGTTATCACCATTTTCATATGGGGAATGACCTTCATATCAACCAAGATTTTGCTCAACGTAATTACGCCGGTCGAAATCCTCTTTTTGAGGTTTACCATAGCAACGATCCTTCTTTTTGCTGTTTTTCCGCATCGACTGAGAGTCAGAGAGCGCAGGCAGGAGCTGTACTTTGCGGCTGCGGGGTTGTGTGGCGTTACATTATATTATCTTTTGGAGAATATTGCCCTTACTTATACGCTTGCCTCCAATGTGGGAGTAGTCATTTCCATCTCTCCCTTCTTCACAGCTATTTTTTCGCATTTATTTTTGCGCGGCAAAAGATGTAAATTGCAGTTTTTCATCGGTTTTCTCATTGCGCTGGTCGGAATTGTTTTGATCAGCTTGAATGGCAACTCTGTTTTACAGTTGAACCCATTGGGGGATCTGCTGGCTGTTTTAGCCGCCATTGTGTGGTCTGCGTATTCTGTCCTAACCAAACAAATCAGCAAATTTGGCTATCCCATGATTCCAACAACGCGCAGAATCTTTTTGTATGGGCTGGTATTTATGCTGCCCGCACTCTTTCTGTTTGGTTTTCAGCCTGAAATAAATCGGCTCCTTGAACCGGTCTATTTGTGTAACATTCTCTTTTTAAGTGTTGGCGCATCGGCTATGTGCTTTGTAACATGGAACTCGGCTGTGAAAAAATTGGGTGCGGTCAAAACAAGTGTTTATATTTATATGGTTCCGGTTATTACCGTTGTTGCCTCTATGATTGTACTGAAGGAAAAAATAACAGGGATTGCCGGGCTGGGAATTGTACTTACCTTGATTGGGCTGTTCCTTTCGGAAAACAAGTTTTCCCCTAAAAATAAATCGACGGGCAAAGAAGAATCGATCGATTTGATCCCGCTCGAAACGAAAAAAGAGCAACGCATTGCTAAATGATGGGGAATAAGTCCCGGTATCAGGTGCGGCGGCAGGCACAGAATATCAAATCCCAAAACATGGTGCTCCATTCTTCTTGTGCGGGAATGGAATAGGCAACAAGCTGCAAAGCGTGAGTCCAGTTTTCTATAAATAAAATGAGTGATCAAAAACAGGGCAAGGGATACCCGTCATGGGTATCCCTTGCTTTTGGTAAAGCCGAACGGAGCGGAAAAAATCTGCCGTTATTTTCTTCGGATAAAAAATGTCTTATAAATTTGAATCAAAATCAAAGGCATAAGCGATAGTCCGAAGATGATTCCGTATTGATTTCCAGTCAACGGCGCAATTTCAAAAAGAACCATGAGCGGCTGGAACGTCAAAACAGCAAGCAGCATCAGGGAACCGATGGCCACGGCAATCCAGATGAATTTGTTTGTCAGAATTCCCAGCCGAAACAGAGATTCTTTTCCCCTGGAGTTGAACCCGTGGAGAAGCCTTGAAAGACATAGGGTGGCAAACGCCATGGTGCGCGCTGTTTCCGCGCCGCCGGCAGAGAGGCCAACGTAGTATGCAAGCATGGTTCCGATCGCTATGAGGAGTCCCTCAAGCACGACTTCAACCGCAAAGCTTTTGTCCAGTATCGGCGTGTTTCGGTCTCTCGGCGTTTCCTTAATGATGGTTTCATTATGCGGTTCAAGCCCGATGGCGATAGCGGGAAGACTGTCTGTGACCAAGTTAATAAAAAGCAGGTGTACCGGCGCAAATGGATTCGGCAGCGCGCACAGCGAAGCATAAAGCACCGAAAGAATACCCGCCGTGTTTCCAGATAACAGAAATTTGATGGAATTCTTGATATTTCCGTAGATGCTTCTTCCGTTGGAAATCGCTCTGACGATGGTGGAGAAATTATCGTCCGTCAGCACCATCGCGGCTGCGTCTTTTGCAACCTCGGTGCCTGTAATTCCCATCGCAATTCCGATATCCGCCTGCTTTAAAGCCGGTGCGTCGTTCACTCCGTCGCCGGTCATCGCAACGACTTTTCCCTTCTCCTGCCATGCTCTCACGATCCGGATTTTATGCTCAGGCGATACTCTCGCGTAAACGGAGATGTCTTCCACTCTCTTTTTCAGCACTTCGTCCGTCATGCTTTCCAGTTCAAATCCTTCGATCGCTTCCGATTCGTCGTTTAATATTCCAATCTGTTTCGCGATGGCCGAGGCCGTTATCTTGTGGTCCCCGGTGATCATTACGGGCTTGATTCCCGCACTGATGCAGTCTGCCACGGCCTGTGCGGATTCTGCTCTTGGCGGGTCCATCATTGCGATGAGCCCAACAAATGTCAAGTCTTTTTCATCTTCCATCCAGAGTTCCCGCTCTTCCGGAAGCTCCTTGTAGGCAAAGGCAAGCACCCTCAGGCCGTTTCCCGAAAAATCCCTGTTGATTTTCTCGATCTCCTGCTTATGTTCCGCTGTAAGCTCCTGTATCCCGTCAGAGGTTTCCAGCCTTGCCGACCTTGAAAGCAGTACATCCAAAGCCCCTTTTGTGATCATGAGGGTTTTGCCTTCCAGTGTGTTTACGGTGCTCATCAGTTTCCGCTCAGAATCAAAGGGCAGCTCGGCGAATCTGGGGTATGCTTTTCGGATCAGCAATTCATCCAGATGATAGAGTTCGCCTAAATTCACAAGAGCGATTTCAGTCGGGTCACCAATTTCTTTTTTCTCAACCGTCACCGCGTCATTGCACAGCAGGGCCATCAATACCAGCTTCTTTTCCAGGTCCTGATCGGGGTCCAGCTTATCATGCTCCACCACCTTATCATCCACGAACACCTTTTGCACGGTCATTTTGTTCTGTGTCAGGGTTCCGGTTTTATCCGAGCAGATCACCGAGATGCTCCCAAGGCTTTCCACTGCCTGCAGCTTTCGGATGATCGCGTTGGCCTTTGCCATCTTCTGCGTTCCGAGCGCAAGCACGATCGTCACGATGGAACTCAGTGCCTCCGGGATCGCCGCAACCGCAAGGGAAACCGCAAACATAAAGGAATCTATGAACTCGCGGCCTCTGAATAGATCCAGCAAAAACACAAAAGCTGATACGACAAGGATCAGGAAAGCGAGCTTTTTCCCGAAATGATCCAGGCTTTCCTGAAGCGGCGTTTTCTTTTCTTTGGCGCTTTCCAGCAAATGAGCGATCTTTCCTATTTCGGTTTTCATTCCGATGTTGGTAACAAGTACAACAGCGCGGCCATAGGTAACAAAGCTGCCGGAAAAGACCATATTCTTTCTGTCGCCAATGGCAACATCCGCTTTGTCTATCACTTCCGTTGTTTTAACGACGCTTTCCGATTCGCCGGTAAGGGAGCTTTCATTGACCTGCAGGTTGTAAGATTCCAGAATTCTGCCGTCCGCACTCACGTAATCACCCGCATCAAGGTAGCAGATATCTCCCACCAGAAGCTCTCGGGATGGAATCTCCATCTTTTTTTCGCTTCTTAACACTTTGGCGGTAGGGGAGGAAAGAGCCTTCAGACTTTTTAAGGACTGCTCCGCCTTAATATGCTGCACGGTACCCAGTATCGCGTTGATGATTACTACCACCAGGATGACCAGTGTGCTTTCCAGTTTCCCCAGGAAAGCGGATATTGTCGCGGCCGCCAGTAATATGAGAACGAGAAAATCCTTAAATTGTTCAAAAAAAACCAGCACAGCGCTCTTGGAGACTGCTTCTTCCAGTTCATTATAGCCGAATTTTTCTCTTTGAATTTTTATTTTTACATCATGCAGGCCTCTGTCATCCACTTTTAGCAGATCCATGATCTGCTGCGGGCTTTTTCTATGAAAATCGTTCATTCATCATTCTCCTCGTATCATCATTTTCGGTAACCGAGAAGGCACCGAATCCAATCTCGTTGTTTACAGGCTGTATGGAAGGAATGGAATCGTACAGCGAGAGCGTACAGGAGGTGTTCTTTTCCGGGGAAGTGGTGAGAACATCACAATATTTCTGAATCGAACGCTGTTATATCACATCGTATCTCTGCCTTCTTTCCTCAAAAATAGAAATAAAAAAGACCCTACTGTTAGACACAAATCTAACAATAGAGTCTCACTAAACGAAACGCTGTCAAAGCCGGGATTTCTCCGAAATGACGACTTTGAGCCCCGTAAAATACGGGAAGCTACTCCCTCTAAATTATGATATTAGAAATATCATATCATTCCAATTGGGAAATTGTCAATAGTCGTTTTATGTTAATTCATTTCCTGCTTCTGTCCAGCAGACGATATTGCCTAAAAACAAAAAGCGGATGGAGTTCATAAAACAAAATCCGAACCCGGTGAAAGGGTTCGGATTTTGAACTGCATGAGAAGTTAGAGAATCAAAGAGATACATCAAACCACTCATCATTTTATAAGATAAATTGGAAATTAGATGCCAAAATGAATGATATACTTTCTATTTTCTTTTGCCTTGTTTATCAAAGTAATGAGAGGGATGAGTTCCTTTCTATTCTGGGACGTTAAAATCCTTATCAATACATCCATTGATTGAGGCGGAATAAGCGTAATTCCGTAATAGGCAAGGCCTTTCTCCGGTCTTTGCAGAGTATGCCAGTAGCAATCTAAATCTTGTAAATCAGTCATATTGGGTTGAATAAAATCATCATGAACCGTGATGCAATTGTATTTTTGAGGTTCATAAGTATCGAACCGTTCTTCAGGCGACGGTTCCTTTTGCATAATCCCAAACTCGTGCTTTGCCATTATCGTTGTACCTCCAAACTCCTATTCATTTGCTTATTCTATAAAAATATAATACTTATAGCTTATCACAAAATAAAAAAGAACAGATAAATTTCCTGTCGAAACTGATCTGTTCCACTGGTGGACCCGAAGAGGATCGGGTGGTGCAATTTTTACCCGCGTGCCGCGAGGCCCTCCGTTTTACCTGCAACTCAGACAGACTCACGTCTCTCCCGACTTGCGCTGAAGTTCGCCCCTTGTGACCCACCAAATTTAAGCAGCCCCCTCGAAAGGGGGCTGCTTAAATTTGGTGGACCCGAAGAGGATCGAACTCTCGACCTCCGCGTTGCGAACGCGGCGCTCTCCCAGCTGAGCTACGAGCCCATAACGTTGTAAAATCACGGCGAAAAACGCCGGTGAATTTCAACGCTGTTTATTATATCATGGGGTTTCCGTTTTTTCAAGAAGATTTTTCAAAAAGTGTTAATTATTTTTTTACCTTGGGTTCCGCCAGCTCCGATACCCCTGTTTTGCAAAAACCATTCATACAGCAAATCTCGCAGTGGGCCGTTCTCGCCTGGCATACAGCCCGGCCGTGCAGCACCAGCCGGTGGCAGAAGTCGTTGGATTCCTCCGGCGGCAGCACCGCGCGCAGATCTTTTTCCACCTGCAGGGGAACCTTGCTTTTTGTCAGGCCCAGCCGCCCCGCGATGCGGATGCAGTGCGTGTCGGTTACAACGGCGGGCTTGTGATAAATATCCCCAACCACCAGGTTTGCGGTTTTTCTCCCTACGCCCGGCAGCTTTGTCAGCTCCTCGACCGTGTCGGGAATCACGCCGTCGTACTCCTCCGCAAGCTTTTTGCACATGGCAAGAATGTCGCGCGCCTTTGTTTTATACAATCCGCAGGAACGAATCAGCTCTTCGATTTCCTCCACCTTGGCCTGTGTAAAAGCCTCCAGTGTGGGGAAACGGGCAAACAGGGCCGGCGTTACCAGGTTCACCCGCGCGTCGGTACACTGGGCCGAAAGGCGGGTCGAGATCAGAAGCTGGAGCGGATCGCGGTATTCCAGCGAACAGATGGCTTCCGGATATTCTTTTTTCAGCGCTTCTACGGCCAGTTTGGCCAGCTGTTTTTTTGTCATTTTGGCTCATCCTTTTTGCGGCAGTTTTCTTCATTCTAATACAAAACCCGACAAAAGGAAAGGTCATTTTATGGAAATGACCGGATTGCCTTTTGCTGAAATCGCGTGTATAATAAACAGTAAGAAAACACGAGAGAGGGTTGCCAATGTTCAGTGAAATGATGGATACCATCGGATTTGTTTCCCGCTTCGACAGTGAGGTTGGGGCTGCTATGGAGCAGGAGCTGGGACGCCAGCAAAGGAATCTGGAACTGATTGCTTCTGAAAACATGGTTTCCCCTGCGGTTCTGGCCGCAATGGGGAGCATCCTGACCAATAAATATGCCGAGGGTTACCCGGGCAAGCGTTACTACGGCGGATGCCAGTATGTGGACGTAGTGGAAGAGATCGCGCGGGAGCGTGCGTGCCGTCTGTTCGGCGCAGAGCACGCGAATGTGCAGCCCCACTCCGGCGCGCAGGCGAACCTGGCAGTGTATTTTGCGCTGCTTCAGCCCGGCGATACCGTAATGGGCATGAATCTGGCTGAGGGCGGGCACCTGACGCATGGCTCTCCCGTGAATATGTCCGGCAGCTACTACCATTTTGTTGCCTACGGCGTAGATGCCGAGACCCATCGCATTGATTATGACAAGCTGTATGAGCAGGCGATGGAAGTCAAGCCGAAAATGATCGTGGCGGGCGCTTCGGCATATCCCCGCGCGCTCGATTTTAAACGCTTCCGCGAAATCTGCGACGCGTGCGGCGCTTACCTGATGGTCGATATGGCTCATATTGCCGGTCTGGTCGCGGCTGGGCTGCACGCAAGCCCGGTCGAGTGGGCCGACGTTGTCACTACCACCACGCATAAAACCCTGCGCGGCCCGCGCGGCGGCATGATCCTGTGCAAAGAGAAATATGCCAAGGCGATCGATAAGGCGATCTTCCCGGGAACACAGGGCGGCCCGCTGATGCATATCATCGCGGCAAAGGCGGTTTGCTTTGGGGAAGCGCTCCAGCCCGAGTTCAAAGGATACCAGCAGCAGATCATCGACAACGCGCAGGCGCTGGCCAACGGCCTGACAAAGCGCGGCATCAAGCTGGTTTCCGGCGGAACGGACAATCACCTGATGCTCGTGGACCTGAGCGGCGAAGAGCTGACCGGCAAGGAGCTCGAGCACCGTTTGGACGAGGTGTATATCACCGCGAATAAGAATACGGTTCCGAACGAGCAGAGAAGCCCCTTTGTGACGAGCGGCCTGCGTCTTGGCACGCCTGCGGTTACCACCCGCGGCCTGAACACGCAGGATATGGATGAGGTTGCCGAGTGCATCGCAATGGCTGCGCAGAGCTTTGAAGGCAATCAGGATGCGATCCGCGCGAAGGTAGAGAGCATTTGCAGCCGTTATCCGCTGTACCGCTGATCCTGCTTTTAACTGTTATATTTGCATGAATGTGCGGCGCAGCCCGAATGCTGCGCCGCTTTTTTGAAAGGATGGATTCCAATTGTCAGTGCCTTTGGCGGAGCGCCTGCGTCCGCAGACGCTCGATGAGGTGGTGGGGCAGCGCCATTTGCTGGACCCGGACAGAGCCCTGCGCCGCATCATCGATTCCGGCGAGATCCCGAATATGATCTTCTATGGGCCGTCCGGTGTAGGGAAGACCACCGTCGCTTCGATCATCGCCCGCAGGACGCAGCGGAAGCTGGTGAAGATGAACGGCACAACCGCGTCCACGGCGGATATCCGCGCCGTGGTGGAGTCGCTCGGCACACTGGAAACACTTAACGGAGTGCTGCTGTATCTGGATGAAATTCAGTACTTTAATAAAAAGCAGCAGCAGACGCTGCTGGAATTCATCGAGAACGGGCAGATCACGCTGATTGCCTCCACGACGGAAAATCCGTATTTTTATGTGTATAACGCGATTTTAAGCCGCAGCACCGTGTTTGAGTTCAAAGCGGTGGATACCGAAGACATTCTGCACGCGGTGGAAAGAGCGTTTGCCCTGCTGGAGCAGGAGCGCGGGGAAACGATCACGCGCGTCGAGGGGGTAGACCTGCATATTGCCCAATCGTGCGGGGGCGATGTGCGCAAGGCGATGAACGCGGTGGAGCTGTGCACGCTTTCGGCCAGACGCGAGGCAGACGGCCTCCTGGTGGAGCTGGAAGCTGCGCGCGAGCTGACGCAGAAAAGCGCCGTGCGCTATGATAAAGACGGCGACGAGCATTACGATCTGCTTTCGGCATTCCAAAAGTCCATGCGCGGTTCCGACCCCAACGCCGCGGTGCATTACCTGGCAAGGCTGCTCGAGGCCGGCGACCTGCCGTCCGTGTGCCGCAGGCTGCTTGTCTGCGCTAATGAGGACGTCGGTCTTGCCTGGCCGCAGATCATTCCCATTACAAAGGCCGCGGTGGATACCGCTCTGCAGGTGGGCCTGCCGGAAGCGCGGATTCCGCTTGCGAACGCGGTGATTCTGGTTTGTATGGCGCCGAAATCCAACTCCGCTTATTTGGCGGTCGATGCGGCGCTCACCGATATTCGCGCGGGCAAATCCGGGTCGATTCCACGCCGTCTGCAAAATAAACACTTCGATGGAGCCGATCAGGCGAAGAAAGGGCAGTTTTATCTGTACCCCCACGATTACCCGGATCACTGGGTAGCGCAGCAATATTTGCCCGATCTTTTGAGCGGGGCGGAGTACTACACCCCGGGCCTGAATAAAAACGAGCAGGCGTTTCTGCAGTACTGGAAAAAAATCATGGAGAAAAAATAGAAATAAGCTCTTGTATCTTTGTCCGCTCAGTGCTATGATATATATAATTTTGGACTCAGGTATGATCCGTGGGGAGGGATACTGATTGGATAGTACTATTTTGACCACCTTGTCATACGGGATGTATGCCATTGGTGTAAAGGGTGAGAACGAACCGTCGGCATGTATTGTGAATACGGTGATTCAGGTTACGAATACGAATCCTCCCGTTATCGCTGTCAGTATGCATCACGATAATTACAGTCACGAATGTATCCGGGAGACCGGAATTTTTTCTGTTTCCGTTTTGTCGGAGGATACCCCCGGTACTGTAATCGGTGCGCTGGGCTTCAATTCCGGAAGAAATTCCAACAAGCTGAAAAACATCCGTCACCGTGTTTTGGCGGAAGGTGTCCCCGTGATCAAAGAAAATGCCTGCTGCTGGTTTTTGTGTAAGGTAGTCAGCCGGGTAGAAACCTCGACACATACGGTGTTTCTGGCTGAAGTGATTGCCGGCAGTGAAAAGGTGGTCGGTACGCCGATGACCTACACGTATTACCATCAGGCACTCAAGGGCTCCGCTCCCAAAAACGCGCCGACCTACCGTTCCGTTGCAGAAAGCAACACCGGTTCGGACGGCGGAAAGTTCATTTGCAAGATTTGCGGTTATATTTACAACGATCCCGATGTTCCGTTCGAAGATTTGCCGGAGGATTGGCTTTGCCCCATTTGTGCGGCCCCAAAATCCGCATTTATCAGAAAATAGAAGACCAGATAAGCTCAATCTGATATGCTTTGCATACCGGGTGGGCTTTTCTTTTGGCCCGTTTTCAACACTCATTGCTGTTTACGGCTGCTTTGGTAGGCTTTTGACATCCCGTTTCATCAAAGGCCTACTTTTTTGGAGCCGTTTTTCAAAAAAAGATTTCAGATGAAAGAAAAGGATGATTCAAGCTATGTCAAAACACATCATTCAAACCCATGAAAAGCCGCCGCTGGGGCAGGCGATCCCGCTGAGCATACAGCACATGTTTGCAATGTTCGGTGCGTCTGTTCTGGTTCCCACACTGTTTGGAATCAACCCCGCAGTCGTGCTTCTGATGAACGGTGTCGGCACACTGTTTTTCTTTTGGATTACGCAGGGAAAGTGCCCGGCGTACCTCGGTTCCAGCTTCGCGTTTATCGGCCCGGCCCTCATCATCATCAAACGGTATAAGGATGCGCCTGGCGGCGGGTTTGCCTATGCACAGGGCGGCTTTGTCGCGGTTGGCTGCCTGGTGGTGATTTTGGCACTGGTCATCAAACGGTTCGGTTCCGACTGGATCGACAAGCTTCTTCCGCCGGCCGCAATGGGCCCGGTTGTCGCGCTGATTGGTCTGGAGCTTTCCGGTACGGCGGCTTCCACCGCCGGAATTCTGACGCAGACGAATTATGTGGCAGTGAAAGGCTCCGAAGGCATGTTTCAGCAGGTGGTTACAGCGGTGGACCCCAAAAATGCCATCGTTTTTCTCGTTACACTGGGGATTGCGGTATTTGGCTCCATTTTGTTCCGCAACTTCCTTTCCGTTATTCCCATTCTGATCGCCATCATCGGCGGCTATATCACGGCGGCTATTCTGGGTGTGGTGGATTTTGCGCCGGTGGAACAGGCCAGCCTGTTCTCTCTGCCGCATTTTCAGCTCGTACAGTTCCGTCTGGACGCGATCGTTACCATGCTGCCGGTTGCGCTGGTGTTGATCTCGGAGCATATCGGCCACCAGATCGTTACCGGTAAGGTGATTGGCAAAGATCTGCTCAAAGACCCCGGCCTGCATCGCTCGCTGATGGGCGACGGCTTCTCCACAATGGCTTCCGGCATGGTGGGTGCGGTTCCCACCACTACTTACGGCGAAAACATCGGCGTTATGGCGATGACCCGCGTGTACAGCGTATGGGTGATCGGTGGCGCGGCGGTGCTTTCGATCATCAGCTCCTTTATTGGTAAATTTTCTGAGCTGATCGCAACGATCCCCGGCCCGGTTATCGGCGGCATTTCGTTTTTGCTGTACGGCATGATCGGCGCTTCCGGCCTGCGCATCCTCGTGGATTCCCGCGTGGATTTCGGCAAGAACCGCAACATCATCATGACCTCCGTCATTTTTGTCACGGGCCTGTCGGGCGTATCGGTGCATCTGGGCAGCGTTGAGCTCAAGGGCATGGTGCTGGCCTGCGTGGTCGGTATGGCCATGGGGCTGATCTTCTATATTCTCGATCGCCTGCACCTGACCAACGACAGCGAGGACGACGGGGCAGAGGCCGCGGCAGAATAAAGAAATCTTTTTTCAACGGAAAAGCCCCCTTTTCTGACCGGACTGTACCGGATCAGAAAGGGGGCTGTTTTTCATTTATGGTTTATCCCAGCTCGGCGACAAATGCGTCCAGCGCCGCTTCATCGTCCAGCTTCGGCGGCTGGTCGATCCGCTGCAGGGTCAGATTTTCCACGTGGCGCACCGTGTTGCCCGGTTCAATATGGTAGAGCGGGCTCAGCGATTCCATCTCCAGAAAATCGCCGTTGGTATACGTTTCAAAGGACGCGCCCAGATCGGGATACGCGGCATGAATATTGTGGACATACCGTTTCATCAAGGCCACATTCTTCCGCACATACGCGGCCCAGCCGGCCCGGTTGATCACACCGAGCTTGAAGGCGGAGGTAGCGGAGGAATCCTGGCGCAGGGTAATGAAACGGTTTCCTAAGAATGCGCGGGGATCGCGCAGATCGGCATAAGGCCATAGAATCAGTGAGCGGTCCGGCTGCAGCGGGTCTTCGCCCTGATTTTGCGGGATGATCTCGAACCCGCCAGGAGCCATCATCGTAATGGACCACAGCGCAAGGGTTTTCGGTTCTTTAGAGCAGTTTTTGGCGCTGTGCACCACCATGATGTCCGAGGTATTCTCGTTCATCATCACCTCAAAACCAAGCTGTATGTCGTTGTGCTTCTGCCGGGCCGGCAAAAAGCTTACGCCTTCCGAGAGAATGCCGTACACCACCGGCTCATTGTCCGGGTAGTAGGTATCGGGGGTGCTTTCGGGGCTGAGCCAAAGCCGGTGGCCGCCGTAATTGTAAAAAACGGAGCCCTCTCCGTACAGCTGGTCGAATTCCTCCCCGAACGCACGGTATTTGCGGTCCTGATCGGTGAAGAGCATGTTTTCTCCGTTCACCAGAGAAAAGTGAATGATCCGGGGGCCCACATCAATTGTGACCATGACTTCGATGATGCCGTTGCTGATATGTACGCACCGGCCATAGTTCAGGTATTCTGTTTCTTTAATTTGAATTGCCAAAAAAATCCTTCCTTTCCCAATATGCGCAGGTCATTTCCAGCCCGCAGGGGCCCTTTTCCGGGGTGCAGAGGGAATAAAGGTCCGTTGTCCTGCATTCTGTTTCAAACATCGCCCTGGCGTCGCTGCCAAGCTGGGCAAAATCGCCCGCGTTTGTCACAATCGGCAGGCAGGCAGTGTGTCTCATCACACGCAGCATTTCCCGCCCGGTTTCATTAAAAGCCAATATCCTAAGGTACGCAGGGGTCTCTGGAAGCTCCCGCTGATTCAGGCCTAAAAAAGCGGATAACAAGATTCTGCGGATTCGTGCATGGGAATATCGCTTTGATTTGATCGAAAAAAAGAGTTGCCCCAGGGAAGCAGAAGTGCGGATGCTGCTGTAAATGCGGTTCTCCAGCCCCTCGCTGATGTCCGGCAATTGAGAGAGCTCTTCCCGGCTCATGGAACGAAGCCGCGCCAAGATGGCGGTTTCCAGGGAGGAGAGGGACGCTGGCGCACGCCCGGCCAAAAGCTCCCGCTGAAAAATGGGGAGGGCCTCTTCCGGAACATAAGAAGCAAAGGATTCGTTTTGCAGCATACGCTGCCGAATCTGCGAAGCGGAGGCGATGCGGGTCTGCGGAGCCAAAGACTGTGCGTCGTGCGGGGAGCCGATGCGCCTTACCGTTTGCGGGCGCATGGAGGAATGGGTGCGAAGCAGCGCCTTGCAGTATTCAATCCCTAAAATATTGTTGGGCTCTTCCAGAAGAGCGGCCGGGGCGCCGAGAAGCTCTTGTGCCGCTGCCTGCCGCGCTGCGGCGAACGGTACGCCAAAGGCCAGGCGGTTTTTAACGGCGGTTTTGAATTCTGGGCTCAACAGGGTTTCGGCAATTAAAAACAGTGTTTTTACATCGCCGCTTTCGCTGCCGAAGACGAGGCGATCGACACAGCCCAGAGCGTTCAGCACAGAAACGGCTCCAAAGGCGAACCGTTCGGCGCCGGCCACAGAAAAGCTGACCGGCAGCTCCAGCACCAAATCGGCGCCGCAGCGCAGGGCTGCCAGGGCACGGGGCCATTTGTAAAAGGCGGCGGGCTCGCCCCGCTGCACGAAATTTCCGCTCATTACAATGGCCAGTCCACCGGGGGAGGACTGTTTCGCCTGCTCGATCAGATAACGATGCCCCAGGTGCAGAGGATTAAATTCGGCAACTATGCCGGAAATCAAGGGTTTCTCTGTCATTGGGTAAAAAACTCCTTGAAATATTTGTGAAAATGTACTATGATAGTGTACGGTTCTATAGTACAGTATTGTAAAGGCACTTTCAAGCTGTTTTTACAATATTTAGAAAGTTTAGGAGGGAATCCGATGAAGATTCTGGTCATTAATGCGGGGAGCTCATCCCTGAAATATCAGTTGATTGATATGACCAATGAGGAAGTACTCGCAAAAGGAAACTGCGAGAGAATTGGCCTTGGAGATGGTATTTTCGGTCATAAGACCGCCGACGGCCGCGAGAAGAAGCTGACGGTGGACATGCCCGATCACATTGCGGCATTCATGCAGGTCAAGAACGCTTTGGTAGACGCCGAGGTTGGTGTGATCAAAGATCTGTCCGAGGTCACCGCGGTAGGCCACCGTGTGGTGCAGGGCGGCATGAAGTTCATGAACTCCGTTCTGATCAACCAGGAGGTTATCGATACCATCGAGGAACTGATCCCGCTGGCTCCGCTGCACAACAGCGTAAACCTGCAGGGTATCCGCGCCTGCCAGGAGGTTTTTGGCGAGAAGGTTCCGCAGATTGCGGTATTCGATACAGCCTTCCATTCCACCATGCCGCCTGAGGCTTATATTTACCCGATTCCTTACGAGTATTTTGAAAAATATCAGATTCGCCGCTATGGCTTCCACGGCACCTCTCATCGTTTCGTCAGCGAGCGCTGCGCAGAACTGATGGGCAAGCCGATGTCTGAGCTGAAGATCATCACCTGCCACCTGGGCAATGGTTCCTCCATTACCGCTGTGGATCAGGGCAAGGTCATTGATACCAGCATGGGCCTGACTCCTCTGGACGGCTTCATGATGGGTACCCGCTGCGGCAGCCTGGATCCCTCCGTTGTTACCTTTATTCAGGAGAAAGAAAACCTCTCTGCCGAGCAGATGAGCGACATCCTGAACAAGAAATCCGGCCTGCTGGGCATTTCCGGTATTTCCAGCGACGACCGCGACGTTACCAAAGCTGCGGAAGAGGGCGTGCCGAGAGCGGTTCTGGCCCACAAGATGCTGGTATATCAGATCAAGAAGTTCATCGGCAGCTATGCTGCGGCCATGAACGGCTGCGATGCCATTGTGTTCACCGCCGGCCTCGGCGAGAACCAGACCGATCACCGCCAGAATGTCTGCGACGGCCTGACCTATCTGGGCGTGAAGGTATCGAAAGAGCTCAACGAGCAGATGATCCGCGGCAAGGGCGGCAAAATCTCGGCTCCCGATTCGAAGGTGCAGGTATTTGTCATCCCCACCAACGAAGAGCTGGTCATTGCGCGCGATACCAAAGAGATCATCAGCAAGCTGTAATATTCCATCAAATGCCTGCGGCGGAGAATGCTTTCTCCGCCGCTTTTATTTTCTTCTGCCTGTAATTTCATTGTCACGGAACAGCAGAGAGATGCACCATACTCCGGCAAGGCCCACAAGCGTATAGATGATTCGGCTGATGATCTCAGTCTGTCCCTGAAACGCCCAGGCAACAATGTCAAATTGGAACACACCGATCGAGCCCCAGTTGATTCCTCCGATAATCAGAAGAATGAGAGCAATCATGTCCAACATTGTGTTTCCACCTTTCATTAAAAATTTTGTCTGTTTTAGTGTAATCCAAAAAGGGAAAAATATGCGATATGCCGGGCTGCGCCGCAGAGGACTGAATAACTGCTGCTGTTTCATGACCCAGTTTTCAGTGAATTTAAACGATTCTCAAAGCGGAAACGATGCGGTGTGCCAAGGTTGACGCAGATGCCCGAATAACCGCTGTGGTCCATTGTACAAGCATATATCATTCGTGTTGTTCTCTCTCATCACAGGAAGAAAAGGACAATGATTTTAGTAAATTGATGCAATTCCCAAAGAGAAAAATATGCGATATGTGGAAGTGTGCCGCATAAGGTTGAATAACCGCTGCCGTTTATTGTACAATAGAAAAATAAAATGAAAAGATAAGGCGGAGGAAAAAATATGAGGACAAGAGAAATAGGGGAATCCGGCCTGATCACCGGAGTATTGTCTTTGGGGGCGTGGGCCATCGGCGGCGGAAGCTGGTGGGGCGAGAACGATGATTCTCTTTCCGTGCGCGCCATCCACTGCGCGCTGGATCAGGGACTGAACTGGATCGACACCGCGCCGGTCTACGGCTTTGGGCACAGTGAAGAGGTGGTGGGCCGCGCACTGAAAGGGCGCAGAGAAAGTGCGGTTCTTTCGACCAAATGTGGCTTGCAGTGGCGCGATGCCAACGGTACCGACCGTTTTGAACGGGACGGCCATGAGGTGTACCGCAATCTTTCCGCGCGTTCCATCCGGCAGGATTTAGAGGACAGCCTGCGCCGCCTGCAGACGGATTACATCGATATTTATTATACCCATTGGCAGGCCCCGGAAGGCGGCACGACGATTGCCGAAACGATGACAGAGCTGCTGAAAATGAAGCAGGAGGGCAAAATCCGTGTGATCGGTGCTTCCAACGTGACGACGGCGCATCTGGACGAATACCTGAAATACGGCAAGGTAGATGTTGTTCAGGAGAAATTCAGCCTGTTAGACCGCCGTGTAGAGGCTTCGCTGCTGCCTTACTGCGAGGAGCATAGAATTACCCTCCAGGCGTATTCGCCGCTGGAGCAGGGCCTGCTGACCGGCAAAATCACAATGGATTACGTGATTCCAGAAGGCTCTGTGCATGAAAATAAATTCTGGTGGATGCCGGAGCATCGCCAGTTCGCACTGCAAATGCTGAACGGCTGGTCCGACCTTACGGAAAAATACGGCTGCACGCTGGGGAATCTTGTGATTGCCTGGATGGCGGCCCGCAGCAAATACCTAAATGTGCTGGGCGGCGCGAGAAAGATTGAGCAGGTGGAGGAAAATGCCAAGGCGGGTGAGCTCGTTCTGGAACAGGCGGATTTTGAAAGAATGACGCGCGACGCAAACGCGGCGATCGCAAACGCGAAATAAACACAGCAATTTGATATCAACAGGAAAAAAGCTTTTATATCAGCCAATTTACGAAACAGCCGCCGACTATTAGGCGGGGTATCATAGGGACAAAAAGTGAATCGGGTATAAATCCCTGTGATGGGGCGGACAGTTTCGGCTGTCCGCCCTGCTTTTTTCTCACGCGGCGGGGCCGGTACTGGCCGATGGAGCGGCACTGGCGGCGGCAGGGGCCTCGTCCGTTAAGTATGCCTCCCCATCGCCCGACCCGGCCTCCCGCACTGTTTCTGGCTCCACAGGCGTGTCCATCAGGCCGATGTCCCGGTAGTAAATCCAGATGTCCTGCTCGGCGGTGCGGGAATATTTCTGAGACTTTTCTCCCACCACGATCTTCTCAATGAACAGCCGCAGAATTTCCGGCGTGAGCTCCGTAATATCGCTGTACCGCTTGGCCTTGTCAATAAACTGCGCCACGTTGGTCAGCGAGTTCCGAAGCTGTTCCAGCCGTTCCTCCAGCTTTGGGAGTTTTCCCCGTAGCTCCGCCTGTTCCGTGGTATACTCGGAGGAGAGCAGCCGGAAGTGTTCGTTGGGAATGCGTCCCAGTACATTGTCCTCATAGAGCCGCTTGAACAGGGCCGTGAGCTCGCCATCCCGCCGTTTGGCGGCGTCGATTTCCCGCTGGATGCGGGTAATTTCCTGCCGGGTTTCGGCGGTGTTCTTGCGGGTGATATGCTCGACAAACAGCATTTCCTTCTGCCGGGCATAATGGGTCACCCGTTTCAGATCATCCAGCACAATGGTTTTGAGCTGCGTTTCCCGGATGTAGTGGGCGCTGCATTCCTCTTTGCCGCGTTTCTTGTAAGTGGAGCACATAAAGTTGTTCTGTGTTTCCTTCATGGTATGCGCCCGGTGGAGCACCAGCGTGCCGCCGCAGTCGGCGCAGAACACCAGACCGGAAAACAGGTTGGGGGTATCCATCTTTTTGGGCGGGCGCTTTTTGTGTTTGCGGATGTCCTGCACAATGTCCCATAATTCCTGCGATATGAGCGGTTCATGGGTGTTCTCAAACTTCAGCCATTCGGATTCGGGACGCTCAATTTGCTTTTTGTTTTTGTAGGATACGGTGGTATAGCGCATGCTGATGGTGTGTCCAAGGTAGGAAACATCGCTGAGAATATTGGCTATGGTTGTGTCTTTCCATGCGTAGGGTCTCGTGGTGTCAAGATTCACCAGAGCCACACCAGTCTGCTGGTAGTAGTAATTGGTGGGGGTCAAAATCTGCTCCGCTTTCAACTGCTTGGCAATCTGACTGGGGCCCCTACCCTCGGCACAAAGCCGGAAAATATGACGCACAACGTCCGCTGTTTGCTCATCGGGGACAATCTGCTTGGGGTTGTCCTCGCTTTTCCTGTAGCCATAGGGCGGCCTTGTGCCGAGCCTTTCCCCGCGCTCCGCCTGTGCCTTTTTCACCGCTCGGATTTTCCGGCTGGTGTCCTTGGCGTAGAAATCATTGAACAAATTTTTGAACGGAGCAAAATCGTTGTCGCCGTAGAGACTGTCCACACCGTCGTTGACCGCAATGAAGCGGATGCCCATGCTGGGAAAAATCAGCTCGGTATATTGCCCCACCTGCAGATAATCTCGTCCCAACCGGGACATATCCTTAACAATGATGGTCGCAACCTCGCCGTTTTCCGCCAGCCGCATGACCTCGTTCCACGCCGGACGGTTGAAATTGGTACCCGAATAGCCGTCATCGTACAGGAATTTGGTGTTGGGAAAGCCGTTGTCCTCCGCGTATTTTTCCAGCATCAGCCGCTGGTTCTGGATGCTGTTGGACTCGCCCTCGCGCTCGTCCTCCTGGCTGAGCCTGCCGTATAAAATCGTATATTGTTCCTGGTTTGCCATTTTTAAAAAATCCTCCTTTTCCTGCGGCAAACCGAATACGGTACCACATATCATACCGTACCGGCTGCCGCAAGTCTACTGATTTCAGGCGGAATGTGTGCTTTTTTCAAGCTCCGCGTCAATCAGGGCGAGGAGCTTGTCCGTGGGGGTATGCCCTGCTGCGGGAAACACCGAACGGATGCGGAAGCTTCTGCCGCCGATATCCATCCTGCGGTCGATATGGGTTTGCTCTGTGCCAAAGACAACCATCGCATCTTCAAAACAGGGGGCACATTTCCCGTTCACAACTTCGTCCCATGCCACCTCGGCGGTTTCATAAGCGCCGAGAACACCGGTTTCCAAATAGTGCCTTGCAAAGCTTTCTTTTCTGTCCATACAAATTCCTTTCTCCCCGTGGGGGGCTACATGGTAAAATTGATTTCCTGCTCCTGCTCGCTTTGGAGCTTGTGCCCCTGGGCTAGCTTTTTCAGTGCTTCTCGCTGGCGCTGCTTGCTGTCTGTCCAAGTTTGTAGCGGAATAGGCGGCGGAACATTCGCCGTGCTCTCCAAGTTTTTGCCGAGAAAAATCAAATTCTCAGAGAGGTGTCCGGCCTGCTCCAACTGCCCCAGCCAACCCTCTGGCGGCTCCGGAGTTAACGGGGTAAATCCATTCTGGGCACGGTAAACGAACAGTCTTTCAAGGTTCTCCTTGAGATAGGTTTCATCATGCAGGCTGCGGTCACGGCAGCTTTTGCCCTCTGGGGTGGTAAACAGGATGTATTTGTGGTGATCCCAGCGAACGGTATACCCTTCATATTCCATGTTCTGAATGAAGCTCTCCTTATCCGGTGAGTAGAGCAAGGCTTCTTCTATGGCTTTGATAAGTTGAAATTTCCAGCTCTCGCCTCGCTCGGCAGCGCGGTATTCGCCGGGGGTAAGCCTGTGCTTTTTCTTTCTGCCATCATAAGGTTCCAGCACGGAAAATCCGTGTGCCATACAAATCTGGTCGTTGACCTGCCGCATCTCCTGAATGGATGTGGGCGATAGATGCAGTTTCTTACCATCCCTGAAGTTGACGGAATTGACGATAATGTGGGAATGCAGATTGTCGGTATCGCAGTGAGTCGCTACCACACATTCGTAATCGGGGAACAGCCTTTCGGCCAGTTCCCGTGCTGCTTCATTGGCCTGCCAAGGAGTGATTTCTTCTTTGTCGGAAAAGGACTGGACGAAATGATAAAAGCAAACATCGCCGGTTTTCTTGAATTTCTCCTTGGTTGCCATCATTTCCAGATAGCTGGTGTAGGGAAGACAGTTGACGCCGCTTTCCACTCTGCCGCCCTCAAAGCCAACCTTATGCCCCTGCAGCACATACGCAAGAGCGCCCAGCATACGTCCGCAGGACTGCTTCTTGACTTTGATCCTTGTAAAGGTTGCCATTACACCGCCTCCAAAATCTTTTTCAATAAGGCACAGATATCCCCGTAGGCATCGGTAAGCTTTTCAATCTGGCTGGGATAGCTCCTGCCTTGATGGGAGAGAATGGTGAGTTGATTGAGATTTCTGCCTTGTGCCTTTAATTCAGATAGCACACCATCCAGACCGTCAATAACGGTGATTTCCTTATTTAAGGCACACGCAGTGAGATAATCAGTAACGGTCAAATTCGCTCGTTTCGCCTTGGTCTTTATCTTTTTCAGGTCAGCCGAACGAACCCTAAATGCATAGGTTTTATCCTTTTGTTTTTTCATGCAATGCTCCTTTCCATGACTCGGGGTGTGGGGCAATGCCCCGCCGAACAGCGGCCGGCGTATAGCCGTACGCTTTGCTTGCCCCTCCCAACGGGAGGGCTTCCGTATTGTGCATAATACGCACCTCCTATTCACTAAAGAATCTAAAGTGGATTAATTCAATTCTTTGTGATATTATTATCGTATAGACTAACTCTGAAGTACACAGGGAAGCGCAGATGATATGTTTTACGAGTAATCGATTCTTTGCGAAAGGAAGGCAAATATGGCGCAGTATCCACATATCCGGGTCTTTTACGGCAGCGACGGACTGGTCCATTTCATGACGTTTACCAACGCGGAGCATAACGGACAGTACGCGGAGAAACACATCGGGCAGGGACTCATTGATTTTGTCGAGCTGGATTTGAGCAAGTACCGGCTGTGGCTGGCGGCGGCAAAAAACATCCCGCTTACGATGGAGCACTATCAGGAAGTCCGGGACGCTGTTTTCGATGTCGCGGAAACGCTCAAGCATAAACACAGCTATGCGTTTTTCTTTCTTGTGGGGCTGCTCAACAACATTCTGAATACGCCCATCTATTACAAAGACGACATTGAAGCCGAGCAGCTCAAGCAGCTTGCCGTTTGTTTAGATGAGTTGGGGCGCGTCATCGAACTGCAGGAGATTTTCCGTGAAGCGGTCGATATGTGCCTGGACAAAGAAAACCGCCCGGACAAAATCATGTCTGAGCGGTTATGTGAGTTTATGACTGGGCATCCCGAGTTCGGGAGTGCCGCGGTGAAGATGCAGTATGCACTGCTGCCAAAAAAGAAAGGCAAGGTAGATATCGATACCTTGCGGGATATCCACGACTGGAAGCTGACTGAGCTGGACGACCTGCTGGAGATTATGCATCAGGATGTTAAAGGCGTGAGCTTGATGCCCTATTACCTGATTGAGTATCTGGACGAGATGCTGTTCTTTGAGTTTACCGAGATGCTGAAAAACGGTCAGTATGTGAAGCGGTGCAAGCTTTGCGGGCGGTATTTCGTGCTGACGGATAAGCGCAAGAGGGATTTCTGCGACCGGACCTACAAGGGCAAGCGAACCTGCAAACAGGTTGGAGCCAAGCTGTTTTTTGAAAAAGGGATTGAAGCCGATGCGTTTTTACAGCAATACCTCACCGAGTACAACAAGGTCTATTCCCGCTGGTACCGGGCGGCGGAAAAATATGCTGGAGAACACAGCGGTAGGGATTTGTCGGAAGAACAGTTTAAGGCTTGGTCTTCTGCCGCCAGCCAGGCCCGGCGGGAGTATGTGGAGGGCAAAATCTCCGGCGAGGAAATGCTGGCGAGGATCCGGTTGGATTAAAGTCAGAGAAAAACGGAAGTAAAATTTACCACAACCGTTGTCATCCGCTATAGCATACGCTATAATATAGGAAGTGGAGGTGGAATTCAATGACCATCGATGTAATCCTGAAATCCATACGAAAAGAACTGAATATATCCCAGGAACAGCTGGCTCGTGATTTGAACGTAAGTTATACAACGCTGAACCGCTGGGAGAATAACCGCTCCAAACCGAGCCGGTTGGCATATATGCGGGTTAAAGATTATTGCATCCAAAAAGATTTGTCAAAAGACATGATTGCAGAGCTGGATCGCTTGTAAAAATGGGAGGAATAAAAACAATGACTGACAATAGGAAAGAACAAGAGAGAGCAGAACTGCATCGTACCATATGGAATATTGCCAATGACCTGCGCGGAAGCGTAGATGGCTGGGACTTTAAGCAGTATGTCTTAGGGATGCTGTTCTATCGTTACATTTCAGAAAATTTGGCACATTACATCAATAAAGATGAAATTGAAGCAGGGAATGCTGATTTTGAATACGCAAAAATTTCTGACGAAGAGGCCGAGCAAGCTCGTGAGGATATGGTAAAAACCAAAGGCTTTTTTATCTTGCCAAGTGAGCTTTTTGAAAATGTGCGAAAAAAGGCCAATAAGGATGAAAACCTTAATGAAACGCTCGAAAAAGTATTCAAAAATATAGAAGCCTCTGCGCAGGGCACACCCAGCGAAAAGAACTTCAAAGGGCTTTTTGATGACATTGACGTAAACAGCAATAAGCTTGGGGGGACGGTTGCACAACGCAACGCAAGGCTTGTGAAGCTTATGAACGGCATTGCCGATATGAAACTTGGCAGTTATAAGGACAATACCATTGATGCATTCGGCGAGGCATATGAATATTTGATGGGAATGTATGCCTCTAATGCCGGAAAAAGCGGCGGCGAATATTTTACGCCTCAAGAAGTTTCGGAACTTCTGACTCGTCTGGCGTTGGGAGATAGAAAACAAGTAAACAAGGTCTACGACCCAGCTTGCGGTTCAGGATCGTTACTTTTAAAATCCACGCAGATTATTGGTAAAGATAATGTGCGTCTTGGATTTTTTGGTCAGGAAATTAATATTACTACATACAACCTATGCCGAATCAATATGTTTTTGCATGATATTGATTATGATAAATTTAGTATTGGTCATGGCGATACATTAGCAGATCCGCTTCATTGGGATGACGAACCGTTTGAGGTAATTGTTTCAAATCCACCCTATTCAATCAAATGGGCTGGCGACGAAAATCCTCTACTTATCAATGATCCTCGTTTTGCTCCTGCGGGAGTGCTGGCCCCAAAATCAAAAGCAGACCTTGCGTTTATCATGCATAGTCTTTCGTGGCTTGCCACTGATGGCACTGCGGCAATTGTTTGCTTTCCGGGCGTTCTGTACCGCGGCGGAGCAGAAAAAAAGATTCGTCAGTATTTGATTGATAACAACTTTATAGATTGCATTATTCAGTTACCAAGTAATCTGTTTTTCGGAACCAGCATAGCTACTTGCGTCATGGTATTAAAAAAGTCCAAAGCCGAAAACTCGACGCTCTTTATAGATGCTTCGGAGGAATACGTAAAGATTACAAACAATAACAAGCTTACACAGGAAAACATTGATAACATAGTTGAAGTTTTTAAAGCCCGCCAAGAGAAAGACCACTTTAGCTGCTTGGTACCGAATAGCCAAATTGCTGAGCAGGACTATAACCTTTCGGTTTCTACCTACGTTCAGAAGGAGGAGAAGCGGGAGGTTATCGATATAGCCACTCTGAATGCTGAAATCGAGCACATCGTAGCTCGTGAAAATGTGCTTCGACGTGAAATTGATGCCATTATCGCAGAGATTGAGGGTGCCCGGTAATGCGATTGTCTGAAGTGTTGTCCAAACCTCCGACACTTGAGTTCAAGCAGGTGGAAGGATTTCTTAAAGAAAAAAAGCTTGCAGCGGGCAAGCAGCAAAAAATACAAGTGGGCAGAATTGCATTAAATTACTTTTGTAAGAATTGTGCTGACGTTCGTACTTTTTGCTCAGCAGAAGAAATTTATTGCATTGGGGTAAATGAGCATCTTGTAAGCATTGATTGCGTTCTCACTTGTCATTGCGGTGCTTCCGTGCAAATTTGGTTTTTGGTGGACTGCGAAGGAGAGATAAGCGGACGCGCACCTGAAGTTCGTATATTAAAGCGTGCGGAAAAATTGTCGCCTGATGCTTTATTAAATACAGAACAGTACGGTGAGTTTTCAGAGCTTTTGGAAAAGGCGCAGCGAGCTCATCGTGAACGACTTGGCGCCGGTGCTGTAGTGTATCTGCGTAAAATTTTTGAAAAAATTACTCAGCAAACTGCAACAGCCGCAAGAATATCTTGTTCTTATGATAATGGTAAACGAAAACCATTTAGAAACCTGCTTGAAGAAGTAGATAGGCAATGCTCAATTATCCCACGTGAGTTTTCTGCGAATGGCTATAGGTTGTTTGGTGAGCTAAGTGAAATAATACATGGTGAATATAACGAGGAATTAGCATTGCAAAAGTATGATTCCTTATATAGGCTTATTGTCGGAATTCTTGATAATGTAAAGATTAACAAAGAACTGATGACGGCGATTGGTTCTTTAGGTTGGGATAATGATGGAGGTGAGCAGTGATGACGAAGCTCGAACAGCTCATAAAAGAGCTTTGCCCAGATGGGGTGAAATATAAGGCTCTTGGTGATGTTGTTGAAATTCTTGATAGCCAAAGAAAACCTGTAACAAAAAAAGATCGCCAATCAGGGATTTACCCATACTATGGGGCAAATGGTATACAGGATTACGTTAATGACTATATTTTTGATGGAACATTCTTACTAATGGGAGAAGACGGTAGCGTTATTAATAAGGACAATACTCCAGTTTTAACGTGGGCTACAGGTAAAATATGGGTAAACAATCATGCACATATAATGAGTGAAAAAAACGATATTGCTCTTCTGCGATATATTTATTTTTATTTGTCTACTTTGGATGTGAGCCAATACGTTAGAGGAACTCCACCAAAAATTAATCAACAGCAATTACGTTCCATTAGAGTCCCCCTCCCCCCCTTACCTGTACAGCGTGAAATAGTCCGCATTTTGGACAATTTCACAGAGCTTACAGCAGAGCTTAAAGCAGAGCTTAAAGCAGAGCTTAAAGCAAGAAAAAAGCAGTATGAATATTACCGGGATCGTATGTTGACTTTCGAGGATGATGTGTCGAGGGTGACGTTGGGGGAGGTGGCACGGATGTTACGAGGCGATTACGTAACAAAGAAACAAACGAACCCTGGTAATATTCCGGTTATCCTTGGTGGGCAGGAACCTGCATACTACTGCGATAAGAGCAACCATACAGGTGAGGCTATTGTTATATCGCGTAGCGGCGCATACGCAGGATTTGTGTCCTACTGGAATCAACCCATTTTTGTAACGGACGGATTTATCCTTGAGCCAACGGACAACATAACAATTAGATACCTTTTCCATTGGTTAAAAAACAAACAGAACGATTTATATAATCAGAAACGCGGTGGAGGTGTTCCACACGTCCGTGGCACTGAAATAATGGAAATGGTTATACCAGTCCCCTCCCTTGAAGAACAAGCTCGCATAGGCACCATCCTCGACAAGTTTGACGCGCTGACTACCGACATCACTATCGGCTTGCCCGCCGAAATTGAGGCAAGACGCAAGCAATATGAATATTACCGGGACAAGTTGCTCACGTTTAAGGAGGCAGGGGCATGAACCAATATAATATAGTTGCGGCGGACAACGAATCAACCGTTGTCGCGGAATATACCCCGATATCCCATCGTGAGGATTCTTATCAATCGGAGGCTCAGCTGGAGCGGGATTTTATCAAACAGCTTCAGGAACAGCAGTATGAGTATATCCAGATTGCCAGTGAGGACGAACTGATGGCAAACCTTCGCCGTCAGCTGGAAAAGCTGAACGATTATGCCTTCACCGATACAGAATGGGACTGGTTTTTCAAAAAATGCATTGCCGGTGCCAATGACGGCATTGTTGAGAAAACCCGCCGCATTCAGACCGACCATGTCCAAATTTTGAAGCGGGACGATGGAACCACCAAGAACATCTATCTGATTGATAAAAAGTGTATCCACAACAACCGTTTGCAGGTACTTAACCAGTACGAGGAGCCAAACGGAACGTATTCTGCACGTTATGACGTAACCATTCTTGTAAACGGACTGCCGTTGGTACACGTCGAGCTGAAAAGGCGCGGCGTAGCCATCCGGGAAGCTTTTAATCAAATCAAACGCTATCAGCGGGACAGCTTTTGGGCATCTTCCGGGTTGTTTGAATATGTGCAGATTTTTGTGATCAGCAATGGCACCCACACCAAATATTACAGCAACACCACTCGTAGCCAGCATATCAAGGAAGCGGATGAAAACGATCGGCAAAACCGAAAAAAGACAAGCAACAGTTTTGAGTTTACAAGCTTTTGGGCGGATGCAACCAATAAGATTATTGCTGACTTGAAGGACTTTACCAAAACCTTTTTTGCGAAGCATACAATCCTCAATATCCTTACCCGCTATTGCGTCTTTACGTCAGAAGATTTGCTGCTTGTCATGCGGCCTTATCAAATTGCCGCAACCGAAAGGATTTTAAATCGCATTGCGATTGCAACGAACTACAAAAAATACGGCACAATCGAAGGCGGCGGATATATTTGGCACACCACAGGCAGTGGCAAAACCTTGACAAGCTTTAAAACGGCGCAGCTTGCCAGCAGCTTATCCTATATTGATAAGGTGCTGTTCGTGGTTGACCGCAAGGATTTGGACTACCAGACCATGAAGGAATACGACCGCTTTGAAAAGGGGGCCGCAAACAGCAATACTTCCACCAGAATCCTCCAAAAGCAGTTGGAAAGCAGCGACGCCCGCATTATTATTACAACGATACAAAAGCTGGATAAGTTTATTACAAACAACAAAACCCACGATGCTTACAAAAAGCATATTGTGATTATTTTTGACGAATGCCATCGTTCGCAGTTCGGCGATATGCATCGCCGTATTACGAAGGCGTTCCAAAAATATCATTTGTTTGGATTTACCGGAACCCCCATTTTTGCAGTAAATGCAGGCTCCGGCGGTGATCCTACGCTCAAAACAACTCCGCAGACCTTTGGAGATAAGCTCCATACCTATACCATTGTGGATGCTATCAACGATGGAAATGTCTTGCCTTTCCGCATTGACTACATCAACACGATCAAAATGGCGTCAGATATCAAAGATGAGCAGGTTCGTGCGATTGATGTGGAAAAAGCTTTAGCTGCGCCCGAACGTGTAAGAGAGATTGTCAAATATATTCTTGAACATTTTGATCAGAAAACAAAACGCAACGAAAACCGCTCATATTATGAGTATAGGGTGATTCAAAATGTCAAGGAAATGGCAAAGTCCAAAAACAACACTGTAAGCGAAGAAAAGATCACAAAGCAAGTCAATGGATTTAACTCGATTTTCGCTGTTGCTTCAATTCCGATGGCGATGAAGTACTACAATGAGTTTAAAAAGCAAATGGAGGAAACAGGGAAACACCTGACTATTGCCACTATTTTTAGCTATACGCCAAATGAAGAAGATCCCGACGAGGATTTTGACAATGACAAGCTTGATAAAACCAGCCGGGATTTTCTCGAATCGGCAATTGCTGATTATAATGAGGCCTTCAACGTCAATTATGATACCTCTGCCGACAAGTTTCAAAACTACTATAAAGACGTATCCCTGCGGATGAAAAATCGTGAAATTGATTTACTTATCGTTGTCAATATGTTCCTTACAGGTTTTGACGCAACGACGCTGAACACTCTATGGGTGGATAAAAATTTGCGCCAGCACGGGTTGATTCAGGCGTTCAGCCGTACAAATCGTATACTCAACAGCGTTAAAACCTTTGGGAATATTGTCTGTTTTCGTGATTTGAAACAAGCCACCGATGATGCTATTGCTCTTTTTGGAGACAAAGAAGCCGGCGGTGTTGTCTTATTGAAAACCTATGCGGACTATTACAACGGATACGAGGAAAACGGCAAACATAAACCGGGATATGTGGAACTTATACAAACGCTATTGTCCGCTTATCCCTTAGGTACTGCCATTCTCGGAGAGGACGAACAGAAGGATTTCATTCATCTTTTCGGAGCCATTCTGCGGATTAAAAACCTACTGACTTCCTTTGACGATTTTGCCGGAAATGAAATTTTATCCATCCGGGATTTCCAAGATTACCAAAGCGTTTATTTAGACTTGTATCAGAGCCTTGGCAAGCGAACAGATTCAGAAAAAGAAAATATCAATGACGATATTGTCTTTGAAATTGAACTGGTAAAACAGATTGAGGTCAATATCGATTACATTCTCATGCTGGTTGCAAAATATCATGAATCCAATTGCACTGACAAAAGTTTACTTATTGACATACGGAAGGCGGTTGATTCCAGCATTGAGCTTCGGAGCAAGAAGGAACTTATCGAAGAATTTATTTCTCGAATTAACATTCAAAGTAATGTAGATCAAGATTGGGTGTCTTTTGTTCTTGCGCAAAAGGAAGCAGACTTGACGGCACTTATTGAAGAGGAAAAACTAAAACCTGAAGAAACGTACCAGTTTATCGAGAACGCATTCCATGATGGCATGCTTAAAACTACAGGCACGGATATAGATAAAATTTTGCCTCCTGTTTCCCGGTTTGCCAGAAAAAACAACCGTACAGAAAAAAAGCAAAGTATTATTGAAAAATTATTAGCATTCTTTGAAAAATATCGTGGATTGTAATTGGTTTGCACATTTCAAAAGCGCCCTATTTCTTTTATTGTATAGAAATAGGGCGCTTTTTCCGTATTCAGTTTGCCTTATGGGGTGGGGTCACAATTTATCCTTATGACTTCCCGCCATTAAGTCGGCGGCTGTTTCGTAATAAAAGGGCGGATATTCTCATTGAGTCCGGTCATATTCTTAGCTGAAACGCTTCCATAATGATTCAGAAAAGCGCTGGAATCGCCAAAAAACAGGATGCTTTTCAGGGAACGTTGTCTGTCCATGTCAATTGAAATAATTAGTAAAAAATGATATAGTAAATTACTGGTATGACCATAATACCAATTTATTTTATCCAAAGAGGAGCGCAAATTTCCAATGAAGTATTTAAAACAATTGATGATCATCTTAGTTACCTATTTTGCAGGACAAGTGTTACAGACCCTGCTTCATCTGCCGGTTCCGGGCTCTGTTATCGGTTTGGTCCTGCTTTTTCTGGCGCTCCGCAAAGGAATTATCAAGGTAGAAATGATTGAGGATGTATGCGAATTTCTGCTGTCGAATATGTCTTTTTTCTTTATTCCGGCCGGAGTGGGCCTGATCACCTCATTTGCTGCATTAAAAGGGAATTGGGTCGGTTTTATCACCATTTTGATCACTTCAACAGCAGTGGTTTGGATCATAACAGCATCTGTCATTCAGTTATTCAGAAAAGGAAACTCCCATGAATGAAATTACCCACTCCCCGGTATTCGGCGTGTTACTGTCGTTAATCGCTTATGAAATAGGAATTTATATCAATCGAAAAATAAAGCTTTCCATCTTTAATCCTTTGCTGATTGCCATCGTGATCGTGATTGTTTTGCTGACGAAGCTGGATATCAACTATGAAAGCTTTAATGCGGGCGGCCAATTCATCTCATTCTTTCTATATCCGGCGACGGTCGCTTTGGCCTTACCCATGTATAAAAGATTTGCTTTATTTCAAGAAAATGCCCTGCCGATCCTTACAAGCGTTCTATGCAGCAATATCTGCGGAATGACTTTTGTCATCCTGGGCTCAAAATTTTTGGGGATATCGGATGTACTGATCAGGTCACTGATTCCAAAATCCATTACGACACCGATTGGAATCGCTGTTTCACAGCAGCTGGAAGGAATCCAGTCGGTCACCGTTGCGGCGATTATCCTTACCGGTATCATAGGCTCGATCTTAAGCCCGATTTTATATAAATTTTTCAAAATGGACGATAAAATTGCGTTTGGAATTGCCATAGGGGCGTCTTCCCATGCGATCGGCACGGCAAAGGCAATGGAATTGGGAGAAATTGAAGGGGCAATGAGCAGTCTGACGATGGCGGTTTCGGGAATTACCACTGTATTTTTAGCTCCGGTCATATGGAATGTCTTTGTTGTATTCTTTCATTAAACCATGCGGAGGAATTTTAATATGAGTTACTCTGGAATTATTTTTGATGTAGACGGCACTTTGCTCAACAGCATTCAGGATCTGGCCGATTCTATGAATTTTGTATTGAGCAGACATGGATTTCCTGTACACGATATAGAAAAATACAAGCAGTTTGTCGGGAACGGAATGAGAGTCCTGGCGATATCCGCTTTACCGGAAGAAGAACGCGATGAAGAAAAAGTAAACCGGTATTTGGATGAGCTTGAAAAGCAATATGAAAAAAGATGGAATCAGGCCACAAAGCCTTATCCGGGAATCGAGGAATTGCTCCGCCGTTTGGAGGAATCGGGAATACGGATGTTTGTGCTTTCCAATAAGCCGCATCACTTTACCGAAGAAGTGATAGATGAGTTTTTCGGATTAAAGCGTTTTGAGCTGGTTTACGGCGCCAGAACAGGCATACCGAAAAAACCGGATCCATACTCTGCACTTGAAATATCGAAGCTTTCCGGAATCCCTGTTTCCGATTTCCTGTATCTTGGTGATTCGGGGGTCGATATGAAAACGGCTGATGCGGCCGGCATGTATGCGGTCGGTGCAGCATGGGGATTCCGAAAAGCGGACGAACTATGGAAGAATGGCGCTAAAGCAGTGATTCAAAATCCTTTGGAGCTGATTGAAATCATGAAATTGTGAGCGAAATCCATAAAACTGATTTTCGGGAGGATTTTAAAATGTTTCGTGAAATTAAACCGACAAAGGTTTTCGAACAGGTGATAGAGCAGATAAAAGAGATCATTCAAAACGGGGAATTGAGATGCGGCGATCAATTGCCTTCGGAAAGAGATTTGTGTGAACAGCTCAATGTCAGCAGGACATCGATCAGAGAGGCCTTAAGGTCTTTGGAGATGCTGGGCATCATTGAGTGCAGACAAGGGGAAGGGAATTTTATCAAAGAATCCTTTGAGGACAGTCTGCTGGAACCTATTTCAATGACATTTATGCTGCATGGAAGCAAGACAAATGAAATTCTGGAATTGAGAAAAATCATTGAACCGGAAACGGCCGCTTTGGCGGCAAAGAACATCAGCGATGCCGAGCTTCAGGAAATAAAGGAACTGATGAGCTTACTCAATCGTGAAGATGATTCCGCAAAGAGCGCTGAGATCGATAAAAAAATACACTATAAAATTGTACAGGCGTCGGGAAATGATCTTATCACCAATGTGATGTATGCGGTTTCCAATCTGATAGACAGGTACATTGAAGACGTGGTGAGCAATCTGTTCCAGAGTCCGGAGAACAGAAATATCGTCAAGGAGCAACACGAAGCGGTTGTCAGGGCAATTGAAGCCCACGATGCTTTGAAGGCCGCTGCAGCAATGCGAAAGCATCTGGACTATACAAATGATTTTATCAGCAGCTCGATCATTAAAAACCAAGGCGATTAAAATGCAAAAAAGAGCCGTAGGATTCTAAATCCTACGGCTCTTTTTTCTTACAGGGAAAGACATTCTGATGGGAAATGACCTATCCGGAAAGTGTTTCGATCAGCCGGCATTTTTCTGCCGCTTGATTACCTTCAGGCGAGAGAATTCCTCTCTGTCCTTTTCTTCCAGCGCGTCGGTAATGAACTTCACCGTTTCCTCAAAACGCGGAATCATGATGTTCTTCAGCGCGTTCGCGCGCTTCTGTGTCTTTTTCACATTGTCGGCCAGGCGGTAAACGCTGTTTTCCACCTCGGCCAGCTCTGCGGTAAGATACTTTACCTCCCGGAATTTCAGGTAGGCGTCATCCATCATGGCGTTTGTGTCCATCAGGCCGTAGCTGAGCGTGGGAGGCGTGCGTTCCAGAGACACCATGGGGATTTCTACGCCCATAACGCTGCGGTATGCCACATTCAGGTTGTCGTCGTAGGGGACGGTCTCCGCGATCTTATCGCAGATACCCAGCGTAACGTTGGCCATCTGCAAAGCCGCGTAGGCTTCCTCATACGTTTTGTCGATCTTATCCTGAATCTCGTTGGCCCGCTCGATCAAAGCCATCATTTCGCGGATCAGAATGTTGCGCTTACGGTCCATCAGCTCAAAGCCGGTGCGGGCCAGACTAAGCGATTTCTTGGTGGCAAGAAGATTGCCCTTGGTTGGTACGATTTGAATCGCCAATGCCGCTCACCTCGCCTTAGTTATTGGTGGTTCCGTCTGCTTCTTCGTCCAGTTCATCCGAATCCTTCGCCGCGGTTTCCGGCTTGTAGAACTGGTTGAGAACCGCATCGTCCACACGATCCAGCTCAGAACGGGGCAGGGTAGACAGCAGTCTCCAGCCCAGATCCAGGCTCTGGTCGATGGTTCTGTTTTCGTTGTGCCGCTGGGTCAGGAACTGCTGCTCAAACAGCTTGCCAAAGTGCAGATACTGTTTGTCCACAGGGGAGAGCTCTTCCTCGCCGATAACAGAGGCCAGTGAACGGGCGTCCATTACCTTCGCGTAAGAGGCGAACAGCTGGTTCGAGAGCGCGGAGTGATCCGCGCGGGTAAAGCCTTCGCCGATACCGTCCTTCATCAAACGGGACAGAGAGGGCAGAACGCCGACGGGCGGGTAAATCCCCATGCTGTCGAGCGTACGGTCCAGAACGATCTGGCCCTCGGTGATGTAGCCGGTCAGGTCAGGCACGGGGTGCGTTACGTCGTCGTTGGGCATGGTCAGAATCGGGATCTGCGTGACAGAACCGGTTTTGCCCTCTACCATGCCGGCGCGCTCATACAGAGAGGCAAAGTCCGAATACAAGTATCCGGGGAAGCCCTTTCTGCCGGGGATTTCGCCCTTGGAGGAGCTGAATTCGCGCAGCGCTTCCGCATAAGAGGTCATGTCGGTCATGATGACCAGAATGTGCATGTTCAGCTCGAATGCCAGGTATTCCGCGGTGGTCAGCGCGCAGCGGGGAGTCAGGGTACGTTCAATAATCGGGTCGTTCGCCAGATTGACGAACATGACAACCTTCTGCAGAACGCCGGATTCATCGAACGAGCGGCGGAAATATTCCGCAACGTCGTTCTTAACGCCCATAGCGGCGAACACGATCGCAAAGTTATCGCCCTCCGCGCCGGTGATCTTTGCCTGGCGGGCGATCTGCACGGCCAGCTCATTGTGAGACATACCGGAACCGGAGAAGATCGGCAGCTTTTGTCCGCGGATCAGAGTCATCAGCGTATCGATGCTGGAAACGCCGGTGTTGATGTAGTTGACCGGGTATACGCGCGACACCGGGTTGATCGGGGTGCCGTTGATATTCATGCGCTTCTGCGGGAAGATGTTGCCCAAACCGTCGATCGGCCGGCCGGAGCCGTCGAACACACGGCCCAGAATCTCGGGGGAAAGGGGCATCTCCATGGGGCGGCCGCGCAGACGTGTGCGGGTATTGTTCAAAGAAATGCCGCGGGTTCCGTCAAAAACCTGAATCACCACGCGCTTGCCGTCCATCTGAACGATTCGGCCCTGGCGCATGGTGCCGTTGTCCAGACGAATGTCAACAATTTCTTCAAAAGAGGCATTTTCCACATCGTCCAGCACAATCAGCGACCCGTTTATTTCTTTGACGCCAATATAATCAAGAATCATAAAAAAACCGCCTTCTTTCCGTGGGGCTCAATCAGTTGTTGATGATATCCGCCACGGTGTTATCAATTTCTGCAATATAGTCATCAAACAAGTCCAGCTTGTCGTTCGGTACATCGTACTTGATCTTCACCAGCTTGTCAAACAGACCGGCCTGCATAATGCTGGAAATGGGAACGGACGCTGCGATGAGCTGCCGCGATTTCTGGTACAGATGCAAGATGACCTTCATCATCAGCTTCTGCTTCTCCAGCGGCACGAAGGTATCTTCGGCGTGGAACGCATTCTGCTGCAAAAAGCCAACGCGGATCAGACGCGCAATTTCGATGACGAGCTTCTGATCGTCGGGCAGAACGTCCGAACCGATCAGCTTTACAATTTCCATCAGCTTGCTTTCTTCCTGAAGAAGATTGTTGGTCTGTCTGCGGTACTCCAGGAATTCCTCGCCCACATTCTCTTTGAACCAATCCTGCAGGTCGGCGGAATATTCGCTGTAGCTGGTCATCCAGTTGATCGCCGGATAATGTCTTGCGTAGGCAAGGTTTTTATCCAAAGCCCAGAAGCAGCGGGTAAAACGCTTGGTGTTTTGGGTAACAGGCTCGGAGAAGTCCGCGCCTGCCGGGGAAACCGCGCCGATGATCGTAATGGAGCCATCGGTGCCGTTCAGGTTTTTCGTATAGCTGGCACGCTCGTAGAATTCCGCCAGACGAGAGGGCAGATACGCCGGGAAGCCTTCTTCTGCGGGCATCTCTTCCAAACGGCCGGAAATTTCACGCAGAGCCTCCGCCCAGCGGGAGGTGGAGTCGGCCATCATGGCCACGTGGTAGCCCATGTCGCGGTAATACTCAGCCAGGGTAATGCCGGTGTAGATGGACGCTTCACGAGCGGCCACAGGCATATTCGAGGTGTTCGCGATCAGGGTGGTACGGTCGGTCATAGGCCGGCCGGATTTCGGGTCGATCAGCTCTGAGAATTCCTGCAGAACCTGGGCCATTTCATTGCCGCGCTCACCGCAGCCGACGTAGATGATAATATCTGCGTCGCACCACTTGGCAAGCTGGTGCTGCGTCATGGTCTTGCCGCTTCCAAATCCGCCTGGGATAGCCGCGGTGCCGCCCTTGGCTACAGGGAACAGGGTGTCGATGACACGCTGACCGGTAACCAGCGGAATTCTGGGCTGCATGCGCTCCGTAACCGGGCGCGGTGTACGGATGGGCCATCTCTGGCAAAGGGTCAGCTCATGCTTGTTTCCCTTTGCGTCGGTGAGCTCAACAACGGTATCGTTCGCACGATATTTTCCGTTTGCAGCCACCTTCGTCACGGTGCCGCTCAGCGAGGGCGGTACCAGGCATTTGTGCCGTATGATTTTTGTCTCCGGGCATTCGGCGTAAATAGCGCCGCCTTTAAGCTCGTCACCCACCTGAACGGTGACGGTGACCTCCCAGAGCAGGTCGGGATCAAGCGCGGGCACGTTGCTGCCGCGGGAGATAAACACAGAACCGGAATCGTCTGCGATCTTCTTCAGCGGGCGCTCGATTCCGTCGAAAATATTATCCAGAATCCCTGGGCCTAACGTAACATTCATGGGGCTGCCGGTACCGAATACCGGCTCGCCCGGACGCAGTCCGGTGGTTTCTTCATAGACCTGAATGGTGGTCACTTTATCGGTAATGCCGATGATTTCACCCACCAGACGTTCCTTGCCGACGAATACCATTTCCATCATGGAAAAGCTGCGCGAATTTTTAACTGTTACGACCGGCCCGTTAATACCATAAATTACATCTTGGTTCTCCATCTTCAATCATCTCCGTTATCGTTGGTATTACGGCTCAGACCACAGACATTCCAGAGGTTTCTTCAAACCACTCCTGCTGTGATTCCAGCATCGTGTCCAGTGTTTCATCGGCCATGATGCCCTTTTCGGCATGAAAGGCGCGAACACCGCCGATCAGAATATCCTGATCCGCCTGGACAGTGCAGTCTTTTGCAAATGCCTGCCGGAGCAGATCCTCATATTGCAGATCATCCTTTTTCACGCAGAGAACCGTGCCGGATTCCGGGAACAGCTCGGAAAGGCCGCGGGTATACTTCTGCAGCAGGGAAGGATACTGAGCGGATTTGGTGTAATCGATCAGGCGGTTCTTCGCCTTGTCAAACACCTCGTTTTCAATATTCTTTCTCTTCTCCAAAAGCTGCTTGCGGGCGTCCATTTCACGGTGCGCGATGTCACGCACGATTTCATCCCGCATGGCAGTCATTTCGCCCTGAATGAGCTGGTATGCCTCGTGCAGCACCTGGCGCTCCGCTTCTTCCAGCTGAGCCTGCTTGTACTCGGCAATTTCCTGTTCGATTTTTTCCCGCTGTTCCTGCGCGTAATGGTTGATTGCAGAACTAAATTTACTTAATTTTTCATCATTAGAAGCCATAGTAACCCCCCGTTCCGCCGCCTTGGCGGTTTAAATTTTTACTCCGATCGCCTCGCGGACATAGCGGGTAATGGAATCCTTGGTACGGCCATTGCCGTGACGGTCGGGTATTTCAACGATCAAAGGGCGTTTCAGGTTCAGCTTTAAATCGTAAACCAGCTCGGGGCACATGGAAATCAGGCGTTCGGTCATCAGAATCACCGCAACGTCCTTCATTTCAATAGCGTCGTTCAAAGCCTTGCGAACCTCACCGACATCGTGCGCCAAAATTCCCGGAATACCGGCCAGGCGCATTCCTACCAGCGTGTCTGTGTTGTCGCTGATTAAGTAAAATCGCATGTCAGCACCTGCTTTCCTTTGTTTCAAACTCTGAAAAGACTGCTTAAATCTTGTTCAGGATCAGGATGGAAATCAGCAGGCCGTACAGAGCAATACCTTCACCAAGCGCAACGAAGATCAGGGATTTACCGAAGGATTTGGGGTCTTCTGCAGTAGCGCCGATCGCAGCAGGGGAAGCAGCGCCAACAGCGATACCGCCGCCGATGCCAGCCAGACCGGTTACCAGGCCGGCAGCCAGCAGGCCCAGGCCTTCTTTACCGGCATTTGTGCCGTCGTCTGCAGCAGAGGTGGTGGTAGCATTTGTGGAATCATCGGTAGCAGCACTTACAACCATGGGAACAGCAATGGTAACAGCGCATACGATCATGAAAGCAGCGAGTTGAGAAACAAGGGCTGTCTTGGCCTTTTTACCGTGTTTGACTGCTCTGATGGCCAGGAAAACAGAGAGAATCAGTGCCGCAACAGGGAGAATTAACAATACGTAGTTCATAAGATTTGCCTCCAAAATATAGTGTTTTTTAATTTATTTACCGCTTGAAGCAGAATCAGGCTTATGCCTGATTCTGCTCCTGGCGAGCGGATACAGGATGGAAGGGACGGCCGTTGCCGTCGAAGAATCGGCTGAACATTTCATAGAATTCCAGCCTCAATACCTGAATGCCGGCCAGAAGGGCCTCCAGCGCCATGACAAAGATATTGCCCAGAATAAGAATCAGAACATATCCGATTCCGGAGGACATCTCGGCCAGAGTAAATACCACCATCATCATGCCCGCGTGAACCAGAACAAACGCGCCGACACGAAGGAAGGACATGGTGTTGCTCATGTAGCTGAGCAGATACTCGAATACTTCGAAAAAGTTCTGTGTGATAAATTCGCCCCAGCTGGCAGGCTGCCAGTCCTTGCGGCCCTCCAGAATCTCACTCAGAATCTCCTGGAAGAACATCAGCAGCAGCGGGAAGATCATAAAGCAAAGAACATACGGCGTGGTGACAATCTGCCAGCCCATTGCGATCTGTCCGCCGAAGCCGATCACGATCGAACCGTAAAACAGCAGTCCGGCCAAGCCGTTCGGGCTGAACAGCGCGTTGCCGTATTTCTTTTTCTTGATGCTCGAGTAAATGTTGATCAGCATGGCGATCATCACAAGGGATACGCCGATGCCGACAGCCGAATAGATAATGATGTTGGTGGTAGCGGGGTGCATTACCTCTACGGGCTTGTCTTCAAGGCCGAACAGTGCGTGATAAACAGGGTTGAGCGCATGCTCAAAGCCGAATACCGAGCCGAAAATAAAGCCGAATATTGCGGATGAAATGCCGCAGGGCATCAGAATTTTGCCGAGCCGCATGCGGGATTTTTTCCACATGAACAGACCGACCAAAGAGACGCACAAACCCTGCCCCAAATCGGCGAACATGATGCCGAACATGATAATATAGGTGATTCCCACAAAGATGGTGGGGTCAACCTCGTTGTAAGAGGGAAGTCCGAACATTTCCACAAAGAACTCAAACGGACGGAACAGTCTGGGGTTCTTCAGCTTGACGGGCGGGGAATGCTCCAGCTGTGCTTCCGCGTTTTCGAAAGAATATTCTACCGACTCCAGCGGTTCCAGTGACTCCCTGAATTCTTCCTCGCCCTTCGCGGGGATCCACCCGGTGAGGACAAAGCTTTCGTGGTAACGGGCGCCGTAATGGCGGATGCCGAAATAGATGCTCTTTTCTCTCAGGTGGTTAAAGATCCGCTGGCAATTGTCTTTCTCCTGCTGCCAGTGGGCACTCAGCTTTTCGTTCATTTCGTTGACCAAAGCTGTAGCCTCATCGTGCTGCTGCTGGAGACGCTCGATCATTTCTTCCGGCGTTCCCTGGTAGCCGGTCAGGCTGATCCGCTTGAAAAACAGGCTGGAGAAAACCCGGTCTATTTCATCAATCTGCTCTGTCGGGGCAAAGTAGGCGCCCCAATAAGAGGTCGCATCGCTGGAGTTGGGGAAAAACATCATATAAGGATTGTCATTGTAAACAGAAAGCTTGTCGTAGCTCTCTTTTGGCAAAACGCCAAACCGCACCTGAACAAATTTGCAGTCCGTCACCTTTTCCAGGTTCAGGTCCATCCCTGCAAAGTGAGACAAATCCCGAAGCGAAGCATTCAGCTCCTGAATTTTCTGTTCCGCGTCGTTTTTCCGTTTCAGGCATTCTTCAATATAAGAAGTAAATTTCTCCACGTATTCCAGCAAAACACGATCTTCTTCCTCCGCCTTGCAGTCGGGTGCGCCCTCAAAGCTGAGGGGATGCTCGATCTTTTTGCAGGTATCCGAAAGCTTTTGCAAAGGAGCCGTGTAGGGGTTATCCTCCCCAATCGGAACAAAGGGCGTTGTATCGGAGTAGAATGAAAGAACGTTGTCGGGATGGAACATTTCAGATTGGCCACATCGAAGCGTCACCTCATCCAGTTCGTTCATTCGGCCGATAATACTGGCCATTTTTAGTTTTTGTACAGCCAAATAGCACCACTCCTTTCGTTAAAAATCAGAAAAAGCAAGCAGCTTTTTTATTTCTTCCGGCGGGAGATGATAGCGGATTCCCTCTACAATATTAATGATGTCCATCAGCTCGATCTGCAGATAGAAGATATAAGACAGCATAACAACCGATGCGTATACAGAAAAATGAACGCCGCGGCGGCAAACATTGTACAGCGCGCGCTCCGCCAGCTGATCGGCAAAATTGTATTCGATTTTGCTGGTCTTTTTGCCGATTCTTGTTTTTGCCAGAAGCGTGCGTACCTCCCCGGCATCCCGGGCCTGAATCATTTTTTCAATTTGGTCCTTGTTGAGAGAGCCGAACGGAAGAAGATTGCTGCGAATATAATCCGGGCCGGCCTGAAAATACGTTTTAAAGCGCAGAATACGGGCAAAGTTGTTCAGATCGAGATAAAGATCGACAATCTGCCGCAAATCCTGTTTCATGCCTTTGTACCGCAGATGCTCGATGGTTTCGTACAGCTGGCTGTACAAATAGGTGTTCAGCGCGTTTTCTGCGGCGGTAAAGTCGATGGGATTGTCGTAAGTGGGGCGGAACGACTCCAGCAGCATCTGGTAAGGCGTGTGAGCCAGAGCGGCAATAATGCTGTCGAAATTGTCTGCGCCCGAAAGCCGGACAAGGTCTATGTGCGAATGAACGGCCAGAGTGGCCGGCATGGAGAAAAAGTATTCCTTTGTCCTGTCGGCGTTCAGGTGCAGCAGAGCATTTAAAATCTGATCCACCTCGCTGCGCTGCAGCAAATAAGCGGCCAACGCGTCACTGATGGAGATTTCATAACGGCACAGGGCCGCCGAATCCGCAAGCAGCTTCTGCTTGAGCCGGTTCTCCAGCTGACCGCGGTGCACTTCTCTATCATTGATTCCCGCAAGCACCTTGTCGTAATCGGTGTTTGTGGCAAGGTACCGGGCGATTTCTGTGACGTTTTTGCAGTTGAGCATTTCCTGGTAATTCTGAGCAGTCAGTCTGCGTCCATACATCGCGCGGGCCTTTGCCGAAACTACGTTGGAAGAGAGATGGGAAAGCATGAAATCACTCTCCTATCACATTGCTGACGATCGTATCGACCCATTTTTCGCCGCTCTGCGCATACTGCTGATCCAGCTGTTCCACCAGAGCATGGTAGTGATGCTCTTTGACCTGCCATGTTTTTTCCGCCGCGGCTTGCTCAAGAGGTCTGTTTTTCTCGACTCTGGCTCTTGCTCTGGCCAGATAACGGCTCCGAATATCCTCCCGCGTTCTGGAAATTTCTTTTTCCGTGTCGATTTTCTGTTTCTGGGCGGCGTCCGTGATCTGCCTGGCTTTTTCGTCCATTTCGATGATCTGCTTCAGCATATCGTTCATAATGACCGCACCTCCTTGATAAATAAAATCTATGTTACACAAAATTCTCAGAAATCACATGCACAATTATAGCTCGCTCGTCACAAATATACAACTGATTTTTTGACAAATTTTCCGCCTGTGACACATTACCTCAAGAAAAATCAAAATGTTTTGATATTTTTTAGACACAATCAATTTTTCAGGCTCTGAAGCGGAGCCGGAATGCGTCCTCCGCGCTGAATAAAGCGCTGCGGAGAGTAACGATTGACCTCCATGACGGGGCCGCCGCCCAAAAGACCGCCGAAATTCAGTTCCTCGCCCACCTGCTTGCCGATCGCGGGGATCAGGCGCACGGCGGTGGTTTTGCTGTTGACCATGCCGATCGCCGCTTCGTCGGCGATAATGCCCGAAATCACCTCGGCTGGGGTGTCGCCGGGAATGGCGATCATGTCGAGACCGACGGAGCAGACTGCGGTCATGGCCTCAAGCTTGTTGAGCGTCAGAGAGCCGCGGCGCGCGGCTTCGATCATGCCGGCGTCCTCGGTAACGGGGATGAACGCGCCGGACAGGCCGCCGACGTGGGAGGAAGCCATAATGCCGCCCTTTTTCACGGCGTCGTTCAGCAGGGCCAGCGCGGCGGTCGTGCCGTGGGCGCCGCAGGCCTCAAGGCCCATTTCCTCCAGAATGTAGGCGACGGAATCGCCGACGGCGGGGGTGGGGGCCAAAGAAAGATCGACGATGCCGAAGGGGACAAACAACCGGCGGGAGGCCTCCTGCGCGACCAGCTGTCCCATACGGGTGATCTTGAATGCGGTCTTTTTGATCAGGTCGGCGATCCCGGTAATATCGCAGTCTTCCGCCTTTGCCAGCGCGGCTCGGACCACACCGGGGCCGGATACACCCACGTTGATCACGCAGTCCGGCTCGCCGGGGCCGTGGAAGGCGCCCGCCATAAAGGGGTTATCTTCCGGTGCATTGCAGAAAACCACCAGCTTAGCCGCTCCAATACAGTCGCGGTCGGCTGTTTTCTCCGCGCATTCGCGGATGACGCGTCCCATTTTGCCGACAGCATCCATGTTGATTCCCGCCTTGGTGGTGCCCACGTTGACGGAGGAGCAAACAAAACTGGTGGTGCTGAGAACCTCGGGGATGCTTTCAATCAATGCGTAATCTCCCGGGCCAAAGCCTTTGTGTACCAGTGCGGAATAACCGCCGATAAAATTGACGCCCACCTCTTTCGCAGCACGGTCCAAAGCCTGAGCAAAATGTGCCGGACTTTTTGAGGGACACGCCGCTGCAATCATCGAGATGGGTGTAACGGATATGCGTTTGTTGATAATCGGGATGCCGTAATCTTTGCTGATATCTTCGCCGGTCCTGACCAGGTTGCTGGCATAGCGGCAAATTTTATCGTACACCTTGTCGCAGGCAGTTTTTTGGTCGGAATCCACGCAGTCCAGCAGAGAAATACCCATGGTAATGGTGCGTACATCCAGATTTTCGTTATCAATCATATTGATTGTTTCGAGAATATCGTGGGAATTAATCATGAAAGCGGTCCTTTCTATATATAATAGTGCTTTTCAGGTAGGGCTTTCTGCAATCAGAGAACCCGGCCCGCGCTTAAATACGATGCATAGAGTTAAAGATATCCTCGTGCATGGTGTGGATCGTCAGATTCATGCTGGTTCCCAGTTCGGTCAGGCGATCAGCCAGATCACTGAAGGGAATGGTGCTTTTCGAAATATCCACCATCATAATCATGGCGAACATGTCCTGCAGAACAGACTGGGTCACTTCGATCACATTGACTTGGTTTTCGGCACAGATGGTAGAGACGCGGGCAAGAATACCCACCATATCTTTGCCAAGTACGGTAATTACAGCGCGCATGCGGCAGCCTCCTAAAATAAAGAAATTCCAATAAAAACTGGGTATTGATGCATTTTATTATGAAGTAGAAACATTGGTATGTCAAGTCGTTTTCGGCATCAAGCGCGTTAAGAAAAAAACTATTAAGACTAAATTTCGACTTTGAAAAAATTTAGAGGAAAAACTGTCTTTTTTGATTGATTTATGCTAAGATAATAAAAATCGCCAAGAAGTATCCCTGTTGTCCGCAAGGAAAAAGGGAAGCACAGGTATCTTTCTCCCGCTGCAGGCGGGAAAGATACCAAATCCTTTGCCTGTTTTGATAGAAGATAAGCATCAGATGCGGGCAATCAGAGACTGGAGGCAGCAGAGTTTTGAAATACAGATATTTTTCCGATTGTCATCTGCACAGCGATTGCTCCCGCGACGCGGAAGACCCGGCCATGATGATGTGCGAGGCTGCACAGCGCCAGGGCCTGTATGCCGTTGCCCTGACGGATCACTGCGAGTGCAATGAATATTATAAGGAAGAATACGACCGTTCCGTGCGCCAGTCTTACTTCGAGGCCAAAAAGGCCGCCGCGGTTTTTCAGGGCCGTCTGCGGGTGTACGCGGGCGTTGAGCTCGGCCAGCCCCTGCAGGATGTAAAGGCGGCACAGGATGTTCTGACTACCTGCGGTTTTGACTTCGTTCTGGCCTCTCTCCATAATTTGGCCGGGATGGAGGATTTTTATTTCCTCGACTACGATCACCAGGATGTCAACGAGCTTCTCACACGTTATTTTGATGAAATCCTCGAGATGGTGCGCTGGGACGGTTTTGATTCTCTGGCACATCTTACTTACCCCTACCGATACATTACGGGCGATAAGGGCATTCCGGCCCAGCTTTACCCGGATCACGGCGAGGTCATCGACGAAATCCTCAGTCTGCTGGTTCAGAACCACAAGGCGCTGGAGCTTAACACCTCCGGCCTGCGGCAGAAGCTGGGGCAGACCCTGCCGCCGCCAGACGTGATCCGGCGCTTCCGCCAGATGGGCGGAAAGTATGTGACCATCGGCTCCGACGCGCACCGCTGGGGGGACATCGGCGCCGGGGTGGAAACCGGACTGTCTCTGCTTTTGCAGGCCGGGTTTGACCGGTTCACCATCTACGTTGGGCGCGAGCCCGTATTGCTGCCAATCGAATAAACAGCGCAGGGTCAATCCCGCGAACTGTTCAGAAAATTTAAGGAGGAACTATAATGGAAAAATTGTTAGCTCTTTTAAGTGAAAATGCCAGACTGACCCCTGCGCAGCTCGCAGCAATGCTCGACACAACGCAGGAAAAGGTCAATGAAGCAATCGAACAGTATGAAAAGCAGGGTGTGATCAAAGGCTACCGCGCGCTGATTGACTGGGAGAAGGTCGACCAGAATAAAGTCACGGCTCTGATTGAGCTGAAGGTCGTGCCGAAGCCGGACCGCGGCTTTGATGAGGTTGCAGACCGCGTGATGAGCTTTGATGAGGTAGAGAGCGTCTACCTGATGTCCGGCGGGTATGATCTTGCGGTGATTGTTCACGGAAAATCGATGCAGGAAGTGGCGCTGTTCGTCATGAATCGCCTGGCTGCGCTGGATTCTGTTGTCTCTACGGCCACCCACTTTATTTTGACCCGGTATAAAGACGGAGGGGTTGTTCTTCACTCTGGAGAAGACAAAGACCAAAGAACGGGGTGTGTATGGTGATCGATTATCAATCTGTGATGAATCAACAGCTGCAGTCGCTCAAGCCTTCGGGAATCCGAAAGTTTTTCGATATTGCAAGTGAAATGGACGACGTGATTTCCCTTTCTATCGGCGAGCCTGACTTTTCCACCCCCTGGCATGTGCGCCAGGCCGGGATTCAGACGCTGGAAAAGGGGAAGACCTGGTACAGCCCGAACCGCGGCTTTATGGAGCTGCGTCAGGAGATCTGCAAGTGGGTTGCCCGCAAATACCAGGTGGAATACGACCCCGCAACGGACGTCGTGGTCACCGTCGGCGGCTCCGAAGCGATCGACGCGAGCCTGCGCTCGCTTGTGAACCCCGGCGACGAGGTTCTTATCCCCGAGCCGAGCTTTGTCTGTTATGTGCCGCTGGCGCAGATGGCCGGCGGTGTTCCGGTGATTCTTGAAACGAAGGCGGAAAATGATTTCCGCTTAACCGCCGAGGAGCTGCGCGCCAAGATCACCCCGAAGACAAAAGTCTTGGTTCTGCCTTTCCCGAATAACCCCACCGGCGCCGTCATGCGCCGCGAGCATCTGGAAGAAATCGCGGCGGTTGTCAAAGAACATAACCTGATGGTGATTTCCGATGAAATTTACAGCGAGCTGACCTATGGCGATACGCCCCACGTCAGTTTTGCCGCTATCGACGGCATGAAAGAGCGCACGATCCTGATCAACGGCTTCTCTAAGGCGTATGCCATGACCGGCTGGCGCCTCGGCTTTGCCATGGGGCCGACGGCGATCATCGCCCAGATGACAAAGCTGCACCAGTACGGCATTATGAGCGCGCCCACCATGTCGCAGTATGCGGCGATTGAAGCGCTCAAAAATGGCGACGACGATATTGAGGAGATGCGTTCCCAATACGATATGCGCCGCCGATTGATTGTAGATGGCCTCAATTCGCTTGGCCTGACCTGCTTTGAGCCCGAGGGAGCGTTTTATGTGTTCCCCTGCATCAAGAGCAGCGGCCTCAGTTCAGAGGAGTTCTGCGAGCGCCTGATTTACGCGGAGAAGGTTGCGATTGTACCCGGCAACGCGTTTGGCGACTGCGGCGAGGGCTTTGCCCGGGTTGCTTATTCCAACTCGATTCCGAATATCACCGAGGCCCTCAAACGGATCGAGCGCTTTTTGGGTACGCTCAAATAATTCTGCTTGTGCGGAATCATCCAACGGTTTTGCGCGCGGCTCCCGCCTTACGGGTGCGGCGGGCAAAGCCGTCTTTTTGCGGGGAAGAATGGGGGAATACTTCATGCAGACGGGGCGGCCGATTTGTGTTTATGCAACGGCAAAGCTGAATCTGACACTCGATATACTGGGACGCCGTGCGGACGGCTATCATCTGCTGGATATGGTGATGCAGACCGTTTCCGTTTATGATACTTTGCTGCTCACGCCGACTCAAACTCCGGGAGTTGATCTGCTCTGCGACCGGGCGGGGATTCCCTGCGGGGAGGAAAATACGGTACAAAGGGCCGCGCACCTGTTTTATCAGGCGGCGCATCTGCCAAACGGCGGAATTCAAATCCGGATGTTAAAACGGATTCCCGATCAGGCGGGGATGGGCGGGGGCAGCGCCGACGCCGCCGCCGTGCTGCGCGCGATGAATCGGATCTACGATGCCGGCTTTACAATGGATGAGCTGTGCGCGCTGGGCCTGAAAATTGGGGCAGATGTTCCGTTCTGCCTTCGGGGCGGCACCATGCGGGCCGAGGGGATCGGCGAGGTTTTAACTCCTCTTTCCTCGATGCCGCAGTGCTTTTTTGTTGTGTGCAAGCCCTCTGTCAGCGTCAGTACCGCCGCGGCGTTTGCGCAGGCGGATCGCGACGGCGCGTCCTATCCGCGCTATACCCCGGTGATGATAAAAGCACTGGAGACTGGCGAACTGCCCCTGATCGCGGGCAGCCTCGGCAATTCGTTTTTGCTGGCGCTGCCGGAGCCGCAGATCGAAGAGCTTCGGCAGGCCCTGCTGCGTATGGGAGCGCTTGGCGCCTGCATGACCGGGAGCGGCTCGGCGGTGTTCGGCGTTTTTTCAGAGCGTGTGCCGGCAGAGCAGTGCCGGGAAGAGCTGCGAAAAAAATATCGTCATGTTTTTGTCTGCGAGCCGGTCGGCGCTGAATAAAAATCTATGTCAGGTATCTTTCCCCTAAAAGGTGGGGAAAGATACTGTTTTTTATTTTTTTCTTGGTTCGTGCGTATAAATCGAAAAAAAGAGGACAATCCTTTGGTTAACATAAAGAAGGAGATGACCTTTTTGAATACCACTCAGAATTCTCTGAAATTAAAGAACATAGAAAAAGCGCTGATCATCGCGTTTGTACTTACTGTTGCCTGCTCCTTTACTTCATTTTTTTCCTTTGCACGGCAATGTGAAGATATCCCGAACCATGTTCTGCGCCTGCATGTGCTGGCCAATTCCGATACATCCGAGGATCAGGAGCTGAAGCTCTATGTACGCAACCGCATTTTGACCGAATCCGCCGGGATGCTCGACGGCATTACCGACCGCAAGGAAGCGGAACAGGTAGTGCGGCAGAATATGCCCCGGCTCAAAGCCGCGGCCGCTGAGGAAATCGCACAGCGCGGGTATCAGTACCCGGTGGATGTCGAACTGGAAAACATCTATTTTACTACGCGGCATTATCAGCAGGTTACGCTGCCGGCCGGCACCTACGATGCGCTGCGCGTGACGATCGGTCAGGCGCAGGGGAAAAACTGGTGGTGCGTGATGTTCCCGCCCATGTGCCTGCCCGCCGCTGAAGAAAAAGAAGAGCTCGACGATGTGCTGAACCCTCAGCAGATGGAGATCGTCACCGGGCAATACGAAATCCGTTTTAAATCACTCGAGCTGTACGAACAGTTCAAAAACTGGGCAGCCGGAAAATAAAGGACAGACCTTTCGGTAACCCGGTGAATCGCATCGATCCGAAAGCTCGATTTACCGGATTCCTTCAAAAAAAGCATTCCCTTTGCAGTTAGCTGCAAGGGAATGCTTTTTGTCGTTCTATTTCAGATGACACACTTGTTAAAGAGTAAGGAATCTATCTGAATTTTTATGATTTGTGCGTAATCGTATCTTCCGACCCTTTGACACAGCAAAAGCACCCCATGGAGCCGACTGCGGTTACCGTTACCTCGGCATATCGTTGTTTCAGCCTGTTTTCAAGGCTGGCTGCGGTTTCAAACGGCGGGGTGAAGAAGCCCTTCGGCACGTACAGCTTCTCAATAAACCAGTCGGTTCGGCTTTGCTCGCCCTGAATGTAAAAGCAGCCGCAGAAAATTCCGCCGGGCTTTAACACCCGGAAGGTTTCGCGGTAGGCTGCTTCCTTTGAGGGGAATGCGTGAAAGCCGTTCAGAGAAAGCACAAGATCAAAGGTATTGTCGCTGAACGGGAGGTTTCCGACATCGCCCTGCATAAAATGAACGTTGGAAAGCCCGGCCGCGGCCGCCCGGCGCTGCGCGGTTTCCATCATAGCGGTGGAATAATCCAGGCAGGTGATGTCCGCTTTGGGCAGCGTCCGGTACACCGGCATGGTCAGAACGCCGGTTCCCACCGGAACCTCCAGCATTCTGCCGGAAAAATCCTCCGGTATGCCCGAAAGAGCCAGATCCAGATAATGATCATTCCGGGGCTTGTTCATCTTCCATACCAGCCCGCAGATCAGCTTGCCGGGCAGGGTAGAGCAGGTGATCATCCCGTCATACAGGGTCGCCTCTTTGCCCAAAGATTGATAAGCCGTTTTGATTTCTTCATGTCTCATATTGCTTCTCCTTTCCCAATGCGGCTGCCGAATCAATCGGGCCGCGCGGAAGTTCGTTTGCCGATTTTTACTCAGAGCAGATACAGCGGGAGCGAATCGCCCTCTTTTAGTTAGCGGAATCTAACTAAAAGAACTGCTGCATCGAAATAGGTTCCCGGGTATCTGTTGTTTGGTAAATCGTGGAAGTACCATTTGTACCTTACTGCGTTCCAAAGATTTTGTCAACAGTGAATGGAATGTTTCAAAGAAAGCTTCGGGGTTCTTTCGGTGTGAGCGGTTTACGATCTTTCACACGCTTTTTTTCAAGGCTCTTTTATGCTATAATCAATATTTAAATGAAAAGTGCTCCTTTAGCAGGCTTGCACTTTACGAAATGGGGGATTGGGTTGCTTCATCTGCTGTTCGGGCGCTCCGGGAGCGGAAAAACACATTTTGTCCGGAAGGAGCTGCACCGGCTGGCCGAGCAGGGAGAACAAAAGCTGATGCTTCTGGTGCCGGAGCAATTTTCTTTTGAAAGCGAGCGCGCCATGCTGCGCCTTTTGGGGCCGCGCCGTGCCGCGGAGGTAGAGGTAGTCAGCTTCACCCGCTTGGCGGACGCAGCGTTCCGTCGTTTTGGCGGGTGCTGCGGCAAACGGCTCGACGACGGCGGGCGCAGCATTCTGATGAGCCTTGCGCTGGAGCAGACGGCGGATCACCTGCCGCTGTACCAGAAACATACCCAGACTCCCGAGCTGGTCAGCATGATGCTGACTGCTTCGGCGGAGCTGAAAATGTGCGCTGTCGCTCCGCAGGAGCTGTCCCGTGCGGCGGAACAGTTGGAAGACGGCACCCTGCGGGAAAAGATGAAAGAGCTTTCGCTGATTCTGTCGGCGTATGAGGCGTTGGTGGCGCAGAGCTACCTGGACCCGCAGGATGATCTGACCCGGTTAAAAGAGGTACTGCGTGCTCACCGCTTTTTTGAGGGCTACACCGTGTTCGTGGATTCCTTCAAGAGCTTTACCGCACAGGAGCTGGGCATTCTGGAGCTCGCGCTCTGTCAGGCCAAAGAGGTAACGGTCGCCCTGTGTGCTGACGGGCCCCGACAGGCGGATGCGGAAATGAGCCTGTTTACCCCGGTGTACCAAACGGCGCGCAGCCTGATGCGCCTTGCGCGGCAGAATTCCGTTGCGGTGGCGGCTCCTGTTACGCTGGAGCCGGGCGTTCGCTTTCACGGCGCGGGGATTCGCGCGGTGGAGGAAGGCGCATACCGCGGCCGCCGTATCCCTCTGCGGGGGGACACAGGCGATGTGGCACTGTATGCCGCCCGCAGTACTTACGATGAAGCGGCCTATGTCGCGATGACCATCCGCCGCATGGTGATGGCGGAAGGGTACCGTTACCGTGATTTCACTATTCTGGCCCGCTCGCCTGAGGCATACCGCAGCAATCTGGATGCCGCGCTCGAGCGGTGGGACATCCCTTATTTTATGGATGACCCCCGTGCGATCGATACCGAACCGCTGATGCGCCTTGTGCTGTGTGCGTTGCAGGCGGCGCGTTCGGGGTACCGCTCCGACGATGTGTTTGCGTGCCTGAAAACAGGGCTTTGCGGGTACACGGCGGAAGAGATTTCATTAATCGAAAACTATGTCTTTTTGTGGAAGCTTTCCGGCAGGGAGTGGCTCGAGCCTTGGTCGCGGCACCCCCGCGGCTTTGCCGGCGAGCTGACGGAGCAGGATGCGCAGCAGCTTTCGCAGATCAACGAGCTGCGGGAGCGCATCATTGCGCCGCTGCGTCAATTTGCCGATTCCGTGCGCATGGCGGACGGAGAAACGTCGGCCCGCGCGGTGTACCGTTTTCTGCTGGCGCTCGATGTGCCGGAGCATGTCAAACAGATGTGCCGCAGGATGAAAGAAATGGGAGAACCAGAGCTGGCAGACCGGCAGTTCCGGCTGTGGGAGCTTCTGATGCAGATCCTCGACCAGATGGCGCTGGTGCTGAAAGGACGAGTCCTCACAGCGCAGCGCTTTGGCGAGCTTTTGCGCCTTGTGATTGCCTCCGGCACGATCGGGAGCATCCCGCAGGGGCTTGACGAGGTCACGGTGGGGGCGGCGGATCGTTCCCGCCCGGCAGACCCCAAGGTCGTGTTCCTTTTGGGCGCGGTGCAGGGGGAATTCCCGCGCAACCCGTCGCCGGACGGCGTGTTCAGCGACGAGGAGCGCCGCGCTCTGATTCAGATGGGCCTGCCGCTGAACGGCACGATGGAGGATTCCTCCATGGAGGAGCGTCTGATGGCTTACACCGTCATGGCCGCCCCGACCGAGCGGTTGTTCGTCACCTACCCGGCGGCGGATATGGACGGCGCGGCGAAAGCGCCGTCGTCCATCGTGAGTGAAATCCGCTCCATATTGCCGGATGTACCGGTTCAAAGCCGCTACCTGCTGCCGGAGGAATCATTCGCCAACAGCGAGCAGCCCGCCTTTGAAATGACGGCGCGGCTCTGGGGACAGTCGTCCGTGCTGTCCTCCACATTAAAAGAGCTGTTTTCCCGCCGGGAGGGCTATGCGGAGCGAATGGCCGCTCTGCGCCGGGTGCATGAGCGCGCGCCGGCTGCCTTTGAAAATCCCGTGCGTGCGCGGATGTTGTTTGAACAGATGCGCCACATTTCCGCCACGCAGATTGAATCATACCATCTGTGCCGGTTCCAGTATTTCTGCCGCTACGGTCTCGGCGCAAAGGAGCGCCGCCCGGCGGAGCTGAACGCGCTGGAATATGGTAGTTTGATCCATTACCTGCTTGAGCATCTTCTGCGGGAGCAGGGAGCCCACGCCCTTTCGGCACTCGGGGCGGAAGAGCTGAAACAGCTTATTTTATCCTGTATCGAGCGCTATGTAGAAGAACAGCTCGGCGGCGCGGAGGATAAAAGCCCCCGCTTCCGCTTTCTTGTGGCCCGCATTGCAGATTCCGCACAGGTGGTGATTTCACACATCGCGAAGGAGCTGGCCCAGAGCAAATTCCAGCCCGCGGCGTTTGAGCTGGAGCTGAAAGAGGGCGGGGAGTTCCCGCCGCTCAAAATCACTTTGCCGAACGGCGAAACCGCAACCGTCGAGGGGAAAATCGACCGTGTGGACATTATGGAGCTCGACGGGGTGAAATATGTCCGCATCATCGACTATAAAACAGGGAAAAAGGAGTTCCGCCTGTCGGACGTGCTGTATGGGGTCAACCTGCAAATGCTGATCTACCTTGCGGCACTGATTCAGAACGGGCGCTTTTGCCCTGCGGGGATTTTGTACATGCCCGCCGTGCGCCCTGTGATTTCCGCAGCGAAAGGGCAGTCGATCGAAGCCCTTGAAGCGGCTGTCGAAAAGAAGCTGCGCATGAATGGTCTTCTGCTCGACGATTCCCGTGTGATTCAGGGGATGGAGGAGCAGGCAGAGGGCAAATATATCCCCGTTGCGCTCAAAGACGGCAAGCCCGCAAAAACCGAATCGATTGTAAATGCTCCGCAGCTTGATGGAGTGATGGAATATATCAAAGACCTTACGGGGCAGATGGTGCAGACCCTGCACGGGGGCGACGTTGCCGCTCTTCCGCTGACGGGTGAGCACAACGCCTGCCAGTACTGCCCGTATTTTGCCGTGTGCGGCCATGAGGATGCCGACGGCGGGCGGGACTGCCTGCGGCTGGATAAGACGGAAACGCTCCGGCAGATTTTAAAAGAAGAAACGGGGAAGGAGGGGGACGAAAATGGCTGAACGAAGCTGGACGTCCGCGCAGGCGGACGCGATTCACGCCAGAGGCGGCACGCTTCTGGTATCGGCTGCGGCCGGTTCCGGCAAAACAGCCGTGCTGGTGCAGCGGGTGATCGAGCGCATTACGGACGAGCAAAATCCCAGTGACGCCGACCGCCTTCTGGTCGTTACCTTCACCAAGGCTGCTGCGGCGGAAATGCGCGAGCGGATTGCCCAGCAGCTCTCCCGCATGCTGGCGGAGGACCCCTCGAACACGGCGCTGCAGCGGCAGCAGATTCTGCTGGGCGGCGCGCACATCAGCACGGTACACAGCTTTTGCAGTGAGCTGGTGCGCGAGAATTTCTACAAGCTCAATATCTCCCACGATTTTCGCATTGCCGACGAGGGGGAAATGTCTATCCTGCGCGGTGAAGCGATCACGCAGGTGCTGGAAGACTGCTACGCCGCAGCGAATCCCGATTTTTACGAGCTGGTCGAAGCGTTCAGTTCCGACCGCGACGACAGCCGCTTGATCCGCGCGGTGAATCAGTTATACGATTTCATCCGTTCCCATCCATTCCCGGAGCGCTGGCTGCGCGAAAAGGCAGAAATGTATTCCGGCGCTGTTCCGGTACAGGATACCCCCTGGGGGGCGTGTCTGCTCTTTTTTGCACAGGAGGCCTGCGATTACTGCCTTTCGCTGGTGCGGGATTCGCTGGAATCGATGCAGGCTGACGAAAAGCTTTCGGCAGCATATACCGAAGCGTACCAGTCCGATCTTTCGGGCCTTTCCGCTTTGTACCGCGCGGCGCAGCAGCGGGAATGGGACAATGTGGGCGAGCTCGCCGCGAATTTCGCGTTTGCCCGCTTAAAACCGGTGCGCGGCTACGCGGAGGACCCTTTGAAGCTGCGCCTTTCGGCCTGCCGCGACGAAGTGAAATCCACTGTGAAAAAGCTTGCGGCGCTGTTCTCCGCTACTTTGCAGGACTGTGCCGACGATCTGCGCGCGCTGTCCCCCGTTGTGGAACAGCTGTTTGCCGTTGTGACGGCATTTTCGCGTTCGCTTGACCAGATGAAAGCCGAGCGCCGCCTTGCGGATTTTGGTGATCTGGAGCACTGGGCGCTGCGCCTTCTCGTGCGCGAGACGGAAAACGGCTACGAGCGAACCGAAGAAGCGCTGGAGCTTTCCCGCCGCTTCGATGAAATCATGGTGGATGAATATCAGGATACAAATGAGGCGCAGGATCTATTGTTCCGCGCGATCTCGCAAAAGGAAGAAAATCTGTTTATGGTCGGCGACGTGAAACAGAGCATTTACAGCTTCCGCCAGGCGATGCCCCGCATCTTTCTGCAGAGGCGCGCCGATTTTGCCGAATACGGCCGCAAGCAAAACCGTTACCCGGCCTGTATTGTGCTCGACCAGAATTTCCGTTCCCGCTCTACCGTGACCGACGCGGTGAATTTTGTGTTTGGGCAGCTGATGTCCTCACAGGCCGGGGATGTGGAATACAGCGGCAAAGAGCTTCTCGTGGCCGGTGCGTCGTACCCGCTGCAGGAGGGCTGCGAAACCCGGCTCGATATTCTCGACCTGTCGATGGGCGAAGGCTCTGACGATGCGATGGAGCTGCTGGAAAGCCGTCATATTGCCGAAACCATTTTACAGCTGATGGCACAGGGCTTTCAGGTGACGGAAAACGGGGTGCAGCGGAAAGCGGTGTTCCGCGACTTCTGCATTTTACTGCGCAGCGCGAACCAGTATGCCGCCCGTTACGCGCGCGAGCTGCAATTGTGCGGGGTGCCCGCCTGGGCGGATTCCTCCAGCGGATTTTTTGAAGCGCCGGAGATTTCCGCGATTCTATCCCTTTTGCGTGTGGTTGATAACCCGGTGCAGGATATCCCTTTGCTTTCGGTGCTGATGAGCCCGATCTATGGCTTTACGCCGGATGAGCTGAGCGCGGTGCGCCTGCGCCTGCCAAAAGCTGCGCTGTATCTGGCGCTGAGCGAGTGCGCCAAATCGGGGGAAGCCCGCGCCGCCGGGGTCATCGAAGAGCTCGATGGTTTCCGTTCCCTCGCGGCCACGCTTCCGTCCGACCGTCTGCTGAACGCCATCTATCAGAAGACAGGGTATCTCACGCTGGTGCAGGCCATGACGAACGGCGAGCAGCGCCTTTCTAACCTTCAATTGCTCATGGAGTACGCGAAAAAGTACGAGGCGTCAGGCTATAACGGCCTTTCGGGCTTTATCCGCTTCATCGACCGGTTGCAGGAGCAGAACGGCGATTTGCCCGGAGCCTCCACGATTTCAGAAGCCTCGAACGTGGTGCGCATCATGAGCATCCATAAATCGAAGGGGCTCGAATTCCCCGTCTGTATTCTGGCCGGGTGCTCGCGCCGTTTCAATAAGGAGCGCGGCGACGCTTTGCTGCACCCGGAGCTGGGCCTTGGCATCAAGCGCAAGGAGCAGGGCGGGCTGGCCCGCGTAACCACCCTGCCGCGGGAGGCGATCGCGCTCGAGCAGGAGCGGCAGTCGATGTCCGAGGAGCTGCGCGTGCTGTATGTCGCCATGACCCGCGCCCGGGAGAAGCTGATTCTGCTGACCACGGTGCGTGACCTGAACGGAACGCTGGCGTCCCTCGCGCCGCAGCTTACGGCACAGGAGCGGATTTCGCCTTATGTAGTGCGTTCGGCATCGAGCATTTCAGACTGGATTCTTTCCTGCGCTCTACGTCACCCGAGCGGCGGGGCCCTGCGCGACCGCGCCCTGTGCAGCGGCGAGCTGATTGCGGATTGTCCCGGCCAGCCGTGGGAAATCCGTGTTCTGCCCGCGCCGGATTTGGAGGAAGGACCGGAGCAGGAGGAATCCGTTTTGGCGGTTCCACCACCGGATCCGGAGCTGCTTGCCCGCATCACCCGGGAAATCGACTTTGTGTACCCCGACGCGGTGCTGTTCGGGGTACCGGCCAAGGTGTCCGCTTCTGAGCTTGCGGCAGAGAGTGCGGGGGAGGATTACGAAATCCTGTCGCGCCCCGCATTTTTGGGGAAAGCGGGACTTACCCCGGCGGAGCGTGGTACGGCACTGCACCATTACATGCAGTTTGCCGATTATTCCGCGGCAGCCGAAAGCCCGCAGCAGGAGCTGGAGCGCCTGAAATCCGGCGGCTTTTTGTCGGAGGAGGAAGCGAACGCGGTGGATTTGCGCCACGTGTCTACGTTCTTTCAAAGCCCGGTCGCAAAGAGGATGCTCGCATCCGAGCAAAGCTACCGCGAGCTTCGCTTTACGGTGGAAATTCCCGCCTCTCTGCTGAAAGCGGATGTTCCCGCAGAGCAGCAGGTGATTTTGCAGGGCGCGGTGGACTGTGCGTTTGTCGAGCCGGACGGCGCCGTGATCATCGATTACAAAACAGACCGCGCCGCTTCCCCGGAAGAACTGTGGAATCGCTACCGCGTTCAGCTGGCGCTGTACAGGCTCGCTGTGGAGCGTGTGCTGGAGCTGCCGGTAAAGGAGTGCATGCTGTACTCGTTCTCTTTGGATCGGATAGTAACGGGCGAACTGAACGCGCCGGGGGAAACCGGCCTTGCGCTCTGAACTAAATTTTTCTTGACAAAAGAAAATACGGTTGCTATAATATTGTCTGTAAACAAAGCAGGGCAAAATTTTGTCCTCACCTATGGGGTTTCGTCCGTCATGGGTCAATACATCGGTGCTTTTCCTTTTGGGAAAGCGTGTGATTTGGTATTGATGCGCGGATGGAGAATTCTGTCCGCGCTTTTTGTTAGCCTGAAACGTATTTTGGAGGTGCTTACCAATTAGCAACAAGGAACTGCAGATCAACGAAGAGATTCGGGATAAAGAAGTGCGTGTCGTAGATAAGGACGGCGCTCAGCTGGGTGTTATGCCGATCGCGCAGGCCATGGCAAAGGCGGCGGAAAGCAATATGGATCTGGTGAAAATTGCCCCGCAGGCTAAGCCTCCGGTGTGCAAGATCATCGATTACGGCAAATTCCGCTTTGAGCAGGCCAAGCGTGACAAAGAAGCGAGAAAAAATCAGCATGTCGTAGATATTAAAGAGATTCGCCTTTCTCTGAATATCGATACCCATGACTTTAATACGAAAGTGGGCCATGCAACCCGCTTTTTACAGGATGGGGACAAGGTAAAGGTGTCGATCCGCTTCCGTGGCCGTGAAATGGGCCACCCGGAACAGGGGCATCAGATCATGCAGAAATTTGCGCAGGCGTGTTCCGAAATCGCGAACGTAGAGAAACCGTCTAAGCTCGAGGGGCGCAATATGCTGATGTTCCTTGCTCCAAAACCCACGAAGTAATTATTTTAAGGAGGGGCAACTGTTATGCCTAAAATCAAGACGCATTCCGGCGCAAAAAAGCGCTTCAAAATTTCCAAGAACGGAAAAGTGATCCGCGGTCACGCGTTCAAATCTCATATTTTGAACAAGAAGTCCACAAAGCGTAAGAGAGTTCTGCGCCAGACCACTGTGACCGACGTTACCAATGTGGCGAAGGTTAAGAAAATGCTGCCCTATAAATAAGGAAGCAACCCTAAGAAAAGAATCTTATTTTGACCATATATTTGGAGGTAACAGATCATGGCTCGTGTGAAAGGTGCGTTGGCAACACGCAAAAGAAGAAAAAAGGTATTAAAGCTTGCAAAAGGCTACTGGGGTGCGAAGAGCAAGCATTTTAAAATGGCCAAACAGGCCGTTATGAAGTCCGGCAATTACGCCTACATCGGCCGTAAGCATAGAAAGAGAGATTTCCGCCGCCTGTGGATCACCCGTATTTCCGCCGCCTGCAAAATGAACGGCGTGAATTACTCCTCTTTTATGAACGGCCTCAAAAAAGCGAACATTACCCTCAACCGCAAGATGCTGTCCGAAATCGCTGTTTCTGATGAAACGGCCTTCCAGGCTCTGGTAGAGAAGGCGAAAGCGGCCTTATAATAAGCTGTGATTGCGCCCGGGTCGTGACCCGGGCGCATATTTTTGATTTCAAATAATTTGATCTGGAGAATACAAATGATGCCCTGCCAGGCGATTACCAGCCGAAAAAATGAAATAATAAAGACTGCCGCAAGGCTGCGGGATTCCGCTTCCTTTCGACGGGAGCAGAACACCTTTCTCGCGGAAGGCGCGCGTCTGTGCGCCGATGCGGCCGACAGCGGTCTTTTGATCCATGGCGTGTTCTACACGGAGCGGGCGGGGGAAAAGTACGCTTCTTATCTGGAACGGATTTTCCCGAAGGCGGAGCAGATGTATCAGATTGCCGATTCGGTGGCGGAGCTTTTAAGCGATACCCGTCAGCCGCAGGGCGTGTACTGCACGGCGGAGCTGCCTAAGCGTACCGCCGCGGCAGAGCTTGGGCAGAGCAGCTGCTACCTTGCGCTGGAGGAAATTCAGGACCCGTCGAATCTCGGGGCGGTTCTGCGCACAGCGGAAGCGCTCGGCGTTTCGGGAGTGGTGCTGGCCGGTTCCTGCTGCGACCCTTACGGCGCGAAGGCGCTGCGCGCCGGTATGGGCGCGGTGTTCCGTCTGCCTCTTTATTTTGAGGAAGACCTTGCACTTTGTGTGCGCCGTTTGCGTGAGCAGGGCTTTTTTACCGCCGCAGCCGTTCCCGCGGAGGATGCTTTACCGATCACCCGGGTTTCTTTTCCTCCCGCCGTTCTGCTGGCTGTGGGGAACGAGGGCGCGGGACTGTCACAGGAGGCCATCGCCGCCTGCGAAGCGCGCGTTACCATCCCGATGCTCGGAAGAGCCGAATCCCTGAACGCGGCATCGAGCGCCGCCATCCTGATGTGGGAGATCATGAGAACGCGGGGGAGATTGGAATGAGTTGCGAAACAGCTTTCTGGGTGTGGCTTCAGCATGGCCTTGGCGCGGGCAGCGGCAAGGTCAGCCGTGTTCTTTCCTGCTGTACCGGCTTGCGGGAATTCTGGGAGGCCGGCCCGCAGTTCTGGAAGCTTCAGGGCTTTTTTACCGCGCGGGAGCTGAGCGCTCTGCGCGCTTTTACCCCGCAGGACGCCCAGCAGATCATCGACTGCTGCGAGAAGTCGGGCATCCGTCTGCTGACGCCTGAAGAGGAGGAATATCCCCGCTCTTTATGGGAAATCGCAAATCCGCCCTGCGTGTTGTATGTCAAAGGGCAGCTTCCCGCGGTAGATGAGATGCCTGCCATCGCGATGGTCGGCACGCGCGACGCGACCATCTCCGGCAAGAAAATCGCTTTTTCCCTTTCCTATCAGCTGGCCCGCGCGGGTACAATTGTAATCAGCGGCGGTGCGCGCGGAATCGATACGGCGGCCCACAAGGGCGCGCTGCAGGCGCAGGGCAAAACAGTCTGCGTGCTGGGCTGCGGCCTGGATTATCCGTATCTGATGGAAAACGCCGGTCTGCGGGACTGGATTGCCGAAAGCGGCGCGGTGATTTCAGAATACCCGCCCGATATGCCCGGCTCTAAAGCCGCGTTCCCGATCCGCAACCGGATTATCTCCGGCCTTTCCTGCGGTGTTCTGGTGGTGGAGGCTGCCGCGAAAAGCGGCTCCCTGATCACGGCGGATCTGGCCCTGGAACAGGGGCGCGACGTTTTCGCGGTTCCCTGCGGAATCGATAACCCCGTTTCGCGCGGGGTCAATACGCTGATCAAAAACGGTGCGGTGCCGGTCAGCAGCGCCGCAGAGCTTTTGGAGCAGTACCTTGACCGTTTTCCGGGGAAAATACGGATGTCCGGCCGCGAAAATCCCGATGTGCCGTTTGCCGTGATTCCCGAACGCCGTCCTGCACAGGTGGTACAGCCTGCCGCGGTGAAACGAAAGGCTCCGCAACGGCAGAAAGCAAACGCTTTTTCCGAGCTGATTTCCGAGGATATCCCCGATTTGCTTTCCGATCTGCCGCACGGCTCTTTCGATCGTGAGTTACCCGAGCCTCAGCCGAAACTGCCGCTGACGGCGGCAGATGCGTCGGAGGACGCCATACTGCTCGATTCCCTGCTGACGAAGGAAGCGGTTCATCTGGCTGTTCTGGGGCAGCAAAGCGGACTTGCCCCGCAGCGCGTACTGGCAGCCCTGACGGAGCTGGAGCTCCTTGGCCGTGTGCGTCCTCTTGGCGGCGGAAGGTATTGCTGCTCGTGACAAATTAATTTATTTATGGTAAGCTTTGTGAAAACCGTCTGATTTCAGCCGGCTTTCACAGTGCTTAATGGTCTGTAGGTGGCAGTAATTTCCATTTATTTTTCTCTGCCCCCTTGCGTTAATCCATTTGAGTGGATACAATCTTAAAAGAAAGAGGTGGTTTCTATATGTCAAAACTGGTGATTGTTGAGTCACCTGCCAAGGCAAAAACAATCAAAAAGTATTTAGGCTCCGGTTACGAAGTCGTCGCATCGATGGGACATGTTCGCGACCTGCAGGAGAACCGTTTGAGCGTGGATATAAAGAACGACTTTAAACCCAAGTATGAGATTATCAAAGGAAAGGAAAAGCTGGTTCAGGAGCTGAAGAGCGCGGCGGAAAAAAGTGAATCCGTATTGCTCGCAACCGACCCTGATCGTGAGGGAGAGGCAATCTCCTGGCACCTTGCCTATATTCTGGATCTCGATACCACTCTGCAAAACCGCATTACCTTTAATGAAATCACAAAGACCGGCATCACAAACGGAATGGAGCATCCCCGCTCCATCGATCTGGATTTGGTCAACGCCCAGCAGGCCCGCAGAATTCTGGATCGCCTGGTGGGCTATAAGCTCAGCCCGTTTTTGTCGCAGAAAATCCGTCGCGGGCTTTCCGCGGGCCGCGTGCAGTCCGTCGCTGTCCGCCTTGTCGTTGACAGGGAAGAGGAAATCCGTGCCTTTGTGCCGGAGGAATACTGGAGCATCGACGCAAAGCTGATCCCGAAGGGAGAGCGAAAAGCGTTTGCTGCGGCCTTCTATGGGGATGCCAACGGAAAAATCAAGATCACCAATCAGCAGCAGGCGGATGAAATCCTGAAAAGCCTTGAAAACGCGGAATTCTTCGTCTCTAAGGTGAAAAAGGGTTCGCGCAAAAAATCCCCCGCGCCGCCGTTTATTACCTCTACCCTGCAGCAGGAGGCCTCGCGCAAGCTGGGCTTTCAGGCCCGCCGCACGATGAAGGCGGCTCAGGAGCTGTACGAGGGCGTTGAGATCGAGGGCATGGGCGCCATCGGTCTGATCACCTATATGAGAACGGACTCGCTGCGTATTTCGGAGGATGCGATCCACGATGCCACGGCCTATATTGAAGAGCGCTGGGGCAAAAAGTATCTGCCGGATGCCCCCCGTCACTTTAAAACAAAGGCCAATGCACAGGACGGTCATGAGGCGATTCGCCCCTCTACTCCCAGCATTACGCCCGAACAGGTCAAAAACAGCCTGACCAATGACCAGTATAGACTATATAAGCTGATCTGGGAGCGCTTCATCGCCTGCCAGATGGCCAACTGCCTGCAAAGCACAACGCAGGCGGATATTACCGCTGGGGAGTACCTCTTTAAGGCCTCCGGCTATACCGTCACGTTCGACGGCTTTACCGTGCTGTACGAAGAGGGCAAGGATGAAGAAACCGAGCAGGGCGGTGCGTTGCCCGTGCTGACGCAGGATATGCCGCTCAAAAAGAAAGAGCTTGCCGGCAACCAGCACTTTACTCAGCCGCCGCCGCGCTACACGGAAGCGTCGCTGATCAAGGCGCTGGAAGAAAACGGAATCGGCCGCCCGTCTACCTACGCCGCGACCATTTCCACCATCACGAGCCGTGAATACGTTGTGCGCGACGGAAAAGCGCTGCACCCCACCGAGCTGGGGGAGGTTACCACGCAGCTGATGCGCGAGCGCTTCCCGAAGATCGTCAACGTCAAATTCACCGCGCAGGTGGAAAAGGATCTGGACACCGTTCAGAGCGGCGAAACCGATTGGGTGCAGACCCTGCACAATTTCTACGGCGATTTTGAAAAGACTCTGAAAAAGGCCAAAGAGGATATGGAAGGGGTCAAAATTCAGCTCAAAGAGGACGAAACCGACGTCATCTGTGAAAAATGCGGACGGCATATGGTGGTCAAGGTGGGGCGCTACGGCAAGTTCCTGGCCTGCCCCGGGTACCCCGAGTGCAAGAATGTGAAGAAGCTCGTCGTGGAAAACGGCGCGGAATGCCCCAAGTGCGGCGGCAAGGTCGTTGTGAAGAAGACCAAAAAGGGCCGTGTGTTCTATGGCTGCAGCGAATACCCCAAGTGCGATTTTGTTTCTTGGGATGAGCCCACCATGGAGAAGTGCCCGCGGTGCGGCAAAACGCTGCTGCGCAAAAAAGGAAAAACACCGAAGCTGTATTGTGTAACGCCTGACTGCGGCTATGAGAAAGTGGAAGAACAATGAAAATATCTGTCATAGGGGCCGGTCTGGCCGGTTGTGAGGCGGCCTGGCAGATTGCCTCTCGGGGAATCAAGGTGGATTTGTACGAAATGAAGCCGGTTCACTACACTCCCGCCCACAAAAACCCCGGCTTTGCAGAGCTGATTTGTTCCAATTCGCTCAAGGCCGAGCGGGTTTCCAGTGCCGCCGGTCTGCTGAAAGAGGAAATGCGCCGTCTGGGCTCTTTGCTGATGCAGTGTGCGGACAAGGCCCGCGTGCCGGCCGGCGGAGCGCTGGCGGTAGACCGCGACATTTTTTCCGCGCTTGTTACCGAGCAGATCCGCAGTCACCCTTTGATCCGCGTTCACACGGAAGAGGTGCAGAGCATCCCGGACGGCGGCATCCGCGTGGTTGCCACCGGGCCGCTCACGGCGCAGGCCCTTGCGGATGACATTGCGATCTTCTGCGCCGGCAGCCTCAGCTTTTACGACGCTGCCGCGCCCATTGTCACGGCAGAAAGCCTTGACATGGACGCGTGCTTTTCCGCCTCGCGGTATGACAAGGGAGGCGACGACGCGTATCTGAACTGCCCGATGAACAAAGAGGAATATGAACAGTTTTATGACGCGCTGGTATCCGCTGAACGCGCGCCGGTGCACGGCTTTGATGTGGCCGACCCCAAGGTGTACGAGGGCTGCATGCCGGTAGAGGTGATGGCCGGGCGCGGGCGCGATACGCTGCGTTTCGGGCCGCTCAAGCCGGTCGGTCTGCGCGACCCCAAAACGGGGCACCGCCCCTGGGCGGTGGTTCAGCTTCGCCGCGAGAACGCCGCCGCAACTCTGTATAATCTGGTGGGCTTTCAGACCAACCTGAAATTCCCGGAGCAAAAACGGGTGTTCGGGCTGATCCCCGCGCTGAAAAATGCCGATTTTGTCCGCTATGGTGTGATGCACCGCAACACGTTTGTCAATTCGCCGAAGATCCTGTACTCCGATTTCAGCCTGAAAGCGGACCCGAATCTGTTTTTCGCGGGCCAGCTTACCGGAGTGGAGGGCTACATGGAATCCGCGGCCTCCGGGCTGATGGCCGGGTGGAACGCCGTACAGCGTCTGCTGGGGCAGGATACCGTGATTCTGCCGCGCGAAACGATGATCGGTGCGCTGAGCCGGTACCTGGTGGAATGCGATCCGGCGCATTTTCAGCCCATGGGGGCGAATTTTGGGATTCTTCCGCCTTTTGAAAAACAAATTCGTGATAAAAGAGAACGGTACGAGGCATTGGCACAGCGATCTTTGGACATGCTTCTACCATATATCAAGAAAGACGTTGCTGTGATGGGAGGTTTTTCCGATGAAAATCATTGTTGATGCGTTCGGGGGCGACAATGCGCCGCTTGAAATCCTGAAAGGCTGTGAGGCCGCTGTCAAAAGTCTGGACATCGATATCATTCTCACGGGCCGGGAAGACGAAATCCGACAGGTTGCCGAAGAAAACCAGATTTCTCTGGAGCGCATGGAAATTTTCGATGCCCCTCAGGCGCTTACGATGGAGGACCATGCGGGCGCGATCATGAAGGAAAAGAAAGATTCCTCCATGGCGGAGGGACTGCGCCTGGTTGCCGAGGGTAAGGGCGACGCCTTTGTGTCCGCGGGCAACAGCGGTGCGTTGGTGGTTGGCGCCACCATGATCGTCAAGCGCATCAAGGGGATCAAACGCGTTGCCTTTGCCCCCATGGTACCCGGCAGCAAGGGCTTCTTTATGCTCATCGACAGCGGCGCCAATGTAGACTGCCGCCCCGAAATGCTTTTGCAGTTCGGCATTATGGGCTCCATTTACCTCGATAAGGTGATCGGCGTGAAAGATCCCCGCGTCGCGCTTGCGAATGTCGGTACGGAGGATCATAAGGGCGGCGAGCTGCAGCATCAGGCGTTCGCCATGCTCAAGGAGTCCAAGCTGAACTTTATCGGCAACATCGAGGCGCGTGATATTTCGAACGACGGCGCGGACGTTGTGGTGGCGGATGGCTTTACCGGCAACATCATCCTGAAAATGTTTGAGGGTGTTGTCTCGATGGTCATGGGCAAGTTTAAGGAAGTGTTCACCAAGAACCCCAAAAACAAAATGGCGACAGCATTGCTTCTGGGGGACATGACCGCGCTGAAAAAATCCATGGATTACAATGAATACGGCGGCGCGCCGGTGATCGGTGCATCGAAGCCGGTGTTCAAGGTACACGGCAGTGCTAAGGCGCGCACGGTGGAAAGCGCCCTGCGTTTGACCAAGGCCTATGTGGAAAAGAATGTAACAGAGGAAATCAAGCGTGCCATCTCCGATCAGGAGTAGTACGATATCTCAAAGTAGGATGAGGGAAGGAGTGTGCGTATGCAAAGGCCGAGCTTCAAAGATTTAGAAGAAAAACTGCAATACCATTTTCAAAACCCGCAATATCTGATTACCGCCATGACCCATTCCTCTTATGCAAATGAGGTGAAATCGGGCGGACACAGCAACGAGCGTCTGGAGTTTTTGGGCGATTCCGTGCTGAGCATCGTGGTGGCGGATTACCTGTTTAAGCACTGCCCGAATCTGCCGGAGGGCGAGCTGACGAAGAACCGTGCGGCGTTGGTATGCGAAAAGGCGCTGTGCGGATTTTCCCGCCAGCTGGGGCTGGGGGAGTATCTTCTGCTCAGCCGCGGCGAGCAGAATTCCGGCGGGCGCCAGCGGTCGTCGATTCTCGCGGATGCGTTTGAGGCCTTGATCGCCGCGATCTATCTGGATGCCGGATTGGAAAAAGCGAGGGAATTCATTTTGCGCTTTGTTCTGCCGGTTCTGCAAACCTCCCGGCCCAAAGCGTTTAAGGATTATAAAACCTCTTTGCAGGAGATCATCCAGCAGAATCCCGAAGAGCAGCTCGAGTATGTGCTGATCGGCGAAAGCGGCCCCGACCATGACAAGCACTTTACCGTTGAGGTATGTCTCAACAGCAACGTGATCGGCAAGGGCGGCGGGCGCAGCAAGAAAGAGGCGGAGCAGCAGGCTGCCCGCGAAGCGCTGGAGCTGATGGGCTATTGAAGCACGCAAATGTGGCGATCTTTGTTCCCCATGCGGGCTGTCCGCAGCGCTGCTCCTTCTGCAGCCAGAACAGCATCACGGGCCAGGAACGGCTCCCCACGCCGGATGAGGTTCTTAGAACCCTGAAAACAGCCGAAGAAAATCTGAAAGAAAAAAGCCGTTTCGCAGAAATTGCTTTTTTCGGCGGCAGCTTTACAGCAATCGACCGAGGCGATATGCTCGCTTTGCTGGAAGCCGCCGCTCCTTCTGTCAGGGATGGGGTTTTCTCGGGAATCCGCATTTCCACCCGGCCCGATGCGATTGATGAAGAGGTGCTGGAGTTGCTTTCCCGGTACGGGGTCACGACGATCGAGCTAGGCGCGCAAAGCATGGATGACAGCGTGCTGCAGCGCAACCGGCGCGGCCATACGGCGCAGCAGGTACGCCAGGCATCAAGGCTGATTCAAAGCGCGGGCTTTTCCCTTGGCCTTCAGATGATGACGGGCCTTTGGGGCGACACTGCCGCGGGCGCGATGCAGACGGCGCGGGATTTTGCCGAGCTTCGTCCGGACTGTGTGCGGATTTATCCCACCGTTGTGATGAAGGGCACGGAGCTGGCTCTTAGATACCAGTCGGGCGAATATGTTCCGATGGGTCTAAAAGAAACCGTGGAGCTGTGCTGTGACCTGCTTGAGTTTTTTGGGAAACATTCTATTCCGGTGATCCGCCTTGGGCTTCACAGCTCGCCTGAAATGCAGCGTGACCGCGTTGCGGGGCCTTGGCACCCGGCGTTCCGCGAGCTTTGCGAAAGCAGGCTCTTTCTGCGCCGGCTTCTTGCTTTTCTGGAACAGGAGCGAATTTTGCCGGGGCGTGTCGAAATCCACGTCTCACCGCAGTGGGTTTCCAAGGCGGTGGGGCAGAGCCGGTGCAATCTGCTGGAGCTCTCCCGACGAGGCTACCAGGCGCGCGTGGTGCCTAACCCGTCAGTAAGCTCATCTGAATTTCTGACCTTTTCTCAGGATAACGAGTTTCCGGCGAAAGAGTAAAATAAGAGTGAAGAACCGCTTTGAAAAAGCTGCCGATTTCTTCCGCGCCGCAGGCGGAGAAGAAATCGCCGTACTTTATCATCGGGCTATTTGAAATGAATTGACACAGTATCCTTGCTCCGCCGAAAGCGGGGAAGAACCAGCAAGCATTGAGTTGCGGTTATGATGAAAGATCAGGATCAATCCGAAAGCAGGTGAACACGAGTGCTGTTAAAGTCTTTGGAGCTTCAGGGCTTTAAGACCTTTCCCGATAAAACGGTTTTACAGTTTGACCGCGGCATCACCGCCGTGGTGGGGCCGAACGGCAGCGGAAAAAGCAACGTCAGCGACGCCATCCGCTGGGTGCTGGGCGAGCAGTCTGCCCGTGTGCTCCGCTGCTCGAAAATGGAGGACGTGATTTTCGGCGGAACCCCGGCGCGCAAGGCGCAGGGCTATGCGGAGGTCACTCTTACCTTTGACAACGCCGACCGCCAGCTGGAGTTTGACAGCGATCAGGTCGCCGTTACCCGCCGGTACTACCGTTCGGGGGATAGCGAGTACCTGCTCAACAAAAACACCGTGCGCCTGCGCGATATTCACGAGCTGTTTATGGATACCGGCATGGGGCGCGACGGCTATTCGATGATCGGGCAGGGCAAGATCGACAGCATCGTTGCCGCCCGCAGCGAAGACCGGCGCGAAATTTTTGAAGAAGCCGCGGGGATTTCCCGTTTTCGTTACCGAAAGGGCGAATCGGAACGGCGGCTGCAACAGGCGCAGGAAAATCTGGTGCGCCTGCACGACATTTTCTCTGAACTCGAAGCCCGGGTCGGCCCCCTGCGCGAGCAGGCGGAAAAAGCCAAACAGTATTTGGAATTCGCCGAGGAAAAGCGGACGCTGGAAATCGGCCTGTGGCTGAATACGCTGGGGCGCTCCGGTCAGATTCTGCGCGACTACGAAGATAAGCTTCTTCTGGCCCGCGGGCAGCAGGAGGAAATCGATAAGCGCGCCGCGGAGCTGGAAAAACAAATTGAAGAAAACTATCAGGCAGTCAACGCCTGTACCGCCCATATGGACGAGGCGAGAACATTCGCTTCCTCCAAAGAAGAGGAAGCCGCCCGAAAGGACGGCGAGGCGGCCGTTTTAGAGAACGACCGAGAACATAACCGGCAGAATCAGGAGAGGATTCTGCACGAGCTGGAAAACTCCTCCCTTTCCGATGAAGACCTGCGGAAAGAGATCGAAGAAAAACAGCGTCAGATCGAAGAAAAAGATCAATTTGTACTGGGCCGGCAGGAAGAGGTCACCGGCGTCTCTAAACGGCTGGAGGAGCTGCGCGGCTCGATGGAGCAGTATTCCGGCCAGATGGAGGAGCAGACCCGCCGCCTGACACAGCTGACAGCGGATGTATCCCAGGCAAAAATCCGCGAGATGACGGCGGTCACCGCCATTTCTGAAATCGAGCTGCGCCGCGCCACCGTACAGCAGGCCCTGCAGTCGCGGGAGCAGCAGAAGCAGGAGCTGGAGTCGGAGGAGCACGAATGCGTCGCCCTGCTGCAAAAAGCGGAGGATACCATCGCCGCGCTGACCAACACGGCCCGCGGCTTTGAAATGCGGCTCGAATCCCGGCAGAAACGCCTGGAAGAAGCCCGCGGAAAAAGCGAGAAGCTCCGGCTGGACGCCGGGGAGCAGGCCCGGCGCGTCAAGCTGCTGGAAGAGATGGAACGCAATCTCGAGGGCTTTGCGCACAGTGTCAAAACGGTGATGAAGGAGGTCGGGCACGGCAGCCTGACCGGAATTCACGGCCCGGTTTCGCGGCTGCTGCAGGTTCCCGCCGAGTACGCTACCGCGGTGGAAACGGCTCTGGGGGCCGCCATGCAGAATATCGTGGTGGAAACCGAGCAGGACGCAAAACGTGCGATCAACCTCTTAAAACAAAAGGATTCGGGGCGCGCCACCTTCCTGCCGATCTCGACGATTCACGGGAACCTTCTGCAGGAGCAGGGACTTTCCGATTGCTCGGGGTTTGTCGGCGTCGCGTTCTCCGTTTGCGGGTGCGACTCAAAGTATGAGGGCATCATGCGCTCGCTTCTGGGGCGCATCGTGATTGCGGAAGACCTCGACAGCGCCGTCGCGATTGCGAAGCGTTTTTCCTACCGGTTCCGCGTGGTCACGCTGGACGGTCAGGTGGTCAATACGGGCGGCTCGCTCACCGGCGGTTCTCTGGCGAAAAACGCCGGGCTGTTAAGCCGTACGGCGCAGATGGAGCAGGCCAAAAAACAGGCCGCGGCGCTGTCGCAGAAGGCAGAGGAGGCCGAGGCCGCGCTCAAAGCGGCGCAGGCGGAGTTTTCCGCCGCGCAGGCATCCCTGTCCGCTTCGCAGGCCGAGCTGAGCACAGCCAAAGAGGACCGTGTGAATCTGCAGGCCGAATACGGGCGGGTACGCGCCGAACGGCAGTCGCTGGAAAGCGGCGCAAAGGAGCTTGCGGCGGAGCAGCAAAAGGCCGAGCAGCGCCTTCTTGAGCTGCGGCAGCAGAAGGAGCAGGCTCTGCGAGACGCCGAAGCGCTGGAAGAGCAGATCACTGCCCTGCGCCAAAGCGTCAGTCAGATGACCGGCGACCGCGAGGAGCTGGACAAACGCTATCAGGCTTTGACGGATGCTCTGCAGGAGGCGCGCATGACGGCGCTTTCCGCCGAGAAGGAAAAAGAGGCGCTCGCCGCCGCCGCACAGGAATTGGAGAACCGCCGCCTGAATTACGCCGGGCTGGCAGAGCGTCTGAACCAGGAGCTTTCGCAGCTTCGGGAAAAAGACTGCGCGCTCGAACAGCAGGCGCAGCAGCTTCGGCTTCAGGCAAAAGACCTGCGGGATGCCGCCGCCGCTTCCCGCGAGAGCGTGGAGAGTATTGCCAAGCAGCGGGCTGACTTGGAAACACAGGCCGCGCGGCTGCGGGCCGAGGAGCGCGAGCAGTCATCCGCGCGGGATACCATCGGGCAGGAGATGGCCCGATTGGAAGAGCGGCGCGCCAACGTGCAAAAGGAATATGATGAAATTATTTCCCGTTTGTGGGAAGAATACGAACTGACCCGGCGGGAGGCCGAAGAGATCAGCCCGCGCCTGGAGGACGTTTCTACCGCGAAAAAACGCCTGAACGAACTCAAAGGCAAGATCAAAGCGCTCGGCACGGTGAACGTGGCCGCGGTGGAGGAATACAAAGAGGTCTCGCAGCGGTACGAATTCCTAAAAGAACAGATCAAAGACGTGGAGAAATCCCGCGACGAGCTGCGGCGCCTGATCGGCGAGCTGACCCAGAAAATGCAGGAGCTGTTTTTGCAGCGCTTTGAAAAAATCCGGCAGAATTTCTCCGAAACGTTCCGCTCTCTGTTTGGCGGCGGTACTGCTCAGCTGACGCTGAGCCAGCCAGAGGATGTGCTCACCTCTGGAATCGAAATTTCCGTTCAGCCGCCAGGGAAGATCGTCACGCATCTGGAGTCGCTTTCGGGCGGCGAAAAGGCGCTGGTGGCCATCGCGCTGTATTTCGCCATTATGAAGGTCAATCCGCCGCCGTTCTGCGTGCTGGATGAAATCGAGGCTGCGCTCGACGACGTGAACGTGGACCGCTTTGCGGGCTACCTGCGCGGCATGAACCAAAAAACACAGTTTATTGTCATTACGCACCGCCGCGGAACCATGGAAGAAGCGGATGTGCTGTACGGCGTGACCATGCAGGATGAGGGCGTTTCAAAGCTTTTGGAGCTGCGTGCCTCTGAAATTGAGCAGAAGCTTGGAATCAGGCAGGGATAGTGGATTCCATTGAAAGCAATTTTATATTAGAATAGTGGTGTCTTCCCACGCCTGTTGCGTGGGAAGACACCAACGAATTGTTTGAAAAGGAAGCAGTATTACAAGATATAAAGGAGTTTGCGATGGGATTTTTTGATAAGATCAAAGAAGGACTGAAAAAAACACGCGATAGCATCACCGGGCAGATCGACACGATGCTGAACAGCTTTACGAAAATCGATGAAGAGCTGTTCGAAGAACTCGAGGAGCTGCTCATCATGGGGGATGTCGGTACCACCACCTCCGCCAAAATCTGCGAAGAGCTGCGTGTCCGCGTGAAGAAGAACGGCGTGACAAACCCCTCTGAGGTGCGCGGCCTGCTGCAGGAAATCGTGTCTGAAATGCTCAGCGGCGGCCAGGAGCTGCAGCTTACGACCAAGCCGTCTGTAATTCTGATCATCGGCGTGAACGGCGTGGGCAAAACGACCACCATCGGCAAGCTTGCCGCGAAGCTTTCGCGCGAGGGCAAGAAGGTCATCCTCGGCGCGGCGGATACGTTCCGAGCAGCGGCGATCGATCAGCTGCAGGTGTGGGCAGATCGCGCCGATGTGCCGATGGTCAAGCACGCGGAGGGCTCCGACCCCGCGGCTGTGGTGTTTGATACCATCGCGGCGGCCAAAGCACGCGGCATGGATGTTGTGATCTGCGACACCGCCGGACGCCTGCACAATAAAAAGCACCTGATGGATGAGCTGTCGAAGATCAGCCGTATTATCGACCGCGAACTGCCGGACTGCGACAAAGAGGTTCTGCTTGTGCTCGACGCCACCACCGGGCAGAACGCCGTGAACCAGGCAAGAGAGTTCCAGAACGCGGCGGGTCTGACCGGCATTGTGCTCACAAAGCTCGACGGCACGGCGCGCGGCGGCGTGGTGCTGCCCATTCGGCAGGAGCTTGGCCTGCCCGTCAAGCTGATCGGCCTTGGCGAGAAAATAGACGATTTGCAGCCGTTTGAGGCGGACGAGTTCGCCGCGGCTCTGTTTGAGAGGGAAGCGGAATGACATTTGTAATCGCGACACATAATGCAAAAAAGCTGAAAGAACTCAAAAGAATCCTGGAGCCCCTGGGCTTTGATGCCGTGATCCGGGAAGATTTGCCAGAGGTGGAGGAAACCGGCACCACCTTTGCCGAAAACGCTCTGCTCAAAGCGGAATCCGCCTGCAAAGTAACCGGTATGCCCGCGATTGCGGATGACTCCGGCCTTGTGGTGGATGCGCTCGGCGGCGCGCCCGGCGTTTACTCCGCGCGCTACGCGGGCGAGGGCGCGACCGACCGGCAGCGGTACGAAAAGCTGCTGGAGGAGCTTCGCGAGGTCCCTACAGAGCAGCGCACGGCGCGGTTCGTCAGCGCGGTCTGCTGTGTGTTCCCGGACGGAAAGATCCTCACGGCGGAGGGCGCCTGTGAGGGCATCATCGCATTCGGGCCGAAGGGTGAGGGCGGCTTTGGCTACGACCCGATTTTCCTTGTAGGGGAACGCTCCTATGCAGAGATGACGGCCGAAGAAAAAGACAGCATCAGCCACCGCGGCCGCGCGCTTGCAAAATTGGCGCAGGAGCTGGAAAACTGGAAGAAAAATGGTTAAAATAAAGGAGTATACTACATGATCACAAGTAAGCAGCGGGCGTTTCTGCGCTCTATGGCAAATCCGCTCGACACGATCCTGATGATTGGCAAGGACGGCATGAGCGATGATATTATGAGGCAGGCGGACGACGCGCTCACCGCCCGTGAGCTGATCAAGGGCAAGGTGCTGGAAACCGCGGGGATCACCGCGCGTCAGGCGGCGGATGAGCTGGCGGCTCCTCTTTCGGCCGAGGTGGTGCAGGTCATCGGCGGAAAGTTCGTGCTGTACCGCAAAAATCAGAAGGAACCCAAAATCGTTCTGCCAAGGCCCGCGAAAAAATAATGGAACGCAGCGAATTCCATACGCATTCACGATGCAAAAACGCTGAAAAGAGTTCTCTCTCTTTCGCCGGGGGCGGAGAAGAAAGAAAAAATCAGAGCTTTTGCTTTCATTCGGTATCAGGAGGCCCCATGAAAAAACTGGCGATATTCGGCGGAACCTTCAACCCGGTTCATAACGGGCACCTGCATTTGGTGCAGGGCTTTCGCGAGCGTCTGGGGCTTGACCGCGTGCTGCTGATTCCCTCACGCGTGCCGCCGCATAAGGCGGCGGCCGATCTGGCGGATGCGAAGGACCGGCTCGAGATGTGCCGTCTGGCGGCGCAGCCGTACGGCCTTGAGGTATCGGATTTAGAGCTGCTGCGGGAGGGCCCGAGCTATACGGTAGATACCCTGCGGCAGCTGCATCAAACGAACCCGGACGCCGAGCTGTACCTTTTGATGGGTGCGGACATGTTTTTGACGCTGGAGCATTGGTACCAAAGCGAGGAGCTGTTCCGCCTGGCCCGCATGTGCGCGGTGCCGCGGAATGAAAACGGCCGCAGCGAGCTTTTGGCCTATGCAAAACACCTCGAGAGCCTTGGCGTGAAAACGCATGTGGAAGAGCTTTCGCTTCTTCCCATTTCCTCCACGCTGGTGCGCGAGCGCATCGGGCAGGGGCTACCCATCACCGGGCTGGTTCCGAAGGCCGTGGAGGAATATATTACGGAGCATCATTTATACGGGGGGATTTCCAATGGATGAGAAACAGTATGAAGAAATTGTCCGCGGCCGCTTGTCCGACAAGCGCTTCCAGCACAGCATGAATGTTGCAAAGGCGGCGCAGGAGCTGGCGGTACTGAATGGGGTCGATCCTAAAAAAGCCAGGCTGGCCGGGATTCTTCACGACATCATGAAAGAGGCCCCGCCCGAAGAGCAGTTGAAAATCATGGATGCTTCTGGTATAATGCTCACAGACGTGGAGCGCTGCGCGCCAAAGCTGTGGCACGCCATGGCGGGCGCGGCCTATCTGCAATGCGTTTTGGGCATTGAGGATCAGGAGATTCTCGACGCCGTGCGGTACCACACCACAGGGCGCGCCAATATGTCTTTATTGGAGAAGATCGTGTTTGTGGCGGATTTTATTTCGGATGAGCGGGATTACGAGGGTGTACAGGAGCTGCGCGAGGCGGCCCGCCACGGTCTGCAGGAAGCCGTAATGGCCGGTCTGATTTTTACGATTCAGGATTTATCACAGAACCAAAAACCGATTCACCCTGACAGTTTGGCCGCGTATAACGCAGAGATCGTTTCCCGCGGCGAGAAATAAACATTCAAAAATTTGAGTAGAAATGGTGGTTACCAGATGACATCATTAGAGCTGGCCCAAAAGGCCGCAGCGATTTTAGACAACAAAAAAGCCGATGAGCTGAAAGTGCTGGGAATCCGGGAGCTGTCTGTGCTGGCGGATTATTTTGTGCTGGCGACAGGTACCAGCAGCACGCATGTAAAGGCTCTGGCCGATGAGTTGGAATTCCAGCTGAAAGAAACGGGAATTATGCCCGACCACGTGGAAGGATACCGTTCCAATTCCTGGATTCTTCTGGATTACGGTCATGTCGTCATTCACGTTTTTACCGCAGAAGCACGCCGGTTTTATGATCTGGATCGCCTGTGGCAGGACGCGGAAAATATAGAGCTCGACTTTTTGAGCGAAGCGGAATGAGGGGGAGCACCAGTGAAATACGAACATAAACCGATTGAAGAACGGTGGCAGAAAAAATGGGAGGAAGCAGGCGTTTTTCACGCGTCCACATCTACGGACAAGCCGAAATTCTACGCCCTGATTGAATTTCCTTATCCCTCCGGGCAGGGCCTGCATGTCGGGCATCCCCGCTCTTACACGGCGCTGGATATTGTATCCCGCCGCCGCAGAATGATGGGCTATAATGTGCTGTATCCCATTGGCTGGGATGCGTTCGGTCTGCCGACCGAAAACTTCGCGATCAAAAATCACGTGCATCCGGCTATCGTAACTGAGAAAAATATCGCCCGTTTCAAGCAGCAGCTGCAGGCGCTGGGCCTTTCCTTCGACTGGTCCCGAGAGGTCAACACGACAGACCCGTCCTATTATAAGTGGACACAGTGGATCTTTTTGCAGATGTTCAAGCACGGGCTTGCCTATAAAAAAGAAATGTCCGTCAACTGGTGCACCTCGTGCAAATGCGTTCTGGCCAATGAAGAGGTTGTCAACGGCGTCTGCGAGCGCTGCGGCAGCGAGGTCGTGCACAAGGTCAAATCGCAGTGGATGCTGAAAATCACCGAGTATGCCCAGCGCTTGGTGGATGATCTTGATCTGGTGGATTACCCCGAGCGCGTCAAGGCGCAGCAGAGGAACTGGATCGGCCGTTCCACCGGCGCCGAGGTCCGCTTTCAGACCAGCCACGGCGAAGAGCTGACCGTTTACACCACCCGGCCCGACACGCTCTACGGCGCAACCTATATGGTTCTTTCGCCGGAGCATCCGTACCTCGAAACCTGGGCCGACAGCCTGCGCAATCTGGATGAAATCCGCGCTTACCAGCAGGAGGCTTCCAAAAAGTCCGACTTTGAGCGCACCGAGGTGGCCAAAGAGAAAACCGGTGTGCGTCTGGACGGCGTAACCGCTACGAATCCGCTGACCGGGAAAGAAATCCCGATCTTTATTTCCGATTATGTTCTCGTGTCCTACGGTACCGGCGCGATTATGGCGGTGCCCGGCCACGATACCCGCGACTGGGAATTCGCGAAAAAGTTCAATCTGCCGATCATCGAGGTCGTACAGGGCGGCGACGTGGAAAAAGAAGCGTTTACCGACTGCGAAACCGGTGTGATGGTCAATTCCGGCATTCTGGACGGCCTGACCGTTGAGGACGCGAAGAAGAAGATCATCGAGTATCTGGCGGAGAAGGGCATCGGCGAGCAGAAGGTCAACTTCAAGCTCCGCGACTGGGTGTTCTCGCGCCAGCGCTATTGGGGCGAACCGATCCCGATCGTTCACTGCGACAAATGCGGCTTTGTAGGTCTGCCGGAGAGCGAGCTGCCGCTGACTTTGCCGGAGGTCAAGTCCTACGAGCCGACCGACAACGGCGAATCCCCGCTGGCACATATGACAGACTGGGTCAATACCACCTGCCCGCACTGCGGCGGCCCCGCCAAGCGCGAAACAGATACCATGCCCCAGTGGGCGGGTTCCTCCTGGTACTTCCTGCGCTATATGGATCCCCACAACGACAAGGCGCTGGCCGGCAAAGAGGCGCTCGAATACTGGTCGCCGGTCGATTGGTACAATGGCGGAATGGAGCATACCACGCTTCATCTGCTGTACAGCCGCTTCTGGCACAAATTCTTGTATGACATCGACGTTGTTCCCACACCCGAGCCGTATGCCAAGCGCACCAGCCACGGCATGATTCTGGGTGAGAACGGCGAAAAGATGAGCAAATCCCGCGGCAACGTCGTCAATCCGGATGAGATTGTCGAGGAGTACGGCGCGGATACCATGAGACTGTATGAGATGTTCATCGGCGACTTTGAAAAGGCCGCCCCGTGGAACACCGCAAGCATCAAGGGGAGCCGCCGCTTTTTGGAGCGCTACTACGCGCTGACGGAGCGTCTGGTGCCGGGGGATCAGATCACTCCCGCGCTGGAGCAGCCGTTCCACAAGACGATCAAAAAGGTCGGCGAGGATATTGAAAACCTGAAATTCAACACGGCGATCGCTTCGCTGATGGCCCTGATCAACGATATTTCCGACGCCGGTTCCATCAACCGTGAAGAGCTGCGCGTCTTTACTCTGCTGCTGAATCCCTTTGCCCCCCATGTAACGGAAGAGGTGTGGGCGCAGGCAAAGCTCGGCACCGGGCTTGTAGCCCAGCAGAACTGGCCGGAATATGACGAGGAAAAATGCAAGGAGAGCACGGTGGAAATCGCGCTGCAGGTCAGCGGCAAGGTGCGGGCCCGCATTGAAATCTCCGTGGAATATACCAAAGAGCAGGCGATTCAGGCGGCGAAGGATCAGCCGAAGATCGCCGCGGAGCTTTCCGGTAAGCAGATTGTAAAAGAGATCTACGTACCGGGCAAGCTGGTCAATATTGTGGCGAAATAAAAAGTTCAAGCGCCGGGAAACTGCGCAGTCACAGAATGGGGGACTGTTTTGCTCCCCGTGTTGCTGTGTATGCCTTTGAAAAGGGCTGTTCCCCCAAAGAGTTGGCATGTGCCGGCAGGAGCGTTACGCTTGCAAAGTTCGGTCACATACCTGAAAATACGCTCGCTTGTTTTTGCAGATTTTTCAGCAGCACCAGGGTCGTTTTTGCGGCCGGGGTGCTGCTGTTCCTTTGCCGGTCTGCGCTTGAAAAAACAGAGTTCTTTTTTGAAAAAATGCTTTTCTATTTTTCATGCAGCGTGTATAATAGTACAGAATCGCAGGACAAGGATTGCGGCGGCAGAAGGCGATCCCATGCGTCCTGTGGCACCACATAAGCCAAATCTGGAGTATAGTAAGGATTGTGGAACAGTTATGGAAAAAAGTACATTGAAAAAATCAGTTACTGTTGTAGAAGCAATGGCGATCGTTGTGGGAATGATCATCGGTTCGGGTATCTTTCTAAAGCCCGGCATTGTCCTGGGGAATGCGGGAAGCCCCGCCATGAGTATTGCGGCCTGGATCGCGGGCGGCATTATCACGCTGGCATCCGCGCTGTCTGTTGCGGAAATCGCGTCGGCCATCCCGAAGTCCGGCGGGCTTTATACGTATCTGGAAGAACTGTACGATGAAAGAGCCGGCTTTTTGCTGGGCTGGGTACAGACGGTGATTTCCTACCCGGCCTCCGTTGCGGCGCAGGCCATCGCGTTTTCAATTTATGCCGCTTATTTTATTCCAATCAGCGGTATACAGCAGAAGCTTTTGGCTACGGGTGTTCTGATCTTTATTCTGGTCATGAACATTTTGTCCACCAAATGCGGCGGCATCATTCAGACCTTGGCAACGGTCGGCAAGCTGATCCCGATTGTGGCGATCATCGGCGTCGGCCTGCTTTCCCCGAGCCTTCCAGGCTTTGCGGGTTCTTCGCAGGAGGCGCTGCAGGGCGCGGGCTTCGGTGCCGCGATTCTGGGCACTCTGTGGGCTTACGACGGCTGGATCGGCGTCACCAACATGGCCGGCGAGCTGAAAAATCCTTCCAAAACACTGCCGAGGGTCATTTCCATCGGCGTGCTGTTTGTCATCGTGGTCTACGCCCTGTTTAATCTGGCCATTTTCCGCGCGCTCCCGCTCGATCAGATCGTGGCCTCCGCCACGCCCGGCGCAGATGCGGCGAATGTTCTGTTTGGTGAAGGCGGTGCCACCTTTATTACCGCGGGCATCATGGTTTCGGTATTCGGCGCTCTGAACGGCTATCTGATGACGGCCGCGCGTGTACCCCAGGCGATGGGCGAAAGAGGGCAGCTGCCGTTTTCCAGAATTCTGGGCGCGGTTCATCCGAAGCTGCGTACCCCTGCCAACGCTCTGATTTTCCAGAGCCTGCTGGCACTTGTGTATATTTTCTCCGGTACGTTTAATACTCTCACCGATCTGCTGGTGTTTGTTCTGTGGATTTTCTTTACCATGGGCGTTTTGGGCGTCTTTATCCTGCGCAAAAGGCAGCGCCCGGAGGAGGGGAAATACAGAGTTCCTCTGTATCCCATCACTCCCATCATCGGCGCGGTGGGCGGCGTTTATATTTTGATCAGCACACTGATCGACGCCCCGTTTCGCTCCGTTATTGGGCTTGCGATTACCCTTTTGGGTTTGCCGGTGTACCAATGGATGAAAAAGAAAAAAGAACAATAAAGTACGCTTTAGCAGAATCAAGAGTCTGATTTGTTTCGGCTAAAATTGTGCCTTTCTGCACCCAAAATGCCCGGAATACGGCAGGGATTCCTGCGCGGCTTTCTCCGGGCGCAATTTTATTCCGAAAATCTATCGGTTTTTATTTACACACAAGGACTGGGGCGGCGCGCATCTCTGTCGGATGCGCGCCGTGTCTCCTAAGTGAAAAGGTGCGGCAATACCATTTTGAAAAAGTGGTTGATTCCTTCCCCGCCTAAGGCAGAGGAAGAAATCGCTGTACTTACTTTAAGAACATTTTTAGATTGAATTGACGATAAAAAGGGGGGAGTAGTGTGGATGGAGCTCTTCTGGGCGATATTGCCGGTTCCCGTTATGAGTTCAGTAAGCCGAAAGGGTTCAATTACAAGACCATCTCTCTGTTTGAAAACGGCTGCTTTTACACGGATGACACCGTGATGACGGTTGCAACCAAATATGCTCTTCTCAACGGAATCCCTTATCGCGACGCTTACGTCATGTTTGGCAAACGTTACCCTTATGCAGGGTATGGGCCGATGTTCAAGGAATGGATATACGATCATCTGCATTCCCCTTACCACAGCTACGGCAACGGCTCCGCCATGCGGGTGAGCTTTGTGGGGGAATATTTTGAAACCCTCGAAGAGGTGGAGCGCGAAGCGAAGAAGAGTGCCGAGTGCAGCCATAATCACCCCAAGGGAATCGCCGGGGCGCAGGCGGTGGCGGTCAGTGTGTTTCTGGCGAGAAACGGCTTTTCCAAGCGCGAAATCAAAAAGCAGATCACGTCCCGTTACGGGTACTCCCTGAACCGCTGTCTGCTGCTGCATCGGCCGTTTTCCAAATTCGACATGAGCTGCGAAGGCTCGGTTCCGCTCGCCATCCGCTGTTTTCTGGAAAGCGACTCCTGGGAGAGCAGCATCCGCAATGTGCTGAGCGTCACCTGCGACACTGACACGGTCGCCTGCATCACCGGCGCGATTGCGGAGGCGTATTATAAAGACACCGGCTTTGACAATGCCCGTCTGCTCAAGGAATATTTGTTTGATCCAGCTGTTTCTGAGGAGGAACAGCTGTTATATCACTGGGCGACTGCAGAAAAGAATAAGGAGGATCGTGAGTGATTATCTACACCTACCAGTCTGTGAGAGTGCTGCGGATTTTGAAATCCGGCGAAATTTACCGTGCGCATCCCAGCCAGAAATACGGGCGGGCGTACGACTGCCTGATCGATATGCTGGGGCTGCACTGCGAGTGCCCGATTTTCGGCAATCTGAGATTCCACCGGAAGAATACGGGAGGGAGCACATCCAGCAGCGTCAAGCTGATTTTGAAGGTGCCGAAGGAAAATGTCTGGCTGACGGAGTATTCCGAATGGGCAGATTTTATGTATATGGTTCAGTTTACCTCGCCGAAGGATTACTACGACCTGATCGCGGGAGAGGTGGACGACATTACCCGGGAAAAGCTGCACAAGACGATCGAGTCTTTAAAGCTGCAGCGCAGCCCCTGGGCGTATCGGGTTCCGCAGGCGATTCTGGAGGAGATTCGGCCCGAATGGCTGACGGAATATAAAGTAAAGCTGTAACAGGCCGAAATAACTTGTGTGGTATCGCGGACTATGAAATTGTTGTAGCCTTCGCTTTCGTACGAAATGAATGATTATGGGGAAGAGGAAAAAAACATGGATAAAAAGCTGTCTTTTTCATCCTATCTGCTGGTTGGTTCCATGCTGTTTGGGTTGTTTTTCGGGGCCGGTAATTTGATTTTTCCGGTTCATATGGGTCAGATGGCCGGTGCGTCGACACCGCTGGCTACGGTCGGTTTTCTGGTAACGGCAATCGGTCTGCCTTTTCTCGGCGTCATCGCCGTGGGAATCTCCGGCAGCTCGGGCCTGTTTGATCTGGCAGGGCGGGTGCATCCTGTTTACGGATATGTGATGACGATCCTGCTGTATATGACGATCGGCCCGTTTTTCGCGCTGCCCCGTACCGCTACGGTATCGTTTGAAATCGGCCTTGTGCCTTTTCTTCCGCAGCCGATGCAGCGGGTAGGGCTGGCTGTGTTCACGGTGGTGTTTTTCGCCGCGGCGCTGGCGTTTTCGCTGCGTCCCAACAAGCTCTTGGTCTGGGTGGGGAAGGTTCTGAATCCCCTGTTCCTGGCGGTGCTTGCCGTTTTGATTATTCTGAGCGTTGTTTCGCCGATGGGCGCTGTCTCCCAGATTCCGGTAGCGGAGCCTTACGCTGCATCTCCGTTCTTCAAAGGTTTTCTCGAGGGCTATAACACCATGGATGCGCTCGCGTCGCTGGCGTTTGGAATCATTGTGGTAAACAGCCTGAAAGAGCTGGGCGTGGGCAGCCCCCGCGGCGTCGCGCTGGCAACCATCCGGTCGGGCGCGATCAGCGTGCTGCTGATGGGCCTGATCTATGCCTTTCTGGCGTATATGGGCGCTTCCAGCGCCGGGCAGTTCGCCGTTTCTGAAAACGGCGGCATTGCGCTGGCCCAGATCGCCCGGCATTATCTCGGGACGGGAGGGAGCGTCCTGCTGGCGGTGATTGTGACGGTGGCCTGCCTGAAAACGGCGATCGGCCTGATCACAGCCTGCTCGCAGACCTTCTGTGAGCTGTTCCCGAATCATTTGAATTATCGCATTTACACCGTACTCTTTACGCTCGTTTCGCTTTTGGTCGCCAACATCGGCCTGACACAGATCATTTCCCTGTCGATCCCGGTGCTGATGTTCCTGTACCCGCTGGCGATCTCGCTGATTCTGCTGGGAATTTTAAGTCCGCTCTTCCACAATCGGCGCTGTGTGTATCTGATTCCCACCATCTTCACACTGTTTGCCGGCGTGGGCGATTTTTTGAACGCCCTGCCGCAACAGGTGACAGCGCAGCCGGCAGTGCAGGCGGTTTTGGGCTTTTACCGTGAATCGCTGCCCTTCTTCTCGCTGGGGATGGGCTGGGTGATTCCGCTCGCGGCAGGACTTGTGCTCGGCTTTGTGGTCTATCAGTTTACAAAACAAAAGAAATCTAGCCAAAGCGCCTGATTCATTGGAGCTGCTGCAAAACGGCTTGGTGAAAATATCATAAAAAAATGCGTCTTGAAGGGGTTCAAAAACCCAATCAAGACGCTTTTTTACTTTTCAGAATCAGCGATGAACGCCCAGGAAAAACAGTGCGATGGTTCCGGGGCCGGAATGAGCGCCGATAACCGGGCCAACATAATTGATGACGACACCCTTTACCGAAAAACGCCGGAGAACCTCGTCGCGAACCCATTCGGCATCCTCCAGGCAGTCGCCGTGGCTGATGTAAATCATCTGCTTTTCCGGATCGATCACGGTCTCTTCCATCTGATCGACCAGAGCAATCAGCGAAGCCTTGCGCCCGCGGGCTTTCCCAACGTTGATCAGGTGGCCCTCGTCGTCTACGTGCAGAACAGGCTTAATGCCAAGCACCGTGCCGATTAAAGCCGTAGCGGAGGAAACCCGGCCGCCTCTCTTTAAATGATTCAGGTCGTCTACAGTGAACCAGTGGCACAGCTTCAGCTTGTTTTCTTCAAGCCAGTCACGCACCTGATCGATGTTTTTGCCGCTCTTTTGCAGCTCCACCGCATGTTGAATCAGCAGGCCCTGTCCCAAAGAGGCACACAGGCTGTCTACGGTATAAAGTTTGCGGTCCGGATATTGCGCGATCAGCTCCTGTGCCGCAAGGTGCCCCGCATTATATGTGTTGCTCAGGCCGGAGGAAAACAGGATGCAGAGCACATCCTTTCCCTGTTTCAGCAGAGACTCCATTTTCTCCTGAAAGGTCTCCATGTTGACCGCAGAGGTGGTGCATACCGCCTCCTGACGGAGCTGGTCGTAGAAATCATGAAAGCTGATGCTTTTTCCATCCAGGTCGTTTAAATATTCCTGATCGCCCAGATGAACCGAAAGGGGAAGAACCTCAAGTCCCCATTCACGCGCAAGGTCGCCGGGAAGATCACAGCAGGAATCCGTGAGAATTACAAAATCATTCATGGAAAAAATCCCTCATTTCCAATTCTTTGCTTTCTTTCCATAAAAAACAAATTGCCTAATTTTGGGATTATTATATCATAACATCCCCGATTATGCAAATTGTCTGTTCTGTAACAATGAAAAAAACCAAAAGAATGGCTTGACAAACGGAATGTAACATTGTATTATTGTATTAATCCACTAGTACAATCATACAGACGGAGGTGAAGATGGATGAATTGGGATCTGAAGTCTGACAGACCCATTTACTTTCAGTTGATAGAACAGATTGAACTGAGAATTATTTCCGGCATATATCCGTTGGGGAGCCGGCTGCCGTCGGTGCGCGATATGGCAACGGAAGCTTCGGTAAATCCAAATACGATGCAGAGAGCGCTTGCTGAGCTGGAAAATCAGGGGCTTTTGTATTCACAAAGAACAAGCGGCCGGTTTGTTACGGAAGATGAGGAGGTTATCAAAACCATGAAATATTCTCTTGCGCAAAACATTATCAAGGAATTTATGGAGAAGATGAATTCTCTGGGCTACGATTTCCGGCAGACCATTACATTGCTTGAGCAGATAGAGGAGGAGAAGAAATAATGGAACCGATTTTACAGTGCAAAAACCTGACAAAGGTTTTTCCCGGCAAGGTTGCGCTGTCTGGAGTGAATTTAGAGATCGGCCGCGGCAGAATCGTTGGCCTGCTTGGCCCGAACGGCAGCGGCAAAAGCACGCTGATCAAGATGTGCAACGGGCTTTTGACTCCCACGAACGGCGAGCTTTTCATTGACGGGAATACCCCGGGGATTGAAACAAAGAGGATTGTTTCGTATTTGCCGGAGCGCACCTACCTGAACGACTGGATGACTGTGCGGAATCTGGTAGATTTCTTTGACGATTTTTA
>NZ_CBYL010000005.1 GCF_000577335.1 Faecalispora jeddahensis | reverse complement strand
CCCTAAACGGAAAAGCCCCGCCAGTATGAGCATAAGGCCTGCCAATAAAGACGCAGCAAATAAGGTGTCTAATCCATAACGGGCTGCCAAAGGAACCAAAATGGCTGTCATGGCGCCGGTAGGGCCAGAGATTTGAAAGGATGCGCCAGAAAGGGCAGAAATAATAAAAGCAGAAATAATTGCCGTAATCAGACCAGCAGCGGCATCTGCACCACTGCCTACACCAAAGGCCAATGCCAGCGGTAAAGCAACAGCCGCAACGGTAATCCCCGAAAGAAAATCCTTGCGCAGTGCTGTGGGCCCATATCCGTTAAACTCTCTTTTTAAATCTGCCGCGTAATCCGTTACCAAGTGAAACAATTGACTCCCTCTTTCTTAAGCTGATCATATCAATCCAGACCTTTAGAATGATAGCAAAATGCGTGGGGGGTGTCAAATAAGCTGTTGCGCTCTTAAATAAAAAATTATCAAGCAACATGAAATGATTCATACAAGTTTTAACTTTTGTTCTTAACTTATAATCATATCATCTAAACAGTAAAATCTAGAAAAGAAAAATACCCAAAGAATTTTTACTCGTAGTCAATTCTTTGGAAACATCAATAGTTTCACACAGGAAAACTAATTTTCAAAAAAGAACTCCGTAAAGAAAGAGAGCCACTGAAACAAGCTAACGTTTCAGTGGCTCTCTTTCGTTTTCCGCTCTGTTTTGGGGTGTTTCGGCACATGCTAAAACTTAATATGGATACTAAGTGGATACCTCAAAACGAATAACAACTTTCTCTTATTATGTATCATATATTCATATGTAAAAAACCAGATAAATTCTCATTTTTAGTTGATTTATAAGATATAAGAAAGTAAAATGGAATTAATGCTAATATTTGGTATTTAGTTCTTATTATAGCAATTATGGGAAGTTGAAAATAATGATTCGAATCAGGGGGATGCGGCATTATGGCCAACATTGAAAGCATAAAACAAAAAATACTTCAATTAGATGCAGGTTCGTTTCAAAATCTTTGCGATTCTTATTTATATAAAATTGGCTATCCTAATATAGTTTCTTTTGGCGGAGAAGCAGGTACACGGAAAACTACCCCTGGTACACCTGACACTTATTTTACTACATCAGATGGAAAGTATATTTTTGTAGAATATACAACCCAAAGACAAAGCTTATTTACAAAAATTAAAGATGACCTTGTAAAATGTTTAGATGAATCAAAAACAGGCATTACTCATGATAAAATTGCTGAAATCATTTATTGCCATACTTCATTCAATATTACGCCTTCGCAAGATAGTGAAATAAAAACTCTATGTGAAGATGTTGGAATTAAACTTACAGTAATTGGTATTGATAAACTCGCAGAAGATTTATATCTTCTTCATCATATTATTGCACGAGATTTTTTGGGAATATCAATAAGCACAAACCAAATTCTATCATTTGATGATTTTGTTAAGGATTATAACTCGAACAGAATGGCGGCGCCAATTGATACTGAATTTTTGTTTAGGGATAAGGAAATTGAAAGTATCGATAAAGCTTATAAAACAGTTGACATTGTAATACTGAGTGGTGCGTCAGGTACGGGAAAAACTCGATTGGCTTTGCATTATGCAAAAAATCACTCAGATACTTATAATGAGAAATTTTATTGTATCCATAGTAATGCTTTGCCAATTTATGAAGACTTGAAGCTTTTTATAGATAATCCTGGGAACTATTTTCTTTTTGTTGATGATGCAAATCAATTGTCAGGATTGCAACATATAGTTCGTTATGCAACTCTGAAACCCGAAGGATATAACGTAAAAATACTTATTACGGTGCGTGATTATGCACTTCAAAAGGTAACGAACGATATTCGGGAAATCGCTTTTTATAAAAGTGTTAATATTAGCGCATTCACGGATGATGAAATTAAGAAATTACTTAAAACAACATTAGAAATTACCAATCCAGATTATCAAGAAAGAATCATAAGAATTGCGGAAGGTAATGCCCGAATCGCCATACTTGCAGGAAAAGTGGCTTGTAGTTCAAACCGTTTAGACTCTATTAATGATGTATCACAATTGTATGAAGATTATTATGGCTCTTCTTTAGAGAAACATCAATTACTTATTGATAACAGTATGTGTATAACTGCTGGTGTAGTTGCATTTTTGGAAGCAATCCATTTAGATCATATTGATTCGTTTCTGCCAATTTTACAGGAAAAGGGATTATGCCGAGATAGTTTTATTGAAAACATCCGTAAACTTCATGAACAAGAAATTGTTGATATTTGTAATGACAAAGCGGTTCGCTTTTCTGAACAGTGTCTGTCCAATTATTTACTTAAACATGTTTTTTTTGATAAAAAGCTACTCAGCTTATCAGCAATGATTAAAGCCTGTTTTCAGAATTATAAAGAGCGAACAATCTCGTCCATTAACACTCTGCTCAATATTTTTAGCAAAGAAGATCTTCTTTGTTTTGTTGAGCAAGAAATTAAAATGCTGTGGGATGAATTATCAAGAGAAGAATCTTCAGATTTCTTTGAATTTGTCAAAGTGTTCTTTCGCATTAATCCCACTAAAGCACTTTTAATTCTGCAAGATAAAATTGAACTTGAAGAAACTGTACTTGTTGAAAGCTCTGACATTGATACCGAAACGGGAAAAAACTATCAGAGTGTAACAAATAATATTATAGAAATCTTGGGTGGATTTGCAGATACGGCTGATTTGCCAACGGCGTTAGATTTGTTTTTTCAGTATTATTTAAAACGCCCGGATTTGTATATGCAATTCTATCACACAGTTAATCAAAATTTTGGGATAAAAAAAGACTTCATGAACGATGGGTGTTCTACACAAATAATTTTTTTTGAAAAAATAAAAGAATATTCGGATGATTGGAAACGTGAATCTGTTGTTGTTCTTTTTTTGGAAGTAGCAAAAGAATTTTTAAAAGTGCATTTTACCCCAACAGAAGGGGGGCGAAAGAATGCATTTATTATCTATCAAATCCCATTAATCATATGTGATGGTGTTGAAAAATATCGAGAAATCATTTGGCAATCCTTATCTTCCCTTTGTAAAATCGATAAGTATAAAGAAAAAGTCAGACAAGTTCTCAATTCTTATGGTGGTAAGATTGAAGAAATAAGCTTTCCTGTTTTACAATTTGACTTGACCTATATTAAATGTATTTTAGAAACTGATTTTCCAGCAAATGAATTACGAAATTGCCTTTTAGCAGAAAATTTAGTACAAGTTTTTACCTATATGAATATCCCTTGTGAATCAGCGTTTTCTGAATACTTTGAAGAAGAAAATTTTCTTATATATCGCCTTTTAAAAGGACCAGATTATAAAGAAGTTGGGTATGAAGAGCATGGAAAATTAAAGAGAATGGCAATTGAACAATATGTTTCTAATTGTAATTTGCTCATGTTGCAGCGCTTAATTGATGTATGTAATGATCTCAATTATCTTGATGGCCATACAGCTTGGAAAGTTGGAGAGGGGCTTGGCATGGCCTTTGATGCCGTTTCAATCAAAGAAGATTGTTTTGTTGATGCAGTTAAGTATTACATAGAAAAAGATACGCCAAACAATTTGCATCCGTATCGAATAATAAATGTGCTTTTTTCTATATTGCCTGATTCAGAAGTATTCTGTTTGATTAACAATGGAGAATACACGCAAAAAAATATGTGGCTGTACGCATATTATCATGAATTGCCATCAGAGTTTATTACAGAAGAGCATCTACAGGGACTTTATGACTTTTTAGCTGATACCTCTGATGGGGCTATTACTTCATCTTCATTACGCGATATGGATTTTTTAGAGAAGTACAGTGTAATTGATAAAGATGCTTTCATAAAAGGGTGTAAAATCGTTTTAGCTAAGATAGAGTACTCGTCCTTTATGGTGAATATTTATTTTGATTTGCTGTTTAATCATATGCATAATACACCTAGGGCAGTTGTACAAAAATTTAAGGGTAACTTCGAATTGCTCGAAGAAATCTATTTTGTAATGCTGTCATATGATAACAATCATGATTATGAGGGCAAATTTTTAAAAGAGCTCTGCTTAATTAAACCATCGGTACTGGACAAGTATATTGATTATTTAGTGAGTGAAAATCGTGGATCTTTTAGAGATTCCCATGAGCAACATCGCTGCTTTTTTCAACTAGATAATTTCTTGGAAATTTACAACAAAATTTTTGCAGGATTAGTAGCTAATTGTCGGTTTCCGAAGATGTCTGTACCACTTTTTTTAGAATCCATCTTGTTGCCTTTTCAGAATAAAGAGGACTTGTTGCAAAAACAAGATGAATGCATAAAGGATTGTATCAAAATCTTTTCTACCAATACAACAAAAATGCATTTTTTATTTTCAGTCATCGCTAAGTTAAACATTGATAGAAAAAAAGAATATTTTGCACTGTTTCTTGAAAATAATGAGTCATTTGAAGACTTTAAGAGAATCCCTTTAACTCCTTCATTATGTAGCTGGTCAGGGAGTGCAGTCCCAATGATTTCCAGTAGGATTCAGTTTCTTGAATCATTACTTCCAGGTTTCACCGGTTTAAAGTGGATAAAGCACAAACATCATATTGAAACGGAAATTGATTATTTAAAAAAACGAATTGAATCTGAACAAATTGAAGAGATTCTAAGAGGATAAGACCAAATTTACATTAGGCATCAGTATGGGAACTTCACTTCACATTATTGAAAAACGGCTTAAGTGAGGTATTAAATATGAGCAAAAAAGAATTTGAACGGGAAAACAAAGAAAAGAGACCTGTACTTGCTATTTGCTACGATTTTGACAAAACCTTATCACCAGATGATATGCAAGCGCAAGGTTATATTCAATCGGTAGGGTATGACGTAGGAGATTTTTGGACTGAATCCAATGAGCTGGCTGAAAGCAACGAGATGGATCAAAATCTGGCATATATGTACAAAATGGTTCAAGAGGCAGAGGGAAATATAATTTTTAAAAAAGAGACGCTGGAGGACTATGGTGCGAGGGTTCATTTGTTTCCCGGCGTGGAAGATTGGTTTAAAAGAATATGCGAATATGGGATAGCCCAAGGCGTTATTGTTGAACACTACATTATTTCTTCTGGGCTGAAAGAAATGATTGAAGGGACATCTGTCGCCAAGAAAGGTGCTTTCAAAAAAATATACGCAAGTTCATTTTACTACGATCCAAAAACCGGAGTTGCAAAATGGCCGGCACAGGTCGTAAACTACACAAATAAAACGCAGTTTTTATTTCGAATTGAAAAAGGCGTCTTGGATATCAACGATCAAGGCGTTAATGATTCTTTTGCTCCCGAAGAAATGCGTGTACCATTTCGCAATATGGTTTATATTGGTGACAGCGATACAGATATTCCTTGCATGAAACTCGTAAATTCATATGGTGGACATTCAATTGGTGTTTATAATGCTGAGACAAATGATAAATCCAAAGTTTATAAGATGATGCACGATAACAGGATTAAGTACTATGCTCCCGCTGACTATTCCGAAGGAACGGAATTGGACAACTTGGTAAAGTCAATTATTAACCGTACAGCTGCCAATGAGGTTTTGGAGAATATTTACTACCAATGTAAAAGGGAAAACTTAGAAGCTGATAAGCAAAATAGTGAAGAAGGTCGCAAAAAAACAGACTTATTAATTGCACTGGAAAGCAGCAGAAGTTTTGCAACGACACATTCCACAATAAAAGAACTTAATAGATTTGATAATTGGACGTTAGACGAAAAGGAACTACTATTTAAAATTGCAGTTGAGAATAGCCAAGTGTTTTATGTTTTGCGCGATTTGGATATAAAACTTTTCTATCAAAACCTACTTAAGAGTATTCCAAGACTTACGGAAAACGCAAGAAAAGTAAAGGATAAAATTGAAAAATGAAACTGATGTGGTGTCACGACCAATTTCAGTTTTGTAGAGGGAATTCAGGGTAGTATTTGTAGCCTGTTAAGTTTCTTATTATGTTTATAATAAATAGACAAAGAATCTGTTTAGTAGTGATAGAATGTTATATAGTGGAAAATAAAGCAATGAGCCACTGGAGGGTTATCCTTTTGGATGCCAGGAGAGAAACGAAGTACATGTCAGAAACACATGCGGTTAATAATTAGCCCGAAATATTTTTTCCGGGGTCTTACATATTTCCGGTATAACCAGTATCTCCTCCCAGGGACAGGCTGTTAAAACGCGAGCCGATGCCATCAAGGTTCGCGACGTGGAGGTGCTGGGTCAGAGTCAGACAGTAAGCAAGGCCGCTCAGACCATCAAATTCACCTTCCAAACCGTGTTAAAAGCATATCCAGAAAGACTTGAGGATTGCATCGAGCAGTTCAATATATTAAGCCGCGAAGAGAGAAGCGACAGTGTGTTCCGTAGCAAAGTAGTTCTTGATATAGGAGACAGGCCGCTCTACCTTGGCATCTCCACCGGGACTACCGAAAAGCTAAAATCCCTTGACCGTCTGTCGGATATATGTCATTTGAAGAATGGTGACATTCGCTGGGTAGATGGGAACACCTGTATTTATCCATGCTCAGATAAAACATCGGATTAAACGATTTGAATTTGAATTCACAGATTATCTGTTACAACGAGCCCTTTCCAGAAATGCAGGGAGATATTGTTTTCGTCGATTATGATTTGAGTTCATGGCGATATATGAATGATGATCCCTACGTGTCATCCAATATCTGCCTTATATTATGGGACAAAAACCATTGCCACAAAACAGTGGAATTGTAATTAAAAGTAAGAATGGTAATTCGTGATGCTGTTTTTAAAGGGGATGGGAAGTGCTTATAGAGGAGAATGGAAACCAGATACAAACAAGCCTAATGATGTAATACTGCGTGGTACTCCAAATTCAATTGCACGTTATTGGATTCCAACTCGGAAAGATGGATATTTTGTTGTAGTTAAATATGATACTAGAGGCTATGGAATCCAAGTACGCCACTATACAGATCATGGACGCCCAGACAAGCATACCAATCCTCATGGCCATTTTTATCAATATGAAAATTCCACACATGCGTCTGAGCTCATAAAACCACATACAAACTACTTTGGCGGTATTCCGAAAATCAAATCCTTTTATGGAGGGAAGAAAATGTTTCAATATCATGAGGATGCACTTCGCTTTAAGACACTTGATGAGTTTAAACAGTCAGTAAAAAACGGCGGGGAACTATCCTTTGAATGGGATGGAATTGATTATGGCATTTTCTTTTGCGAGAATTCTTATGTTCTTTGCCTTTTGCAGCCGTATGGAAATGAAGAATGGAAGTATGAAACTGTGGAAGCCTTGCTAAATCACTCTTTTGGTGGTGTGATACTTCATGATATTGTAAAGGAAATCAAAGTGATTGACCGCATCGTTTAATGATTCCACAGTTTATTGGATAGATAGCAGAAAAAATATCGTCACTATGGATGATTCATTCTGAGTACGAATCGCCCGCACCGGCATCAGAGTCGTCAAACTTGACAACTCTGATTTTTTTCTGCTGTTTTTTCGATTTGCTCGTTTATGCTACTTTACTTAACTTAACAAATAGATACTATAATAACACTCGCAGACCCGCGCATTGATGTGGATTTTTTTCCTTCATCCGTGTATGATAGTTTCATCAAGCCAAAAAGACAGGAGTATAACAATGCCACACGATGAACACTGCGGCTGCGGCTGCAACCATGAGTATCCCCGCCAGACTGATGCCCATGCTGTGCCGGTTGAGGTGACGGAAAACCAAAAGGACTTTCTCCATCAACTCGGCCACAACCATTATCTGCCCGTGGCCCGGTTCACGATAAAGGATAGCCGGGAGGAAGATTTTGTCTCCACCGCCCTGGCGCCGGTTTTCCTGCGCTCGGCAACCGACGACATAGAGACGGTCAAGGAGGCAGGAGCCTTCCTGCAAAGACTGGAAGACTTAGGCCTTGTCACCCTGGATTACGACATTCCTCTGAATGGGTACGGTTATGAGGAATACAAGGCAAGCGCGCTCTACGAGTATTTCTGTGCAACGGTGGCGGAGGGGGCCTCCAGACCCAACTTTTTGGTCAATACCCCGGTGTTGGAGCTGGGCAGCATAGCGCTGACTGAGGCCGGGGAGCAGATTGCCGCCGCTCATTGTGACCACAATCACCATCACCACGGGTAGGGAGATTGAAAAAGCGTTTTGTTGGCGGAACGCCTTTAGAAACCCCTCTGGATGATTTCGTTTTGAATGGAAAACACCACTTTTTGATTGTCTAAACCTTGATTTTACAGGATTTTTTATGTAAGCACTGTAGTACCACTCGCACCAAATGTTAAGCCCGGGAATCCGCATCAATGTGGGTTCCCGGGCTTTCATTTCTCTTAAAAATACCGTTTGGAGGCTTTATTGGGAGGTTACGCGTGAAATTTCAGGGGCAGGGCAAAGGCGATCGTCTCCGATGCCGTGGCCTATACTTTCTCAAAAATATGGGCGTAAATGTTTGTTGTAGTGAATACCTGAGAGTGACCCAGGGCGGTAGAATCCGTCTTAACATCCACGCCGTTTGTGATCAGCAGCGAAGCATTCAGATAAAGTAAAGAGCAGGAGAATCTAATGATTCTCCTGCTCTTGCTGTTCCTTATCCCATTTGTCTTTTAGAGCACTTAAAAATACAGGTAGTTTCGAAGTGCTTAAGGGGATAAATATCGCACTGTCAGTGATGTCGATGTATGCAAATTTATCATCTGTATGTATTTGTATGATATCCTTAATACTAATTTTTTTAACTGTGTCATTTGTCGAAAAGATGATTTCCTCATCAGACAAATAAAGGGTCTTATCATTTGTAAAAAAATCTTTCCCAAGCTTCATGATGTTCGCTTTCGCTTGTTCCTTCACAATAATGTTATGTAATTTATAATTCAAAAAAATCACAGCAATTAAAATAAATGCAAATTCAATAATGACCTTTACCGATGCGTGACTGGCTGCTAAAATCATTATGAAAAGCCCGGTAAGAAGCAACGCAGCTATGGTAAGAATTCTCTTGTTGTTGTTTTTTGCTGACCTCAAAGCAAATTCAATATAATCGCATTCAGTAAAGTTGTATGTTAGTTTCATTTCCTCGCTTCCCTATGCCAATATCTTACCATTTTGCTGTAATTTGTCAATGCGCTCTTGGCATGAAAAAAGCAAGTGATTCTATTTCTATTCTAAAAGTGGACAATACAGAATGAATTGATCCCGCAGAAGTAAACAGGGAGTCTGCAGGATTTTTTTCTCCTGATTTTGATCGGACTAATATACAATAAGCTGGTTTGTAAATGCCTGCTGTGACTGCTTTGGAGGCATCAACTCGTTTAAAAGCGGTGAACGCAAGTATGAGCTTTCAACTGATGGATTTCGATGTGCAGGAAAATGCGAACCGAACAGCTGCTTTTTATATTGACGATAGAATAGTCCTTATCCTTGGTGAAGAGATACAGCAAAATGGTATCAAACATAGAATTTGATTTCATGTAGATTTGATGTACGGTTTAAGTTGATCAGTAAGGGGAAGGGGTTTTGATTAACGGTCCCGAACAATTATTAAGACAACAGCCATCAAAAAGCAGTGATCCCCTCAGCCGGATGATTTCGGTTGAGGGGATTTTGTATTGATTAAAATATGTTCTCAGATAAGAGAACTCCCTTATCTGGATTTATGTTATAATACAAGCGAGTAATAGGAGGGGGGGGAGTAGTAATGAACGATAATTGGATGTCTGTAATATCCGCTTTATTAGGTACAGTTTTGGGATACTTTCTAAATTTTATGAAAGAGTATTTTGAAAAGAGATTTCAGACAATTGTATCCTTTAGAGATGGAAACGCATCTCATAGAGAATCAAATAAAATATCATTTCAAGCATATTTTGATATAATAAATAAAGGCCACCAAACCGAATGTGTTAATGAAGTCCTTGTGCAGCTTCTTGCAGTAGAATCTGATTATCAAGAATATTTTCGACCGACAATTGAATTAGTAATAGAGCATAAAGATGTATCGAACAGTGTAATTTTGATTCCACCAAATCAGGCGCTGACTTTAAAGCTTTCTGTACAATTAGAGAAGGATATCAATAATCATTTATTATTTGGAAATATTGAAAAAGCATTATCGTATGACGCAATCGCCTGTTTTAAATTCCTGAATAGAGACAAGGAGATAACGTGCGATATCCCTGTTTTTGCAATAATGGAAGCTTGATAGAGATAAATTAATTCTCAAAATAAAAAATCCCCGCCGGCTAAAAGCTACCAGAGTAAACAACAGAAGAGCCCGTGGATTTCATCCAGTGGGCTCTTCTGTTTTATTGTCTATGAGGAGGTTATCTATTAATAGGTTGATCCGCGTTATCATGTCTTGATTTCTGAACAAGATTAATAATTAACAACAGAATGATTGATCCTATTATTGCTACAACCAAGCTCCAAAGATTAAATCCAGTAAACCCTACACCAGTGATAAGGTTAAATACGAACCCGCCAATAAATGCACCTGCAATACCGATGCATACATTAGCGAAAGCCCCCATTTCTGAATTTTTACCAACGATCATACTGGCGATCCATCCTGCTAACGCACCTAATACAATCCATGTAATGATGCCCATATGATTTCATCTACTTTCTAAATTATATTTTTGTCCAGGTCTTTCTCTACTTAGAATAACCGATTGATAAAAATTTATGAATTTATCAATCTAAATAAAAACCTTCTCAATCAATATTTCTTCCATCCGAGGATGCATTTTATACAGGCCTTCGAAAAAAAATCAATTTTATAAGAAAATAGAAGAGGCATAGTCCATAATAGAGTGTGTTTTTATTTGAGGATTGCAGCAATTGCCGCAATAGACAATCCTAAGGGAATCTCTCTTTTGATGAGGGAAGATGATTATGTATTCGAGGTCATTGTAATAATAATATGCGATCTGACAAATTTTGCAATTCTGCGATTTTATATTTATTTTGTTGTAATTGGGTATATCCGGTAATATAATGAATTTAAGGTGGATGATTGAAAATAGCGAATGACAGATTCTGGAAGTCATGCGAAGCTCGGTATGAAATTTTAAATGTATGGGGCTTGATAGGGACATGTGATTTCATAACGATTAATAAGGGATTGTTTGAAACTTTCCCTAACACAAACGATTTAAATTGCTTATGCTGTTTATGACAGACAAGGCAGATAATATTAAAATGACCTGTTTTTATATAAATTCTATTTGTACTAAAAAATAATCAAGAAGGATCTCTTAAATATGTCCAAAGAACAAATATTAAAGCAATATTTCGGATACATAGCCTTTCGGGAAGGGCAGGAAGCATTAATTGATCACATCGTTGACGGGGATGACGTTTTAGGGATTATGCCGACCGGCGCCGGCAAATCCATTTGTTTTCAAGTCCCGGCAATGCTTTATGATGGTATTACGATTGTCGTTTCTCCCCTGATCTCACTGATGAAAGACCAGGTGCAGTCTTTGATTGCAAATGGAATTCCGGCTGCATATATCAATTCATCACTGAGTGCAAATCAAACGCAGAAAGCCATTGAAAATGCCCGGAACGGGAAATATAAAATCATCTATGTCGCGCCCGAACGGTTGGATGTGGATGAGTTTGTTTCATTTGCAAGATCGGCTAATATTGCTATGGTTACGGTTGACGAGGCACACTGTGTATCCCAATGGGGCCAGGACTTTCGGCCCAGCTACTTAAAGATCACCGAATTTATTGACAAACTGCCGAAAAGGCCGGTAATATCCGCGTTCACAGCGACGGCGACTCGTGAAGTAAAAGACGATATCATCAAAATATTAAGACTGAAACAGCCTTTTATTGCGGCAACCGGGTTTGACAGAGAAAATTTGTATTTTGAAGTGCAAAAGCCAAAAGACAAATATCAAGCCGTTATCCGTTTTCTTCAAAATAACCCGGATAAAGGCGGCATCATCTATTGCGCTACCAGAAAAACAGTGGAACAGGTATGCGGCGACCTGCAGAACGATCATTATAACGCCACACGCTATCACGCCGGGTTATCGGAGTCTGAACGCACAACCAACCAGGATGATTTTTTGTACGACAGAAAAACGATTATGGTCGCAACAAATGCATTTGGTATGGGGATTGATAAAAGTAATGTGAATTTCGTGATCCATTACAATATGCCCAAAAATATCGAGAGCTACTATCAGGAAGCAGGAAGAGCGGGACGCGACGGCACAAATGCAGACTGCATTTTGCTTTATGGCGGACAGGATGTGATCACGAATCAATTTTTAATCGATCACACCAGCGAACAAAATGAATTGGATTCTGAAACCCTGGAGCTCGTAAAAGAAAAAGAGCGGGAACGGCTGAAGCAAATGACCTATTATTGCCACACGATGGATTGTCTGAGGTCGTATATTTTGCGATATTTCGGAGACCGATCGGGCAATTATTGTGGGAACTGCAGCAACTGTAAGCAGAATTTTGAAACGGTCGATATATTGGATTACAGCAAAAAGATCGTCTCCTGTATCTATCGGATGCGTGAAAGATATGGCGTCCAGATGTTGATTGACACCTTACGTGGCAGCCGCGGTGAGAAAATACAAAATCTTCATTTAGATCAACTGTCGACCTACGGTATTATGAAAGAGGTTCCGCAAAGCCGTATCCGCGAAATGATCAATTATCTTGTCATCAATGAATATATTGTCCTTACGAATACCGAATTTCCGGTCGTGAAACTGGGAACGAAATACAAAACGCTTTTAGATTCTGATCAACCGATCCTTATGAAAGTGGTGAGAGAATCTGAGCGTGCACAGAAAGAAATGAAATCTGGTAATTCGAAATCCAGCAAGTATGTTGGGGAGATCGACCAGCACCTGTTCGCAGAGCTGAAGGGTCTGCGGTTTCAAATTGCGGAAGAAAACAGGGTGCCGGCATTCGTTGTTTTTTCGGATGCGACACTGCTTGATATGTGCAGAAAAAAGCCGGTGAATAAAGACGATATGTTGGCGGTTTCCGGCGTAGGTGAAGTGAAATTCCAGCGCTACGGCGAACGGTTTTTAAAGATTATATCACAGAATAGCGCCGTGACGGCCAATGTGGGGCAACCCATTTCGGCGGATTCCGCACCATCCATTGGGGAGATATGTGAATATGTAAAACGGTCGTTTGTTCCGTCTGTGGAAGCTGTTCCGGTGTCGATTCTGACCGACATGCTGAATTCTCTGCTATTGCAAAAGGGGGATTACAAGCTCAGTGCAATTAAGCTGACAAACTTCTTCATGAAAAAGGGCTTGCTGCAGCCAGAAAACGTGGAAGGAAAAGGTAACCGGGTTGCAACGGAACTTGGAAAAGAACATGGAATTGCCACTGTGGAAAGAACCAATTCCGCTGGGAACGCTTACAGGCAAAATTTATATCATCAACAAGCCCAGCAATATGCCGCAGACCATATCGAAGAATTGATCGGCGGTATTTAAAAATATGGCCCGCTAAAACAACTCGGCTTGGAACTCATACGGCAGATACAAGCCGGTATGCGTTTCTGAATGAAAAGGAACTGTCTCTCGAATAAATATAACACGCAGTCCAGCAATTTGTATTTGACAGACGAGTATGGATTGCAAATTGTGTTTATAATCAGGACAAGCGCCTCATAACAGAACGATACTACACACGGCTATTGATTTTGAAATCATCCGTAATGAAGATAAAGATAACAGGAAAGAGATGGAGAGGAATCCAATGGATTATCCGGAACAGAAGCATCAACGACGTGTTCGATATAAAGGAACTCATCCAAGAAACTTTAAAGAAAAATACAAAGAACTTCAACCGGAAAAATATGCAGATACGGTAGCAAAGATTCTTCAAAAAGGCAATACCCCTGCCGGTATGCATATATCCATATGTGTCAAAGAAATATTGGGTTTTTTGCAAATCAAACCCGGACAAATTGGGTTGGATGCAACCCTGGGATATGGTGGCCACACATTAGAAATGCTAAAATGTTTAGAGTCAAAGGGGCATTTGTATTCCCTTGATGTAGACCCGATTGAATTATCCAAGACGACAGAACGCTTACAGCGTTTGGGTTATGGTCCAAATCTGTTAACTACCAAGCTGCTGAACTTTGCCAATATCGATCAAGTTGCCGCTGAAGCAGGCCCGTTTGATTTTGTGTTGGCGGATTTGGGTCTGTCGTCTATGCAGATAGATAATCCGGATAGAGGGTTTTCCTATAAAAAAGACGGGCCATTGGATTTGCGATTGAATCCTCAAAAAGGAATATCCGGTGCGGAGCGCTTAAAAGAGATGACGCAGGAAGAAATAGAAGGGATGTTGATTGAGAATTCGGATGAGCCCTATGCGGCCCAAATCTCCAGAGCGATTATTTCTCAAATGAAAAAGGGGGCTGATATTTCGACGACAACTCAGCTCCGACAGATTATTGAAGATGCGCTCAAATTTATTGCGAAAGATCAACGCAAAGAATTAACTCGGAAATCATGCCAAAGAACCTTCCAGGCATTGCGGATCGATGTGAATAGTGAATTTGAGGTATTATATGAATTTTTAGAAAAACTTCCTAACGTCCTTTCAAAAGGCGGGCGTGTCGCCATCCTGTCTTTCCATTCGGGAGAAGACAGACTTGTCAAAAAATCTTTTAAAGCATTGCTGCGTGAAGGCGTTTACAGTGAGATTTCAACTGAGGTGATCCGGCCATCAGCGGAAGAATGTAATAGGAATAGCCGTGCCCGCTCAGCAAAATTGAGATGGGCAATAAAAGCGTAATTCGATGACTGTTCAGGGATATAAAACGTTCCGATTCACTTTTGCTTCCCATTCTGTTGATGATGTAAAAACTTTCTCACATCACTTTTCTGGCAGGAAAGGAGATCCCTATGTTTCAGGATAAGATCGCCGTTGTTACCGGCGGTGCAAGCGGTATTGGAAAATGCATCTGTGAAGAGTTCGAAAAGCGTGGCACAAAGGTCTGCGTCATCGACATACAGGACAATCCTTATTTTGTGGGCGACATCGGTGACGAGCAGACCTTAAGGCATTTTGCTGATACCGTGATCAAACAATACGGGCATGTTGACTATCTCATCAATAATGCCCTGCCGCTAATGAAAGGGATCAATGCTTGCAGCTATGACGAGTTTAATGATGCGCTTCGTGTGGGGGTCACTGCTCCTTTCATGCTGACACAGTTGTTTCTAAAGTATTTTGCACCGGGAGCGAGCATTGTTAACATTTCCTCCAGCCGTGACCGTATGAGCCAGCCGTTCACAGAAAGCTATTCCGCTGCCAAGGGAGGAATTTCTGCCCTTACCCATGCGCTGGCTGTCAGTCTTGCCGGGAAGGTCAGGGTCAATTCCATTTCTCCCGGATGGATCGATACAAAAAACAATCATTACCGCGGGGCCGATGCAAATCAGCATCCTGTCGGCAGAGTCGGAACCCCTTTGGATATTGCCAATATGGTGCTGTTTCTTTGTTCGGAACAATCCGGCTTTATTACTGGTGAGAATATTTGTATAGACGGAGGAATGACACATCAGATGATCTATCACGGCGATTTTCGTTGGCATTTGGAGACTGTGGATGAATCCTGAAATCCATTTTTTATTGTTTCTGAGATGAAAAAATCCCGCCCATTTTAAATGGGCGGGATTTTTGGAAAAGGCTCTGTCAGCGAAATGGATACAGGAAAAACATCCCCATAAATGCGGCAGCCATATCAAGCAAGGCTTCATGGCGTAATAGAAAAGTCTCTTTTTGATCTTCTTTTGAAATCGTAGCCTCTCCTCGAATTGCGGAGAGGCTTTTTTGCAGCAGCAGCCAAAGCAGCCATCCGGCAAACGCTCCGAGCGTATTCGTCAGCAGATCGTCAATATCTGAAATCCTGTGATTAAACAGTTGGCTGAATTCAATTGCCAAAGAAAGCAAAAATCCGCAAGATACGGTTTTCCACAACGGACGATACTGTTCCCACAGCAGAGGCAGAAAAAATCCGAAAGGAATGAAAAGCAATATGTTTTCCAGATATTGGCGAGAGTTTATCGCCAGAGAATGAAATAGGGTCAGATTGACTTCACTTGCCGGGATGTGCAGTCCCTGCCAGGTGAGAATGGCATCACTGGAAAAAGAAAAAACGGAATGGATACCCGTCAAATACAGCATGATCGCCAGAGACCAAACAAAAATCAAATTGAGAGCAAAATGCCGATAGGGGATTTTTCCTTCGGCTTTTCTGCGGTGAATCAGGAGCGGAATCTCAAATAAGAGCAGAAACGGGAGGGCATAGACAAAGCAGATCATGAGTTGTTTTATCAGCAATAAGGGCAATTTTTGATCTTCCTTTTGTAATCAATTTCAAAGACAGCGAAACCGTTTAATTCAGCCTTTGATATACTTCACGCGCGTCGTCAATGTCGTACGGTTCGGTTTTATGGTCTCCCTCTGCTCCGGCAGTTACGAGAATGTATTCCTTCCCGCCTATTTGAGCAAGACTGGCGAGGCAAAGCCCGGCCTCATCGGTAAACCCCGTTTTCCCGCCGAGAATCTCTCCGCCCGGAAGCGTCTGATCCTTCAGGCTTTGAGATAACGTGCTGGTAAAGGTAATGCCGTCCGGGTGTTTATTGGTGGCCGCTGTTGAATGGCGGGAAGAAGTGAAGATTTCCCGGAACGTTTGATTTTGGAGTGCGTAATCGAGAAGAAGCGATAAATCTTTCACGGTTGAGTAGTGATTTTCGTTTTGCAGCCCGGTCGAGTTGATAAAATGGGTGTTGCTCATGCCGAGCTGGTCCGCTTTTTGATTCATCTTTTTTACAAAGCTTTCTTCTGAGCCAGAGATTTCATCTGCAAGTCCGATGCAGCATTCCGCTCCGCTCGGCAGCAGAGCGCCGTACAGAAGATCGATGGCCGGGACTTTTTCTCCGGGCAGAAACCCCGCCATAGAGGCGTCGGCTTTATAAAGCGGCTGAAAAATGGAAGAAGAGAGTTCGATCTCTTTCTGTAGATCCGGAATATTCTCAATGGCCACAACAGCCGTCATCATTTTCGTCAGCGAAGCGGGATAAATCCTTTCGTTACCCTGCTTCTGCATCAGCACGGTTTTGTCGCTCAGCCGGACAAGAATCGCATAAGCGCTGTGCAGATCCCCTGTATCAATAGAGACAGGCGTATCGGAATTTTCGGGGATCAAAGTAAGGGACGGGCCGGAAGCGGCAGAGCGAACACTCTTTTTGATGATATCGCTCATAACGGACGGTCCGAATTGAAATGCCAGGACAGAAACAATGAAAACAAAAACAACGAACAGGCAACCGGATTTTTTCTTTCTGGAATGCAACGGTAAAACAGCTCCTTGGTTTTTTTTATTACCTCTATTCAACTATAAATTCGGCTGCCATGTTGGAATTCTATCTTATGAATCTCTTAAGATTCTCTTATGATGGGATTTTTACCGTAAATACCGTGTGCTCCGCGTCGCTTTCTGCCGTGATCGTTCCGCCGTGGGCCGTTACGATTTCTTTTGCAATGGCGAGGCCGAGACCCGCGCCCCCGGTGTTGGAAGAACGGGAGGAATCTAGGCGATAGAATTTTTCAAAAATCGTGTTCAGTTTTTGCGGCGGAATCGGTTCTCCGTGATCCGTGAAAGTGATCACGACATTTTGGTTTTGCTGCATTGCCAAAATATCGATCACGCTGTTTTCGTAGCTGTAGGCAATCGCGTTTTTCAGAATGTTGTTGAAGACGCGGGCCAGCTTGTCCGCATCCCCGTTCAGAATCAGATTTTCCGGAACATGGACAACCGCTTCCATCCCTTTGGGGATCAGCATAGGATAAAATTCGTCCGCCATCTGCCGCAGCATCAAAGAAAGATCAATTTTGCTTTTATTCAGGACAAGAGACTGTAAATTGAAGCGGGTGATATCGAAAAACTCATTGATCAATTCTTCCAGCCGATATGTTTTTTGCAGCGCGATGCCCGTGTACTTTTCTTTCTGTGTTTCCGGCATATCCGGCGCTTCATTCAAAAGACAAAGGTACCCGATCACAGAAGCCAGCGGCGTTTTCAGGTCGTGGGCAAGATACGTGATCAAATCGTTTTTTCGCTGCATTTCGGCCTGCGCAAGCTGGCGGCTGTGCCGTTCCATTTCTTTCAACTGCATCAGTTGAATTTTAAATTCATCGTATTCCCGCGGCAGAACAGGCAGAGTTTGATCCGAGATCAGAACCTGTCTCATGGCGTTCGAAATTTGGTTCATGATTTGCCTGGATTTTTTCTTTGCGGAACCGTAATAGATCAGACAGCTTAACAAAACGATCGCTGAGATTACGGCGATGGACGCAATATAGATGAACTTTTTCAAAGCAAGCCAGTTGAACTGTGTGTCGACAAAGGTACCGGAAATGCCCCAATAGGTATGTGTTTCTTCAATAATAAAACTTTTATAAATCCAATTGCTGAACATGCGATTGGCGATCCCGGTATCCAGAATATACAATACACTGAAGCTCAAAAAAATGGTGGCGATAACGATCAGAAATATCTTAGCCGGAGTATTCAGTTTATTTTTCAATTTTATAGCCGACCCCCCACACTGTTTTGATATATTTTGGATGCTCCGCAGAATCACACATTTTCTCGCGCAGGTGCCGAATATGCACCATGACCGTGTTGTTGCTGTTGCTGTAGTATTTTTCGCCCCAAACCTCCCGGAACAGCTCTTCTGAGCTTACTACATGTCCACGATTGGAACTGAGAACCCATAAAATTGAAAATTCCGTTGGCGTCAGTGACAGCGGCTTTTCGTTGAGCGTGCATTCGTGCGTATCCTGATTCAGGACCAGACCGGAAAAGGAGAGAACAGATTCTTCCGGTACCGTTTCACTGGAATTGTATCGGGTAAACCGGCGAAGCTGCGCTTTGATGCGGGCAACGAGTTCCAGGGGTTGGAATGGTTTTGTCACATAATCGTCTGCCCCAAGCGTCAGGCCGGTGATTTTATCCACTTCTTCCTCTTTTGCTGTCAGCATAATAATGGGGAAATTGTGTTTCTCCCGAATCTTCCGACAGAGGGAAAACCCATCGATGTCCGGCAGCATTACGTCGAGAATCGCAAGATCGATCTGTTCCGATTCCACGCTCCGGATGGCGTCCTCACCGTTATAGAATTTATGCACGGTAAATCCTTCGTTTTTTAAGTATACCTCTACTAAATCCGCTATGGTCTGCTCATCGTCTACGATTAAAATATCAGCGCCCATACGGTTCATCACTCCTTTTTCCGCCACGCTTTTATGATTTATCATAAGGTAAAGGGCAAAAGAGAGTCCTTTTGTTTTCCTTATGAAAGTCTTAAGATTTTATGAAGATAGTTTACATGATTGGACTTCTCTATTCACAATATATACGGAAGTGATGGAAAAAGCAATTTTGCGTGACTTAAATAATTCCCATATGGAGTATTACGCGAGAATGAACACGTTTGTGATTGCCTCCCATTCCGTTCAGAACCTGCAAATAGTTTACCACGGATTGTTTTACTATCGTTTCAGCATTTATTGAGCAACACCTGGGGCACAGAGTCACAATGATCTGCCTGACTGTCGGATTTGTTATCATGCTCAAGGGACTGCTGGTGCTGCCCTGATGCCCCTCCATCGACCAGATGTCTGGCAGAATTCGCTTCATTGACTTTTGCGGCGTTTGGTATTATGGTATCAACAGGTGTTAACGTTTAGAGATGGATAAAAGGGGAATTTGCCGCGATGAAAAAATCACTGCTGTTGCTTTGTTCCATTTTTCTTCTCAGTTTTGTTCTGAATGGCTGCACTCAGGGCGAATCCCCGGTTTCGTCTGCGGTTTTGAGCAGTGCGCCTGAAAGTTTCAGCGTCGTGCTCACAAAAGAAGAAATCTCAAAAGAGATTGTGTTTCGTAAGACTGCCGCTGCTGACGGAGACATTGTCTTGACTGGCGAACTGATTGAAAGAATTGAGGCGAAACACAGTCAAGGCCCATCCCCAAACGGATATGATATTACGTTTCATCTTACGGAAGAAGGCAGTAAACAGTTGGCCGAAGACAGTTCCGAAATCGTAAAAGAAGAACAGGAACTGTCTATTTGGGGAAAAGACGGAATTATTACCTCTGCGAAAATGACGGAACCGATTACAGATGGGACTTTTGTTTTGAGCGGTTCCTACGGCGAAGAGGAAGCGAGGCAGTACATGGATCAGTTTGCCAAATAATACTGAGCCAATCAGGTGGAATAAATAACCGCAATGAAAAGGGCGCCGGAGAATCCAGCGCCCTTTTTCATAGCAAAGGGATATCTTTTATTGAATGCCATTGACAATATATGAATTTTATGTTAATAATAAGAATGGTTTATACACATTGGTAGGATAATGTGTATAGTACTTTCGCGAATTTTCTCAATGAAGTTGTTCCAATATGAAATTCATTATTGGAGCAACTTCTTCTTTTTTGCCGACAAAGATTGCGACCAATAGAAGAATCAACAGTAATACCTCTAGAAATTTAATCACAGATTTTAAATTGAAGCTGGGAAGAAAATATTGAACTGTCTTGGTTTCGCTGATTTTTTCTTCATCCTTAGTGAACACGGTGTTATGGATTTTTTTGCAGATCACGATAGGATGAGAACTTGACTTCATAAAAATTCTCCTTTCTATGAGGAAGATGTTACGGGCTGACGTTTAAAAGAGTCCATGTTACTCACCTCCAATCCGATTTGATTTTTATATTTGAATAAAAATGACCAGTTCCTTTTTATTAGGAGTGACCTGGTCATGAATAGCACTCCGTACAGGAACAACTTGAGATTCATGGCTGTCAATACGGAGAATTTATTCAGTTTTTAGACTTGCGAATGAATCCCCTTACCAGGATTTTAAGCTTGACTGCTTTGAAAAGAGAACTCTATTTCATTTTTCAATAATAGAATCAGTATGCCTAAAGAGTATTATGTTTTCGAAATTATGTCAACGTGTATTCTGTCGAATTATGTTGACATAAATTTTTTTGTGTGCAAAAGAAAAAATGATTGACAAAATATGGAAATTAATTTATAATATACTTATATTCGCGGTATATCCGTTGTTATGGGTGTGTTCTCCGTAACAGGGGGCGGGGTGGTTGTACAGCCATCCCGCCCCTGTTTTTATATCTTAGAATGACAAACTCCCTCAGCCGGAATTCTTTCCGACAGAGGGAGTTTGAATTTGAAAGATGTTTTTACATTTGGGTAGCGCTGGATTGCGAAATGTTTTTAAGAGCCTCGCCCGCATTGTCCTGAAGATTGGGTTGAACAGAGATGTCCCCCAGTGCGACTACGCCCACTATAGTATTGTTCTCTACAATAGGCACTCTTCGAATTTGCTTTTCGCTCATCAATTTTGCAACCTCGTGTACATCCATTTCAGGGTTGCCTACCACAGGATTCTGGCTCATGATATCGCAGACCTTTTGCTGCTTTACATTCTGGCCTTTCGCAGCAGACCTTGTTGCGATATCCCTGTCGGTCACAATGCCAACTACCTTTTCCTGATCGCAGACAGGAATAGAGCCAATATTGTGCTGCTTCATCAGTTGAGCAGCTCTTTCGATGGAATCATCCGGATTCAGCTTGGTAACTTCTTTTGACATGATATTTCTAACTTTCATATCCATCACCTCTATCCTTATGTTTTCCACCAAATCTATTTTTATAATGGAATTGTAATTGCAACTGAAGAAATATTGAAAAAAAGAGGATCATCATGAATGATTTGAAGCTGCAGCTTGAGCGGCCCAATGAAAACTTTAATCTTCGAATAGCCATAAGAGCAAAAACGACTTCCTTTTGCCGGCCTGTTTTTTCTTTGCAAACACGATACAATCCGCTATAATAATCGTAGACAAACAGTTTGAAAATAGGCCCAATGAGTAGCTGCATAGATAGGATGTGATGTTGCAATGGTAATATATTATAGCTCAACAGGTAATTCCAAGCATGTTGCTTTCAAGCTGCACGAGGCATTTCATGGGGATTTCATAGACATCTGTGACTTTGAGGAGCCAACCTCATTTGACTTAGAAGATGGGGAGACACTGTTTCTGGTCACTTTCAATTGTTTTTGGGGAGTCTCAAACCGGATGGAATCCTTCCTTCGAGAAAGTGAATTTAGGAACGTCGGCAAAATAGTCGTAATCATGACATGCGGCGGATATCTGGGTGGCGGAGATGCCTCGGTAGAAAAGCTGTTTTTAGAAAAGGGGTTGCCGAAACCAACCGTTTACTCACTGGTTATGGTCACAAACTATTCTATACTGCATGATGTGCCGCCGTTGGATGCTCAAAAAAGGAAGCTGATGCATGCGGAAAATACCCTTCGTAACATCATTCAGGGGACACAAAAGCCCTATCACAGCAACTGGCTGATCCGGCAATTCACACCCATTGCTCGTGCTCAATACGAAAAATCTCGAATCACATCACCTTTCACTGTGGACAGCTCCTGCATCCATTGCGGACTGTGTGCGAAGAACTGTCCCTCTCATGCGATTGAAATGAAAGACGGAAAACCATTTTGGAAGCTCCCGAAATGTGATATCTGCTTACGCTGTCTGCATCACTGTCCGGTTGAAGCGATCAACTACGGTGATTCCACCCGGGATCGTTTGAGATATACTTATGATTCTTCTGTAGAAACTCCTATTACATAACTTATATTTTGTTTTGGAATAGAAGCATTTGAAATGATGGGATATCCGCTTGTTTGCGCCCCAAGACCCTGTTGTAAGCGGGTTTTCGCGTTTGTCCTGATAAGCACTTGCACCATTCGGCCCGCGAAATCAAATGATATCGCGGGCCGATTTTTACCTTCTATAAGGGATATTACCTGCAAATCAGCAGCCGACCCCGCTGTTTGCTTTATTTTGATAAGCGTTTATACGCCGTTTCTTTCACACTTCAGCCAATCAGATTTTTATAGTCAGCAGTTGACTTTTCGTGGCATGTGTGTTAAAGTAGACAGGTATTCAAAAATGTTACATTGCCTCACATGTTTTTGTAAGTCATTGATTCGTTTCATTGAGTTATAAAAGCGTGTGTTTTTTTGTGCGTTACAGATGCAATACTGACTCAGGTACCAGTGATAGAATAACGGTACGTCAGGTTCATTCTGAAAAAGACTGCGGCCCTGTTACAAATAGTGGCGGCAGCGGCGAAGTGCCTGTTCGTTTTCCTTCCATCGTTTCTGATCGCGAAGAGCCTGAACGAAGGCGGCAAGGTAATTTTTTAGTACGGAACGGAGTCTGAAAAGCAGCAGAAATCATGTGCTGTGAACGTCAGAACGTATAACGCAAACGGGATTCAAGGGCCGCCAATTTCAATGGGGTTGGCGGATTCTCTTGACACGAAGAAATATTAGATGAAATGGAGCTTTCATGATCACAAACTTTGAAAAATTTGGCTTTACGCCGGAACTGCTGCGGGGAATTGTAAAAATGGGATACTGTGATCCGTCCCCCGTACAGGAAGTCGCCATAGGGCCTATGCTGGAAAAACAGGATCTGTTGGTGCAGGCGCCTACCGGCACCGGAAAAACGGCTGCGTTTGGCCTTCCGATTCTGGAAAATGTGAATCCTGCCGACCGGCAGATTCAAGCTGTCATTCTTTGCCCCACGCGGGAACTGGCAGTGCAGACAACCGGTGTTCTGAAGCAGATGGCCACCTACAAGCAAGGGATTCGAGTTCTGGCGCTGTATGGCGGGGAACCGATTCAGCGTCAGATCATGGCGTTAAAACGCTGCCCGCAAATTATAGTGGCTACCCCCGGTCGCATGATGGATCATATGCGCCGCAGAACCACCCGGCTGAGCGGCGTCAATTGTATTGTGCTGGATGAGGCGGATCAGATGCTGGATATGGGATTCCGAGAGGATATCCATACCATTCTGCAGTGCGTTCCCACCGAACGGCAAACAGTGCTGTTTTCCGCAACCTTGTCCGATGAAATCAAAACGATCGCTGCACAGTATCAACAGGATACAAAGCAGATCTGCATTCAGCCCAATACTGCCAGCGCAAAGAAAGTGGAGCAGTTTTACTGCGAAGTCCGCGGCAACGCGAAATTTTCCGCGCTGCTGCAGCTGCTGCAAAAAAAGCAGTTCGATCTTTCTTTGGTTTTCGTCGCAACGAAAGTGATGGCCGGCGATCTGGCGTCTCAGCTGACGGAAGCCGGGTACCCGGCAGAGGCGATTCATGGCGACCTGCGCCAAAAGCAGCGGGATCAGGTCATGCGGCGCTATCGGGATGGCAAGGTAAATATTTTGGTCGCGACCGATGTTGCCGCCCGCGGCATTGACGTCGGGGGAATCGACGCGGTTGTGAACTACGACATTCCCGGCGATGCGGAAAGCTATGTACACCGGATTGGACGAACCGGCCGGGCAGATCGTACCGGGGTTGCATATACCTTTATCTACCCCAGAGAGCGAGGCAAGCTGCACGGAATTATCAGCAATACCAAAGCATCCATCGCACCCGTTGTACTGGATGTCAAGTCTGCTCTCCCTGAATTTTCAATGCTTCAAAAGCAGTATCAGAATGAGAGCCGGAACAAACGCAGAAACACGGGGAAGCCCTGGAACAAGAGCCGATCCTCGCACAGACCGGCATTTAAAGCCTGAATGTTTTGTCCCTCAAAATAAAAAAGCCTGCATCACAGCGAAAGCTCGCCGTGATGCAGGCTTTTTTGATTATAAATGGAATCTGCGCTGAATTTCCGTCCAGAGCGCTTTCCCTTCGAAAAACAGCAGGAATGCCAGAAAAACAATGGAGGCTCCAAAGCTGATGGCCGATGGGATGACGACACGAACCGCACCCGTCAGAATCAGGATAAAACAGACAATTCCCAGAACACAGTCGATAACAAGGTATAAAATATAATCCTGTGTATCGAGTCTGCGTGCTTTTGCCACGATCGTCATGGCGAGCAGGGCACAGGAGCAAAGAATGGGAAACACAAAATTCAGCGACCAGCCGCTGAAGCCCGTCAGAAAATCCCATAAAAACGCAATGAGCGTGACAATGATCACCTGCCAGAGGATATTCTTAGGCAGGTTCTTTCGCTTTTTGACGATGAGCGACACATCGATCCACAGACTTGCGATACCGGCGATCACAAACAGCGACCACCATCCGCCTGCAGGCATGATCAGGTTGATCATCACACAGATCGCCGCCGCGCACACACTGCCAAATGCGAGCCATGCAATAAGCACTCGGCTGACGGTTCGCCGGGGATTTGGCAGACGCGGGAACCGGTTGCCGGAGCCATCCGGAGTTCCGACCGGTTTGTTCTGGCAGAGCGGACAGCGAGTTTGCTCTCCGGGTAAATCCACTTTGCAATGTTCACACCGCAGCATATGCCGTCTCCTCTTCATTGTACTGTTCCAGATTGGAAACCACCTGTACAGAAATCCCCATCTCCGTCAGCTGGCGGAAAAAATGCCGCTGAATTCCGGTGTCCGCCAACTGCGAGGATACGCTGACAGCCAGGGTATCCCCAAAAGAGCAAAGACAGAGCTGCGGACGCTTGGTGCTGACGAACACATCGAATAATTGAATGTGTTTTGCTGCCTCTGCGGGTACCGCGACCCGGCCGATATTGGAGAAAGCCGCCGTGTCCCCGCCGTCCGCCCAAATTCCGCTGATGCGCAGGATCGGGATTTTCAACGGCAGGGGAATGGCCTTAATGAAGGGATTGTTTTCAAAGACCGAATACCGGCTGATGATCCCGTGCAGATTTTCCTGGGTCAGCTGCCGCCGGAAGGACTCGCGCACATTTGCCAGAACCTGAGCGAATTCCTGTCCGTCTTTTTGAAAATGGTGTGAAACCTGGATCACTCCAAAAAAATTTCGGGCCGTCTGTGCGGGAAAGAAGCGGCGAAGATCCACCGGCACGCTAATGATGACAGGGCGGTTTCGTTCCCGTACCGCCATTCCATCGTAAATGGAGCAAATCAGCAGTGTAACCAGGAATTCACTGAGTGTGGCGTCATTTTCATGGGCCTTTTGAAGTACTGCTTTGGCGGATAAAAATCCCTCTGTAATCCCGGTCCGGTTGCCGGGCAGGCGTTCCCCGCGAATCCGATAAGCCCGGTAATGTTTCATTTTCGGGACGGTTCCGGTTTTATCATAATATTTATAAAACGCATCCTGGTTTTTTTGATCGCGGGAAGCGTCATAATCGGCCAACCGTCCTGAAATTCGATACTTTTTTGCCAGATAAGCAAAGACCAGAGCGCGTAAAAACTGCATTGCGCCGGTACCATCTGCCAAAACGTGAAATACTTCCAGATTGATTCGCTTTTTATAATAGAGGACACGGAATAATAAGCCGGGCCCATCCTGATTGTAAATAGGGCTGCAAGCGGGAAGCGACTCCTTTTCGACCTGCGGACGGAGATTGCTTTCCTCCAGGTAGTACCAGAACAATCCTTTTTTCAGGATGGAACGGTATAAAGGAAACTCCTGAATGGTTTCTTCCAAAGCACTCTGTAAAATACCGCTGTCTACCGGTTCGGTCAGCTCACATACAAAGCGGAATACCTTCGTATCCCGCTTTGTACTGGTGGGCGGAAATATCTTGGCGGCGTTGTCCAGCCGGCTCCAATGTTTACGTTCTGCCATGGAGATTACCCTTTCGTAAAAAACCGTTGATGATCCGATAGGTTTGCTGCACCTGCTCAAACCGCGGCGGCAGCATCATATAAGCGTGAAGCGCATCCGGAATGCGGATGATCTGCACGTCATTCCCTGCGGCGCGCAGTTTTTCCCCATACGCTTCCCCCTCGTCCCTGAGCGGACAATACTCTGCGGTAATCAGCAGGGTACGGGGCTGCCGTGAGAAATCCGACGCCAGAAGCGGGGCAAAATAGGGATTGTTCAGATCGTCATCCAAGCTCCGATAAAGCTCGATAAAGCTTTGAATCCGTCTAGAGGTAAGAAGATAGTCCGTTCCGTTCTCCCGGATAGACGGAAAGGGAGACCGCTCACTGTGGTCATTGTACGTGGACGGATACAGAAGGATTTGCCGTTTGGGAAGAAACTCCCCCCGGTCCCGCGCCATCAAAGAAACGGCCGCGGCCAGATTGCCCCCGGCGCTGTCGCCGATCAGCGTGATGCTGTCCGGGTTCACACGCGGAATCCGGCCGAGAAAAAACTCGCGCGTTACCGCGTAGCAATCCTCTACAGCGGCGGGGAATTTGTGCTCCGGCGCCAGCCGGTAATCCACGGAGGCTATGGTGCAGTTGGTCGCTTTTGCAAGATCGGCACAAACGCCGGTATAGTTTTCGATTCCTCCGGTTACCCAGCCGCCGCCGTGAAAAAAGAGAAGAAGAGGGAGGGCTCTTTTTCTGCTCGGCGCAAAAAGGCGCACGGGAATAGCGCGGCCGTCGCAGAAAACCTTATGGTCCCACATCTTGTAATCTTTCGGTCTTCCCCGCAATCGGGAAGTAAGTATTTGAAACTGCCGTTCCATTTTATATGTTTTTTTCACATCCGGTTCTAAGGACGTAATTGCCTTAAGGGCCGCCCGCATTACCTTATTGATCGACAAGTATCTCACATCCCCCTATCAATGGCTGATCTGCGTCCGATGGTACCCGATTTCGAAATGTACCGGCGGCTCATGTCGTACAATCCACTTATAAACACAGCTTCGATATTGGAAATTATACCATAATTCGTATTTAATATCCAATCAGATGCCGCGCAAAAATAAGAATTACTGCTTAGGCTGTTTATGCTATACTAAATCTACAGGATAAGAGTCAACAAAATATCTGTTCAGAAATCGGTGAGATGCTTCTTCTTGAACTGCTGGCTGCCTCGGCCCCGGGCTGAGAGTATGAGGAATAGATGGATCACACCGGGATCATGATAAGGGAAATCGTAGAAAATCGGAAGGGGGATGGAAGCCCATGGTAGAAGTGTGTTTACCCGGAACAGGTGGGATGCTCCCGCTGGAAAATCGCTGGACGGCAAGCTGCTGGGGAGAGTTTCAGGGTACGGCGATCCTCATTGATTGCGGTGAGGGGACACAGATTGCCCTGAAAAAAGCGGGCTGCAAATTAAGCCGGCTGGAGCTGCTGCTCATTACCCATTTTCATGCGGATCATATCGCTGGATTGCCCGGACTGCTTCTGACCTTGGGCAACTATGGAAAAAAGACGCCGCTCACGATTGCCGGGCCTGCCGGGCTGGGGCAGGTGGTAGCGTCGCTGATGACCATAGCGCCGAATCTTCCCTATCCGATTGTGTTAAAAGAGTTGGATGGAGAGACTAGAGACTTTGATTTGTTCGGTATCCACTTTGCGTCCATGCATTTGCAGCATGGTATCCCTTGCCTGGGTTACCGCCTGACTTTGAAACGGAAGCCGATCTTTAACCCGGACAAGGCAAAGGAACTGGGCGTGCCTCTGCACTATTACAAAACCCTGCATGCCGGTCAACCGGTTGTACTGGACAACGGCAATCGAATTTTACCTTACATGGTGCTCGATGGGGAGCGTCGCCCGATCAGTATCTGCTACTGCACAGATACCCAGCCGATTGAGGAGATTTCCAGCTTCGCCCATGGTGCGGATTTATTTGTCTGTGAGGGAATGTATGGGGACGAGGCCATGAGCGAAAAGATGCAGGAAAAAGGGCATATGATCTTTTCGGATAGCGCCAGACTGGCCCAACGTGCTGAAGTAAAGCAGCTGTGGCTGACCCATTTCAGCCCTGCCATGAAAGAGCCGGAGCAGTATCTGGATGCAGCCATGTCCATTTTTGAACATACAGCGGTCGGCTATGATGGCATTCGCACAACGCTTGGGCCATAAAAAGGGAGTCAGAGAAGGATCAAGGCGGACAGTATCGGAACCAGCGAGGGTAACCGGTACGGCGCAAGAAAGAGGAAGCAGATGTTCATCTGCTTCCTCTTTCTTCTAGGTATGTTCTCTAACGATGATTTTTTGGACAGTCCGGCCCAAAAGAAACATCAAAATGAATACATTTACTGATGCACGGAAAACCAGGCCGCTTTGGCGAGCGGCCTGGTTGCTTTTTGGAAACTACATGTTGAAAAGATGCACACATCTTTATAAAGCTTCCCTGACTTTCGTGAAAAAGAAAAGGAAGCATGATGAAGTTCGGCGACATCTTGGAAAAGTACGGTCAATCGAATAAAAGCCTCGCTGCCCGCTGGTTTTTACCAGAGACAGCAGAGCTCTTTTTGTTATGCGATGCACTCTGGTCTGGCGGTTTGCCGTTCAGGTTCAGATGAAATTTATGATTTAGAATAACCGCTGTTGACAAATTGACTATTCTGCGTTACTATATAGCGGTAGTAAGCAATACTGAATACCGGTGCTGCTGAATAGCAAGGAGTGATTGTACTGGAAAACTTAACGGAAATGCTCAAAGGTGTGCTTGAGGGCTGCGTCCTTGAAATAATAAGCCGCAAAGAAACCTATGGCTACGAAATCACGCGGCGCCTGAACGCCCTCGGCTTTACGGATGTTGTGGATGGAACGGTATATACCATACTGGTTCGGCTTGAAAAAAACAAGCTGGTAGAGATCAGCAAAAAGGCCTCCGACGTGGGGCCGCCGCGAAAGTTTTTTACGCTCAACGACGCGGGGCGCGAGGAACTGCAGAAGTTTTGGGAGAAATGGGAGTTCGTATCATCGAGAATGAACGAGCTGAAGGAGAAAAAATAATGAATTTTTGGGATAGGATCACAGGAAACGACATGACGAAAGAAATGCGGGCTTTTGAATTGCGGGCCAAGAAGCTGCCGGCTGATTATCAGGAAGCATGGGAAAAAATTAATTTGAATCTTTGGCCGCACACGGATTTCACCGGCCGCAACCTCATGCCGATTCTTGACGGTGTGCTCGGCCTGCTCGAAGAAGGGGCGGCGAACGGCGAGAGTGTCCGGGAAGTCTTGGGCGACGATATTAAAGGCTTCTGTTCATCGCTGGCCGGCGAAGAAGGGGCAAAGTCGTTGCGCGACAGGTGGCGTGATCAGCTCAACCATACTATCGCCAAAAAATTAGGCAAATAGGAGGATATCATGAACATACAAGAGATTATCGAAAGCAAAAAAGAGTGGCGGGCGCACATGGCGCGTGTCAAAGCGCTCCCGCAGGAGTATCAGATCGTTTATAAAAAGATTCAAAAATATCTCTTTCGGGTCGGCCCTGTTGAGATGGCCGATGGGATAACCGACGGAACGGGCTTATTCTCGGGAATTGTCGATCTTTTTGAAGAGGGAGCGGCTTTGGGGAAAGGTGTTCTCGAAGTGACGGGCCGCGACGTAGCGGCTTTCTGCGACGATCTGATCCAAGATTCCAAAACGAACGCCGATATCTATCAGGAATCTGTCAACCGCGACGTTTATAATGCCATAAAAAAAGATATGGATAAAAAAGGGGGAGATCGGGGTGGAAAAAGCAATTGAAGTAAAAGGGCTGAAAAAGTCCTACAAACACCTCCCTGTACTGAAGGGTGTGGATTTTGAGGTGGAACGGGGTACAATTTTTGCCCTGCTCGGCTCTAACGGAGCCGGCAAGACCACGATTGTCAAAATCCTTACCACGCTGCTCAAACCAGACGGCGGCACTGCCGTCGTCAACGGCTTCGATGTTGCGGCAAAGCCGGATGATGTGCGGCAGTCGATCAGCCTGACCGGGCAGTTTGCCGCCGTGGATGAGATTCTGACCGGGAGGGAAAACCTTATCATGATCGCCAGGCTGCGGCATCTTGAAAATCCCCGTCAAATCGCGGATGATCTGCTGAAACGCTTTGGCCTGACCGATGCCGCGGACCGCAGGGTGTCTACTTATTCGGGCGGCATGCGCCGCAGGCTCGATATTGCCATGAGCCTGATCGGAAAGCCGCAGCTTATTTTCCTCGACGAACCGACCACCGGGCTTGACCCCGAGGCGCGCATCGAAGTCTGGAAGATCGTCAATGAGCTTGCCGACGGCGGTACGACGGTCTTTCTGACCACGCAGTATCTGGAGGAGGCCGAGCAACTTGCCGACCAGATCGCCATTCTGCATGAGGGCAGGATTATTGTAAGCGGCACGCTGGAGGAACTGAAAAAGCTGTTCCCGCCCGCCAAGGTGGAGTATGTGGAAAAACAGCCGACGCTCGAGGAGATTTTCCTTGCGATTATCGGCAAAAAGGAGGAAGCGTAGGAATGAAAAACCATTTTTTCAGTGACATGAATGTGATGATGGGACGTTCCATGCGCCACATCACCCGCAGCATGGATACCATTATCACGGTCTGTCTTACTCCGATCGCAATGATGCTGCTGTTCGTCTACGTATTGGGCGGCGCGATCCAAACCGGCACGGACAACTATGTGAATTATCTGCTGCCCGGCATCCTGCTGATGGCGATCGCGAGCGGCATCGCCTACACGGCTTTCCGCCTGTTTACGGATATGCAGAGCGGCATCTTCGAGCGATTCCACTCAATGCCGATTGCACGCTCAAGCGCGCTGTGGGGGCATGTGCTGACCTCGCTGGTATCCAACGCAATTTCGGTTGTCGTCATTATCCTTGTGGCGCTGATTATGGGCTTCCGCTCCTCGGCGGGGGTTCTGTCCTGGCTGGCCGTAGCTGGTATCCTCGTGCTTGTAATACTGGCACTGACCTGGATCGCGGTGATTCCTGGGCTGACTGCAAAATCGGTGGACGGCGCGAGCGCCTTTTCCTACCCGCTGATCTTTCTGCCGTTCATCAGCTCGGCGTTTGTGCCGACTGAATCGATGCCGGGCCCTGTCCGCGCTTTTGCGGAGCACCAGCCGGTGACCTCCATCGTCAACGCCATCCGCGCGTTATTATCTAATCAGCCCGTCGGCAATGATATCTGGAGCGCTCTTGTGTGGTGTTTGGGGATTCTTGTGGTGGCGTATGCTTTCGCCATGCTGGCTTATAAACGGAAAACAGCGTGAGAAATCAATCGGCACAATAGTGAATGAATCGGTTGAGGCAATCGCACCGCTTTTCGACGACGATTTCCGTTGTGGGAGAATCGAGAAATTAAAGATGGGCAGAAATGCAGTAAGGTATTTTAACATTTTTGATGGACTCCGTTGCTTATCAGATCATCAATAGTCATTACCTTGATCAAGAGAGGTCACCTGCAATAATGCCTTATAGCAGAACCCGCAGGGGAACACTGTAAAAAGTGTATCCAGCGGGTTTTGTTAGAATGGAAAATTTCACTCCTTTTGTGGTACAATGATTTTGGTTAGGTTCAGGGCAACTGCAAGGAATAAGTCCCCATCCTTTACAGAGGCAGGCAAACAAAATTTACTGAGGTAAGTATATGAACAATATTTATGATGATATGGACTTTTTTGATCAGTACGCGAAGATGTCGCGGAGCCGGCAGGGCTTATCCGGAGCAGGAGAATGGCATCAATTCAAAGCCTTGTTTCCGGATTTGAGCGGCAAAAGCGTACTCGATCTTGGGTGCGGTTACGGCTGGCACTGTAAATATGCGGTGGAATGCGGTGCAAAGCAGGTGCTGGGCATCGACTTGAGCGAAAAAATGATACAGGAAGCAAACGAAAAAAACGCTGACCCAAAAATCACCTATCGGGTCTGCGGGCTGGATGAATATGATTATCCAACCGATTCTTACGACTGTGTCATTTCCAATCTGGTGCTTCATTATTTTGCAGATATTGATTCTATTTTGAGAAAGATATATTCAACGCTGAAATCGGATGGCGTTTTTCTCCTTAATATCGAACATCCCGTCTTTACAGCGGGTGTGAACCAGGATTGGATTTACGATTCAGACGGCAAACCGCAGTATTGGCCGGTGGATGATTACTTTTATCCCGGAGAAAGAGTTACCCGTTTCCTTGGAAAAACGGTCATAAAGCAGCATCATACACTGACGCAGATTCTGATGGGGCTAATTAGAGCCGGATTTCGGCTGGAAGTGGTTGAAGAAGCGATGCCGAGCGCCGATAGCATAAAGATTCCGGGCATGTCCGATGAAATGCGCCGCCCGATGATGTTGCTGATCAAGGCCCTGAAACGGGGATAATAAAAAAGAATGAGGCAGACAATCGGGAATAATAATCGCAGGATTATATGGATCGAAGGAGGATTTGTGTGGACGTTCAGACAATATTGCAGGAACTGGAATCATTGGGTACGGAGCGAACAAAGAAGGTATATCTGCAGCAGGGGGCGCACGAGCCGCTTTACGGAGTCGCGACGGGTGCGATGAAACCGATTGTCCGGAAAATCAAGATCGATCAAGCGCTTGCGGAGGAGCTTTACGTGACCGGCAACTATGACGCCATGTATCTGGCCGGTATGATTGCCAACTCCAAAACCATGACGGAAGCGGATTTTGACCGATGGATGGAAAGCGCGTATTTTTACATGATCTCTGATTTTATCGTGGCGGTGACGCTTGCGGAAACGGACATTGCGCAGGCCGTTTCCGACCGGTGGATTGCAAGCGGCAAAGAATTGTATGTATCCGCCGGGTACAGCTGCTATTGCTGGCTGATCGGCAACCGCAAGGATGAGGAGTTCGACAGGGAAAAGCTGAACGCGATGCTCGAAACGGTGAAAAATACGATTCATGACAGCCCTGACCGGGCCAAATATGCGATGAACAATTTTGTTGCAACCGTAGGCGTTTCCTATCTTCCGCTGCATGAAGAGGCGCTGGCTGTTGCCGACGCTATCGGAGCCGTGGAAGGATTTGGGGGCAAAGCGAAATTCAATATCCCTGTGGCCGCAGAGGAAATCCGAAAGGCGGCGGCCAAAGGGCGGCTGGGCTTCAAGCGCAGGAATGTCCGGTGTTAGGCACGATTTCATCACTTGGTTTATCAGACATTGAAAGATACTGTGCAGATTATTTGGATGAATGGTTTAAAATTGATCATTGCAAAGCGGGAAAGGGTGATAGCGTTTGAAAATGGTATCATTTCATGGCGACGTTCATATTTGTACGGAAAGCTTCGGTTCGCCGGGCAATCCGGCGGTACTACTCATCATGGGCGCGGCAAGCTCCATGATATGGTGGGAAACTGAATTTTGCGAAAAGCTGGCGGACAAAGGCTTTTATGTCATTCGTTACGATAACCGGGACACAGGCAAATCTACCTGCTATCCGCCGGGCGAGCCGGGGTATACTTTTGAAGATTTGGCTGACGACGCAATAGCTGTTTTGGATGCTTACGAAATCGACAAGGCCATTATCATGGGCATGTCAATGGGCGGGATGCTGACACAGATGATTGCTCTCCGGTATCCGCAACGGGTTTCCGGGATCGTACTGCTTTCTTCTATGTACTTCGCAAATGGAGCGGAAAGCCTGCCGTATTCCTCTGATGAAGTAAATGCTTTTTTCGAGCAGATGGCAAAATCCGAGCCGCCCAAGGATACGGATGGACTGGTCGAAGTCGCGATCCGGCAGTGGCGCATTACCAATCAGAGCAGACGTCCGCATGATGAGGACCATATCCGCAAAATGAATCGAATGGACGTAGAGCGTTCGGATCATTTCGACTCCCGTATGAATCATTCATATGCACAAGTCACGGGGGATGAGCTTGGCAGAATTGCCGAGATCGCAGTTCCGGCTCTGGTGGTTCATGGAACCGACGACGTCGTTATTCCTTATGTACATGGCGAAATGCTGGCAAAAACCATTCCGCATGCGGCTTTGCTGACGATGAATGGTGCGGGGCATGAATTGCATCCGTTGGACTATGACAGTGTGATCGAAGCAATATTCAAACAATTTTGTTAGGCACTCTGCAAATAGGTTCCTGATTCTGTAATATCATTTGCTCGTGCTGACCAATTTATTTTGTTCGGATTTGTGAGTTTGTCTTTATGGATATTTAGAGCACTTCAAAAAATCGAATCGTCTTAATAGTCATGGAAGCAGATCAGCAATACACTGATCTGCTTCCGGTTTTATACAAAGGCTCATTTTTGAAAATGGTATGGATAAGGCAAAATCAGCTTACCAAACGATTTGTTTTTGGCACATGCTGAAAAAGTGCTGTATTTCAAATGAAACAATGCTGCAATAGGGCTGCGTTTTCATAGTGCTTGTTTCAGGGGCAAATAAAAGCAGCCCCCGCTTTATGGCAGGAGCTGAGAATCCCATTCCTCGTATCATAATTTGAAATTTGTGATTTCACCCTTATCGTTTTGTGTTCGGTCCTAATGCTGCCTTTTTGGTGTTATGGTTTTGGTTCTGATTTTCGGTCTTGCTCTTAGAAATGTCTGCGCTGATTCCTTTGTTGCTTGACCGTTCTTCGGTATTTAAAGGTTTGTTTTGATCATTCATGAAAATCACCTCAGGATCGGCTTATTAAAATTAACAAAGTTGATGGAAGGAATAAAAACGATAGGGGAATCAAAGCCGTATATTCGGCTGCAAGGATTTATTTACCGTCGACAATATCCTGTAAACACCTCATCAGGTCATTCATTGTATACAGCTTCACATCGCGGCCGAGAATTTCATTTTTCAAATCGATGGACAGAGATTCAAATTTATCGCGGATTTTAGGATCTACATAAGACATAAAAATCACCTCAGCACTAGTGTGTGCAGACTGACTGGCTTTATGAATCAATCGGAACTGTTAAAGTGTGGTTCGGCGGGCAGGTCGCTTCTGTTGCGTTGTTCCGGGCCTGTATACATTTTTAAAATTGTTTTTTAATAGGCTCAGCCGGCAGATTTTTGCTCAAAGTAACACATGAAAACAGAATTCATACCATAGCATTATACATCATGAAATCCGCTTGCTAGGAGGGCAATTATGTCGGAAGAATGCTATGAGTTCGAGTTAAAACCATTGCCGTACAGTTATGATGCTCTGGAGCCATATATCAGTACTCAAACAATGCAGGTCCATCATGACAGACTTTTGAAAGGATATGTTGACAAACTAAATGCGACGTTAAAAGACTGCCCGCAGCTACAAAAAGTAAACCTGGATTGTATGCTCAGGAATTTATTTCTGATCCCGCAAAAAATCAGAACGAGCGTAATTCATTTCGGGGGCGGGGTATCGAACCACAATTTCTTTTTTGAATCGCTCAGGCCATCGGGTAAAAAGGAAAACGTTCCGGTAGGGAAGCTGAAAAACGCGATCGAAACCCATTTTGGGTCCTATGAAAAGTTCAAAGAACTATTTAAAGAGAAGGCCATGGCCGTTTTCGGGTCGGGGTGGATGTGGCTTGTAAAAGACCGGAATGGAAGGCTTATTATCTTTCAGACCGCCAATCAGGATTCCCCCTTGTCGTCAGGGTTTTGCCCGTTGATGGTCATCGACGTCTGGGAGCATGCCTATTTTCTGCAGTATCTAAATTTGAGAGATCAATATATCGATAATTGGTTCCATGTCATTGACTGGGATCGGGCCAATCAGCTATATGAAGTTCATGCTTAAATGGAATAGAATGGTTTAGGAGCGGCTTTCGGGCCGTTCTTTTTATTTTCGGGAAGCTGTACGTTTCAAATTTTTGGGAGGATTACAATAAGGCCGCCGCATGCATTCAAATTCTCATACATTTATTTTTAAAAATGTATGCTTGACATCCAATTACAATTATTGTATGCTATGCATACGTTAGTTAGCTTAGTCTAACTTTTAGATGAAGAACGAAGCAATTGCTCTGCTGGGGGAAAGGCGTTGAGAAATCAGCCGATCCCTTTGTACGAGCGCGATGTATCAGCAGCTTGATGATGAGGCCTTTCTGCGGAATGGATTGATGCGGTAGGGCTGACAATGGTACCGATAGGAGTTGATCACTGTGATGAATGGTTTTATCCCGGATTATCTGGACTACTATAACATGTTGGAACAACACCAGAGGGCGCAGCTTTTTTTCGCGGCCATCCGGCTGGACATCTTTTCGTATCTGAACGAATGGACGGACGCACACGGCGCTGCGCTTCAAAGCGGATACGACGAAAATGCGCTGAAGCACTGTTTACTTGCGCTGAGCGCACTCGATTTGATCGAGAAAGAGGGGGATGCCTATCGGAATACGCCTGCCGCAAAGAAGTATCTGACAAAAGAATCCCCTCATTACCTGGGTGAAACCTTGCTTTTCCGTGAATCGATGACCTCTCTGGCGGATATGGACGCGCTGGTGACCGGTGCAAAAAAGGGAGAGGCAAAGTATGATTTCGCAAAGCTGGCCGAGGTGACAGTTCCCGAAATGTATGCTACCGGCAGGGTGAGCCTGTTCCTTTCAGAAATGGATCGGATTTTTCCAAACAGAGATGATTCTGTAAATATTCTGGATTTGGGCGGCGGCTCGGGTGTGCTGGCCATGGAATTTGCAAAGCAGTTTCCGCACAGCTCCGCGGTGGTATTTGAGCATCCGGATGTGACTCCCGTAAGCAGGAAAATTCTGCGGGAACATGGCGCGCCGGATCGCGTCCGGGTTGTGGAAGGCGATTTCAACACGGATGCACTCGGCGGCCCGTATGATCTGATGATCGCGTCCGGAATACTGGATTTCTCAACCAATGGTCTATCGGATTTTATTCTGAAAATTTCAGAGGCGCTTTCAAAAAACGGATATCTGCTGCTGATCGGGCAGTTTGCAGATGATTCAGGCCAGAGTTCGCGCCGGACGATCAGCTGGCTTTCAGGCTACCTGAACGGCCTGCCCCTTCCTCCGTCCGGGGAAGACGTACGGCGGGCTCTGCAGAATGCAGGCCTGTCAAAGCTGCGGGAGGTCAAAGCCGGGAGGTTCCATGGGCAGATTTATCAAAAGGAGGAAGTAAGGGATGGACAATTTGCCAAGAGAAGTGATTAACGCCTTTATCGGCCTGACCGAAAGGATTGCCAACAGCAAAACCAATGTACTGGATTTTGGCAGCGAGGAGATGACCTTTTATCGGGGAGAAATCCACATTATTAAGATGATTGGGGACTATCCGGGAATATTCAGTTCCGAAATTGCGCGCAGGTTCGGTATTACCAGAGCGGTGGTTCATAAAACGCTTCTCAAGCTGGAGGAGCGCGAGCTGGTCACGAAAACTCAGAACGATGCGGACAAAAAAAGAGTTCCGCTCTTTTTAACGGAAAAGGGCCGGCAGGCCTATCGGTTTCACGAGGAATACCACAACCTGCACGATAAGGCTCTTTTCGAATATGTGGGCAGCCTGTCTCAGCCGGAGCTGGAAGCCGTCAAGAAATTTTTGGAGCACGCAAACAATCTGATTGAAAACCATGCATGAAAAACAGAACAGGAGGAAGCAGAATGATTCGTAAAGCAACTTTGGCGGCGGCCGCATTCTTTCTTTTGTCTGCCGCAGCATGCGGCGCTCAAAACACTACTTCCACAGCAGCGGGCGAAAGCACCGCTTCGCAAACCAGCGTGTCGGCTCCGGCGGAAAAGAAGGGCCCAAGGCTGATTACCGACCTGGGCGGCAATCAGGTGGAAATTCCCCCTGTATCGGAAATCCAGAAGGTGGTAATCATTACGCCCCCGGTTACCTCCGTTCTGCTGGAGGTCATTCCCGATAAAAATATGATCGTGGGCTTGAGCCCCAAATCATTTGCGTTTTCCAACGCGGAGGTGATGGCAAAGCTGTTTCCGAAATTTAAAGAGGTAGATACGTCTTTCATCGGGGATAATTTTGCCGTCAATGCAGAAGCGCTGCTTCAGCTTGATCCCGATATTATTTTGTATTATGGAGAGAATCAGAAAAAGGGCTTAACCAATACCGGTCTTCCCATCATCGATTTCTTCCCGAAGGGAAAGACCGACCCTAAGGATGTTTCCATTGCCTGGGACAACCTGCTCCGCGAGATATTTGAGAAGGACAGCAGCGAGGGGCTGCAGTCGGAATGGACAGCCTCGGATCAAAAATCCAAGGAACTGCTGGAAAAGCGGACAGGAGAAAGCAAAAGCGCCCTGTGCATTTTCAGCAATGCAGGCGGAAGCCTTGTTGTATCGGGAAGCAGCTCTTTTGATTCCTATGCGCAAAGCTTCTTTGAAAAGGCAGGTTTGCGAAATGCGGCTTCCGGGATCAGCGGTACCGCCGAGGTCAGCATGGAGCAGATTTACCAGTGGAATCCCGATATGATCTTTGTCTTCCATAACGCTCCGGCACAGGCCATTCTGAACAATACCATCGAAGGGCAGGACTGGTCGCTTTTAACAGCCTGGAAGAACAAAGCAGTTTACGATATTCCGCAAACCGCTTATTCCTGGGTGACGCCCTGCGCCGATTCCCCGCTGATGCCGCTGTGGCTGATCTCGAAAGCGTATCCCGAACTGTACAGCGAAGCAGAGTTTCGTTCGGAGCTTTCCGCTTACTATGAAAGGCTGCACCGTGTCACCTTAACACAGGCGGAGATGGATTCCGTTCTGGCGCTGAGAAAGCTGGAGCAGTGAGAGAATACATAACCTGATACCGTTTTAAAATGGAGAAGGCTTCTCCTTTTAGCCGATCACGATATGCTTCATGCAAAAGAAAGAGGATGCCGCTGCGGCATCCTCTTTCTTTTGCACATTACGGTTCTGCTTGTTTCAAGACTTTGGTCGGTCGCCAGTTCGTTGTAATCGCTGTGCCCGTCAGCCTCTGCCTGGTGGCTGCGTTCATCAGGCAAGACGGTCGGTGTATTTTCGGCATGGCTTTTACAATGGTGATGTACCAAAAGTCATGGCAGCTTTCTTTCAGGCTTTTTTCTGATAATGGCAGTCGCAGCAAGGGCCGCCGCCGGCCAAGGTGTTCCGCCGCGTGAAGACGGAACCGCTCAGTTCCGCCATGTCATAGTCATAGGTGCACATTGCGGGTGTGATTTCCGGGATACCGAGCGTTTGAAACAGATGCCAGATCCCGCAGGTATCGAAATAGCAGGAATAGCTGTTCCGGTCTGTTCCAGGCTCATACCGGAATTTCCAGGAATACGGATTCTTTCTTGCCTGGCTGGCTGCGGCTTGCCGGGCCAGCTTTGCCTGCGCTTTTTCAGAATAGGAATCCGAGTGCTTTAAAAAGTGCTTCATCACCGTGTTTTCCGTCATGGCCTTATGGTAGTACGTCGTCATGACAGAAAGCTCGGGCTTTTCCTGCAAATTCAGGTATACGGCGGCCAGCATGGCAGCGCTGAGAATATTGACAAGAAAGCGGTCGTCTTTATCAAAATCGGGAATATCGAAGAGAATGCTTCGGTAAGCAGTTCGGGCTTTTTTCATCACAGCCTGCGGGTCCTCCCGTGTGATCAGATAGAGCTGCCTGCGGAATGATTTTTGGAAAACCAGCCACATCCCTCTGGGAAGAAGTCCATATTTCATTCTGACACACCGCCCTTTGCACAACGCTGTTTCCACTTGCAGATTCATTATACTACCGGCTGTATCTCTTTACAAACAAAGAGATACAGCAATATTTCTGTTCGCGCTGCAAACCAAATGGATTGGCAGGGGCGAGCTTTTTTCACAGAAGCGCCTGAAAAATGGGGGCGGAAGAGATTGCAGAATGCAGGTGTTTTCTTTGTGCCGATCATTCCATTTTCCCAGCCGGCGGCAAATGGCCCCCCTTTAACGCTGTGAACAGGCGCATTAAAAAAACATTTCTCTGCCGCGCGTTCCGCAAGAGAGCAAATATGCTTTTGAAAGATAAGATTCTGACCGAATGGAGCAGAACAGAACCTTTCAGAGTAGACGAAAAAGAGCCTGATTCGCTACAATAGAATAGATTGAGGATCAAACGGCGCCCAATGGGCGCCTAAAAACGAGGACTATGTTAGTTTTTACTAACTTGCAGGAGGAACTTTATGTCTCAAAGTACGATCTCAAACAAAAGACTTCAGGGAAAAGACCTGATCAACGTAGGCATCTTTACCGCCATGTACTTTGTCATTGTATTTGCGGTGGCCCTGCTTGGGTACATACCAATCTTTATGCCGCTGCTCTGCGTGCTGGTGCCGATCGTCGGCGGAATCCCGTTCATGCTGTTTTTGACCAAAGTGAAAAAGTTCGGAATGATCTGGATCATGAGCGTCATTATGGGGATTTTGATGCTGCTGACCGGTATGGGCTTTTATTCTATTTTGGTAGGAGCGGTTTCCGGCCTGATCGCCGAGCTGATCTACAAAAGCGGCGATTACAGGAGCGCCTCCAAGGCGGTGCTGACCTCCGGCGTGTTCAGCATTTGGGTCTGGGGGAATTTTATCCCGCTGTTCCTGAATATCGATGCATACTTCTCTACCCGCCAAGGGTATGGCCAGGAGTATATCGATGCTTTGACCAGACTGATGCCCCCATGGATGTGCCCGGTTTTACTGATCGCTGCATTCATCAGCGGACTGATCGGCGGACTGCTTGGAAAAGCCGCCCTGAAAAAGCATTTTCAAAAGGCGGGGATTGCGTAATGCCCGCTTTTCTGCTGAATTCCAGCACGGGAAAACGAGCCCTGGTGCTTGACCCCAGAACAAAGCTGCTGCTGCTCGTTACCATGGCCGTCTTTGTTCTGGGGGGCCTGGGCGGGGTGCAGATGGAGAATTTCCGGCTGGCCCTTTCGGTCGTGCCGGTGTTTTTCCTTCTGTTTTCGATGAAATGGAGGGCCGCTTTTGTCTTTACCTTTCTGTTTTCCGTTTTCTATCTGATGCAGATTTTTCTGATCCCGGTCACCAGCGGCGTTGTCAATTTTCTGGTGATCGCAATGACGGGAATCGTCACCCGCTTTATGCCGAGCATCGCGATGGCGTACTTTGTGATGTCCACAACGACAGTCAGCGAATTCGTCGCCGCCATGGAGCGGATGCACCTTCCCAATCAGATCGTGATTCCCATGTCTGTGATCTTTCGCTTTTTCCCAACGGTCGGGGAGGAGTTCACCGCTATTAACGACGCGATGCGCATGCGGGGCGTCCGCTTCGGCGGCGGGAAGGTGACCGCCATGCTCGAATACCGGCTCATCCCCATGATGATCTGCTCGGTGAAAATCGGCGAGGAGCTCTCTGCCTCTGCGCTGACGCGGGGGCTTGGCGCGCCGGTCAAAAGAACGAATATCTGCAGAATCGGATTCCGCTTTCCGGATGTGCTCGCGCTGGCTCTGTGCCTGCTTGCGTTCGGAATGTGGATTCTGAATTCTTTTTTTGCGTAAAACGATTTTATATGAAACAGCAATCTTGCCCCGCCGGAGGCGGGGGCAAGATTCAACCGCTTTTTTTAAGTGAAACGGTACGATGGGGATGGACAATGATTGAGTTAAAGAATGTCTCTTTTCAGTATGAAAATGCCGATTGCGCCAGCAGCGTCAAAGACATCTCGCTGAAGATTGCCGACGGCGAGATGATTTTACTTTGCGGGGAGTCCGGCTGCGGCAAAAGTACGCTGACAAGGCTGATCAACGGCCTGATTCCGAACTTCTACGCGGGTCGGCTGAGCGGCAGCGTCTGCATCGACGGGGAAGCGGTGGAAAACCAGCCTCTGTATGAAACGGCCCGAAAGGTCGGCTCCGTCTTTCAGAATCCCCGCTCTCAGTTTTTTAATGTGGATACCAAAAGCGAGCTGGCCTTTGCCTGCGAAAATATGGGCATGCCGGAGGAAGAGATCGAGCGGCGCATTGACCGCACCGTGGAGAGCTTCGGCATTCAAAAGCTGATGTACAAAAGTATCTTTGAGCTGTCGGGCGGCGAGAAGCAGAAAATCGCCTGCGCGTCGGTTTCCGTCAGCTCGCCGGAGGTGATCGTGCTCGACGAACCCTCCTCAAACCTGGACGTGTTCGCCATCAGCGATCTGCGGCGTATCCTTCAAATGTGGAAGGCCGAGGGAAAAACCGTTATCATTGCCGAACACCGCCTGTACTATCTTCGCGAGCTTGCGGACAGAGCGGTTTATCTGAAGGACGGCAGAATCCGCCGCATTCTGAGCCGCAGCGAGCTGAACGCGCTCAGCAGCAATGAGCTGGCAGAGCTGGGGCTCAGGCCCCTTACGCTGGAGGGCCTTGCGGAACGCCGAACAAGGACGGCGAACGACGGGCAGACGGTCTGCATCCGTGAGCTGGCCTTTGCCTATGAGAGGCGAAAGCCATTTTTGAACATAGAACAGCTTTCTGTGCCCAAAGGCGGCTGCATCGCCGTGATCGGCCATAACGGTGCGGGGAAGACCACCTTTTCCCGGTGTCTGTGCGGGCTTGAAAAGCGATGCGGCGGAGCGATTCAGGATGGCGAACGGCACCTCAGGCGCGGAAAGCGGCTGAAGCACTGCTACATGGTGATGCAGGATGTCAATCATCAGCTGTTCTGCGAAAGCGTGCTGGACGAGGTTCTGCTCAGCATGCAGGAGGAGGACCGGGAGCGGGCCGAGCAGATCCTTTCGGCGCTCGATCTGCATGCGCTGCGCAATGTTCACCCGATGGCTCTTTCGGGCGGGCAGAAGCAGCGGGTCGCAATTGCCTGCGCGGTTGCGTCGCAGCGGGAGTACATCCTGTTCGACGAGCCCACCAGCGGGCTGGACCTGCGCCACATGAAAGAGGTGGCAAATCACATCGATGAGCTTAGGAACGCAGGGAAAACGCTGTTTGTCGTTTCGCACGACCCGCAGTTTATTCTGACCTGCTGCTCCTATGTGGTTCATATTGAGCGGGGCCGTGTAGAGGCTCAGTATCCTATGGATGCCGAGGGCCGAAACCGGCTGCGCGATTTCTTTGCCTGTTCTGTTGAGCAGAGTGTATAAGGAGGGAAATAATTTGAAACAACAGTCAAGCATATCGCGGCTGTTTGTGTATGCGGGCGGGTTCCGATACCTGACAATCGCGTCATGGATTTTATCTGCGGTCAGCGCACTGATGGCCCTGGTGCCGTTTGTGTACATCTGGATGATCATCAAAGAGGTGCTGGAGGTCGCCCCGAACTTTTCGTCGGCGCAAAATCTTGCGCACAATGGGTGGATGGCGGTGCTGTTTGCGGCGCTGTCGCTGTTTGTGTATGTCGGCGGTCTGATGTGCTCTCATATTGCCGCGTTTCGCATCGCGGCCAATATCCGCAGTAAGGCCATGCACCATATCGTTACGCTGCCGCTCGGGTTTATGGACGGCTTCGGCAGCGGCAAAATGAGAAAGATCATCAACGAATCCAGCGCCGCCACCGAAACATATCTGGCGCATCAGCTGCCGGATAAGGCGGGCGCCATCGCCACGCCGATCGGCCTGCTTGGGCTTCTCTTCTTCTTTGACTGGCGGCTTGGGCTGCTGAGCATTGTTCCGGTGATTCTCGCTTTCCTGATCATGATCAAAATGACCGGCGAAAAGATGCAGCAGAAGATGAAGGAATACCAGAACGCGCTGGACGATATGTCGAACGAAGCGGTGGAATATGTACGCGGAGTCCCGGTGGTGAAAACCTTTGGGCAAACGGTGTTTTCGTTTAAGCGCTTCAAGGCCTCGATCGACAATTACGGCAAGTGGGTCATCTCTTACACAAAGCAGCTTCGCATGCCGATGATGGGGTACACCACGGCGATCAACGGTGTGTTTGCCTTTTTGATCGGCGCTGGCCTGTACTTTACGCAGGGCGGCGTGACCAATACGTTTTTGATCAACCTGATCTTCTATATCATCATCACCCCGGTCATTTCCATCACGCTGACAAAGATCATGTTTTCCAGCGAGAACGCCATGATCGTCAAGGACGCTCTGGAGCGCATCGACAGCGTTTTGGACATCCAGCCGCTGAAGGAAGAAACGGAGCACCCGGTTCACCCGAAGAATGCTTCCGTAGAGCTTCAGAATGTGCGCTTCAGCTATGACGGAACGCATCAGGCGGTGGACGGCGTCACCCTGAAAATCGAACAGGGGAAAACCGTTGCGCTGGTCGGCCCGTCCGGCGGCGGCAAATCGACCCTCGCGGCTTTGATCGCGCGGTTCTTTGACGTCAACGAGGGCAGCATCCGCATCGGCGGGGCTGATATCCGCGAAATCCCGAAGGCAGAGCTGATGAAGACGGTGTCCTTTGTCTTTCAGGACAGCCGGCTTCTGAAGGCATCCATCCTCGATAACGTCCGCCTTGCAAAGCCGGACGCCACCCGGGAAGAGGTCATGAAAGCACTGAAAGCGGCGCAGTGCATGGACATCATTGAAAAAATGCCCGACGGACTCGACACGATCGTCGGTACCAAGGGTGTGTTTCTCTCCGGCGGCGAGCAGCAGCGGATCGCCATTGCGCGCGTAATGCTGAAAAACTCGCCGGTCGTGATTCTGGACGAAGCGACTGCATTTGCCGATCCGGATAACGAAAGCCGCGTACAGGCCGCGTTTGCCGAGCTTTCCAAAGAAAAAACGGTGATCATGATTGCCCACCGCCTGACTACGGTAGTGGATGCGGATGAAATTTTCGTTTTAAAGGACGGGAAGATCCTCCAGAACGGCACGCATCAGCAGCTTTTGGCTGAGGGCGGCCTGTATACGGAAATGTGGAACAACTACCAGACCTCCGTCAAATGGAAGGTTGGGAAGGAGGCTGTATCATGCTGAAAAAAATTCAAAGAGCCTTTGCGCTGTCGGAACAGGGCGCAAAAGACTTGATCAAGGGCAGTGTGGCCTGTGTATTTCGCGATCTGGCGCTGATGTTCCCGGTTGGACTGCTGTATTACCTGGTTCGCGATCTGCTCACCGGTACAGCGCCGAACGGCACTTTTTATGTGGTTGGGGTTCTGGTCTGCCTTGCACTGATTTTTATCACTACCTATTTTCAGTACAACGCCACCTTTTTTGCCACCTATACAGAAAGCGGCGTACGCCGCATTTCTCTGGCGGAAAAGCTGCGTAAGATTCCGCTCTCCTTTTTCGGCAAAAAAGACCTGGCCGATCTGACCAGTACCATCATGGCGGACTGCGCCTATCTGGAAACCTCGTTCTCGCACTATATCCCCGTGCTGTTCGGGTCGATCGTTTCCACCGTTGTGGTTTCTCTCAGCCTGTTTGCGTTTGACTGGCGCATGGCGCTGGCCTCTCTATGGGTGATCCCCGTTTCGTTCCTGATTGTTGCTTTTTCGGTCAGGGTACAGGACGCGCTGAGCCAGAAGCAGATGGATGCCAAAATGGCCTGCGCGGACGGAATTCAGGAGTGCCTGGAATCGGTGCGCGATTTAAAATCGAATAACGCGGAGCAGGATTACCTGAAGGGCTTGGACAAAAAAATCAAGGCGGTGGAAAAGCGCGCCATTGTTTCCGAGCTCGGTACAGCGGTGTTCGTCGTAACGGCCCAGCTGGTGTTGAAGATCGGCATCGCGACCGTTGCGCTGACCGGCTCCGTCCTCCTTGTGGACGGTACGCTCGATGTGCTGACCTTCTTTATGTTCCTGCTGGTAGCCTCCCGGCTGTACGATCCCTTCCAGGCCGCGCTGCAGAACTTTGCAGCGGTTCTTGCCACGCGTACGCACGTGGCCCGCATGAATGAAATTCTGGATCATCCGGTGCAGTCCGGCTCCTCAGAATTCCACCCCGACGGGTGCGATATCACCTTCGATCATGTTGCGTTTGCCTACAATGGGGAAGAGGATGTGCTCAAAGATGTTTCCTTTACTGCAAAGCAGGGAGAGGTGACCGCGCTGGTTGGCCCCTCCGGCGGAGGAAAGACCACGGTGTCGCGCCTTGCGGCCCGCTTCTGGGATGCCAGCCAGGGCAAAATCACGCTCGGTGGGAAGGATGTATCGCAGGTTGACCCCGAAACGCTTCTTTCCATGTATGCCATTGTATTTCAGGATGTCACCCTGTTCAACAACACGGTGATGGAGAATATCCGCATCGGACGGCGCAACGCCACCGACGAGGAGGTCATTGCGGCGGCAAAGATGGCCCGCTGCGACGAGTTCGTGTCGCAGATGCCGAAAGGCTACCAGACGATGATCGGCGAAAACGGCACGGCGCTTTCCGGCGGCGAACGCCAGAGAATCTCGATCGCCCGCGCCCTGCTCAAAGACGCCCCGATCGTACTGCTCGATGAGGCGACGGCTTCTCTGGACGTGGAGAACGAAACGCTGATTCAGTCGGCGATTTCCGAACTAGTGAAAAACAAGACCGTGCTCGTGATTGCGCACAGAATGCGCACAGTGGCCGGTGCCGATAAGATCGTCGTTCTTTCTGAAGGGACGGTGGCCGAGCAGGGAACACCGGCGGAGCTGATGAAACAGAACGGCATCTACCATCACATGGTGCAGCTGCAGACAAAGCAGGCTTAGGCCAGTCACCTAAAATCCGGCGTTTTTTCCGCCGACGTCACAAGCTTTCCCATTTCGGGCCTTCCGCCAATTGGCGGAAGGCCTGTTTTGCGTTTTGGTTCTGGTTTTCAGTTTTCTGGGGCAGGCGGTGTGTCGGACGTTTTCTGAAATTCCGTAAACTGCCGCAGAATCTCAGGGTGATCGGTGAAAAAACGGTTGAGCAGGTCGATGTCCGAAACGGTCGAGGGGCTCAGCGTGTGCTCGATCAGCTCGGTTTCCTCCAGCGGATTGGAGCTGCCCAGCAGCTTTAAAAAGGTTTCGATCGTCCGGTGCCTGGCCAGAAGATATTCTCCCATTGTTTGGCCCTCTTCCGTGAGCAGAATCACCTCGTAGCGGTCGTATTTCAGGTAGCCGAGGGCGGCCAGCTTCGAAATCATTTTAGAAGCGGACGACGGCTTGACATGGAGCAGTTCAGAGAGCTGTCCCACACGGGCGTAATGATTTTCCAGATGAAGCCTGTACGCCATCTCTAAATAATCCTCCAGCGCCGGGGTCAGCTGGCCGTCCTGATGGTTCGCCAGCTGGTACCCCCGCACGGTTCTGAAATCTGAATTGCTGCTGTTATTCATAGAATCAAACCCTTAACTGTATTTTCTGGTCATTTCAGGATGGAAATAAATCTGTAAAAAGGTTGATTTTCTCCCCCGCCGAAGGCGGGGGAGAAAATTGCCGGATTCCTGTGAGTATTACATTATATTCGTAACACAATTTATTTAGGCATCATATATTAGCGCAGGGAAACAATTTTGCCCCGCGCTGACTAGGCCTTGTTGGAAGGCCTGTTTTTAGGAGGAAATTTTCATGAATCGAAACCAGATCACTCTGGATCAGCTGCCGGTAGGCAGTAAAGCGAATGTCACAATGCTGACATCTGACGGAACCACCAGAAGGCGTATGCTTGACCTCGGGGTCGTGAACGGAACCGAAATCGAGCCTCTTTATAGAAGCCCCTCCGGCAATCCGGTTGCATACCTGATCCGCGGCGCGGTGATCGCGCTGCGCTCCGACGTATCGGAGAAAATTGTCGTTTCAGTATCGTAATGAACGTGAGGAAACGGGAAGCGCGGCCGCCGTGCGGAATACGAGACGGCAGGCTTCCCGTTCCGCTGATTCTTATTTTGGGAGGATTTTTGCATGGGATTAACAAACGCATCTACGGGTGCCGGCGTGCTGAATCACTGCGGTCTACATATTGAAAAGGAGACTGAGCAGGATCAAATCATCGCGCTGGCCGGAAATCCAAATGTCGGGAAAAGCACCGTTTTCAATGGCCTGACCGGTATGAATCAGCATACGGGCAACTGGCCCGGGAAAACGGTTGTCAATGCGCAGGGGCAGTACCACCATAACGACACCAATTACATCATGGTGGATATTCCCGGGACGTATTCGCTGATCGCCAATTCCGCCGAGGAAGAGGTCGCGAGGGACTTTATCTGTTTCGGTGGGGCCGACGCGGTGGTTGTGGTGGCCGATGCCACCTGCCTGGAGCGCAATCTGAATCTGGTGCTTCAAACCATGGAGATCACCGATCGTGTTGTGCTGTGCGTCAACCTGATGGATGAGGCGAAGAAGAAGAAAATCAAAATTGATCTCCCCCGCCTGTCTGAGCGGCTTGGGATTCCGGTGGTCGGCATGAGCGCGAGGTCGGGCAAGGGGCTCGATAAGCTGATGGACACCGTAGCGGCGCTCACGCGAACGGAGGAAAGAAAAAATCCGCTGCGCATCCGATACAGTGACGAGATCGAAAACGCCGTTTCTTTGATCGAGCCTGTGGTCGAAAACGCTTTACAGGGGGCTGTCAACAGCCGGTGGGTGGCGCTGCAGCTGCTTGACAACGACGACAGCCTGCTTCGCTCCATGAAAAACTACCTTGGCCATGATCTGCTGGAGTCGGAAGAGGTTCTGCAACAGGTTGCGCAGGCCAGGCAGGAGCTGGAGGCCGCCGGGATTCCGCAGGAGGAGTTCCGGGATGAGGTGGTTACAAGGATCGTAAAGACCTGTGAGGAGATCAGCCATGAAACAGTACGGTTTGAGCTGGAGAAATACGCCGAACGCGACCGCCGGATCGATCGGATTTTGACCTCCAAGCTGACGGGGATCCCGATCATGATCGCGATGCTGTTTGGGATCTTCTGGATCACCATCAGCGGCGCGAATGTACCGTCGGCCCTGCTTTCCGAGGGACTGTTTTCCCTCGAGCAGCCGCTTAACGATTTCTTTCTTTGGGTATCGGCGCCGGATTGGCTGCGCGGAATTGTCGTAGACGGCGTGTTCCGGACGCTGGCCTGGGTCATTTCCGTCATGCTGCCGCCCATGGCGATCTTTTTCCCGCTGTTCACACTGCTGGAGGATTCCGGGTATCTGCCGCGCATCGCGTTTAACCTCGACCACTTTTTCTGTAAGGCGTGCGCACATGGCAAACAGGCTTTGACCATGTGCATGGGCTTTGGCTGCAACGCCTGCGGCGTGATCGGCTGCCGGATTATCGATTCCCCGCGGGAACGCCTGATCGCGATTCTGACCAATAATTTCGTACCCTGCAATGGCCGCTTCCCGACACTGATCGCGATTATAACGATGTTCTTTGCAGGCGCGGTCGGTGGAGCGTTTCAGTCTGTCGTTTCTACTTTGATGCTGACCGGGGTGATCGTGCTCGGCGTTTTCATGACGCTGATGATTTCCCGTCTGCTTTCAAAGACCATCCTCAAGGGGATGCCGTCGTCCTTTAACCTGGAGCTTCCTCCTTACCGCCGTCCGCAGGTTGGTAAGGTGATCGTGCGCTCCATTTTTGACCGCACGCTGTTTGTGCTGGGCCGCGCCGTAGTCGTTGCCGCGCCCGCAGGCCTGGTAATCTGGGTGCTGGCGAATATCTCCATCGGCGACACGAGCATTCTTGCACATTGTGCGGCGTTTCTCGACCCGTTTGCAAGACTGATGGGGCTGGACGGATATATCCTGATGGCGTTTATTTTGGGCTTCCCGGCAAATGAAATCGTTGTGCCCATTATCATCATGAGCTATATGGCGACCGGGTCGCTGACCGAACTAGAAAGCCTCTCCGAGCTTCACACCCTGCTCGTCAGCCACGGCTGGACGTGGCTGACGGCCGTCTGCGCCATGCTGTTCTGCCTGCTGCACTGGCCCTGCGGCACCACCTGCCTGACCGTTCGCAAGGAAACGCAAAGCCTGAAATGGACCCTTGCATCCTTTGCCATCCCTACGGCTACGGGAATCATCTTGTGCATGATCGTGGCAAATACCGTGCGCCTGCTGGGGCTGGTATAGTAAAAGAGGAAAACGGTAAAGCCCGAAATAGCCCTCACTCCATTATGGCGTGAGGGCTATTTTTTTAGATTATATGGTTATATATTTAGAACTAAAGCAAACGGATGGACTTTGGCGCAGCACTTCTGCTGCGATATGGACCGCCCGGTTATTATCCGGAAAATCAATCGGAAGAATCTTAGGGCAGGGAATGAATCGGATTGGGAACCGGCAAGGCCCTGTTTTTTAATACAATAAAAGGAAAGTCATCCCTTATGAGTTTTTTTGCTCCAACAAATTGCTTGCAATCATATAATTGAAAAAATTTTAAAATACCTGTTGACTCTCACACAGTGAGATACTTTATACTGGGAGTGAGCTCAAAAAAACACATATATGTGAGGGAACGAACATGCTGAAAATAGGTGATTTTTCAAAGCTGTCCAGAATCAGTATCCGCATGCTGCGGCATTATGATGAAATCGGTTTGCTCGTGCCGGAAAGCATTGATTCCGCCACAGGCTACCGGTATTACAGCGAAACGCAGCTTCCGATTGCAAACCGGATCCACGCGCTCAGAGAAATGGGCTTCGGCCTTTCGGTAACGGCTGAAATCCTGAAAACGTATCGTGATCCTGAGGCCTTCCGGCAGTATCTTCTGCTCAAGCGGACAGAAATGCTGGAACAGGAGGAGAAAATCGGCAGACAGCTGCTGCTTCTGGAAACAGCCATCACCCGACTTGGAAAGGATGAAAATGTGATGGAATATATGGTGACACTCAAAGAAATTCCTGAAAGAACTGTGGCAAGCGTCCGAAAAATCATTCCCGCTTATGATCAGGAGGGAATCCTCTGGGAACAGCTCCGGCGCGAGCTTGGCCCGCAGAACGTGCAGTTTGCCACCCCCTGCAACGCAATGGCAATATTTTATGATGAAGGATACAAGGATATCGATCCGGATGTGGAAATTCAGCTTTCCGTACAGGGCAGCTATCAGAATACGGAAAACGTCGTGTTTAAAACCGTTCCGCCTATCCAGATCGCCTCTGCAACCTATCAGGGAAGCTATGAGCAGGTGAGCGATGTTTATCAGGCTGTCGCCAATTGGGTAAAGGACAATCAGTATGATTTCGATGGGCCGATGTTCAGTATTTATCATGTCAGCCCCGCTCAGACACAGAACCCGGATGAACTGGTCACAGAGGTTTGCTTCCCCGTAAAAAAGAAATAAATTCTGCTAAGGCCGCCCGTTCTTTCAAAACGGGCGGCCTTGTTTTGCTGAAAAGCGGATGTACATCTGAAACGCGCGTGGAAAAAATAACAGATTGGGATGCCTTCGGGTATTCTCATGTGGGCAAAATCATGGTAATATAGGGCTGTACCCGCCAAACGATGAGAAATTATTTGCTCCAGGGAACGGGCCGCAATGCTTTGGGCAGTTCTTTTGGGCTTTCTGGTATATCAGGCATTTGGATTTGATAAGATACTGCAAAAGCATGAAAAGGAGAAACAATTATGAGAAAAAGAGGGGTATTCCTGCTTGTGGCCGCTATGCTTTCCCTGTTCTTTTTGGCCGCATGCGATTCCGCTAAGCCTCCGGAGAAAACGGAATATACGACCTATACAGACCCGGTAATGGGCATCAGCATTGATCTGCCGCAAAAGGAACTGACCAGCCGCACGCTTTCCTACAGTCAGATGGATTTGAGCGGAAAGACTGGAAATTTCATTCCCAAAGATGGAACCTCCCTCGTTTTTCAACCGGAAAAATCGGCGGTTTCCCTGTTTGTTCTTCAGTACTACGATGAAAACGAGTGGGACGCCTGGGAACAGGAGGGCCATACTGCGGATGAAATTACCGGCATCGCCAGTTCGCAGGAGCTGGGAAGAAAGAGCGGTGTGGTGTATGTTTACGCGGCTCCCGCGCCCAATGAAGCTGGGATGGATGACGACACCAAGGAAGAGTATCAGCGTGTTCTGAAAATGCTGCCGACCATCCGGCAGAGCATTGCGCTGATGGTTCGGGAGGCCGCAAACACGGGAACCTTTCCGAGTTTCTCCACAAAGGATTTAAATGGCAATCCGGTCGACAGCAAATCGTTTGAAAAGTATCAGCTTACGATGGTGAATTTCTGGGGGACCTTCTGCAGCCCGTGTGTAGAGGAGATGCCGGATTTGGAAAAGCTGAGCAAAGAGATGCCGGAAGGAACGCGCCTGGTCGGAGTGGTAACGGACGTTTCGGAAGAACAAAACAAGCAGACCGCACAGCAGCTGATTTCGAAAACCGGGGTCACTTATGAAAATTGGGTGCCGGATGATTCCCTGATGGAATATATGAACGGTCATATTTCCGGAGTGCCGACCACCTTATTTATTGACGGCAAGGGGCAGATCGTCGGCGAAGCCGTGATCGGCAAGCGCGACATTGAGAAATACAGGGAAGAGCTGACCTCGCGTCTGAATTCGCTGAGCACCGCCGCGGTTTCCTCCGCGGAACAGAGCGCCGCAGAGAGCAGCGCGACTTTGACATCTGAAAAATAAGTTTGAGATATGACGGAATTTCAAATCAAGGGAATTTTGTCTGGGCAGGAGGAGTGCACGCCATGGAACAAACAGACAGAAACAGCCGATTGCTGCGGTGGGGAATTGTCGCGGCAGCAGTGGTGATGATCGGTGTCGGCCTGTGGAACGGAGAGAACCGCATCGTTTTGGCGAAGGCAGTTCAGATTTGCCTGGAGTGCATCGGAATTGGATAAGAGAAAATGGATACAGGCCCTTTTTGCCTTTACGACAAACTCGAATGTGCAGGGATTTTTCAGCGGCAAGATCTACAGGGGGAAACTGAAAAACGTGTGTGTGCCGGGGCTGAACTGCTACTCTTGCCCCGGGGCGCTCGGTGCGTGCCCCATCGGCGCCATGCAGGCGGTAGAAGGCAGCACACGCTACGGCGTGTCGATGTATGTGCTGGGCTTTCTGGTCTTCGTCGGCATTCTGCTGGGGCGCTTTGTGTGCGGCTGGCTGTGCCCCTTCGGCTGGATTCAGGAGCTGCTGTACCGGATACCAAGTCCGAAACGAAAGGTTCCCAAACGAGTCAACAATGTTCTGAAATGGTTGAAATACGGCATTCTGCTCGTGTTTGTGATTCTTCTGCCGATTCTCACGGTGAATGAATTCGGTCTGTCTACGCCGTATTTCTGCAAATATATCTGTCCGGCCGGCACGCTGGAGGGCGGTGTGCCGCTGCTGCTTGCCAACAAACCCCTGCGCAGTGCGGTTGGCCTGTTGTTTACGTGGAAGATGGCGATTCTGATTGCGGTGATCGTCGCCTCAATTCTGATTTTCCGTCCGTTCTGCCGCTATTTGTGCCCCTTAGGCGCGTTCTACTCGCTGTTTAACCCCATCAGCTTTTACCGCTATTCGGTTGATCAGACAAAATGCACCCGGTGCGGGCGGTGCGCGAAGGCCTGCAAAATGGATATCGACGTGTTTCAGACGCCCAACGCTCTGGAATGTATCCGCTGCGGCGAGTGTGTGAAAGCGTGTCCGGAGCAGGCGATTTCCTGCGGCTTTGGAAAAGAGAAGCCGAGACAAACGAAGCGCGTGCAGAGCGAATGAGGGAAAAAACGCATGAAAAAAATCAACAAATAGGATTTTAACAGATGAAATATACCAAACGTATTGAAATTTCATCCTGAAAAGACAGAATCAGTAGGAAAAAGCAAAGGAGAAATACCATGCTGACGCGAGAACCAACCAAAGAGTTATTGCAGGAATACAAATCCATATGGATGCAGTATAAAGATCAGCTCAGGCCAAACAGAAAATCCGGCAGGGAATTGCTCGATTATCTTCAACAGAAGTATATCCTGACCGAGATATGGGACAAGGAAGCCGCTGATGTGGTAGTCTTGAGTGTTACCAAAAATCAGCCGTACAAAGAAAAACTGCCCGTGGGTATGGCTCCGGTTCCAAGAACATTTTTCCTTGAAAACGCAGGGAATGGCGAAGTCTTTTATACAAGCGAAAATAAAGATCCGATCGATATTTGGGGTGGGGATATCACCAGAATTTTTATCGGAATTGATTTGACGACGGGTTATTTTACAGCGGAAGGCAGTACCATGCTTTGGGATGAAATGTATGCTTTTCGCGGTCTGGATGAAGAGGACCTGAAAAACTATGTCCGTGTGGCTCAATACATTTTGGCCCTGAAAAGATTTGGGCTGTTACAACAAACTGTGTTTTGAGAATGATGGGTTCTTTCTATCTCTCAAAACGCAAAAGACAGGCGATCGGCTTTCTGCCGATCGCCTGTCTTTTGCTGTTCCGCTTGCCCAACTGTCTGGTCTGATGGTTCTTTGAACTTCTTTACCGAGCTCCGGCAAAAGCGAAACGCCCTTTGTTTTGTAGTGGATAATTTGCTGCCGTTTACCGGAAAGACTCCTGCAAAATGCGGATGCTGTCTTCTCTGGAAAGCCTTACGGGGTCGGCCAGGAACAGACCGCCCATGGTTTGTCTGGCGTTGTCCGCGTATTTTTCCAGATTGGCTCCGTCGATCCCATAGTCGCTCATTTTGAGCTCCGCCACGCCGCAGGCAGACTGCAGGTCGCAGAGCGCCTGGACAAAATCCATAGAGGAGGACGCGTCGGTTTTGCCGAGGGCCTTTGCCATCGCGATCAGCCGCTCGTCGCAGGCGTGGGTATTCGCGAAATGTGTATAGTACGCCTTGCTGATCATAATCAGCCCGGCTCCGTGGGGAAGCTCGTGGTGGAACGCGCTGAGCGCGTGCTCCAGACTGTGCTCCGAGGTGCAGGAGGAGAGGGATTCCACCATGCCGGAGAGGGTATTGGCCAGCGCGACGTCGGCCCGGGCCGCCTCGTCTGTTCCGTCTGCCACCGCTTTTGCAAGGCTTTTGCCGACCAGCTCGATCGCTTTCAGCGCAAACAGATCACTGATCGGGTCGGCGGTTTTGGCAAGGTAGCCCTCCGTACTGTGGAACAGCGCGTCAAAGCCCTGGTATGCCGTCAGGTGGGGCGGCACCGTCAGCATCAGGTCGGGGTCTACGATAGAGAGAACCGGGAAGGTCTTTTCATACCCGAACCCGATTTTTTCGTTGGTGTCTTCCTTGGTGGTCACGGTCCAGGGGTCGGCTTCGGTTCCGGTGCCCGCCGTTGTGGTGATCGCCACGATCGGCAGCGGATCGTTCGGCACGGGTTTTCTCTGGCCCGAGCCGCCGGAGACATAGTCCCAGTAATCCCCCTCGTTCGCTGCCATTACCGCAATCGCCTTGGCCGCGTCGATGCTGCTGCCGCCGCCGAGGCCCACCACAAAGTCGCAGCCCTCGGTGCGGGCAAGCGCCGCGCCCTCCATTACGTGCGATTTGATGGGGTTGGGGAGGATTTTGTCAAACACGGCGTGCGACACTCCGGCCAAATCCAGCTGCTCCTCCACTCTGGCCAGGTAACCGTTGGAGCGGGTGGATTTGCCGGAGGAAATCACGATCAGCGCCCTTTTTCCGGGCAGCTTCTGGCTGTGCAGGCTTGAAAGCCGGCCCTTTCCGAATAGAATTTTCGTGGGGACAAAATAATCGAATTGCATTTGAATACCTCCATTTTCTATTGTATCATTTACTTTTGAATAGCCTGACGCAAGTGCGGCGATTTCTTTTCCTGCCTGCACAGGAGAAGGAAATCAATCTCTTTTATTACTATAATCCTTCGAGTATGCTCAAAGTCAAGCCCTTTGCGGCAAGAATTTTTATTCTTGACTTTGAGAGCGCTCTAAGGTATAACGGGAGCAGAGAAACCGACAAATTTCGGATTGTGATCAGGAGGTATTTTCCATGGGAGATACGATTGCGGAGGCATCAAAACACACGGGCCTGAGCGAGCACACCCTACGGTATTATGAAAAGGAGGGGCTTTTGCCTTCGATCGGGCGCGATTCCTCCGGATGCCGTTCCTTTCAAGAGAACGACTACGAGTGGATCGAGGTGATCTCCTGCCTGAAAAACACGGGCATGACGATCCGGGAGATCCGCCAGTTTATGGATTGGTGTAAAGAAGGGGATTCCACGCTGCAAAAGCGCCTGGAGCTGTTTTTGGAGCAGAAGCGCCGGGCCGAGCGGCAGATGCGCGAGCTGGAGCAGCATATTCAGAAAATTGAGAAGAAAATCCGGTTTTATGAAACGGCGGTAAAGGCCGGCACGGCTGCGGTACATATCGGGAAGAGCTGCGACGGCTGCGACTGAGCCATTTTGTTCAAAGGCTCCCCGCGGATGATTATTTTCCATATTTTTGCACAGCCTATCCGTGAGGTGAGCTTTATGCAGTCCATTTGGAGAGAAACATCCGATTTTCGGGAACGCCCGGCCCTTTCCGGGGATATCACAGTGCCCGTCGCCGTCATCGGCGGCGGCCTTGCGGGGATTTTAACCGCCTGCCTACTGCGGCAGAAGGGGATCGAATCCGTCGTGCTCGAGGCGAACCGGATCGGGAGCGGACAGACACAGAATACCACGGCGAAAATTACTTCTCAGCACAATCTGATCTACACAAAGCTGTTTCAGAATTTCAGCGAGGAGGAGGCGAAGCAGTATGCCTCCGCCAACCAGCAGGCCATCGGGCGCTACCGGCAGATGATTGCGCAGGAGCAGATTGACTGCCAGTTTGAGGAGCGCCCCGCTTACCTGTACTCCGTCGATCGGGAGGATATTCCCGCTCTGGAGATGGAGGTGGAGTATGCCTGCAGGGCGGGAATCCGCGCGGAGCTGACGAGAAAGACCACCCTTCCCTTTGAGGTTGCGGGGGCGATCAAGTTCGGCGGGCAGGCACAGTTCCACCCGCTGAAGTTTTTACAGGCGATTTCAGAACCCCTTACAGTGTATGAGAAAACCAAGGCTCTGTCGGTGGAGGGGAAAAACGTCGTGACCGACCGCGGCACCGTAACGGCGGAGCATATCGTTTTTGCGTCGCACTTTCCGTTTGTCAACGCGCCGGGCTATTACTTTATGCGCATGTATCAGGAGCGCAGCTATGCGCTGGCGCTGCGGAACGCTGCGGAGCTCGACGGCATGTACCTCGGCATTGGGGAAAAGGGTCTTTCGATGCGCAACTATGGGGATGCCCTGTTGCTGGGCGGGGGAGATCACCGCACGGGCGAGAATAAGACCGGGGGAAAATACGACATGCTGCGCGAAGTGGCCGCTTTGTTTTATCCGCAAAGCAAAGAGCTGGCCCATTGGTCCGCGCAGGACTGCATGACGCTGGACAGCGTCCCGTACATCGGGCAGTTTTCTTCCTCCACACCGAATTGGTATGTTGCCACCGGTTTTGGCAAATGGGGGATGACTAGCAGTATGGTTTCCGCCATTCTGCTCTCCGACCAGATTGCAGGGGTTGAAAATCCGTTTGCACCGGTGTTTTCGCCGGCGCGCTTTACGCCGAGCGCTTCGGCGAAAAATTTTCTCTCCGGAATGGGGCAGGCCGTGAAGGGCCTTGCCAAGCAAACGTTTTCGCTGCCGGATGCGGACGCGGCCGAGCCGCAGACGCTGCCGGACGGCCACGGCGGCATGGTGATTGCCGACGGGAGAAAGGCGGGCGCCTATAAGGAGGAGCAGGGGGATGTGACGGCGGTTTCGATCAAGTGCCCGCATCTCGGCTGCCAGCTGGAATGGAATCCCGATGAAAAAAGCTGGGATTGCCCCTGCCACGGCTCCCGCTTTGACGCAAAGGGCGGCCTGCTTGAAGGCCCTGCCCAGACCGATCTGGAGGAGATTCCCACATGAAAGCGGCAGGCGGTTTTCAAAAACCGCACGGGTATTTTAAGGGATGGTATTTCAAGCAGCAGAACGGCACCGACACCGTCGCACTGATCCCGGCATTCCACACGGATGACTGCGGGAACTGCTCGGCGTCGCTTCAGGTGATTACAAACGATCGGGTGTTCCACGTGGACTTTCCGCCGCAGGCGCACGAGGCGTCGCAAAAAGAGCTGCCGGTTCGGCTGGGCAAATGCCTGTTTTCAGAACAGGGGATCGGGCTCGACGTGCAAACGCAGGACTGCATTCTGCGCGGGGTACTTTGGTTTGGGCCTCTGACGCCGCCCGCCTGCGACATCATGGGGCCGTTTTGCTGTTTGCCGATGATGGAGTGCCGCCACAGCGTTTTCAGCCTGTTTCATCAGGTGGACGGTTCCCTTTCCATCAACGGCAGGGAATATGTATTTGAAAACGGAACGGGTTATCTCGAAGGCGACCGCGGCGTGTCCTTCCCCAGGCGTTACCTGTGGACGCACTGCGCGTGGGGGCGGAACAGCATCATGCTTTCGGCGGCGGACGTGCCGTGGGGCGGGATGTGCTTTACGGGCTGCACCGGCTTTGTGTACCTGAACGGAAAAGAATACCGGATCGCCACGTACTGCGGCGCGAGACTGCTGTATCTCAGTGAGGATACGATTTTGCTCCGGCAGGGCGATTTGCAGCTGAAAATTCAGCTTCTCAAAAGCCGCGCGCAGCCTCTGCGTGCGCCGCAGAACGGCGGCATGATCCGGCTGATTCACGAGAGCGCCGCCTGCACGGTGCGGTATACCTGCTCTAAGGGAAGCCGGTTCCGGATCGATTTTGTCAGCGATCAGGCCAGCTTCGAGAGCAATTGGGAAGAACGTGCCGCCCCATAACGGCAGCCGAAGAGAGAGGATAGAGCGGCGTCGCTTTAATATCCGGTGTTCTTTTTTCTCTGGGCAAAACAAAACCTCCTATCGTAGTTTCTGTTCTACGACAGGAGGTTCTTTTTGTCATTGTCCGTATTAGGCGGTTCATTTCAAGATGACGCCGGCCCTTTTGGAAATCACTCTTTGGTTATGTCAGGGAATCAGAGGCTCTTCTCAATCAATCAGTTTGGCGAGCTCACCGGCCATTTCTTTAATGTCCAGCCCTTTGGTAAACTGCAGGCAGGTGCCGGTGGGATACCGCGTTTTCTCCACCCAATGAGCCGGTATGGAAGAGGCGCCGTATTTCGCGCCCAGAATGGCCCCGGCCACCGCGCCGATTGTGTCCGCGTCGCGGGCAAAATTGGCGGCCAGCACAACGCCCTCGCGGAAGGTTTCGTTTCGCATGCGCAGGCACGCGAAGGCGGAGGGGAGAGCCTCGGCCGTCGTGGCCCAGCTGCTGGTGTAAAGCTCGTCGTGCAGCGGCATCCAAGCGTCCAGAATGGAACCGTTTGCGTTATCCACAATCTCGAAGGCGCGGTTCATCGCGTGGTAGAACCAGGATTCCTCGGGGATCACCTTCATGATCGCGTCGAAAATTTCTTCCATGCTCGCGTCCGCCATCGCCATAGATACCGCCACGGCCACAGCCTGCGCGCCCCAGATGCCGTCGCGGTAATGGCTGACCGAAGCGTCGATTTCCGCCATTGCGGCGGCGCGCTCCGGGTCGCCCGCGCAGATGATGCCCACCGGGCCAATCCGCATGGCAGAGCCGTCGCTCATGTGAAACGCGTTGTATTTTCCTGAAAGCGGTGGACGGATTCCCTTGCGCAGGTTATTGGCCGCTTCAATCTCACTGGCGCCGCCACGTTTAAATTCGTCCTGCACTGCCACATCCTCCAGCCAGGCCTGCACCACAATGTCGCTGGTCAGGTTCCCGCCGCAGCCGATGAGGGTCTTTGCGGTAAGCAGTGCGAACTCCGTATCGTCTGTGCTCCAGGAAGCACCCTTGTTAAAGTCGGTAGTGATACCGTAATTGGCACGATTTTCCGGTTTGCGTGCGGCATCTCCCAGCGAATCGCCGATTGCAAGGCCCGAAAGAGCCCCGTATGCTTTGTCAAACGCTTTGGCCGGGTTGCCGGCCAGTTCAGATCTTGTTATCATAAATCCTCCATCACTTGTCAGTATTCCTTTAGCCGAGCTTTTCCTTCAGGTATTCCGCAAATTTGTCGCCCCCGGCCTGATTCCATTTCGCCACGAATTCGTCAAAGGCAGAAATCGGCTTGGTTCCGCGAATGATATCGGCGGAATACTCGTCGTACAAAGATTTCATGGCATCCCACTGCGGCGCCAGCTCTTCGGGGATCAGCACGTTGACATCTTCTACGTAGTACTGGTTTGCCAAATCGAGAGAGCTCTGGGCCGCCTCGGTGTAAACCGGCCGCGCCAGAGGCGGGTCGGGGTTGAACTTGTTCGTGGTCACCCAAATGCGCGACCACCACTCGGGGTATTTGTCGGTAAAGACGATCTTGCCGTTTTCAACGTTGTAGTGCTTGCCCTCGATGCCGCACTTGTCGATGATGCGGCCCTCGGGGCTGGCCATAAATTCAAGGAAGGCCCATGCGGCAGCCTTGTTCTTGCTGTCAATGTTGATGCCGAAGCCGCGCTCCTCCTTGGTGACGTCAACCGCCTGAAAGCCCTGCGCCACGCCCTTTGCAGGGGGGAGAACCACAAGGTCGCTGCCGGTGGTCGAGGACATCTTGTTGTTGTAAATCTGAATGACGTCGCCTATTGTGCCGGAGATGACGCCGGCCTTGCCCTCATAGAATTTCTGCTCCAGCACATCCCAGGTGTTGGTCAGGTATTCCGGGTCCAGCAGGCCCTCTTTGTACAGGGCGGCATAGAATTCCAGCTTCTTCTTTTCCGCTTCGGTCGCTCGGGAGAAAGCCCAGCGGCCGTTTTCCTTTACCAGAGTGGCGCTCACGCCGAACGCCTGATTGAAGAAGGCGTTGAGACGGCGCATGTTGCCTTCGCCCGCGTTGTTCGAGTCGTCGGCGGTAATTGCGTACTGCACAAGGCCCTTTGCTTTCATCTCGGTAAACAGAGCGTGGTAATGGTCGATGGTGGGGTCTTTGACGAGGGCGTCATAGCTGTCGAGCTTCTCTGTCAAATCCTTTCTCATCACCGGAACATAGGTGCGCGCCGGGGCCAGCCACAGCAGGTACGGGTAGTTTTTCATGCGGGCCTGGTTGACGGGCAGCATCAGCTCCTTGACATAGGTGGAGCCTTCGATGTACGGGGTCAAATCCTCCAGCAGCCCCTCCTGAGAGATGGCCAAATCTCCGCCGCCCTGAAAATAGATGATGTCCGCGTCGATGTCGCCGGTGCGCATCGCGAGCGGCAGAGCGGTGGCGTAAGAACCGGCCGGGGGCTCGACGAACTGAAGATCGATGTACTGCCCGTGGCCTGCCATTTTCTTTTCGACGGCGTCGCACATGGCGATCACATCTTCCTCTGTGGGCAGAACGTCCTTGATCAGAGCCTTCACCGTTACGGGAGCGTCCTTGCTGCCGATTTCCGGCCAGGGGCCGCTGCCCGTGGGCGCCGACTGCGGTTCGGAGGCGGTGCCGGACGCCGTGTTTGCGGAGCTTCCGCAGCCGGTAAAGGCTGTAGCTGCCATTGTCATGGCCAATATAAGCGCAATACTCTTTTTCATGATTCTCCTCCTAATGATTGTTCTTGATTCCCGGTTAGAACGCTGAAAAGATCAGCCTTTCACCCCCCCTGCCATCACGTCTTTCGTGTAGTACTTCAGTACCAGAGGGAATAATACGAGGATTGGAATGATTGCGATGACAATGACTGCATAGGACAATGCCGTATAGTCAATCTTGGCCAGCTCGTTGTAGTTGAGCAGATTCTGCGCGCCGATCAGCGTGGTGGTATCGCCCTCCACCAAAAACTTTCGCAGAACCACCTGCAGCACGCTGTCTTTGAGCTTGCTGATGTACACGCCGGAGCGCAGGTATTCGTTCCAGCGGACGACGGCGTAAAACATGGTGAGCGTTGCGATGCCGGAGCGGCACAGGGGAGTCGCGATGGAAAAAAGGGTGCGGATATGGCCCGCGCCGTCGATTTTGGCGGCCTCGTAAATCGAGGGGGGAATTTCCTCAAAATAGCGCATCATGATGATCAGGTAATAGACGTTGACGGCCAAAGCCAGAATCACAGACCAGCGGCTGCCGATCAGGCCCAGATCCTTTACCACGAAATATTCCGGAACCAGGCCGGGGTCGAACAGCATCATGATGATGAAGAAAACCATAAAGGCCCGTTTGCCCACCAGATTCGGGCGGGTCAGCACATAGGCTGCCGAAATGGTCAGCAGCATGTTCAGCGCGGTGCCCACCACGGTGATAAACACGGAGGTAATCAGGGACGGCACCAGCACCGGGTTGCTCATAATGATCTGATAGTTGATGAAGCTGAACCCCCGCGGAAGAATCTCCAGCCCCTTCATCTGGGCGGACTGAGCGGGGTCGGAGAGAGACTTTGCGACGATATGCAGCAGCGGGATCAGAATGGTCAGGATAAACAGGCCCATGATGAGGATCAAAATCAGCTGACCAACGCGGAATTTTTTACGCAGCTTTGCTTGTTTCAATACAGACACCTCCAACTGAAATGCGCGTTCGGGTGTTACCAAACGCCCTGCCCGGTCAGGCGCTTTGACGTGACGTGGGTCAGCAGTACCAGAATCAGCCCTACTCCGCCCTTGATCAGGCTGACCGCGCAGGCCAGCGAGTATTGGCCGTTATCGAGGCCCAGGCGGTAAATGTAGGTATCCAGAATATCCACCACGCTGTTGACCGCCGGATTGGTAAAGTTAAATACCTGGTCAAAGCCCGCCGTCATAAAGAACCCCAGATTCAGGATGAACACGGTGGTCATGGGGATGACCAAAGCCGGCAGAATGATTGCGCGGATGACCTGCGCACGGTTTGCGCCGTCCATGTCTGCGGCTTCAAACAAGTCGGGGCTGATATTGATGATCGCCGTGAAGAAAATGATCGAATCCCAGCCGAGGCTGCGCCACGCTTCTGAGAAGAAGAGTACCCACCGGATCGCGCCCTTGCTCGTCATAAAATCGTAGGGCCCGGCGCCGAACCAGCCCAGCACCTGATTGACCGCGCCGCTGGATGGATTGAGGAACGAAATCCAGATGCCTGCAATCACGACCCATGACAAAAGGTGGGGCAGGTAAGACACCGCCTGAATGGTATTGCGTGCCCGGCGGCTTCGGATTTCGTTGAGCAGGATCGCAAACAGGACAAAGAAAGGGAATAACAGTATGTATTTCATGAAGCTGATGATCAGTGTGTTTTTCAGAATATCGGTAAACGCCGACGTGCTGAACACCATATGAAAATATTTGAGTCCCGCCCACTCCCAGGGGCCTCTGGCTTTGTAATTGAAGAAAGCCATGCGCATGTTCCAGATTGGCCACACCCGGAAAATGATAAAATAGAGGATAGTGGGCGCGATCAGCACATACAGGATTTTGTCGGTGCGCATCTGTTTTAAGGCCGCTTTCCATCGATCACGGCGAGACACCGACAGTTGTCGGTCGTTCATAAGGGGAACCTCCTTTAACCATCAATCGCAGACATCATACCAGGGGCGCTTGTAAAATCATTGCAATGATTCATTTTGGGTAAACAGGCCGCGGCTGCGTTAAAAATCCCCGGAACCAATCCATACACGTGCCCTTTGGGGATTCCTGCGGTGCCGCCTTGCCTCATTTTTTCTCAAAATATCCGGCATCTTTGAATTTACAAACAAGACCTGATCTTTTCGTAAAAACAGGGAAAGAGAACCGTGCGTTTCTTTTGTCGCAGATCCGTATCGATCATTGAAGCAAAAGGGAAGAATGATATGTAAAAGCAGTTTAAGAAACCGGTTTATCTGATGGATTTCATTATACAAGGTTTGTTTTACACACGCAATCATTTTATTGCACAAAAATACAGCGGATTTAATATACAATTTACATTAACGCACAAAAATACGTCAATAAATTGATATTTGATCCGCTGTAAAAAGTCGTTTTATTAGGAACCGGTTACTTTCTGGTTGTTTCCCGAAGAACTAAAGTAGGCTGAATGGTCATGTGCCGCATGCTCCCGATGGTACCATTGATAATCGAAACCAGCATGGTGGCGGCCTGCTCGGCCGCTTCCCGCCTGGGTTTCAGCACGGTGGAAAGCGCCGGATCGTATGTTTCAGAGATTTCGATTCCGTCGAAACCGATTACCTCGATTTCGCTCGGCACATGCCTGCCGGCTTCCTTCAGTGCCTTCAGCGCGCCGATGGCGATCATATCGCTGCCGGAGAAAACGGCGGTAAAATCAAGCCCTTCCCGCAGCAGTCGGGTCACGGTTTCCTGGCCGAAATGTGCGGAAAATTCCCCGAAATGAACGAGCTGCTCATCAATTGGAATCCCGGCTTCTTTCAGCACCTGCTCATAGGCCCGGTGCCGCTGAACAGCGCCGGAAACGCCTGCGTTGCCGTCCATATATAAAATGCGGCGGTTCCCGGTGGATAGCAGCTGGCGCATGGCCTGCGCGGCGCCGTATTCGCTGTCGCTGGCGATGCTGGCATCGCATACGTGGTGGTCAAAATTGCGCCCCATCAGCACAAGGGGAATATTGTATTTGGAAAACTGCGCCAAAAACGTGTCGTTCGACACGCCGGAGCAAAGGATGATGCCGTCCACCCGGCGGTCAACCATTGATAATAAATGATGCTTCTCTTTTTCCGGGTCAAAATCCGAATTGCCAAGATACATGGAATATCCGTTCTTGTCCAGTACGTCGCTGATCCCGCGCACCTGGGCGGGGAAAAAATGATTCAGAATATCCGGAACCACAACCCCGATCACGCCTGAGCAGGAGGTCGCTACGCTGCGGGCCAGGGTATTGGGGCGGTAATTCAGCTCTTTTATGGTGGTAAGCACCCGCTTTTTGGTTTCTTCACCCACGCCGGTGGCTTTATTATTGATCACACGGGAAACAGTCGCTTTCGAAACTCCGCAAATCGCTGCAATATCTGCAATACTGTACTTTTGCATGCTTTTCCCTCCAAACGGCCATATCAGGCGGCTCAAATCTTTGCGCCTGCACTTCTTTTGTCCTATTATAAACAAATTGAGAAACAAAAAGCAAGCGGTTTCTTTTTTATTCCCGATTCCCACAGAATTTTAAGGACAATAACCATAGAATTATCGTATTTTTATGGATAACGCCTCTTGAAAAGCAACAAAAGAATGAGTATAATACTGAGTAACCGGTTTCTTAAAGTGTGTCCGCTTTGCAAAGGAGTTTACGTAAAAACAACGGCTTTTGAAGCGGCATTGCTATCAATAAGTGAAACGATTGGGAGGCTAAAAAATGATCAAGGATTATCTCGAAAAGGTTTATTCCGGCTTTTTAGGAATGAACATCGGCATTCGGCTCGGCGCGCCAGTGGAACCGACCATTTGGACCTACGATCGCATCCGAAATACATATGGTGAAATTACGGACTATGTAAAGGACTTCAAAAACTTTGCGGCCGACGACGATGTAAACGGCCCTGTTTATTTTTTAAGAGCGCTGTACGATGACGCGTCTGACCGTCCGCTTGAGCCGCAGGATGTGGCGCGGGCCTGGCTCAATTATGCGCGCGAGGGCGTGGGCATGTTCTGGTGGGGCGGCTATGGCCGCAGCACCGAGCACACTGCGTACCTGAATCTGAAAGCGGGCATCCCCGCTCCGCGTTCCGGCTCGATCCAGCAGAACGGCAAAACGATTGCCGAGCAGATCGGCGGACAGATTTTCATCGATACGTGGGGGCTGGTCAATCCCTGCGAGCCGCACCGCGCGGCGGAATACGGCGCGGCGGCCGCCAGCGTTTCTCACGACGGCGAGGGCGTTTACGGAGCGCGCTTCTTCTGCGCCGCGATCGCAAAGGCGTTTGAGACCAGCGACATCAACGAGATCATGAACGCCGGATTTGCGGAAATCCCGGAGGACTCCCTCTACCGGAAGGTAGCCGACGCGGTGCTCAGTTTCCACGCGGCGCATCCGGACGACTGGCGTGCCTGCCACCAGATGCTGGTAGACGACTGGGGCTACAACAAATACGGCGGAGTATGCCATATTATTCCGAATGCCGGTGTGTGCATTCTTGCGATGGCATACGGACAGGGCGACTTTGCGCGCACGGTGGAGATCGCCACCATGTGCGGGTGGGATACCGACTGCAACGCCGGGAACGTCGGCACTGTGCTGGGTGTGGCATGCGGCATCGATGGGCTGCCGGAGCGCTACCGCGGCCCGATCAATGACGGTCTTGTGCTTTCCGGTATTTCCGGTTACCTCAATATTCTGGATGTCCCCACCTACTGCAAAGAGGTCGCTGCTTTGGGCTACCGCATTGCGGGGGAAGAGATGCCCGCCGAAATCAGCGATTCCTATCGTCTGGGCGAGGTTCATTTCGATTTTGAGCTGCCCGGCTCCACGCACAATATGCGCGTGTCCGACCCATTCTTCTGCCGCACCTGGCATTCCACCGAGCAGGCGGCCAGCGGCACCGGCTCTTTGAAAGTTCTGGTAGACCGCATGGAGCGCGGCCATCAGTGCAAGCTGTTTTATAAACCGTTCTACCGCCGCGACGATTTTTCAGATGAGAGGTACAGCCCCGTCTTTACGCCGACTGCCTACCCCGGCCAGACCGTTTCCATGAAGCTGTATCTGGACCAGTGGAACGGCTGGGAGACCATCGGCATCGCGCCCTATGTGCGTACCACCAGCGACAAAAAGGATCATCTGCAGGGCTACATCAAGCTTCAGCAGGGCAAATGGCTGGATGTCTCCTTCCAGATTCCGGACACCGACGGGGACATGGTGGATGAGGCCGGTATCGTGATTGAGGGCTACTCCCCGGCAAAATCCAAAACGCTCGGCATGCTGTATCTGGATGATTTCTCGATCACCGGGAAGAGCGAGTACCGCGTTGCCCTTGCAAAGCAGAAAACGGAGTTCGGCTGCGTGACGCCCTTCTCGTTCGACCACGGCGCGTGGGATTTGGATGGCAGTCAGCTGTTCCTGATGCGCTGTGAACCAGCCTTTGCCTATGCGGGCAATTACTACGCGGCGGATTACACCGTCACGACCCCGGTCACGCCGCTCAATGGCGACAGCCACCTGCTTACCATTCGCGCGCAGGGCGCGATGCGCGGCTATGCCGGGGGTCTTGCCGCGGACGGAACCGTGAAGCTGTACAAAAATGATTTCGGCTACCGCGAGCTCAGCAGCGCCGCGTTCGAGTGGGAACAGGAGCAGGCTTATGAGCTTTCGCTGAAAGCCGTTGGGGATACAATTACCCTCTTGGTCAACGGGAAAGAAATGCTTTCCGCCAAAGACGACTCTTACCAATACGGCATGTTCGGCTGCGGTTCGCTGAGCATCGGCCGCACCGCCTTTGGAGATTTCACCGTAAAGGAGGAATAAACATGAAAGAGCTCAGGCTGCTTTCCCCATGTGGAATCCTGGGGTATGGATTCCCGGAAAGCTCTTTTCTGAACGGGATGGCAATGAATCCCGACGCGATTGTGGTAGATGCGGGCAGCACGGACGCCGGCCCCCACAAGCTTGGGGCGGGGGTGGCGATCGTCAGCCGCCGCGCCTGCAAAAAGGATTTGGAGATCATGATCACAAACGGCGCCAAGGCGAAGATTCCGGTTGTGATCGGTTCGGCCGGTGGAGCGGGGGGCCGCGTACACGTGGAGTGGACGCTTTCGATCATTGAGGAAATTTTGAAGGAACACGGGCTCCAGCATCTGAAGCTTACCGTCATTTGGGCCGATATAGAGAAAGAGATCGTCAAGCAGCGCCTGAGCGAGGGGAAAATCGACCCGCTTGGCCTGACCGTGGGCGAGCTCACCCCGGAGCGCATTGAGAAAACAACGGGGATCGTGGCGCAGATGGGCCATGAGCCGATTGTGCGGGCGCTGGAACAGGGAGCGGACATCATCGTCTGCGGCCGTGCCTACGACCCTTCACCCTTTGCTGCTGTGGCCGTGTTCCATGGGTTTGATATGGCCTATGGCTACCACGCGGGCAAAATTCTGGAATGCGCGGCGCTGTGTGCGCAGCCCGGTACCACCAAGGACTGCATGCTTGGCATTATCCGAGAGGACGGTTTTATCGTGACTCCGCTTTCCAAAGACCGGGTCTGCACAAAAACGTCGGTTGCGGCCCATACCTTTTATGAGAAGGATCATCCCTACCTTCTGCACGGCCCCGGCATTGTGCTGAATCTGGAGCACTGCACCTTTACCGAGCTCGAGGACGGGCGAAGCGTTTTTGTCACCGGCAGCCGGATCGAAAGAACCGATCCTTACCGCATCAAGCTGGAGGGAGCCATGCCGGTAGCGTTCCGCACCTTTGTCGTGGCTGGTATCCGCGACCCGCTTTTGATCGGCCAGCTGGAAGAGGTGCAGGATAAAGTAAAAGCACAGGTGCGCGACTATTACAGCGATGTGGACGAAAAGGATTACAAGATCAACTTTATCAATTATGGCATCAACGGCGTGATGGGCGAGATGGAGCCCTGTCGAGATCTTCCGCATGAGGTGGGCGTAGTGTTTGAGGTGATCGCCAAAACGCAGGAGCTGGCCGACACCGTCTGCTCCTCGGTTCGCTCCACGTTCCTGCATTACGGGTACGAAGGCCGTAAATCGACAGCGGGGAATCTGGCGTTTCCGTTTGCCCCGAGCGACGTGCCTTTCGGCAGGGTATACGAATTTTCTCTGTACCACCTGATGGATGTGCGGGACGGGGAAGAGATGTTCCCCGTGGAAGAATGGAAAGGGGGCGGCGCACGATGAAAAAGCGGCTGTATGAATGCGCGAAGGTGCTGCGCTCCAAAAACAGCGGGCCTTTCGAAATCACGCTGGATTGCCTGTTTGACGACGAGCAAATCTACCGGAAGATCAAAGAAAGCGGTATCATCAACCGTGCGTTGGTGGCAGAGCTGTATCACATTCCCGAAGATTTGATTACCAACATCGTGTTCTTTGACCCCGCACTCGGGTTCAAAATCACATTTGCCCGCCGGATTTCGTCCGGTACCAGCTTCGACAGGGACGTATACGGCGCGCAGCAGCACGCCCCGCTGATGGAGCTGCTGGTAGAGGTATAAGGGCTGGCTTACCTGCTGCGTCTTTTTAGGAAGTGAAACGGAAAGAAAGGAACGCCGCACAGTAGCACGCGCTTTAAAACAATCATCGGTTTCTTCCCCGCCTGCGGTGGGGAAGAAACCGTCGTAGTTGTATCGGCCCATTCTAAAGTGAATCGACGATAAAACAGTGCTTTGCCGGAAAGGAAGGAGGAAACCGAATGAAAATCCTGAACTTCGGTTCGCTCAATATTGATTTTGTCTATTCTGTGGATCACATCGTTGCCCCTGGCGAAACGATCTCCTCCACGCAGCTGAATGTCTACCCTGGCGGGAAAGGGCTGAACCAGTCGGTCGCGCTGGCCCGGGGCGGCGCTGCGGTGTTCCACGCGGGAATGCTGGGGGAAGACGGCGGAATGCTCCGCAAAACCTGCGAGGAAAATCACGTGGATTTCTCCCTGATCCGTACTGTGGGGGAGCGCAGCGGCAACGCGATCATTCAGGTGAGCGCCAAAGGGCAGAACAGCATCGTTCTGTTCGGCGGGGCCAACCGAAAGAATGAGAAAGCGTATGTCGACGAAGTGCTCTCTCATTTTGGAGCGGGCGATCTGCTGCTTCTTCAAAATGAGATCAACCTGCTTAATTATCTCATCGAGCGCGCGGCACAGCGGCAGATGAAAATCGCGCTGAACCCTTCCCCGTACGACGATGCAGTGCAGCAATGTGATCTTCACAAGGTACACTGGCTGATGATGAACGAGGTTGAGGGAAGCCAGATCACAGGCGAGCGTGAGCCCGATGCCATACTGGAACAGATTCAAAAGCGCTACCCGCAGGTTCACACTGTACTGACTCTTGGAAAAGACGGGGTGATCTACCAGGCCGGCCGGCAGCGCTTTCACCACGGTATTTACGACGTTCCCGTGGTGGATACCACAGCGGCGGGGGATACCTTTACCGGTTATTTCTTCTCCGGGGTTGCAAGGGGCGATTCCCCGCAGGAATGCCTGCGGCTTGCGTCCATCGCATCCTCTCTGGCGGTTTCCCGCAAGGGGGCGATTCCCTCCATCCCATGGCGGGAAGAGGTGCTCAGCACAGAGTTATCCCCCGTAACATGAGCCGAATCGCTCATTCTTTTCTTTGCCATAAAATTTGGAGCCCATCGTTGCTCCATACGCTTTCACGGGATGTGAAAGCCTGAAAAAGCCTCCTCAAAATAAATCAAATAGAATCAATCGCATGGCCGGCAACCGTATTTCGGTTTGCCGGCCATGCGATTTTAATTGGTCTGCATATTTCAAAAAGAATTGGTCTGGTGTTATGATTCACAGTCCTCAAACATCGGCTCGATATCCTTTTTTATCAGTTCTATCCGGTCCTTAGCATCCGGTATAAAGGTAGAGGCGATCGAAACCACCATTTTTTTCTCAGCATTGACGTAAATCACATTTCCACCATCGCCCATAGCAGCATAGGTGTGTTCTTTATCATCAATAATCCACCAAAGGTAGCCATAGGGCAGATTGCCCCATTGGGCGCATCGGCTATGTTCCCTGGTGCTCTCTGTTATCCACTCAGCCGGTACGATTTGCTTCTGGTCCCACATTCCGCCGTTTAAATACAGTTGGCCTATTTTTGCCATGTCCTCAGGTGTCAGAAAAAGGCCCCAGCCTGCCGTGTTGATCCCTTGCGGGTCAACCACCCAGCCACTGGTGTTTTTATCGTTCATAACGGCGAAATGCTCTTCTTTATTACGCAGCACCACATTGTGCGGAACACGGATTCCAAGTGGTGAGAATAAATTTTTCGTAGCAAAATCAAGGATCGGCTGGCCCGTTGCTTTTACAAGAATCCCCGATAGAATGTGGGTTCCTCCGATGGCAGAATAATTGAATTCACCGATCGCTTTCTCCCCGCCCAATAGATCGAGCGCATCTTGAATCGGATTCTGGCTGGTGAAGAACATTTCGTATGGTTCCGTCTGATATTTATAAGGAGCTGTCATAGTAAGCAAATGCTGAATGGTAATGCGTTGTATCGTTTTTTCCCCTGCCTTCACAGTGTAATCCGGGAAAAAGTCCAATACCTTCTGGTCAGCATCGTCAATATAGCCTTGATCAATGGCGATACCGATCAAAGCAGAAAGAACACTCTTTGTCACCGAAAACACATGAAGGGCATTATCGGAGGTATATTCGCGAAAGTAGTTCTCGTATACCGCTTCACCGTTTTTCAGAATCACTACGCCGGTAATATTGTCATAATCACTATTGATCGCCTCTTCAAGCTCTTTCCAGTTTTTCTGATTCATACAATTCATTTTCTCCTTTCAGTGAAAGAGGATATCCTTGAAATTAAGGATAAGTCCATTAAAAATGATTTGTAACCCCCATTTAAAATAAAATAAAAAAATAGATTAGCTGTATTTCAAGCTAATCTATTCCTTTTGATTTACGGCGCTGCACCTTACTTGGGATGGCATTTTTTTCAGCAAACGTATGATAAAACAAAACTTACGCTTTCGCTTTTTGCGCTTCCGTGCGCTTCATTGTCAGCGAGATGCGATTTTTCGCTTCCTCCACACCGAGCACCGTAACCGTTACAACGTCACCGACCTTCACCAGATCGGACGGGTGTTTGATAAAGTGATCCGACATCTGCGAGATGTGTACCAGCCCATCCTGATGCACGCCGATATCTATAAACGCGCCGAAATCAGTCACATTTCTCACCGTGCCGGTCAGTTCCATCCCGGCTTTCAGGTCAGACAGACTCATGATATCCGTTCGCAGCAGCGGCGGCGGGAGCTCGTCGCGAATATCGCGCCCCGGCTTTTGCAGCTCGGCGATGATGTCGGTAAGCGTGGGAATGCCGACTCCGCAAGCTTCGGCGGCTTTCTTCCAGCCGATCTTCTCAATCTGCTGCGACACCGTACCCACTCCCTGCATCGTCAGGTCGGAGGGCTTCATCCCGAGCAGTTCCAAGAGCTTTGTAACGGCGTCGTACGATTCCGGGTGAACAGAGGTATTGTCTAAAATGTTCTTTCCCCGCGGAATCCGCAGAAAGCCCGCGCACTGCTCGTAGGCCTTCGGCCCAAGCCGCGCCACCTTTTTCAGCTGGCTGCGGTTCTGGAACGGGCCGTTGTCATCCCGGTAGGCAACCACATTTTTCGCAACCGTTTCATTCAAGCCCGAAATGTGAGTCAAAAGCGAGACGGACGCCGTATTCAAATCGACGCCCACGCTGTTGACGCAGTTTTCCACCACGCCCTCTAGGGCGCTGTCCAGCTCAGCGGGCGGCATGTCGTGCTGGTATTGGCCGATCCCGATGGCTTTGGGGTCGATTTTCACCAGCTCTGCCAAAGGGTCCTGCAGCCTGCGTGCGATAGACACCGCGCTGCGCAGGGAAACGTCGAACTCGGGGAATTCCGCGGCGGCCAGCTTTGACGCTGAATACACCGAGGCCCCGGCCTCACTGACGACCATATAGCTGACCGGCGCTTCCAGCTCGCGGAGCAGCTCTGCCACAAAGATTTCGGATTCCTTGGAGGCGGTGCCGTTCCCGATCGAAATAACGGTGACCCCGTGCTTTTCAATCAGGCGTTTCAGCTCCTTTTTGGCCTCTTCCGTCTTTTTATGGGGAGGGGTGGGGTATACCACAGTGGTATCCAGTACCTTGCCGGTTGCATCCACCACCGCGATTTTGCAGCCCGTGCGGTAGGCGGGGTCAAAGCCCATGATCACCTTGTCCTTCACCGGGGGCTGGAGCAGAAGAGGCTTTAAATTCAGTGCAAACATCGAGATAGCCTGCTTGGCTGCCCGCTGCGTCAATTCGTTCCGGATTTCCCGCTCAAGGGAGGGGAAGATCAGGCGCTTCCAGGAATCCTCCACGGCCTCCTTTACGCAGGCAGAGGTGACGCTGCCGGGTTTTACAAACCGGTCGCACAAAGCCGCGAGTGCGGGCGCATCGTTCAGCTCCAGTTTGACTTTCAGACATTCTTCCTTTTCTCCGCGGTCGATTGCCAGAATCCGGTGGCTCGGTATTTTGCTGATCGGCTCCGAATACTCGGCGTACATTTCGTAAACAGGGTTTTCCCGAACGGTACGAGATACCACAAGCCCGTCTCTTCGTATGATCTGGCGCAGCTTTTTCCGCATCTCTGCATCGTCTGAGATCTCCTCGGCCAGAATATCCTGCGCTCCCTGAACCGCATCCTCCCAGGACTCCACACCTTTTTGTGCGTTGACATAGGGGACGGCGAGCTTTTCCAGCGTGGTGCCGCGCTGTGTTTGCGCCATGATCAGGTCTGCCAGCGGACGCAGGCCTTTTTCCTGCGCGATGGTGGCTCGGGTACGGCGCTTAGGGCGGTAGGGGCGGTACAGGTCCTCCGCTTCCGCGAGTGTTTTCGCGTTTTGAACGGAGAGAGAAAGCGCATCGGTCATTTTGCCCTGCGCCGCAATGCTCTCCAGAATTTCTTCCTTGCGCTTTTCCAGGTTCCGCAGGTATTGCAGGCGGTCCGACAGCTCGCGCAGAACCTGGTCGTCGCAGGAGCCGGTCATTTCTTTGCGGTACCGCGCAATAAACGGGATGGTGTTCCCGTCGTCTATCAGTGCAATCATATTTCCCACATGCTGCTGGTTCAGGCGGAATTCCTTCGACAGCTCCGCGATCATATCCATACATTTCCCTCTTCCTGCTTTTTCATTTGCTCCGTATTGATAATGGTATTTTACCATAGAATGGCTGAAAATTCACAGGAAAATAAACGGCCGCAGTTCAGACGATCCATCTTTCTGCGAAAATCTGGCCAGATAGCCCTCCAGCTCGGCAGTCAGGCCAGAATAAACAGAAGCGTTCTTCCAATAAGAAGGGCATGACAGTCTGACGACCGTCATGCCCGGAATAGTCTGATAGATATTCAGCGGCCAGAGATATGATAAACACCGGAGCTTTTTTCCTGCAGTTCGATCTGCTCCAGCCGCGCGTTTACATCGGGAATCTTTTTGGCCGCGTCCCGAAAGACAAGGTTCATAAAAACCATGGGGGTGCTGTAAATGTCGAACAGCGAAGCTACGGTGATGGGAACCACATTGGTGGCGTCTGCGATTTGGCAGATGGGGGAGAGCTGGCTGTCCGTAACGGCAATGATCCGAAAGCCGCTGTCTTTGAGCTCCCGCGCTTTTTTCAGCAAAGCATCCGGATAGCGGGGGAAAATCGGCAGAACGATCCCCGTGTCCTTGGGGTCGCGGTATTCCAGCGTGTTCCATGCCGGGGTTTCCGGCGTTACCGTATAGACATTGTTGCGCAGCTTGTTCAGAATATATTGCATATAGGGCAGCAGGGTGGCGGACATTCTGGACGACAGCAGAATCAGGTCCCGCGCGTTTGCCACCATATCCACCAGAGCTTCATACGCGGGCCCGCCTATGGAGGCTTCCAGCTCCACTAAATTATTCACTTCGCTCGACAGAATGTCGCCGACCGCACTCTGCCGATCCTTTGATACATAATTCAGTCGTTGGGGCCCGGTCATTTTTTCGCCGACGCTTTTTTGCAGCTCGCGCTGAAACTCATTATAGCCGTTATAACCGAGCGCCATGCAAAAACGCGAAACGCTGCCCTGGCTCACCTTGGCTTCCAGCGCCACGTCTACGGCGGTCATGAAAATAACGCGCATATAATTCTTTTCTATATAATAAGCCAGTTTTTCGTAGGTGGCAGACTCCTTTGCCGCGGCAGACAGCTTGGTAATTAAAAATTGAATCGGTTCCGTCTCTGCCGCTTTTTGCAAAGCTGCCCTTCTATTTGTCATCAAGCTCCACTCCCGTCATGATCAGATACTGCTCGCAGAGCGTATCTACATGAATTATCATACCTTCTGCGGGATTGGAAATCAACAAGAAATCATTTTTTTCTATGGAATAGCTGGAATCCTCGGCCATTACGTGCGCCGAACCAGATGGGAAATACAGCCCGGTAAAGCGGCTTTGCGGCGAAAACTGCCACGCCTTTTCGGGGCGGAGCTTTATCGCTTTGAGAAATCCTTTGGCAGATGGGGAAAAAATCAGATTGAAATTTACGCCGGTTCCCCGGCTGAGGGTATGCCATGTGCCGGAAAATGCGGCGCTCTGCATTGGCGTCAAACGGATGCTTTCTCCCCCGCGGAAGGTCAGCGTGATGTCCCCCTCCAACAAAAGCAGGATTCGCTGCTTTTGCGGGAACAGGGTAAAATCACTGGCGCCGCAGGCAACAGAGGCGGTGCTGATCCGAAAGAGAAAATCCTGCGCCGTTAAAGAAGCCTGCGGCGGATAAATAAATAGCTCAGAGGTTTCCCCTCCCGACCACTTCGTCGTCTTTTGCCGGGCACGCGGAATCAACTGAATCAAAACGGCACCTCTTTTCTGAATGGATCAGATCGCGTTCATCAGGCGCAGGCTTTCTTCGCGGATCAGCTCGGAGGCACGCTCCTTATACTGCAAAAACTCCTGCGTCATGCGGGTGTGGTGATCGCGGGGGCGCTCAAGCCCCACGTCGATGATCTCTCTGACCCGGCCGGGCCTTGCGGACATGACCACCACGCGGTCTGCCAAAAGGATCGCCTCGTCGATATCGTGTGTGACCATAATGATCGTTTTAGGGGACTTCTGCCATACACTCAGCAGCAGCTCCTGCATCAGCTCGCGGGTCTGCATATCCAGCGCGCCGAACGGTTCGTCCAGCAGCAGAATGTCGGGGTCATTGGCCAGCGCTCTGGCAATGGCCACCCTCTGCTTCATACCGCCGGAAAGCGATTTGGGGTACAGCGATTCAAAGCCGCGCAGCGCGACCAGATCCACGTATTTTTCTGCGATTTCGCGGCGTTCCTTTGCGGGCACGTTTTTCTGCTTTAATCCGAACTCGATGTTTTCCAGAACGGTCAGCCAGGGAAAGAGGGTGTAGTTCTGGAACACCATGCCTCTGTCTGGGCCCGCGCCCCGAAGCTCCTGCTGTTTGTAGCTGATGGTGCCGCTGCTGGCGGTTTCCAGCCCGCCGATGATGCGCAGCAGTGTGGATTTTCCGCAGCCCGAGGTTCCCAGCAGGGTTAAAAATTCCTTGGAGCGCACGTGAAGGTGAATGCCGTCCAGGGCCTTTACCGGGCCGTTCACGCTCTGGAACAGCTTTGAGACGTTCTTGATTTCAAGCCCCTGATGCGGGCGTTTGGCGGTTACTTCCGTTACGGTTGCCGCTGTCTGCATAATAAATCCCTCTCTTTCTGTCATTCGTTCCACGGGTACAGCTTTTTGTTCAGGAACAGCAGCAGGTTATCGATGATCAGGCCGATCAGGCCCAGAATCAGAATCCCCACAAAGATTTTTCCCACGTCTACGGTGCGCTGCGCCTGCAGGATCTTAAAGCCGATGCCGGAGGACGCGCCCACCATTTCGGCCACGATCACATACGTCCAGGCCCAGCCGAGCACGATGCGCAGCGTATCGGTGATATCGGGCATCGCTTTGGGGAGGATGACCTTCCACAGCACGTTTTTGCGGTTGGTGCCGAGTGTGTACGAAACCTCGATCAGCGAGGAATGTACGTTGCGGATGTTGGTTGCGGTCATCAGAACCAGCTGCGGCAGACTGCCCAGAATGATGATGGCAACCTTCTCGCTTTCACCGATGCCGATCCAGAAGATGAACAGGGGGATGAAGGCCGAGGCCGGCATGTAGCGCACGAACGAGAATACCGGCTCAAAAAAGGCCGAGATCGGCGCGTAGGTTCCAATGAGCACCCCCAGCGGGATCGCCACAACTGCCGCGATGACAAATCCGGTCATCACGCGGAACACCGTCATGCCGATGTCCGTCCAGAAGCCGCTGCTGAACAGCTGCAAGCTTGCCTGAAGGGTGGCGGTAGGGGTGGGTAAGAAGAGCGGATCGACCATTTTTCCGTAGCTCAGGCCGCTCCATAAAATTAAAATGAGAAGAAAGGCCACGATGCCGAGAATCATGGCGGTATTTTGTTTGATTTTGCCTTTTGGCTGAAAGGCTGCGGTTATTTTATCTCCATACATCGATTTGTTCCCCGTTTCTCGTTTTGCGGATTTTGCGGCCAGGGCTGCGGAGGGAACCGCCGTCGTTTTTTCTGCCATAGCACGAGCTCCTTTCGTCAGGGCGCCGTCTGCCATTCTCTGCGGCACACGTCGCTCTAAATAACAAGATCTCTTGGAGAGAGCAAGAACGCTCTCCCCAGAGAAGAATGGGTTTTATTCAGATCGTCTTGCTGATTATTTGGCGGCGTTGACAAAAGTGGAATTCAGCACCTTGTCAATATCCGCTTTGTTGCTTACCATTTTGGTGTCGACCCAAAGCTGTGCGGCAAATTCAGAGATCTTGTAAATGTCGCCCTTGCTTTCCGCGGTTCCGAAATAGGTCTTGTTGCCGTCCTTGCCGTAGAACTGAACTTCGGTTTCACAGGCGGCTTTCAGAGCGTCCGGCTCCATGCCCGCGGGTACGCTCATGATTTTATACGCGTCGTCCGGGTTGCTCTTCATGTAATCGATGGCGTCGTTCCAGCCGTCGATAATGGCCTGCGTTGTCTCGGGGTATTTCTGGATAAAATCGGTACTCAGGCCGAGCGCATCCACAATAACGCCGGGGTATTCGCTGCTGGAGAGCAGTACCTGGCCGAAGGTGGTTTTCTTCGCGTTGTCGAGCCAGGGCTGCCAGGTCATGGCGGCGTCCACCTTGCCGGCGGCAAACGCGGCGCCCGCGTCGCCAGAGCCCATGGACTGCACGTCAAAGTCGCTCATGGACAGGTTCTTTTCCTTGAGCAGGTAGTTGAACCAGAAGAAGCTTGCGCCGCCGGTCGTGTCAAGCGCGATGGTTTTGCCCTTTAAATCCTCAAAGGATTTAAATTCGTTCTTCGCAACCAGACCATCGCCGCCGGAGGAGGTATCGAGCGCCAGAACCACCTGCAGGTCAATCCCGCTGGCGGCGCTCATGATGTTGGTGTCCAGCGAGGTGGCGATGCCCTGAATTTTCCCGGCGGCCAAGGCGCTTTTGCTGTCGGATTTGCTTTCGATGATTTCTACCTTCACGTCTGCGCCGTGATCCTTAAAGAAGCCCTTTTCCACAGCCAGATCAAGCGGGTAGAAGCCGATCCAGCTGGAATGCGCCAGCGTGACGGTACCGTCGTAAACGCCGCCGGATGTACTGCCGGATGCCGCGCTCTGCGAGGCGGCGCCGCTTTCCGCCGAGGCCTTGCTTTCGCTGCTGCCGGAACAGCCGGCCAGCAGCGAGGTGCTCATGGCGGCGGCCAGAGCCAGAGAAATGATTTTTGCAGATGTTTTTCTCATAGTAGATTCTCCTTCATCCTGTCTCAATTCATTTTCCGCATGTGTTGTGCATTCACTTGAAAGTGCCTGTTTGAAGGGCATCGGCTTCTTTTGCCGCAGACGGAGAGGAAGCCACAGGCCGTTTTCAGCGAAGCTGTATTTTATGAAAGAGCAAGCCCCTCATAAAGGCAAAGAATTCAGTTTACCAGGTCTGCCGGTTGTTCCCCGCGCAGCATTTTGATGGCGTTCCAGGCCGCGCGGCCGCGCAGTTCCTCAAAGGATTCCTGCGAAATGTACGAAACGTGTGGTGTGACAATGCAGTTCGGGGCGCTGAAAATTGGTTCGTGCTCCCGGGGCGGCTCGTGTGTGATAACGTCCAGCACTGCGCCGGCGATCACGCCGGTTTCCAGTGCGCGGATCAGCTCATCCTCTTTCAGAACAGCGCCGCGGGCTGTGTTGACGAAATACGCACCTTTTTTCATGAGGGAAAACTCCCGCTCTCCCAAAAGGCCGGTGGTGCTTTCGTCCAGCCGCACATTGACGCTGACGTAATCGGCCAAACGGAGCCCTTCTTCCAAAGAAACCTTTTCCACACCCTTCTCGTTCAAAAAGGCGGCGTCGCGGTCGGGGTCGTAGCCGATGATTTTCATTCCAAGGCTTTGACAGCGCTTTGCGACGGTGAGGCCGATCCGCCCGCACCCGACGATGAGCAGCGTAGATTGTGAAATCCGTTTCGGCAGGCGTTCCACCGCCTGCGCGCCCCATGCTCCGTTTTGCAGTCTGCTTTGGTATTTGGTCAGTCCCTTGTAAAAATGGAAGACAGCCGCCAGAACATAATCCGCCAGATCCTCCGCGCAGTAGCCCTGCACGTTGGCGACACCAATTCCTTTTTCACGGGCCGCTGCGGTATCGATACGGTCGTAGCCGCCGCCGAGTACGGCAATCCCTTTGCAGTTTTGCAGGCGCTGTATGGTGGAAGCGGGAATCTGCGCGTACACCTGCGCGATGATTGCGTCTGCGCGGTACCCGAATTCCTCCAGATCGCGTTCGTAATCGTAATTGGAAAATTTCAGCTCGCAGTCGGGGTACTGCTCCCGCAGAACGGCGGTTTCTATGTCGTAATCCTTCCATTCCTCATCGATAAACCAGAACAGAGGCTTCATTGATTTTCCTCCCTGGCGTGCAGCGTCAGTACCCCGTTTGTGGCGTCCAGCTCCGCCAGATCACCGTTTTGAACGGTTTGGTAAAACTCGGGCTCCAGCCGGTCCACCATTGGCATTTCCATTAAAATCGCACTTGCCACCAGGGTGGTGTCCGGATTCTGGATCACCAGTGCCTTGGGCTCGGTACCCTTCATCTTTAATTGGAACATGCCGTCCGTCTGTACCACGGAGCTGCCCTTTCCGTTGGGGAACAGCAGAATCTTCCCGGAAATGCTCTGCCCGTACAGGGAGTGATTCTTCTCGATCACCACGCCGGTTTGAGGGTCCACCAGATAAAAGCAAAAGTCGTCGGCAGAGATCAATACCTCGCCCTTGGCCTGACCCTCCGAAATCTTATGACAGTGAAATGTCTTGCTCATAGGGTAATCTCTCCTTCCAAAGCAGCCGTTACGGCATTTTCCAGTTCGGTCACCACGAACTGCATCTGGCGGCGGCGCGTGTAGTAAGCACATTTTGGGGAATCAGTAACCCCTTTTTTGCCATACAGGAACTTCCAGCAGGGCTGATCCATGCACGTGTCAGACACGATCCAGCCCCCGGCCTCCCGTATGATCCGCATGTAATCCATCTTTTCCGCCAGCACACAGGACAGGGAAGAGGTCATGATAAACAGCGGCACCGCCAGACGCTTCCCCTGTACCATCCCGGCGACTGTCGCGATCTGGTCGATCGTCAGGTGAGGACACCCGAAGAGCGCGAAATCAATTTTGCCGTAGGGATCCGTCAGCTCGCTGCGCATGATGTCCAGATCCTCCTGCGTGATTTTGACCACCGCTTCCGGCTCTCCGCCCTGAAAAGCCGCCTCCATGGTTTGGGCCTCCGGCGTAAAGCCGAGAATATGATACATCGCCACGTTCCCGCCGGTATTGAGCTGCGCCCCCAGGTTCATCAGCGCTTCTTTTCCGGGATTTTTCAGGCCGCTGAACACGGGAAGCTTGAAGCCGGTCTTTTTCGGGGTGCAGTACCCCAGCAGCTGGTAATCAAAATCGGATTTCATTTCCGCTTCCACTTCCACCAGAATCTGGCCCCTGCGGTTTTCGTCCAGCAGATAGCCGTAATACGGCACCACGCCGGTCACGGCGGCGCACAGGGCGCTGACGGCGGCCTCCCGGTTGCTTCGGGCGCCGTACACCGAATTCACAAACGGCGTGGCGCTGGATTCCGAAAACGCGGTGATCTCCCCGAAGCGGGGAACGTTCTTTTCCAGGTAGGGGGTACAGTTGTAGGTCATGATCGCGCCGATTTTTTTGTAGGCCTCGTGCGTGCGCCGGACGATTTCCTCATCCTCCGCCTCAAGCATGGTAAACTCTTTGAACTGCTCCCAGTTGAAGCTGGGGTTTACCGTGGGGCGCACCCGGCAGACGGCGCCGCCGTTGACGAGCTTTTCCACAAACCACAGGTCGGCCTCCTGATTGCTCAGTGCCACGTGGGCCCGGGTAATGGGTACCATGTAAGGTGCGTCGTAGCTTTCGCCCACCGCAACCTGCACCTTCATGGCCAGCTGAACTCCGGTTCCGTATTCTCCGTCGAGCATGGCTTGCTCTTGTGCTGTCAGTTTCATAGCTTCCTCCTTTGATACGGAGTGCCACCTGCTTTCTCTCCGCCGCGGGCGGGGGAGGAGCACTCCGTTTTGTATTTGTTAAAAATATGGATGATTGCTCCGGTCAGGCGCTTTGCAGGTGCTCCATCGTGTCCTTGATTTTCAGCAGAACCCGCGATTTTTTGATCGTGAGAAAATCGCCGCTGCTGTAAACCTGCCGCCCGTTAACCACGACATTTTGAATGGCGGAGGGCTGCATGGAATAAACGATATTCGGCAGAAGCTGCTCCATGGATGCGCTCAGGGGCTGCATGGACAGATCCCCCAGATCGACCCCGAAGAAATCCGCGTAACAGCCGGGCGCAATTTCTCCCACAGGCAAGCCCAGCGCGCGGCCGCCCGCCGATGTTCCCATTTCGAACGCCTGCTCGTAATTAACGCAGAGCGCATCGAGCGTATGGGCTTTTTGCAGCAGCGAGACCATGCGCATTTCCTCCAGCACGCTGATCCGGTTGTTGCCGCAGGCGCCGTCGCTGCCCAAAGCCACGGTTACTCCGCTTTTCACCATGCGGGGAATGTCGGTGATGCCGTCCGCCAAAAACATATTGCTCGAGGGGCAGTAGGCCAGCTTTGCGCCGCACGACCCGGCCAGATCGATTTCGCTGTCCTTGAGCCATACGCCGTGGATCATCATCATGCGTTCATCCAGAACGCCCAGCCGATCCAGATATTCGATCGGGTGCAGGCCGTTGTGCGCCGCTTTGACCTCTTCCACCTCGAAGCGTTCCTCCGCCACATGAATGTGGAATCCCGTTCCGAGCTCCTTTGCCAGCTCATAGCCGGCCTGAATCATTTCCGGCGAGGCGGCGTGCAGACTGTGGGGCGCGGGCAGCACGGTCACCATGGGATCGTCCCGGTGCATCCGCGCCAGTGCTTTCGTGCGCTCCACCGCCTGTGACACCGTTTCGCGGTAGCCCTCCGGCGCGCCGTCCCAGTCGTACATGGTTCTGGCCAGCACCAAACGAATCCCGACATCCTGCGCGGCGCGAATGATCGCCTCATCGCTTTCCGTGCCGTAGTTGTGCAGGTAAAAGAAATCCGATACGGTCGTCACGCCGCATTGCAGCATTTCGGAAAACGCGAACACCGCTCCGTTGTAAATGTCCTCCAGCCGCATTCTGGGGGAGTAGCGGTACAGGGATCTGTCGCGCCATTCCAGAAAAGGGCGGTCTGCCGCGATTCCCCGCAGCAGGCTTTGAAAGGAGTGGTTGTGCGCGTTGACCGTACCCGGCAGCAGCACCTGATTTTCCCACCGGTGTACATAGCTGTTTGGAAACTGCGCCCGCAGCTCGGCGAAAGGGCCCACCTTTTGAATGGCTCCCTTTTCCACCGCCAGAACATAGTCCTTTAAAAACTGTTTTTTGCTGTATAAGTAAGACGGATAATACAAATCCATTTAGTCCAGCTCCTCATCCAGGGTCAGCAACGCGGAAAGCATTGCATTTGCGGTATACTCTATGTCATCCATCGTGGCGGCTTCATCGGCGCAATGGCTTTTGCCGTTGACGCTCTGCGTGAAAATCATGCCGGAGCGTGTCACTCTGGCCATGTGTGCCGCATCGTGCCCCGCCATGCTCACCAATTGGACTACCGGTTGGTCGCCTTGCTCAATGCCCTGCTCCACGGCTTTGATCACGGTGGGATTCATCGGCATGGGCGGCTGATCCAGAATCGTTTTCCGCTGGATCGAAAGCTTTCTGCTTTCGGCAATCCGATTTACCCCCTGTGTGAACAGTTTCAAAAATTCTTCCTTTTTTGCGGGGTCAGATGTTCTCATTTCCAGTATCATTTCTGCCGACGCGGGGATGATGTTCGTCGAGTTGGGCCTGATTTGCAAAAAGCCCACGGTGGCAACGGCTTCGTCGCTGTGCAGTGCCGCCGCGGATGTTTCAGCCAGCAGAACCACCTCGGACGCGGCGCAGAGAGCATCCTGCCGGTCTCTCATCACCGTGGTGCCGGCGTGATTGGCAACACCAGTTACGGTGATGATTTCGCGGTAAATCCCGGTGATGCTGCAGACCGCAGCCGAGGGGAGCTTTTGGTCGGCCAGCCGCCGCCCTTGCTCGATGTGGCATTCCAGAAAGGCCGCAATCTGCCCCTGCCCAATTTGCAGAGAATCGATCTCCTCCAGATTTCCGCCGATCCGGCAGATGGCGTCCGCCAGGGTCTGGCCGGTCTGCATATGAGTGACGTCTTTCAGGTCCTTGTATTTCAGCACTCCGCCCAGTACCTTGCTGCCCAAAGTAGACACATTGAACGGATTGGGTTCTTCTGCGGTAAGGGATACGACCCAGAGGGGATGGCGCAGCTTTTTGCCGGATTCCTGAAGCGTCTGCAGAATTTCGGTAGCCATTAACACGCCCAGCGCTCCGTCGTACATTCCCCCGTTTGGAACGGTGTCGTGATGTGAACCGATTACCAGAGGGGCAAGGGGAAGCATCCCCGCACTTTTTGCCCACAGATTGGCGATCGCATCTGTATGAAATTCTGTGTCTGTGTGGTGTTCCCAGTAGTCCCGCAGCCACCTGCGGGCGGAAGAATCCGCCTCACTGCCCAGCCATCGGTCAATTCCGCCCTGCTGATTTTTCCCGATTGCAGAAAGCTCCAGCAGATTAGCTTGCAGCCGGCTCCTGTTAATCGTCAGGGCATCTGTTTTAGATTTCATGAGCTCCTCCTGTAAATGATTATTTCATTCTTTAATTTATAAAGATGATGAAATTATTTATGATCTGATAAAGAAAAGTGCGCCGGGAATGCTCTGCTTGCCTCCGAAGCATGAATTCCAAAAGGAAAACAAAAAAGGCGCTTTGAAAAGTAATTTTCAAAACGCCATTGTTTATGGAATATTCTCTTTATGCCGCTATCATATAGCTTTCCGTATTGACTTGTCAATAGCTTTTTCAAGATTTTAGATTACCCTCCAATTATCAAAAAGTCATTCCGGATGAAATGTGCAATTTTTATAAATAAATGATTGCGGTCTTCCTCTCTCATTTTTCAAAAGGGGATTTAGTCGCCGATCAGAGAAAAATTCCGGTTTTTAAAGAGATCGGCAATGAGACCCGGTTGTGGGATTACCCGGGCAGAGGAAGCCTTTAACGTTGTCCACGACGGCTTCTCATGCTATAATAACCTCACAGCATAAGCGAAAGTAAAGCCTTCGAAACCTGAAAGAGTATGGAATCATCGGTCTTTAGACAGGCTGCTATGAACGAGATAAAGAGTTCATAGATTGCCGCCGTTTTCGGCCGGAAAAGAATACTATTACCAATATCCAGGGACGGTATGTCAATCAAAACGAAGAAATCATTATTCTGACCAGAGCAGAGAGCTGTATGAAAGGAAACGGAATTGTTTCTTTTACAGCTGAGGACAGAAATACTTGGGGAAAGATGTTCAATGAAATTCATCAATATTTTTACACTGGATATTAGACGCAATGTAACTTCAGTGACGAAACAAAATATGAAAAGATATCATGACAGTTTGCTTGCAGCATACCTGCTTGCCGCGTTTTGGGCGATCGCAATCGTTTCTGTTGAATATAAACTTCATGATATGATTTTATCCATTTGGCATGATTCAGCCCTTGCGGTACCGGCGTCAAAAGTGATTCCGGTTGCAATGTGTGTTGCGATGGTATTTTCCAATATCAGGATGGTTCTGAGACCGGATGGAAAAGGAGCCGAATCGGCAAAGTCTTCTGCAAGATTTACAGTGTTCGTTCTGTTGCTGAATTTGATCGTCTTGATCGGTGGAAACTACTACATTGTTTTTCAAAGAGAGCTTCCAGATATGGCGGTGCTCGTATTGGGTACCGTGGCTTTGCTGTGTGCGATACTGTTTTTGATAGAGCTCATTGAGTATGTGGTATACCATCTTTATGATAAAATATTTTGAAGGCAGATAACGAAGCGGGGCTGGAATCCGGTATGTTCAAAAGCAAACCGCCCGGACTGGAGCGCATGTCAATTGGGCCAGAAGATAGCCGGCGGCTACACCTGTTGTGAAAGCGTGAACATTTCGTCTATCCGCCATGTTACGCAGGTTCTCAGGCGTTCCCGATAAAGGGAACATCACAGGCGGGCAGGCCATGCCGGCAATCGTGAAGGTTTATTTTCTGTCGTTTTAGAAATGGATTGTAATCAATGTTCTGACGATAAAAACCCATGGGCCAAAGTCAATTGGAACATGGGTTTTCTGTATATTTTCATGTGTATTATACATGTGGTATATTAAATCCGAATTTCGATGGTACATACGCGAAGAAAAAAACGTTATACAGGAAAATTTTTACTGTTTTCAGCAAATATTCTTCCCAAAATCCTGTCTATAAAATAGAGGATACTTCAGAACGAGAGGAAAGGAGGGTATGGATGGACGATCTTCAAATCATCGAGCTGTACTGGCTTCGGGACGAGGCCGCTATCAGTGAGAGCGGTACGAAATACGGCCATATGCTGAAACGGATCTCACTCAACATTTTATCCAATCATGAGGACAGCGAGGAATGTGTGAACGATACGTATGAAAAAGCCTGGAACACAATGCCGCCGCATCATCCGAACTGTCTTTCCGCTTTTTTGGGGCGGATCACACGCAATCTTTCCATCAACCGCTGGCATGAAAATCACACGAAAAAACGCGGCGGCGCGGCGGGTGCGGATGTACTGCTTTCAGAGCTTTCTGATTGTATTCCCGCATCACAGACAACAGAAGCGGAGATCGATCTGAGCATCGTAACGGACGTGATTACAAAATGGCTGTCATCCCTGTCTCAGGATGATCGTGTTTTGTTCTTACGGCGCTATTGGTTCGGCGACACCTTGAAGGCTCTTGCGGAAGAAAGTCTGACAACGCCGGTCAAACTGGCCGGGCGGATTTATCGCCTGCGCAAAAAACTCAAAGAAACCCTTGAAAAGGAGGAAATTTTGCTGTGAAAGAAAAGCAGATATTTGATGCGATCACGAATGTACCGGATGAGCTGGTGGAAGAGGCGAGAGAAATCAGTCTGAAACCAATCATAAAGCCCTGGAAAAAATGGACCGCGCTTGCGGCTTGTGCCATTTTGGTGTTTACGTTTGTTTTCACCCTTCCTCATGGCTCGAGCGGCCCCGGCGGCGAGCTGCTGAGCGTTGGGTTCCCGAAGGCTTATTCCTATAACGATTGGGACGCAAAACAAGCTGTGCTGAAGAACAATCCGGTGGAGGATACCTTTCTGAAAGCCGTGAACGGATTTTCCTATGAAACCGGATCGAAACTACTGGCAAGCAGCAGCGGGAACAGCAACTATTCTCCGTTATCCCTTTATTACGCGTTGGCGATCACTGCCTCCGGTGCGCGGGGAGAAACGGCGGATGAAATGCTTTCCCTGCTGAACATGCCCGACCAGGCGGCGCTTTCCGTGCAGTGCGGAAATCTGTACCGGCAGCTTTACACAGATAACGAGATCGGAAAGCTGAAGATCGCAAACTCCGTCTGGATGAATCAGAGCGTACCCTGGAAACAGGATTTCGTCAAAAATGCCGCCGAGAATTTTTATGCTTCTTCCTTCAGCGTGGATTTTTCCGATCCGAAAACGGCGCAGGCCATGGGCAAGTGGGTGTCTGAGCATACGAACGGTACCTTGGAGCCTCAGTTTGAAATCTCTAAGGATAAGATTCTTTCCATCCTGAATACGGTTTATTTTTATGACGAGTGGACGAACAAGTTCGATTCGGCGAAAACAGCCGCAGATACGTTTCATTCGGCAGACGGCACTACGATCAATACTGACTTTATGAATGGAACGAACTCATCCGGCAGCTTTTATAAAGGGGATGGTTTCATTCGCTCGAGCCTTTCCTTAAAAAACGGCGGGAAGATGATCTTCATTCTTCCAAACAAAGGGATTTCTCCCCGGGAACTGTTGTCTACCCCCGAGAAAATGCAGAGTGCTTTTGAGGGCGGGGAAGATCAGAACGGAGAGGTTGTCTGGAAAATGCCGAAATTCGACTTCGGAGCAAAGATTGAGCCGATCGATGCGTTAAAGGCCTTGGGAATTCATTCCGCTTTTGAACAGAGCGCAGACTTTTCCGGCATTACGGATCAGATGGCGTCTGTTTCAGATATCCGACAGGAAACTCACATCGCGGTTGATGAAAACGGAGTGGAAGCATCGGCCTTTACCGAGGTTGCGGTTTCGACCTCGGCACCAATAGCACTGGACAAAGCCGAAATGATTTTAGACCGTCCGTTCCTTTACGGGATCGCCGCACCCGACGGTACTCTTCTGTTTGTCGGCGTGTGTGAAAATCCGTCCGCAAAATAACCCCTGCCAAAGGGAAAACACAGGAAATTTTATAGGCAGAGGGAGCGGAGATTTCCGTTTTATCACCATTCTTTAAACAATCTTATCTATGTATATTGCACGAATGAAGTCGCGGACTGTAAACCGGTTTACAGTCCGCTTTTTTTGACGATGCCTGGGATGATGAACCACGGCTGACATCTGCCGCAAGGGGAGCGGGCATTCCTTGTCTTGTATCGAAACGATAGATGCAGCTGCGACCATGTTCGACAGATACTATTAAATTTCGACCGCACCAGAATAGTTTTTATAAAAATTAAACAAACGGCGCTTGCCTAATCCTTTCAACATTACCAGTTGACTTTGCAGTTTGATCCTATTATGATAAAGGAAAGATATGGAATCGGTTCCATAAACAAGAGGTTTTATTGAGCGTTTGAAGAGTCTGTTTGTTTATGTTTTAACCTTTTTATTGGCAAATTTGATTTGATCATTTCTAAAATATTGATATTTGTTAGACAAAATACATAGAGTTTTATAGTGGGAACGGTTTTATAAATACTGAAATGGAATAAGGTTTTCATTATGCTAACGATCAAAGAAGTGGCTGAATTGGCCGGAGTCTCCAAATCCACAGTGTCCAGAGTGCTCAATAACAATGGCTATGTCAGCAATGAGGCGAGGCAGAAAATTGAGAAGGTGATCAAAGAACACCAATATAAGCCCTCGGCGGCTGCAGTAAGCCTTTCCAAGCAGGAAAGCAGTATTATCGGTGTGGTGATCCCCGAAATCGACAACCCCTTTTTTGCTGAGGTGTTAAAGGGAATTACCGAAATGGCCGATGAAAACGGCTTTTCCCTGATTTTTTGCGACACGCAGAACAGCGGTGAAAAAGAACTGAAAGCACTGGGCATGCTGGAGCAGCAGCGGGTCAGGGGGGTCATCATCACGCCCGCCATGGGCTATGGGCTGGAATCCATTGATAAAATCAAAGCGGCGCTCTCCAAGCTGGCGGTTCCCATCGTCGTGGTCGACAGAGATTTTGATTATTCGGAGTGGGATACCGTTTATTTTCAAAACTATGAAAGCGGTTATCTTGCGGCAGAGAGCCTGATTAAGGCGGGGAACGAAAGAATCGGGATCATTCTGGGGGATATGCAGCTGAAAATCGCAAGAGAGCGTTACCGGGGCTTTAAGGACGCGATGGCGTCGTATCACAAGGTGATCTGCGATAAAGATGTATGGAAGGGCGATTTCACCACAGATACGGCTTATGATCTGATGAAGCAGATGATTGCTTCAGGGGACCTGCCGGATGCCATGGTGACCACAAACAACCGCACAAGCATGGGCTTTCTCAAGGCGATGGTAGAGGCCGGAATTACCGTCGGGAAAGACATTGCCGTCGTTGGAATCGATCTTATTCCTACGCTGGATGCGCTGGGGTTTCATTTCAGCTGTGTTTCCCGTGATACGGAGGAAATGGGAAAAATGGCGATGAGATTGCTGATGCGCCGCATGGCGGAACCGGACGGCAACAGAAACATATGGGTGGTACCCTGCAAATTGGAACTGAAGGGATCTGAAAGCAAGCGGAGATGACATATTTCCTGCAAATGATGTGGAACCGGTTCCACACCGTAGAAATCCTTTATCGTTAACAGAAATTTTTCTGTTATATATTTTTTATATCAAAGAAATGGAGGATGTTTGTATTATGAAAAAGAAGGTCTTGTCAGTGTTCCTGGCGGCTGCAATGGCCGTATCCCTTGGGGCCTGCGGGGGTACGACAACACCCGCGCCGGCGTCATCCGGCGGGTCCGGGGCTTCCAGCGCGGGGAAAGACACCTATAATGTTACCGTGATCATCAAAGCAACCGACTCCTCTTATTGGCAGACGCTTTTGCTGGGGGCGAAGGCCGCGGCAGAGGAAAGCAACGGGAAAATTAAGGTCACAACAGACGGACCTGCTTCGGAAACAGATATTGATAAGCAGGTGACCATTCTGGAAAATGCAATCGCTGCGAAGCCGGACGGCATCGTGCTCGCTTCCATCAGCTCCACCTCCACCGTGCCGGCTGTTGAGCAGGCAAACGCAGCGGGGATTCCCGTGGTAACGGTCGACAACAAGCTGGAAACAGACGCGTACACCCAGCATATCGCAACGGATCACGCGATTGCCGCAGCGACCGCGGCGGCGGATATGGTGGATCAGTGGAAGGCGAAGGGCATTGACCCCGCGGGCAAAAAAGTGGCTTTGATCAGCGCGGATTCCGGTTCGGCTGTCAATCAGGCGCGCTGCAAGGGGTTCACGGATGAAATCAAGCGCCTTGTTCCGAGCATCGTTGTTCTCGAAACCCAGTATTGCGACAACGACATTCAGAAAGCGCTCGACGCAGCCGATAACCTGGTTCTGGCCAATCAGGATCTGATCGGGATTTTCGGCGACAACAACCACATGGGCGACGGCATTGCAAAAGCGATGGAACAGAGCAAAAAGGGCGACAAGATCGTTACCTATGCCTTTGACTCGGACGATACCGAAATTGATGCGATTCAAAACGGCAATCTGACCGGTATCGTCGTTCAGGATCCTTTCGGAATGGGCTACAACGGCGTATTGGCCGCGGTATCGAAGCTCGAGGGCAAGGACCTGGAAAAAGATAAGGTTTCTGAGACCACACTGGTGACGAAAAAGAACATCCAGGAGGATGCGGTGCAGAAGCTGCTGTATCCCGGCAAATAAAGAATCGATACTTTCTAAACGTGTAAAATCAGACTTCCGAAGCCGATGGTTCCGAGCCTGAATGATTGGCGGAGGAAGTCTGATTTTCAGACATGGAGGTTCGTATGCAAACGCAAAAACAGCCAATCGTCGCCATAAAAGGACTGGTAAAGGATTTCCCGGGTGTACGCGCTTTGTCCGGAGTGGATTTAGAGGTCTACCCCGGGGAAGTTCACGCCCTGATTGGGGAAAACGGCGCAGGAAAGTCCACCGTCATCAAAATTCTGATGGGCATTTATTCCAAAACGGCGGGCGAAATCTATGTGGAGGGCGAATTAAAAGAAGCCCGGTCCCCCGTTCAGGCCCAATCCTTTGGATTCGGCGCGGTCTATCAGGATGTCAATCTCGCGCAGCACCTGTCTGTTGCCGAAAATTTTTTTATGGGGCAGCTGCCCAAAACGAAGCTCGGTACCGTTGATTTCAAAAAGATCAATCGGGCCACGCAAGAGATTTTGGAATCCATTCACGTGCATGTCGATCCCAAAGCGATTATCCGAACATTGTCGGTGGCGCAGCAGGAAATGGTCGCAATCGGCAAGACCATATTTCAAAAAGCCAAACTGGTCATTTTTGACGAGCCCACCGCATTGCTGACGAACGATGAAACCCAGCAGCTTTTTCAAATGATCAAGCAGCTAAAGAACAGCGGGGTGGGAATCCTGTACGTTTCACACCGGATGGAAGAGATTTTTTCCATCTGTGACCGGGCCAGCGTGCTGAAGGACGGCGCGTTGGTGGGTACTGTTCCGATCGACCAAACCACACAGGATCAGCTGATCTCCATGATGGTCGGCCGAAATGTGGAAAATATGTACCAAATTCAGCATCAGGCTCCAGGGGAAACGATACTGAAGGTTGACAATATATCCAGGGGAAAGGCATTTTCCGATATCAGCTTTGAGGTAAGAAAAGGGGAGATCTTCGGCATGTTCGGCCTGGTCGGCTCCGGGCGGACGGAAATTGTCAGAAGTATTTTCGGCGCCGATGTCAAAGACGGCGGTACCGTCACCCTTCACGGAAAACAAGCGGATTATGTCAAGCCGACGCAGGGCATCAAGGCAGGGATCGCTCTGCTTCCCGAAAACAGACGTGCGCAGGGGTTGGCGCTGGGGTTATCCGTTTCAGACAATATCAATATGGTGGCCCAGAATAAAATCAGTCGGTTTGGCGTGGTGAATAATCAGGAAAGCGTTAAAATCGCCAAAAGCTTCTGCGATAAGCTCAGAATCAAAACGCCGTCTGTTTACCAGCGGGTCAAGAATCTTTCGGGCGGGAACCAGCAAAAGGTCGTTATTTCCAAATGGCTGGAGCAGGACAGTGATCTGTTCATTTTTGACGAGCCGACCGTGGGTGTGGATGTCGGCGCCAAGCTGGAGATTTATAAAATCTTTGAAACCTTGATCAAAGAAGGAAAAACGATCATTATGATTTCCTCCTATCTTCCTGAGGTAATGGGGCTGGCCGATCGGATTTTGATCATGTATGAGGGGCAGCAGACCGGGATTTTATCCAGAGACGAATTTCAGGAAGAACGGATTCTTCGCCTGGCCTCCGGGATAAAGGGAAAGGAGTAAACGATGACAGCAGAAAATAAATCATTGAAACAAAGACAATATAACAGCTTTTTGGCACGCTATCAAACAGAGCTGCTTCTGGTTGGCATTCTTGCAGTGCTGTTCCTGTTTTTCGGGAATACATCCCCGGTGTTTTTCCAGTTAGAAACATTGATGAAGCTCCTGAAACAGGCTTCTATCTACGGCATCATTGCAATCGGAATGGTGTTTGTCATCACTTCCTCGGGAATCGATATCTCCGTCGGTTCCGTGGTCGGGCTTTCCGGCGTGATTGTCGCTATGGCTATGGTGAACGGCGTGCCCATCCCGATCGCCATCTTGCTGGCGATCGCGTCCAGCGCTTTGGTGGGTCTGTTCAACGGAATTCTGGTGTATGATGCAAACGTCCCGCCTTTCATTGCCACACTGGGCTCCCTGACCATCGTCAGAAATTTTATTTTACTGATTACAGGCGCAAAAACCATATCGGATCTTCCAAAGGTATTTACCAATTTCGCGGCAGACAGCATGCTCGGAATTCCCTATCTGTTTCTTTCGTGGGCCGTGTTCGTCTGCATCGGTTTATTCATCGCGAAAAAGACTACCTTCGGGCGCAACATGTACGCTTACGGCAGCAACAAAGAGGCCGCCAGGCTGAGCGGCATCCGCGTGCGCTCCGTGGTGTACGGCGTATACATATTCTGCTCCAGCGTGTGCGGTGTAGCAGGAATCCTCCTCGCTTCCAGACTCGGCAACGGAGTTCCGAATGCAGGCACGGGGTATGAGCTGGACGCCATCGCGGCCGCAGTGGTCGGCGGAGCCAGCCTGGACGGCGGCGAGGGCTCTGTAATCGGCGCGGTGCTGGGCGCCATGATCATGGCTACCCTGCGGCAGGGGGGAACCCTTTTGGGGATCAATTCTTTTATCATGGAAATCATCATCGGTTCCCTGATTGTAATAGCGGTTGTTCTGGATAAGGTGCGAAAAAAAAGAAACTGAACAATACAATTTTGAGAGCAATGGAGGTACACGGATATGCTTTACAAAAAGGTGAAAATGATAGAGGAAGAAATCTCCATCATTGGTGTGGGGTGTTGGAATTTCGGCGGTGACTGGGATTCGACGGATGATAAGAAATCCATTGATATCATCCACAAAGCGATTGATTTGGGAATCAACTTTTTTGACGTGGCCCCCGTATATGGGTGGGGACATTCGGAAAAGGTTCTGGGAATGGCCCTGAAGAAAGGGCATTTGAGAGATAAGGTTCTGATTGCATCAAAGGGCGGGCTTCTCTGGAACGATGCACACGAAACGACCAACAATCTTTCCAAAGAAAGCCTGATGAAGGAAATCGATCAAACCCTGACCAGGCTGCAGACAGACCATATTGATATCTACCAGATGCATTGGCCGGATCCCAACGTGCCGCTGGAGGAAACCGCCGAAGCATTGGAGGAGATCAAACGGGCCGGGAAAATCCGTTATGTCGGGCTGAGTAATTTTTCTCAGGCGGATGTGGAAAAAATGATGAAGCTGACACAGGTCCATTGTCAGCAGAGCCTGTATAATATGCTGGAACGCAACACCACCAGCTATCACGGTATTCCGCTGGATTACCGCACGGAAAAGGAAGTGCTGCCCGCCGTCAGAAAACACGGTCAGGCGTTTTTGCCTTACAGCCCACTGTTCCAGGGGCTGCTGGCGGGCAAATTCCATACTGGGATCACTTTTTCCAGGAATGATATCCGAAATGAAAATCCAAAGCTGGTGGGCCCCCAGTTCGAGCAGTATTTTGAGGCAGGGGAAAAGCTGAAGAACCTTGCGGATGAATACGGGAAGCCCATGAACGAGATCGCCTTAAACTGGCTGAGACAAAAGCCGGAGGTCACCTCCATCATCGGGGGTGCTTCCTCGATTCAGCAGCTGGAACAGAATATCCATTGCCTGACCTGGGACATTGACGATGAGATGATGGCGAAAATCAGTGAGATCATCGCTCCGTTTGAGAATCTTTAGTCTTGTAATAAAACAGGAAGGATACTGCCCGCAAAGGGTGGTATCCTTTCGTTTTTTCTATGATGTTGAAAAGAGAAGAACGGCGGGCAGTTTCTGTTGTTTTTAGTTCGGAGAAAAACACAATCCCATGATTTAGCTCTTATACAGATAACTCTGTTTTTAAATTATAAAAGTCACAGTATCAACCTGTGTTTTGTATTCTGCTATTTTATTGAACTCTGTCGGTACGAAAACCCTGGCGATAAATTGAAAAGGCGATACCGTGAATGCAGGCAACAATATTGCAATTTACAATAAAAGCCAGTATAGTTAGAAGAGACTAACTTAGAGCTTCGACACAGTTGCGGCCAACGAGTGTTGATCAGAGCTCATGACATCATCGTATTTTGAGAGGGGACGGGCATATGGTGATCATAGATGAAAGTAGTAAAATGCCGCTGTATACCCAATTGTATGAGGGGATTAAGGCGGATATCGTAAACGGGACACTCAAGCCCGGAACAAAACTTCAGTCGAGCCGGACAATGTCTACAGAACTGCATCTCAGCAGGAATACCGTTGAACTGGCTTACGGTCAGCTATTTGCGGAGGGCTTTATTACAAGCATCCAGCGAAAAGGGTATTATGTGGAAGCTCTGGATATGGAAACATTTCAGCAAGGCGACTCCCGCTCTTGCTGTGACTCCTGCATTTGTCATGATTTCTGCGATTGCCGTATCACCGGCAAATGTTGTGACGCCTGCACTTGCCACCATCAGGACGAATCCGATGAAACACCAAATCAGGATGTTCTCTATGATTTTAAGAGCGGGAAGCTTCTTCATTCCGATCTTCCCTGCAACCTGTGGCAAAGACTGATCGGCAGGTGCTTTCATGACTATAAAGAAGATTTGGCTCTGCAAAAATCGGTTTTCGGTGAAGCAGGGCTTCGTTCAGAGATACAAAAACACATCCTGAATTACCGGGACGTCAGCTGCACCGCGGAACAGATCATTGTGACAACGGGCACGCAGTTTTGCCTGGACCTTGCCTGCCAGCTTTTGAAATCGTTTAATAGAGGACTGGATATTGCCCTGGAAGAGCCGGGCTATGATCAGTCACGCACCACCTTCCGGAACAATGGCCTGAATATATGTCCGATGGGACTTGATAAGCATGGAGCGGATGTAAAGGTGCTCTCAGCGACCAATGCGATCGCGGCGTATATCACCCCTTCCCATCAATTCCCCACAGGGATTGTGATGCCCTTGTCCCGGCGAAATGATCTTGTGGAGTGGGCCAGGCAAAAGGACGCCTTTATCATCGAAGACGACTATAACTGCCACTTTCAGCATGGCGTCAGGATGCTTCCCTCCGTTCAATCCCTCTGTGCGGACAGGGTTTTCTACATTGGCAGCTTCTCGAATGTGCTATTTCCGTGCCTCAGCGTTTCCTATATGGTGGTTCCGGAAAAGCTGCTGGATCAGCTGCACAGGCGGTTCGACAACTATACTCCGTTTGTTTCGTTCCTGACGCAAAAACCACTGGAGATGTTTATGAAGGAAGGCCTTTGGGAAGGCCACCTGAGAAAAATGAAAAAGGCGCAGCGGATCAAATGCGAGGCGCTGGTCGATGCTCTGAACGATCGATTTGGAGACAGCATACATATTTCGGCATTTCATGCCGGGCTGCATCTGCTGGTTCGGGCCGAGTGGCCGATCACAGAGCAGGAATTGATCAGCCGGGCCCGCAGGGCAGGTGTAGGCGTGTATCCAACCTCTCACTATTGGAGCCGCCCTGAAAAAGGCCAAAGCGCGACGGTGCTTTTGAATTATGGGGGAATCCCGCTGAAAGATATCCCCGACGCGGTTGAGCGCCTTTCTGCGGCATGGCACGATCATGATTCTGGAGCCATGCAAGACGTTGAGTCTGGTTCTTTTGCTTTGCGTTAGACGATTCTAAAATATGTTTATGGGCAGGGTAGGTCTTTTTGATATGCTGCTGATTGTCCAAATACATATTCATAAAGGATTGGTCGTGATGCTTTTATCGTTGGCGTCGGTTGGTGAAATGCACCAGGTCAAGGCAATTTGGGTAGAGGACAGAACGAGAGATACTCTGAAAGAAGTTGGAATCACAGAGGATTGTGAAATATTGATTGTATTAAAACAATTTGACGATACCATTATTGTCGGCATTCAGGAGAAGCGCATTGCCATAGGCGGAGAATTGGCCCGCAAAATTATCGTATAAATCGTGGCTGCGGCTGTGAAAACAATGGTTTTTCACAGCCGCAGCCGTATTTTTTATCCCAAGACCTCTCAGAAACCAATCTGGAGCCATCCGGATTTTCAGAACTGGTTCTTGTACTTTTTGTTAGGGGGAGCTAACTTTATATATGGTGTGTTGTGGTACCGGCAGGGATGTCGGTCATATGCCGCCACTGTGTGTTTATCATTTATGGAAAGGAGGGTGAAAGGTGCGAAAGATATTTGCTGTAATTACACTGATGCTGGTTCTTGTCAGTTCGTTTTCCATAGCGGCGTCCGCTGCCACTGCCCATGAGACATGGAACGATGTTGTGGACGAAATGGAATCCGTTCTGGATGAGTCTTACGATCTGTATGTATCGGGAGAAGCGAAAGCCGCGAAAGAGAAAGTCGATGTTGCCTACTACTCGTACTATGAAAAGCTGGGCTTTGAAAAAACGGTGATGGCGCATATATCGGGGAACCGTGCGGCAACAGTGGAATATCAGTTCAGTTTTGCGAAAAAGGCCATAAACGCCGGCAGCACAAACGAGGAAGTGAAAGCCTCGCTCGACGAATTGACCAGGCTGCTGCGGGAAGACGCCGACCAGCTCGATGGCAAAAAAGAGAGCGCGCTGGGGGTTTTTCTTGCTTCGCTTCTGATTATAACAAGAGAAGGCTTTGAGGCCATCATCATCGTCGGTGCGATCATCGCCTATCTGGTCAAATCCGGGAACAAGGAAAAAACCGGCGCAGTTTATTGGGGATCGGTCATTGCCCTGGGCGCGAGCGTCATCATGGCGTTTATCCTGAATAGCCTGTCGGGTGCGAGCGGCGCAAATCAGGAAATTACCGAAGGGCTGACAATGCTTCTTGCCGTGGTGGTCCTGTTTTATGTCAGCAACTGGATGGTGTCCAAATCGGAATCCGCCGCTTGGACGAGCTACATAGAGGGCAAGGTTCAAAGCTCTATTACACGGGGGAGCGTATTTTCCCTCGCGTTCGCCGCGTTTCTCGCGGTTTTCAGGGAGGGCGCTGAAACGATCCTGTTCTATCAGGCGTTGCTGGCCGGTACCAAAACGTATCTCAACATGGTCTGGCTTGGCCTTGGCGTAGGCTGTGTGGCGCTTGTGATCATCTATCTTCTGATTCGTTTCATGAGCATCAAGCTGCCGTTGAAGCCGTTTTTCCTCGGCACCAGTATTCTGTTGTTCGTCATGTCCATCTCCTTTGTGGGTTCCGGTGTAAAGGAGCTGCAGGAAGGCAACCTTGTGGGAGTCACGCCGGTGTCCGGTATCACTTCGGTTGATATTCTGGGGATTTATCCCACGCTGGAAACATTGATTCCGCAGGCTGTTCTGCTCGCGCTGACGATCGTAACGTTTGTGGTTCAGATCAGGAAAACGAGAAAAATGAGAGCCATGAGAATGGCCGCCGGGGAGGGATCAGCCGCCCCGCAGTCGGATCATCCGTCCGAGTAATCAGATTTAGCGGTCATCCTTCTACCGGGAGGATGACGCAAAATGAAAAATAAATTTCAGGAGGTATCATCAATGATTCTTAAAAAAGTATCTGTTTTTTCCCTCGCCATGGCGATGGTGATGTCGCTTTCCCTCGCAGGCTGCGCATCGACCGACACAGCTTCTACCCCCGCGGCTTCTACCCCTGAGGCTTCCGCCTCGAGCGATGCCGGCGGCGACGTGGCCGCGCCCGGCGAAACAGCCGGCTTTGAGGAATTCCCGATCGGCGACGATCTGGAGCTTGGCCCGCTGAATGTGGCAGCCGTGTATTTCCAGCCGGTGGATATGGAGCCGGCGGACAGAGCCGGGCTTCCGGCTTCTGAAGCCGATATGCATATCGAGGCGGATATCTCTGCGCTGCAGAATGATCTCGGCTATGGCGTAGGTGATTTTGTTCCGAACCTAACGGTCAATTATGAAATCACCAGCGAGGACGGCAAAACAAAGGTGGAGGGAACCTTTATGCCGATGAACGCGAGCGACGGCCCCCATTACGGCGCGAACATCAAGCTTGGTGCGGCCGGTACTTACAAAGTGAAGTTCAGCATCGAAAACCCCGAAGCACAGGGCTTTTTGCTCCATGTTGACAAAGAGACAGGTGTCACCGGGCGCTATTGGACAGAACCGCTTGTAGCCGAATGGGATTTTGATTATGTTCCGCGGGTCTGGTAATTTTGTTATCTCATAACCACTCAGCATTCTAAAAATATGGATACGCGCCATGGTCAGTTCGCGTTTCGGCGCGGGGCTGCCATGGCGCGGTTCATTTACGTTGACAGGGAGGTGGTAACACCATGCTGAAATATCTCATCCAGGTTGTACAGAATTCGCTTACCACCGGAATTCTTCTGGTCATGTTGTTTGCCCTTTCACAGCTTGGCGGTAAACAAAAGCAAAAAAAATGGTTGCTTTGGGGACTGACAGCGGGAGTCGCGGCTGCGCTTCTGTTGGCGGTGCTCAAATCCACAACGGTTCTCATCAACAGAGAATACTTCAACATCGGTATTTTATCTGTTGCAATCCTTTCGGAAATTCTTTTCTGTATGCTTTTGTGGGGCATTCTTCAAAAAAGACTGCCCGAACTTCACGAGAGGATATGGAGTGTATTATATGCCGTTTTGGCGGCTTCGCTGCTGCTCTATGCTCTGCCCGATATCTTCCTGTATCCCACCGAATTCCTGATGGCGGGGCAAAGCGTATTCAGTACGGATTTTCTGTATAAATCGATTGGGTATCTGGGCGGCCTGCTGATTGTGGGGCTTTCGGGGCTTGCCCTGTATCAAGCCGGAACAGGCCTGTCCTTTCGGCTGGTGCGAATTTTGCTGACCGTTGGGCTTGCCGTCAATATGGTGAAGCAGATCGCAACCATTGCACAGTTCTTATTGGCAAGGCGAATGATCCCCATGTCCAAGGGACTGTTTGAATTTATTAAGATGTCTGTCAATTACAACGACTGGTTCCTTTACGGCATCATGGTCATCACGATTTTGATGCCCGTTCTGCTGTGGATCAAAAGCCTGCATCCGAAAGACTCCTTTTCCAACCCTGCGCAGCACCGAAGAATCCGCGCGGTATCGCGCAGGCAAAGGCGCTGGTGCACCGTTGTTCTGGCGGGGTATCTGCTCTCGATTCTATGCCTGACCGTGGTCAGGGCCTACGATGAGCGTGAGGCCGTCCTTTCGCCCGCCGAGCCGATGGATATCGTGGGCAGCGAAATCGTGATTCCGCTTGAAAACGTCGGCGACGGTCATCTCCACCGATTTATCTATACGGCCTCGAACGGCACTGAGGTACGGTTTATCGTCATCAGAAAGAGTGCAAACACCAACTCCTATGGGGTGGGGCTCGACGCCTGCGACATTTGCGGGCCCACGGGCTATTATGAGCGCGGCGACCATGAGGTTGTCTGCAAGCTGTGCGATGTCGTCATGAATATTTCCACAATCGGATTTAAGGGTGGATGCAACCCCGTGCCCCTTTCTTATACCATTCGCGCGGGCAATATGGTGATTCAGACAAATGATTTGGAAAGCGAAAAGAAAAGGTTTGAATAGGGGGTGATGATATGTTCTGGAGAATGGTAAAAGGCGCGCTGTTTCGGCAAAAAGGAAAAATGCTGATGATTGCCTTCACAATTGCTTTGGGGGCTTCCCTTGCCACGGCCATGCTCAACGTAATGCTGGACGTGGGGGATAAGGTGAATCAGGAGCTCAAGACATACGGCGCAAATATCAATGTCATGCCCAAGGGCGCTTCTCTGCTCGATGATCTGTATGGCGTTGCAGAGGGCTCCGGCGTTTCGGATCAATATCTGAAAGAATCGGAGCTTGGCAATATCAAGACGATTTTTTGGGCGTTCAATATTGTGGATTTCACGCCCTATCTCGATACAAAGGTGAAACTGAACTCTCAGGATGGAGAAGTAAAACTGATTGGGACATGGTTTCAGCATCACCTGGATCTTCCCACAGGGGAATCCCTCGACACCGGCATGAAAAACATGAAAAGCTGGTGGGATGTGTCCGGGCAGTGGCTGACCGATCAGGATGAAGCTTCCGCCATGGTAGGCAGCCTTATCGCGGGCAGGAACGATCTTCAGGTTGGAGACACCATTGAAATCGAGGTCGGGGGACAAACGAAGAAGCTGACCGTCAAGAGTATTTTCAATGCGGGAAGCGATGAGGACGAGCAAATCTATGTCCCTTTGCAAATCGCGCAGGAACTGACCGGCCGGGCGGGACAAATCAGCCGCGTGGAGGTCAGTGCTCTGACGACCCCCGACAACGAGCTGTCCCGCAGAGCCGCGCAGAACATCAAGAGTCTTTCCATCAAGGAATATGAAATCTGGTACTGCACGGCTTATGTCAGCTCGATCTGCTATCAGATTGAAGAGGTGATCACCGACTCTGTCGCCAAGCCCATCCGGCAGGTAGCGGAATCGGAAGGCGCTATCTTAGAGAAAACGCAGCTTTTGATGCTGCTGATCACCATTTTGAGCCTGGTCGGTTCGGCACTGGGTATCTCTAATCTGGTCACGGCCAGCGTGATGGAGCGCAGCCGCGAGATCGGGCTGTTAAAAGCGGTTGGGGCGCACAATTCCCCTATTTCATGGCTCGTATTGACCGAGATTCTTGTCACCGCGGTCGTCGGCGGCGTTGTAGGGTATTTTGCCGGGCTCGGCTTTGCCCAATTGATCGGGCATTCCGTTTTCGGCTCGGCCATCGAAATCAAACCGTTGGTGATTCCGCTTGTCGCCGTTCTGGTTGCTCTCGTCACTTTGGCAGGGAGCATTCCGTCGATCCGGCTTCTGCTGTCGCTTCGCCCTGCGGAAGTCTTACATGGGAGGTGATCTGATGAAAAAGCAGACGATGTATTTTAGAATGATCATCAGTTCGCTCATCCGCCGCCGCTCCAGAATGCTGGTGGCGCTTTTGGCGGTGGCCATCGGCGCTACGGTGCTTTCCGGCCTTGTCACCATTTACTACAATATCCCCCGGCAGATGCGACAGGAGTTCCGCTCGTACGGCGCAAACCTGATCTTTGTCCCCACGGGCGGCGATTCGGCGATAAACGAGGATGAGATGAAAAAAGCCACCGAATTGATTCCGGCAGAGGACATCGTGGGCATTGCCCCCTACCGCTATGAAACGATCAAGATCAACGAACAGCCGTTCATGGCGGCCGGTACGGATCTGGAGCAAGTGAAAAAGACCAGTCCGTATTGGTTTGTTTCGGGTACGTGGCCTGCCGGCAGCGGGTCGGTTCTGATCGGACAGGAGGTGGCGGATCTCATTGGCCTTCTCCCCGGCAGCAGCTTTACCATGACCGGCACGGACAGTACCGGCAAGGGCTTCGGCCGTGATTTTACGGTATCCGGCATTGTGCAGACGGGGGGGACGGAGGAAGCGTTTCTCTTCCTGTCTCTTTCGGATTTGGAGGGCCTGATGGGGAACAGCGGCGAGCTGGATGTGGTTGAGTGCAGCATTTCCGCTCCCCAGGCGACTTTGGAGGGGATCGTCAGGCAGGTCGGTGAAAACGTCGAGGGCGTTACGCCCCGGCTTGTCAAACGTGTCGCTGACTCGGAGGGAACTGTTTTGACCAAGCTTCAGGCTCTGGTGTATCTTGTCACGGTTGTTGTGTTGCTGCTCACCATGATCTGTGTTGCGACCACGATGATGGCGGTTGTCGCGGAACGGCGCCGGGAAATCGGACTGAAAAAAGCGCTGGGGGCTTCCAACCAAAGCATCGTGATGGAATTTTTGGGGGAAGGACTGTTTTTGGGGGCGCTCGGCGGGTTACTGGGCGTTGCGCTTGGGTTTGCGTTTGCCCAAACGGTCAGCATGAATGTCTTTACCCGCTCCATTTCCTTTCAGCCGCTGCTGATACCGGCAACACTGGCCGTTTCGATTGCGATCACCGGGCTGGCATGCCTGATCCCTGTCAGAAGCACGACAGATGTTGATCCGGCAATCGTCCTGCGCGGTGAATAAAGGAGGAATCACAGAATGAATTTATTGAAACTGAAAGATATTTCAAAAATTTACGGCAGCGTCAAAGCGCTGCAAAATATCGATCTGCAGGTATCGCAGGGCGAATGGCTGGCGATTATGGGGCCGTCCGGTTCCGGAAAAACCACGATGATGAATATTATTGGCTGCATGGATAAACCCTCCAACGGCTCTGTGGTCCTCGACGGCATGAATATCGCGAAAGAGAGCGCAAAAAGCCTGACCAACATCCGGCGCGACAAGATCGGGCTGATTTTTCAGCAGTTCCATTTGATCAACTACCTGACCGCCTTGGAAAACGTGATGGTGGCGCAATATTACCACAGCATGCCGGACGAAAAGGAAGCGCTGCAGGCTCTGGAGCGTGTCGGTCTGGGCGACCGGGCCAAGCACTTGCCCAGCCAGCTTTCGGGCGGCGAGCAGCAAAGGGTGTGCATCGCCCGCGCGCTGATCAACTACCCTATGCTGATTCTGGCGGATGAGCCCACCGGCAACCTGGATGAAACGAATGAGAAAATCGTTCTGGATATTTTCAAGCAGCTTCATCAGGACGGCAGCACAATCATCGTTGTCACGCATGACCCCGAGGTTGCCGAGGAGGCTCAGCGAACCGTTGTGCTGGAGCACGGGCGTATTTCGAGAATTGTCCGGAATGAAAAATAAACAGGGGGTGTTTTCCGTGAAAAATAAGGCTCTCTCTATTGTTTCTGCTTTGGCATTCACTGTGCTTCTGTTGGCCGGATGTAAAGACAGTTCTGCCCCTGTCACTTATAAGGACGGTACCTACACCGGCAAAAGCAGCGGGGACGACCGGGGCGCTTACGGTGAGGCGATAATCACCATCCAGAATACGAAGATCACGGATTGTCAGTATGTTACCTGGCAGAAGGAGGGAAGTATCAAGGATGAAAACTACGGGAAGGTAAACGGAGTCATTTCCAACCAGGACTATTATGACAAAGCGCAGCTTGCCGTAAAGGCCATGAAGGAGTATGCGGAGAAGCTCGTGGAGGTTCAGAAGCTGGAGGATGTGGACGCCATCTCCGGCGCTACGATTGCCTTCGACCAGTTTCAGGAAGCCGTTAACGATGCTTTGGATGAGGCAAAAAAATGAGCCATACCGATAACGGAGGTCACAGGAGGCAATCGTTATGAAAAATCAATGGCTATCTAATCGATTCACGCGCCCGTTCGCCCCGAAGAAAGAAATCTCTGCGATCGGTGACAACACAGAGAAGAAGATCGAAAAGACTTTCTTTGCAATGGGCACGATGATGAGCTTTACCGCCTATGGGGGCTGGGCTTCGGAAGCGCTGCAAGCCTCCGAAGCCGTCATCGCGAAGCTGGATTCTCTCCTTTCCCGGAAGAAGCCGGACAGCGAGATCACGCAGCTCAGCCTTTCGGCCGGCGGCTGGATCAAAGTGCAGCAGGACACGGACGCCGTACTGCGCGAGGCATTGCGGTACGCCCAAAAAACGAACGGAGCGTTCGACCCCGCGATCGGCGCGTTGGTGGATCTGTGGGCCATCAACAAGCGGGAGAAAAGCATCCCTGATTTAAACAAAATCAGGTGTGCCCTTGCCTCCTGCGATTACCGCAATATCGAGACGGACGGCGCAGGCAGATACCGAATCCATAACGGTGTGGGCATTGATCTGGGCGGGATCGGAAAAGGGTATGCGGCCGACAGGATCGACACTCTATGCCGGGAGCAGGGCGTTTCTTCCGCCCTGTTTTCCCTTGGAACGTCTTCCATAGCGGCATTGGGAGCAAAGCCGAACGGTTCCCCGTGGAAGGTGGGCTTAAAGGCGGCCGATTCAAAGCGGCCGCAATGCTTCGGCGTGATCCGGCTCAGGAATCAGTTTTTATCCACCTCCGGCGATGATCAGCAGTGTTTTGTAAAGGACGGACGACGGTATCACCATATTTTTGATAAGGGTACCGGTTATCCGTCCGATAAAGGGCTGCGCTCCGTGACGGTCATTGCAGACAGCGGAGCCATGAGCGAGGCATATTCTACGGCGCTGCATGTTATGGGGCTGAACGCGGCTCTCGAATTCCAAAAATGCGAGGGCGGTTTTGAGGCGGTCTTCGTGACTTCTGATCAACGGGTCGTTTGTACGCCCGGGGCGCAGGCGATTTTTGAATTCAGAGGAGAAGCATTGGGATATCAGTATAAAAAATGAGAGTTAAAGAGGGTGTAGTTATGAAAAACAGACTTTTATCCGGCATTACGGTCGCCGTTTTCGGGTTGCTGATCGCACTTGTTCCGGTTTGCATTTTTCCGGCCTGCTCAAAAGTAATTGAAACTGCGGCGGGCGGTGCAGTGCCGATGAAATGCTTCTGGGCCGGGCAGGCCGAAATCGGCGTCGGTCTTCTTATCCTGTGCGGCGGAATATTGCTTGTCGTTTTTAAATCGCCGCTGACAAGGATCGGCGTCAGCCTGATGACCGCTTTGGCCGGTGTGTTAAGCCTTTTGATCCCCACCCTGCTCATCGGCGGATGCGAAATGCCTACCATGCCCTGCAGGATGACGACTTTCCCCACTCTGTATGTGTTAGGCGCCTTAACGGTGATCGCTTGTGCTGCAAACGCCTTCTACCTCTGGCGGAAAAATCATCAATCACGGGTGAAGGCAGATGGACAATAAACCGTTAAACACAGTGAATATCGCGTTTCATACTCTCAAACGCAAACCGTTCCGGACGACGGGGTTGATCCTGCTTGTGGCGCTGTTTGCTTTCACGCTTTTTGGAGGGACAGTACTCTCCCAAAGCATGGAAAACGGCATGGATAATCTGTCGAAAAGAATGGGAGCGGACATTCTGGCGGTGCCGTATGGGTATGAGGCGGATATCCAGAGCGCTTTGCTTCGGGGAGAACCCAGCACGTTTTACTTTGATGCCGATACAACCGAGAAGGTGGAAAGTGTGGAAGGCGTAGAGGCGGTATCGCCTCAGCTTTACATTGCAACGCTCAGTGCGGGATGCTGCTCTTATCCGCTCCAGCTGATCGGATTTGATCCCAAAACCGATTTTATCATCCGGCCCTGGATGTCAGGCTCTCTGGAGCATTCTCTCGCGGACGGTGAAATCGTGATCGGCAGCAACATTAGTGCGAAAGTGGGCCAAAAGCTGAAATTCTTCGATCAAACCTATCTGGTTGCCGCCCGTCTGGATAAAACGGGCATGGGCTTCGACAACTCGGTTTTCATGAACCTTACCACGGCGAAACAGGTGGTGTGGAATTCGGAGAGAATTCAGGCGCATCCGGTAGCGGAAAATGATAACCTGATTTCGTCCGTAATCATAAAAATCAAAAGCGGTTATACCGGAAAGGATGTGGCGAACAACATCCTTCAGGCTTACGCCAAAGAGGGCGTGCATGTGGTGGTTGCCAAAAACATGATCAGCGATATCTCCGGCAGTCTGCGCGGGCTCACGACTTATATTTTGATACTGGCGGGAGTTTTGTTGGTTCTGGCTGTCGGCGTGCTCATTATCGTATTCTCTGTCACTTTAAACGGACGAAAAAGAGAATTCAGCATCTTCAGGGTTTTGGGCGCGACAAGAAGCAAATTGGTAAAACTGATCCTGTGTGAATCCTGCCTGATCAGTATTTTCGGCACCGCGGCCGGAATAACAGCGGCGGCCCTCGTCGTGTTTCCGTTCAGTACCTATATCAGCACGTTGCTGGGATTGCCTTATTTGCAGCCCTCCCCCGGAGTTTTATTCCTCATGGCTGCTCTGAGCTTTTTGATCTCTTTTGCTACCGGCCCGATTGCCTCGGCTTATGCCGCGGTTCAAATAGGAAGCTCCGAAATCTATACCACGATGAAGGAGGGGGAATAATGCTGCTGGAAATCAAAGGCTTAAGCAAGGAATACCAGCGCAGGGGAAAAGCGTTTTGGGCCGTAAACAGCGTGGATTTATCCATCGGCCAAGGTGATTTTGTCAACATTATCGGGTGCTTGGGGAGCGGAAAGAGCACCCTGCTCAATATGGCCGCCGGGCTGCTGATGCCCACTTCGGGCAGTATCAGGCTGAATGGCACGGAGCTTTATGCTTTGAAGGACAAAGATATCTCGGAGCTGCGAAACACACGATTGGGGTACATACCGCAAGGGCTCGGCACGCTTTCCACTCTGACCGTTTTTGATAACGTCCGGCTGCCATGTTTCCTTTCCAGGCGTCAGGGAGATGCGTCCGGACGGGCCTCGTTTTTACTGGATGAGGTCGGGATCTCATCCCTTGCGGATATGCTGCCCTCCCAGCTTTCGGGCGGCGAACTGCGCCGTGTGCTGATTGCTAGGGCGCTGATGAATGAGCCGGATATTCTGATCGCGGACGAACCCACATCGGATCTGGATATTGAAACGACCAGAGAGATCATGGAGCTTTTTGCCCGGATCAACCAAAATGGTACGACGATCTTGATCGTGACGCATGAGCTCGATACTTTGGAATTTGGGAACAGAGTGCTGACCATGGCGTCGGGTCAGCTGACAGAGGGATCGCATTTGGGTTCTCTCTAAAGTTCTTCCGATGAGCAACGTAAGCAAAGATAAAAAAAGCCGTCAACTCCAGTCAATTGACTGGAGTTGACGGCTTTTTTAGTTTTAAAATATAAATGATAAATGCGTATTAGAGTTGGGAAATAATTTTTGAAAAATGTAGTTTTAGTTTCTATGATAAAAAACAACTAGTTATTTTTAGCTCTAACCATGAAAGGTTTTAACTGCATCTCAACAGGTTCCTGTAGCGGTGAAAATGGAGTTTTTGTCTAATGTTTTATAGCTTCATTGTCCGATAAAACCGCATTAAGTTGTCTATCGTTAGGGACAAATCCTGCCGTGAGCGCAGTCTGGCCACCGGAAAATCCACAGCGACCCGGTTAATACTGAAAATAGCACTGACGCCTTCGTCGTAGGCGGCTTCCATGTCGTCGCCGATGTCACCGACCAAGGCGGTGACAGCTACACCAAGCGCTTTGGCCCTGCGGGCGACGCCAATAACGACCTTACCGCGCAGGCTTTGGCTGTCAAGCTTACCTTCGCCGGTGAAAATCATATCGGTTCCTGCGGCAAGTTCTTCAAATTGTACCGTATCGAGTATGGTCTGAATTCCCATTTGCAGTCGGGAATGAAAAAACGCTGCCATACCGGCACCCATGGCTCCGGCGGCTCCTGTTCCCGGAACGAAAGCCAAATCAAGTCCCATGGTTTGTTCGATGATTTGGCTTAAATGCTGTACGCCTGCGTCCAGCAGCTCAATCTCTTCGGGTGTTGCTCCCTTTTGGGGGCCGAATATAGCCGCCGCGCCGGTAGGGCCATACATCGGGTTGTCGATGTCGCACATCGTGACAAATTCAATGCTCTTTATCATCGGATCTATTTGGGAAAGATCCAGTTGCTGAATGCGGTGTAAGGTGCCTCCTGTTGGAATAAAGCTGTTTCCGGCTTCATCCAGAAAACGGATGCCCACAGCGCAGGCCGCACCGCAGCCGCCGTCGTTGGTACAGCTGCCCCCAAGACCCATAATAATTTTGGATACGCCCTTTCGTGCTGCGTGCAGGATTAATTCCCCCACCCCGAAGGTAGAGGCTTTCAGTGGGTCTTTGCGGTCTTCGATTAGGGGGAGCCCGGCGCTGGCCGCCATCTCGATGACAGCTGTGCGGCCGTTGTCAACCAGGCCGTAATAGCTGTCGATTGGCTCAAAAAAGGGATTGTTTGTTGTTACGATTACTTTTTCGCCGCCTAAGGCTTGTAAAAAACAATCCACACTTCCTTCGCCGCCGTCGGCGACCGGAATCGAATGAATTTCTGCAGCGGGGTAATATTCCTGAATTTTTTCTTCCAGCAGGGAACAGATTTCCATAGAGCTCATGGTACCCTTGAAAGAATCGGGAATCAATAGAAATTTATTCATGATCATCTATCCTTTTTAGAAGTACAGCGGCAGGGAATCCCTGCCGCTGTACTTCTATGAAATATGGGCAGAGGATTATGCGTTTACCACGTTCACCGGTTTTTGCTCCAAAAACGCCTTCAGGTTGTTCACCGCAATATCCATCAGGCGGGCGCGACTCTCTTTGGGCGCCCAGGCAATGTGGGGGGTGATGATGCAGTTTTTGGCGTTCAGCAATGGATTGTTTGCTCGAATCGGCTCTGTGGCTACTACATCCAACCCCGCAGCGTACACCTTGCCGGAATTCAAAGCCTGTGCCAAATCGGCCTCTACAACCAGCGGGCCGCGAGAAGTATTGATCAGGATGACCCCATCCTTCATTTTCGCGATGCTGTCTTTGTTGATGATCCCCTCGGTAGACGAAAACAGCGGGCAGTGCAGGGAAATAATATCCGATTGCGCCAGCAGTTCATCGAGTGTGACATAGTCGCCCAAAGCACGGGCAGCGTCGTTCGGGTACTCGTCATAGGCCAATACATGCAGGCCAAAGGCCCTGGCGATCTGTGCCGTGTTTTGCCCGATTCGTCCAAAGCCGATCACGCCTATGGTTTTGCCCGCCAGTTCGATCAACGGGGTATTCCAAAAGCAAAAATCGGGGCTGTTGGTCCATTCTCCGCGATGAACGGCTTCGGAATGTTCGCCGACGTGATGGCAGATTTCCAGCAGCAGGGCAAACACCATCTGTGCAACGGCAGTGGTGCCGTAAGTAGGAATGTTAGTGACCGGAATTCCCTTTTCCTTAGCGGCCTCAATATCCACTACGTTATAGCCGGTAGCCAGCACACCCACATAACGGATGCCGGGGCAGGCGGCAAATGTTTCGCGGGTAAGCGGGGTTTTATTCGTAATCACAATTTCCGCGTCGCCAATGCGCGAAAGAATTTGATCGGCAGGGGTGCGGTCGTATACTGTCAGTTCACCCAATGCCGCAAAGCCATCCCAGCTTAAATCGCCGGGATTTTCGGTGTAACCGTCTAAAATGACGATTTTCATGACAAGGCCTCCGTTCTGAATTTGATTGGCTGGAAAACGATATTTAATCCTCCAGCAATGCCCATGCGCGGTTGACGACCCGCTTGGTGTTGGCCAAAATGATGTGGGCATCCTCGTGGGGACGGGGGGAAACCTCTGAGGAAAGCACCAAAGGATTCTTCGCGTTGAAAAAGCCTTCTTCTTTTAGCACGGTAAAAAAGTCCAAAAGCTGTTCGGTGTCATTGGCGCTGTTTGGATACCCAAAGCGCGGGTGCAGGTCACCGTATGCATCAAAGCCTTCTTTTACCACGGCGTTGCCCATGTGCAGATGGGTGATGTAAGGCCGTAAGGTCTGAATGACAAATTTGCTGGTTTCATACGTTGTGGGGAAGTGCGAAAGGTCTACCATAAGGCCAAAATTGTTGCAGTAGGTGCGTACATCGGCAGCAAACTTTGCCGCATAAGGGGCCGGGCCGATGAGTGCGGCCTTATCCATATCAAAGTCAAAGACCTCGAGCTCTACGATCATGCCTTTTTCGGCTGCGTGTCTGCACACATTGCGGGTGGTTTTTATCAATTGGGAATACGCTTGATCCTTTGTTGTTTCTTCCCATTTTCCGGCCAAAAAGGCAATGCCTTTCGCACCCAAATATTCTGCTTCGTCCAAAGCTTCCAGCAACGTTTGCTCTGCCAGAACACGCTCTTCTTCGGCAATGGCATTGGGGTTCAGCTTTGGCCCCAACAGCCGGGGCTGCGCGCCATAGCATACTTTTAAATGGGATTGCTCTAAAATTTCTTTCGTTGCCTTTCGCAAGGCGTCGTCTTTGATTTGTGAAAGCTCGATTGCATCAAAAAAATCGTCCTGTGCAATCAACTGAAGCGACTCGAGTGAATCATACCGTGCAGGCGGAAAAGCCATCCAATGGATGGTACCGACCTGAAAATACTTGTGAATCGAATCTTTCATACATTTCCACTCCTTTTTATATATCACTTTGTGTTGTGAATGACAACAATTTACCCTGCGATTTGTGTGCGAAAAGCTAAAATCATTTCTTTTTGCGCTGGAATACCTGTTTGGCCTTGCGGTAAATAGCAGGGCCGTTCAGTCCATATTTCGCAAGCAGTTCTTCATAATCGCCGCTTTCAGTGTAAGTAGAGGTACCCACAAATTCCATTGGAGTGGGGCACTCGCGCGCCAGCACTTCTGCAACTGCTCCGCCCAGACCGCCATAGATGCTGTGCTCTTCGGCGGTGACGACTGCCCCGGTCTCCGCCGCGCAGCGGATTACCAGCTCTTCGTCCAACGGTTTGATCGTGTGCAGATTTACCACGTGGGCATGAATGCCGTCTTTTTCTAAAAGCTCGGCCGCTTCCAGCGCTTTGTGAACCGGGTATCCGGTTGCAAAAATGGTGACGTCGTTTCCGTCCCGCAAAACCACGCCCTTGCCAATTTCGAACGAATAACTTTCGTCAAAGATGGTGGGGGTAGCCGCACGGCTTAGCCGCAGATACACCGGGCCCGGATGGGCGGCGGCGGCAAATACGGCTTTTTCCGTTTCGACCGGGTCACACACAGAAAGAATGGTCAGGTTCGGTAAGGCACGCAATACCGATATGTCGCAGGTGGAATGGTGGCTGGCGCCATCGTAAGAATCGGAAAGACCGCTGTAGGCGCCCGCCAGCTTTACATTTAGCTTATCGTAGCAAATCAGGCTGTTGATTGGGTCACCGCCCCGCAAAGCCGTAAAAATGGCGAAGGTATTGGTAAAGGGAATCAACCCGGAGGAAGCAAATCCTGCCGCCATGGCGTTCATATCCAGCTCAGAGATGCCAATGTTAAAATACCGCTCCGGGTATTTGCTGCCGAACACGGCGCTTTTGGTGGAGGAGCCAACGTCGGTTTCCAGTACGACTACCTTCGGGTTTGACTCACCCAGGCGGGCCAGCGCATTTCCGTAAGCGTCCCGAATGGAGATCAGATTACCCATGGTTACCAGCTCCTTTCCATTCCTTCTGTATGCTTTCGTACTCTGCGTCCGAAATCGGTCTGCCGTGCCAGCTGTTTTTGCCCTCCATAAACGAAACACCCTTTCCCTTGACCGTCTTGGCAAGGATGACGACGGGGCCTTCGGTGTAGGCTTTGGCTTCCTCCAAAGCGTTGGAAAGCGATGCAATGTCGTGCCCGTCGGCGGAAAGGACATGCCAGCCGAAAGAAGCAAATTTGGCGCCAATGTCCCCCATAGGCATGATTTCTTCATTCGTGCCATCCAGCTGAACGCCGTTGTGATCCAGAATGGCGACGAGATTCGGGGTTTTCAGTTTGGCTGCGGTCATGGCGGCTTCCCAGATAACGCCCTCCTGGATTTCACCGTCACCTAAAAGCGTGTACACCTGGTAATCCAATTTGTTTAGACGGGCGGACTCCGCCATACCCACCGAAGCGGAAAGCCCCAGACCCAATGGGCCGGTAGAAAGCTCTACCCCCGGGGTTTTATGGGCGCAGGGGTGGCCTTGCAGGTGGCTGCCCATTTGGCGCAGGGTTTTGATATCCACCAAGGGAAAAAATCCCTTATGGGCAAGGCAAAGATACAGCATGGGGGCCGCATGCCCTTTGGACAGTACAAAGCGGTCCCTGTCTTCCATTTGCGGGTTTCGGGGATCGATCCGCAAATGGTGAAAGTACAAAGTGACTAAAATCTCGCAGCAAGAGAGGGACCCTCCCGGGTGACCGGTCTGCACGCTGTGCAGCGTGTCGATCAGCTCACTGCGCAGGCGGTGGCAGAAAGTGTTCAGCTCTGCCAGCCGCGTTTCACTGATGCTCATAAAATGAATCCTCCGTTCCGCAAAAGCCGGGGGTTTTTGCATTGGTTGGTGATTGGAAGTATGTTATTATGATAGATAAAGTGTATGAACAATCTGCTCGACACAAAGCGCGGGGCTGGACAGAACCGGAACTCCGCAAATAGCAGCGAGTTCCTTTTCCATATGTGCCATAGAAGCCTGTGCCAGTACAACGACATCCTGGCCGTGGATTCCCCCAGCCGCTTTGCGTAAAATCGCATCGTGAGCCGACTGATTCATCTGTTTGATGGCTTCGTATGCGTCGTGGCACACCATATGGGAAAGCTCCACCTTTCTGCCAATTTTGGCGGCCTCCTCCAAAAGCTTTTGACAAGTGGGTTCTACAGTGCTTTGTGCCGTTGCCATCACTGTGATTTTACTGCCCAGGGTAACGGCCTTTTTCGTCATGGCGTCGTCTATTGCAATCAAAGGCACCGAAAGAAAAGGCCGGATGCGCGCAACTTCAGGAGTGAGCGTCGAGCAGGTAACGGCAATCACGTCCGGTTCTTCCAGCTCGATCGCTTTCAGCAGATGAAACAACCGGTTGCGGTTGTTTCGGGTAAAGCCCCGTACATTCGCGTCCGAAGCCAAAAATTCATCCAATGTATTGTGGATGTTCAAATCCTCACCCGGCAAAGCAGTGCGGATGCGTTCTGCAAAAGAAAGAAAAACACTGGGGACGGTATGCAGCAAAGCGATTCGTTTCAAGAAATATCCACCTCCAAAGCAGAGGGGGAATAGGGGCGCCCGTATACCTTTTTCAAAATCGGCCCCAAATAGGCCATAGCGCCTTGCGCGGCTTTTTCCTGATCGGGAATTTGAAAAATTTCGGTGCTGAAAGCGCCATCATACCCTGCGTTGCAAAAACACTGTATGATTTTCAAAAAATCCAGCCCGCAATGCCCGGGGTAGCGCCGGTTGTTATCTGCCAAATGAACGTGCAGATTGTAGTTCCGGTATTTCCAAATGGCGTCGTATATGTTCTTTTCTTCCAGATTTAAGTGAAAGACATCCATCATCAGGCCAAAGTTTGGGCGGTTTACATCCTGAACCAGCCGCACCGCCTCTTCCAGTGTGTTGATAAAATTCGTCTGCATAATGGTAACGGTTTCGACTGCAATTTTCACATTCTCTTTTTCTGCACTGTTGCTGATTTTCTGCAGAGCGGCAACGGCCCATTGGTAGCTTTGCTCTTTTGGGATGTCGTCAGAATATTGGCCCCGTACCCGGCCGATATTTACGTTTGCTCCCAAAAAACCGGCAAATGCAATGATTTCTTTTACCCGGTCTACCGCAGCCCGTCGGATGCTTTCGTCCCGGTGGGCAAAAGACAGCCCCAGCTGGCCAAAAACTTCCCCGGTACAGACCAGAGGAATCGTAAGCCCGTAACGCTCTGCGGTATTTTTGACGGTATTCCAATCCAATTCGGCGGGATTTAGCGTCATAAGCTCTGCGCCATCGTACCCTATGGCTGCCAAACGGGAAAAGGTGTGCTCCAAATCCCCTTGGAATGCTGTAACAGACGGTGCGATCGCAACATCCGGTGTAGCGACCTGATAACATAGCTTCATCGTTTTGATCCTCCTTGCAGCAAGGAAAGACCTTAGGGCTCATTCCCCTGCCTCATTAATCACACAGGCTGCTCTCATTTTCTGGCGGCTCTTTGCTTCCCTAAGGTCTTTCTGTTTGATTGCTTCCGTCAGGAATTTGTCCCCTTATGTACCGCCATTTTGGCGGCCATTTTTACTGCATTTTCAAAAGCGGAGGTATGCACCACGCCTTTTCCGACAATGTCATAGGCGGTTCCATGAGCGCAGGTAACAATGGGGTAGGGCTGACCGCCCGCAATGGTGATGCCTTGATCAAAGCCTTTTAGTTTCAAAGCGATCTGTCCCTGATCGTGGTACATGGTAACAACGCTATGAAAATCCCCGCGGAATGCCTTAATGAATAGAATGTCGGCAGAGAAGGGGCCTTGTACATCCATCCCCATTTCGCGGGCTTTTTCTACTGTGGGGCCAATGATGTCAAGTTCTTCCCGGCCGCAGCGCCCATTTTCGCCGCAGTGGGGGTTCAGTGCGGCGATGCCCAAAACAGGGTGCTCTACGCCGGTGTCTTTTACCGTTTGGTAAGAAAGCAGAATAGCCCGAAGGATTCGTTCCATTGACAGGTTTTCGCTGACTGCGCTGATGGGGATATGACTTGTTGTACGGGTGGTCATCAAGTCGCCCAGAACGTTGATTTCGCCAAAGGGCCCGGTCACACCGAAAATATCGGCCATCAGGTGGTGCTCGCTTTCGAAGGTACAGCCCCCTTCTATCATGGCGGACTTATTAAAAGGTGCAAAGGAAAAGCCTTCAATTGCGCCATCCTGGCATAGCCGGCACGCCAGCCGAATCATTCGATTCACGGCTTTGCCGCAATCTGCATTGATTTTACCGATTTCAATCGCAGCAGGGTCCTGATCTTTTTGGTCCAGAACAGGAATTCCTTTGCTCCAGTCAGCCTCTGAAATTTCAGAGATGGTGTAATGGGGTGCTGCTGCATTTACCATACGAAGTGCATTTTCGAATATCCGGTTGTCGCCTATGATGATCGGTCGGCAATGCTCGCTTAGAAAGCCGCTGGCGGCGGTTTTGGCCACGATTTCCGGACCCACGCCGGTGGAATCCCCCAACAGGATTCCTAGAATTGGTTTCGTGTTCATATTGTCTGGCATCCTTTCTTCTGGTTACCGGACTGCCGCGGTTGCATATGATTTCCACACACTCTGGTATTACAGCAAGAAGCGTGCCAAACAGAACGAACCCGGTACAAAAAGAAAAAAAGAAAGCAGGACAGCGGGCAATTCCACCGTCCTGCAAAAGGGCGAAGAGCGAATCCTCTCTCCCGTTTCTATGTAACATGTAACGAAAAGAAACAAAATGTTTCATTGCTGCTGTTTCTTTGCCCAGCGCCATAAGGTAGTGCGGCTGACCCCCAGCATTCGCGCCAAATCCTCCTGCTTTAACTTTTGTCTGGAAAGAAGCTGCACCAGCTGCTCCCGGCTTACGTTATCGGGCTGCTCCAAAATCGGTTCGGCGGGCTGTGGGTGTGATTCCCTAAGCCCCATGTTTCGCAGCTGAACATCGTCCACCACGGGGCTTTCGTTCAGCACCATCAGTTTTTCACAGAAATTGCGAAGCTCGCGGGCATTGCCGGGCCAGGAATAGCTTTGCAGCAAAGCAATGGCCTTGGGGGAGAAGGCAGGAATACTCTTTTTGTATTCCTGCCCGAACAGCCGCAGGAAAAAATCCGCCATCGCCATAACATCTTCGCTGCGCTCACGCAGAGGGGGCGCCTGCAAATTCAGCAAATTCAGCCGGTAAAACAGGTCGGCACGAAATTCCCGGGCTGCAATTTGCTTTTCGATATCAATGTTGGTGGCAGAAATGACTCGTACATCCACCGGAATGACCCGGTCGTCGCCAATGCGGCGGATTTCTTTTTCCTGCAGTGCCCGCAGCAATTTTGCCTGCAGGGCAATGGGCAGCTCCCCGATTTCATCCAAAAAGATAGTGCCCTTATGTGCCAGCTCGAACAAGCCGATTTTACCGCCTTTCGAAGCACCGGAAAAGGCGCCCTCCACATAGCCAAACAGCTCGCTTTCCAGCAGGTTTTCCGGCAGAGCGGCGCAGTTGACAGCCACAAAGGGTTGGTGGCTTCGCTTGCTGGCCCGGTGAATGCTGTGGGCAAACAGTTCTTTTCCGGTGCCGGTTTCGCCCACCAAAAGCACGTTGGCATCTACCTGGCTGTATTTGTAAGCGATGGACAGCGCTGTTTTTAAAGCGGGGGAAACGCCGATGATGTTATCAAAGCTATATTTGGCAGTAAGGCCTTTTGTGGTCAGTTCTTTTCGGATTTTTGTTTCTGCCGCGCGGATCTTATCGGCTGCCATGACCGTGATCAGCGCGCCCGCGCAGTTCTCATCCATCAATATAGGGCGGCAGCGGACAAAATACAGCGAACCAAAAAAATTCTGCAATTTTTCCGACTCTGTACGAGAAAGAATGACTTGTTCCCATTCAATGTCCGGGCAGTAGTGATCCAGTTTTTTTCCATACATCTTTTCTTGTGCGGGAATATGACATAAATGGCAGGCCTGGTCATTCAGTGCGGTAATGCAGCCCTCGTTATCCACAGCGAAAATAGCATCCGGGGTGTTGTTCAGCACCGACTGAATCACCAGTGTTTTGGTACGTTCCTGATTGATGGTTTGTGCTGTGCTGATCGCTTCGGATACCGCCCGTTCCAAAGTCAGGTCGCTGGTTTTGATATGGGTACACGCCAAATTCTGTTTGCTGCACTGCTGGCACAGGGTAAGCCCCCCGACAAAGACCTCGGCCCCTGCAGCCTGCCCTTCGCGCAGCGCTTCTTCCAATTGTGATTCATTGGTGACATCGTAGGCAAGAATTTTAAGCCCTGACAGTTCCTCTAAGCTGGCAACGTCCATGATGGAGGCCGACTGCATGCACACTGCTACCTTTTGGGGGCGGTATCTTCGTTTGCTTTCGGCAATGGCGTCCAGCACATCGAAGCTGGTCATGTTGATTTCTATAATGTGCTTTTCGGGGTATTGGCGGCGTAGGGCGCTGCAGGTCATGCCCCGTGCAACAATAATATCTGCGTCACGGTATTGTTCAGGGGGATTGGAAGTACCGTAGACGTGCATCGTTTGTACAGAAATTGCCGGGTCCCTTATTTTTTCCGCCCAAAGCCGCATTTTGTCCTGTACCTGGCTGTAAGGGATAATAATCAGAATTTGAACCATTGATTCCACACTCCCTTTTGGGTTCTTGGTGGCTTATGTGCCCTGGATTTTTCTATTCTAGCATGATTTGGAACCAGCGTAAACTCATTTCATTTCATTTGGGGGAAGCATTTCAGATAAAATTTCTAAAAAAAATAAACAAAATAAAATAAAAATAAATATTTCGCTTGAAACAATGAAACAAAATGATCAACATGAAACCAAATGTTACGATGTTGCTTCATGCTAACATTCTGCAAAAAATAAATAAAGTTAGGATAAAAAAAGAATTGTTATGAAAAATTACTAGATAAATCGCGGAGTGTTTTGAATGTGTTGCTGAAATTGCCCTGAGGGCTTTTGGGTTGGCACGGGATTTGCTTTTCTAAAAAAGTAGCGAAGGGTAAACAAAAATCGATGGACAGAACCCTACCAAATGCGTTATGGTATTTTGCGGTAGAATATTTTATGAACAATCAAAAAAGGCAGCATTGTTCATAAACGAACAAATCTCTGCCGTAAGAATCCAAACTCAATCCACCATCCGGCTGTCAGCGGTTGCACATTTTCCACACATGATTTTGTTGTATTCCGGCGGACAGCGTTTTGCAGGAAAAAGTACCACAGTTGTTTCACCTGTACATTGGATGCTCCGTGCGGAGTCCGGTCGCCCCCAAACAGAGCGTTTGCGGATACCGGCATTATGAAGGAGAAAGGATCTCGTTATTATGAAAAAAAAGCTTTCTGTCATCTGTGCTTCTTTAATAGCGACCAGTATGTTGCTGACTGCCTGCAGCGGTTCCGCTGCGCCAAGCGAATCAAAGGGGACATCCGGCAGTTGGACGCCGAAATCCGAAATTGAGTTTGTTGTTCCGTCAGCTCCCGGCGGTGGCTCTGACACCAACGCCCGAATGATTGCCGATATTGCATTTACCAGCGGCTATACGCCAAAGAATTTTAAGGTGAATAATATGTCCGGCGGTTCCGGTGGGGTTGCTTTTTCCTATATGGCGACAAAAAAAGGCAATGATGAAATTCTGATGGTGCTGCACAACGGTCAGATTATGTCCACACTGGTGAACAAATCCCCTGTGGTGGCAGCCGATCTTACTTATTTGCCCGTAGTAGCGTTTGATAACCTGTTGCTGTGTATCAATAAAAACGGAAAATACAAGTCGGTAGAAGAAATGATCGAGGCAGCCAAAGCAAATCCCGGTACTGTAAAAATAGGGGGAAGCCAAAGAGGCAACACTGACCACCTGTGTTTTGAAATGATGCGCAAATATTTGGATGTAGACATTACATATGTGCAGTTTAATTCTTCAGGGGAAACCATGTCTGCCTTGCTGGGCGGGCACGTCGACTTTGGTATTTTCAATCCTTCGGAATGCGTTGGTCAGGTAGAGGCAGGCGAGGTTCTGCCGATGGCTACTTTTGCCGATGATCGCCTGAGCGGTCAGTTTGCCGAGGTACGCACGTTTGAAGAAATCGGTTATCCTGATATTCTGGTTACCGAGGTTCGTGCACTGTCCGGAACACCGGAAATGTCTGCAGAAGCCATTGCGTTCTATGACGAAATGATTCGCAAGGTTACGGAAACCGAGCGTTGGAAAACAGAGTACATTGAGAAAAATTATTTGACTCCAGTTTTTATGACGTCTGCCGAGGCCAAAGAGTTTTTCGATCAGGAAACCGAAAAATATAACAGCATCTTCAAAGAGGTTGGAATCATTCAGTGATAACCCTGACCAACGGTGCTTCTTTCAAATCTGTGGAGGTGTTTGATGTTGAAAGAAAAATTAAATGCACAAAAAATTGTTCTGACGCTGGTGTTTTTGGTTGGCGTGTATTGGATTATTGGTTCCCTGCAGTTAGACCTGTGGATTCGAAATGGCCCTGGCGGTGGCTTTTTGCCTTTGCTTGCGGGAATTATGTGTGTCGGTTTCAGTGGAGTGATCCTGCTCAGGGAATGGCAAAAGGAATCCGATACGGCTTTTAGTGTTCGGGCTTTGATTCCGTGGGGCGCGCTGATTGGTATGATACTTTGCGGAAAACTCATCGGGATTTTTCTTTCGCTCGTATTATTTGTATTCTTATGGCTGTACCTGTTTGAAAAATTCCCTTTGCGCAATTCCATTTTAACTGCGGTGATCTGGCCCGGTTTCCTGTATTTAATCTTCGTTGTGTGGCTGGGTTCCCCGCTGCCCAAGGGGCTTTTGGGACTGCTGTAATTCGGCGAAAGAAAGGTAGGAATTTCAATGGAAACGTTAGCCCTTCTGATGGAAGGCATCGCCATATCCTTAACGCCGGAAAATCTTCTGGCGTGTCTTGTAGGCGGCCTTTTGGGCATGTGTCTTGGCTCTATGCCAGGGGTAGGTTCTCTGGCCGGCGTGTCCCTTTTGCTGCCGCTCACCTTTAAAATGAATCCCACAGCAGCGATCATTATGCTGGCTGCACTGTATTATTCCACTATGTATGGCGGGTGTTTTTCCGCCATTCTGGTAAACATTCCCGGCGATTCGCCAGCCATTATGACAGCTTTGGACGGATACCCCTTGGCGCGGCAGGGGAAGGCCGGCAAAGCGCTGTTTTCCGCCAACCTGGCTTCGTGGGTCGGGGGCGCCATCGGTATTCTGGCTTTGACCCTGATCGGGCCGCTGGCCGCAAAATTTGGTCTGAAATTCGGTTCGCCGGATTTGGCATGGCTGATTATTTTGGCGCTTACTTCAATTGGCTGGATCATCGGCGACAGTCCTTCCCGCGGACTGCTCGCCACAGCATTGGGAATCATGGTGGCCTCGATTGGTTTGGATGCGGCTTTGGGGCTGCCGCGGTTCAGCTTTGATAATGTATACCTGTTCAGCGGAATCAATATGGTTCCCATGGTCATTGGTATGTTTGGCTTCGGGCAGGTCATTGACATGGTAGTCAATCGCGACAATTTCAAAAAGATGAAAACCGAGCGAATCACCATCAAAGAGAGCTTACTGAATAAGGAAGAGCTCAAGCGCATTTTGCCGGTATCCCTGCGGCAGAGCGGCGTCGGCACCTTTATTGGCGTGCTGCCCGGCGCGGGTGCCACAATGTCTGCATTCCTTTCCTATATTATTGAAAAACGCATTAATAAAAACCGCGATTTGATGGGCAGCGGTGCCATTGAGGGGGTTGCCGCCTCCGAGTCCTCCAACAATGCCGCGGCCATCGGAGCGTTTGCACCGTTGCTTTCCCTGGGGATCCCCGGCGGCGGAACGACAGCCGTTCTTCTGGGCGGACTGATGATGTGGGGCTTACAGCCCGGACCCATGCTGTTCCAAACAAACCCGGATTTTGTGTGGGGACTCATTGGCTCTATGTACATTGGTAACGTGGTGTGCCTGCTGATCTCAATTGCTTTCATTCCGTTTTTGGCGAACATCGTGCGTATTCCCACCGGTTACATGATTCCCTGTATTACAGCGGTGTGCGTTATGGGTACGTTCTCGACCAACAACAGCATGTTCGACGTGTATGTGATGATCGTATTTGCAGCCATTGCTTACATTTTAAAACAGGCAAAAATACCGTCGGCACCTTTGCTTTTGGCCTATGTACTTACCCCCATGCTGGAAATGTATCTGCGCCAGTCGTTTGATATGAGCGGCGGAAGCCTGGGGATTTTCGTCAGCAGTCCCATCTCCATCGTGCTGATTCTGCTGATTTTTGTTTTCTGCCTTGCTCCTGTTATGATTAACACCTTAAAGAAGAAAAACAATATTGAGGGCAATGTCATTGACGAAGGTTAATTGTGTTATTTTTTCTTTTCCCATTTCCTCCGAATCAATATTGACAGGATTACGCCAAGGCGTCATCCAAAAGTTTGGCGGGCAGCATAGCTGTTCGCCAAGCTTTTTTGATATCAGGATTGAAAGTACCCCAGTTAGGGCTCTATGGACTGATGTGAAGCAGTAATACGATATTAAGGATACTCAAAAGATAGAAAACCTCAAGGATGAAATTCAAAAATATGCGCATTCATAACAAGAGAAAGAAACGGTGATTGAGCGTATAGAGGTTGCATAGGAATCAGGCACGTATACCATAGATGAGCTGAAATCTCGTAAAAATCAAGATCAAGTCCGAAAAGAAAAGGTTACAGGAAGAAATAAAGCGTTTAGAATTTGAACCTAACTTTTTTAAAGCACAAGGTCAAACAGAAAAAGGGAATGTGTTGGAAGAATTTCAAGCGTTGATCGTGGATCCCCATCTTACAGGGGAGGAGCAAAATGAACTGTATAGAACACTGATAGACTGTATTGAGTATAGAAGGATAGGCAAGCAGGTGAAAATTCAAATAGGTATAAATGATTGTTGGGGAAAGTGCTTGAAAATAGTGGTATCCTTTCTTTTTTCAGGTATAATAAACACTATGATACCGAAAAGAGAAGGATGATGAAATGACTGGCTCACATAGAGTTCCCAATCACTTAGCCAAGGAAAAAAGCCCCTACCTTTTACAGCACGCTGAGAATCCCGTCGACTGGTTTCCGTGGGGAGAGCAGGCGTTTGAGAAAGCCAAACGCGAGGACAAGCCGATCTTTTTGAGCATCGGCTATTCCACGTGCCATTGGTGCCATGTGATGGCGCACGAATCCTTTGAGGACGACGAGGTCGCCGAGGCGCTGAATCAGGGGTTCGTCTGCATTAAGGTAGACCGCGAGGAGCGGCCGGATATCGATGCGGTGTATATGACGGTCTGTCAGGCCATGACCGGCTCGGGCGGCTGGCCGATGACGATCCTTATGACGCCGGAACAGCGCCCGTTCTGGGCGGGCACTTATCTGCCCAAAATGTCTACGTTCCGTTCCACCGGGCTTTTGGAGCTATTGGCGTTCATCCGCGAACAGTGGAGCACGAACCGTCAGCAGCTTCTGAATGCTGGGGAAGAAATCACAAATTATCTGCGCGAGCAATCCGGTCCCTCCCTCGGATCGGCCAAGCCGGAGCTGGATTTGCTCCGCGGCGCCGTCGCTCAGCTGAGCGCTTCCTATGATTCCCGCTGGGGCGGCTTTGGCGGCGCGCCGAAATTCCCGGCGCCGCATAATCTGCTGTTCCTTTTGCGCTATTCCGTGCTGGAGCGGGAAAAATCCGCGCAGAGCATGGCGGAGTATACGCTTTCTCAAATGTTCCGCGGCGGGCTGTTCGACCATATCGGCGGCGGGTTCTCGCGCTATTCCACCGATGTGAAATGGCTGGTTCCGCATTTTGAAAAGATGCTTTACGACAATGCCCTGCTGGCATATACGTATCTGGAGGCTTACGCCGTTACCGGCAGGCCGCTTTACCGCAGCGTGGCAAAACGCACGCTCGATTATGTTCTTCGCGAGCTTACGGATGAACAGGGCGGCTTTTACTGCGGGCAGGATGCGGACAGCGACGGAGTCGAGGGCAAATATTATGTCTTTACCCCGCAGGAAGTACAGGGAGTTCTGGGGAAAGAAGACGGCGAGCTGTTCTGCAGCCGCTTTGGCGTAACCGAAGCGGGAAATTTTGAAGGGAAGAGCATTCCGAATCTGCTGGACTTTTCTGCCTATGACGAAGAGGACCCGCATATTGCGCAGTTGTGCCAAAGGCTGTATGAGTACCGGCTGGAGCGTACCCGCCTGCACCGCGACGATAAGGTGCTGACCTCCTGGAACGCGCTGATGATCGCCGCGCTGGCCAAAGCGGGGTGGCTGCTCGACGAGCCGGAGTACCTGCAGGCGGCACAGAAAGCGCAGCGTTTTCTGGAAGAAAAGCTGGTGGATGAACGCGGGCGGCTGTTGCTGCGCTGGCGTGAGGGAGAAGCGGCGAATGACGGGCAACTGGACGACTATGCCTTCTACGCTTTTTCTCTGCTGGAGCTGTACCGCTCCAGCTTTGATTGCACGTATCTTCTCCGTGCCGCGCAAATCGCGGAGCAGATTTTAGAGCTGTTTTCCGACGCGGAGCAGGGCGGCCTGTATCTTACTGCCAAAGACAGCGAGCAGCTCATCAGCAGGCCCAAGGAGGTATACGACGGTGCGATTCCCTCGGGCAATTCCGTGGCGGGAGAGGTTTTTGTACGCCTTGCTGCGCTGACGGGCGAAGAGCGCTGGCGGCAGGCCGGCGAGCGGCAAATCCGTTTTCTCACCGGATGGATCAAGGAGTACCCGGCCGGGTATGGAATGTCGCTGATCGCGCTTTCTTCGGTGCTTTATCCCTCGCAGGAGCTGGTCTGCACCGCGCAGGGAGAGGAAGCGTTTCAGGAGGTGCGCGATTTCCTGCGCCGGCATTCGCTGCCGAGCCTGACGGTTCTGCTCAAATGCGCGAAAAACGAACAGGAGCTTGCCGCGGCAGCGCCCTTCACGGTAGAATATCCGCTGCCGCAGGACGGAGTGCGGTATTACCTTTGCCAAAATGGTACCTGCGCCGCCCCCGTGCAGGAGCTGGGTGCAGTCAAGCGGCAGCTTGCCCTTTCGCAGCAGAATGACTGATCAAAAGGGAATGATTTCGTCTGAGAACAAATGAAACAGGGCAATCAGAACAAAGGCTGGCCGATTCGGCCAGCCTTTGTATTTTGAGATGCTGTGTGCTATCATAAATTCAATTGGCTGTGTCTTGTGAGGGAAATGCGGACAAACGGAGGGAATGGGAATGGATTCACGAATTCAAAAAACGATACAGAGCCTGCAAAGAAACAATATGGCCGGCTATTACGTGGAAGATGAGACGGAACTGACTGCGTTGTTAAAAAAGCTGATCCCCGAAGGGAGCAGTGTGGGCTGCGGGGACTCCGTCACTCTGGAACAGACCGGCGTGTTTGATTTTCTGCGAACGGAAAACTATGTATTTTACGATAAGCACCGCCCGGGGCTTTCCTCAGAGGAGAAACGAAGCATCTATCTGCAGAATTTCGGTGCGGATACCTTTATTACCGGTACCAATGCCATCACTCAGGATGGGAAGCTGTTTAATATCGACGGCAACGGCAGCCGCGTTGCGCCCATGCTGTACGGGCCCGAGCAGGTCATCGTGGTCGTGGGCAAAAATAAAATCACCGAAACGGTGGAGGACGCGATCCAAAGAGCGCGTCAGATCGCGGCTCCTCTGGATGCCATCCGGCTGGGCAAGCACACTCCCTGCACTAAGCTTGGGCGTTGTGTGGACTGTAAGCACGAAGAGAGAATCTGCAACGATTTTGTTTTGATCGCCAGGCAGCGCATAGCCGGGCGAATTAAGGTGATTCTGGTAAACCGGGACTGCGGGTACTGATAAAATCGGCGCTTTTTACCTGCCTTCCATGTGTTTTCAAATGCCGTTTTTCATCGGCTTGTTTGTGCTTATCCCACTAACCAATTTTTAATTTTATCTTAATTTTGTGGACAATAAACAACGATTTTTACATTTAGTTCATAATTTATCTATTGATATTCTTTAAAAATACCGTATACTTAAGATGCATCCAAGAAAAGATGCAATGGAGAAAGGAGGTAAGGCAGTGAAAAAAAAGAAGGCGGCTGTTCTCGTGTGTGTTACCGGCCAGCGTGATTGCGATCGGTTGATCCGGGTGGGAAAAAAGCTTGCCGAAGAACAGGCGCTTCCAATGCAGGTGCTGTGCGTTCAGCCGCAGTCCGCCGGGTATGGCGCGTGCAGCGAAGAACTGGAGTACCTGTATCAAACGGCGCGGGAAGCGGGCGCCGAAATGACGATTATTTTTCAGGATGACAGTGCCCTGGTTGCAGCGGGATTTATTCGCCAGATCGGTGCGGTTCATGTGGTAACCGGCATGGCAGGGTTTGCATCTACCGGATTTATTGAAGTTTTGCATAGTATAGTGCCCAGGATTCCGATTTCCATGGTTTCAAAAGAGGAAGTCGTTTATAACATGTATCCTGTCGATTATAAAAGTCAAAATAGTCAGGCCATCTCTGCGGTCTGCACATAAAAGCTGAATCAAGAACATAAGCGGTCTGCCGGGTTTCCGGCAGGCCGCATTTTTCATTGCTGAAATAAAGGAAGCTTCTTCCGCTTTTTGCGGGGAGCCGAGGCAAAAATAAAGCCCGGGAGCACGGAAATTTCTCCGTGCTCCCGGGTTTATAAAAGGGAGGAAATCGATCAGTTTGCGACAGTAAGCCGGATTGCCGATTCGGCAGCCGTAGTGGTCGCTGTGTGTAAACCCGACGCAGCCGTGGCCGTGACGGAAGTGCCTTTTGTCCAGCCATATTTTTCGATCAGCGCCTTCGTGCGGGACGTGTCGCTGATGGCGATGCCAGCTGCGTCGATACGGATTTTTCCCGTATAGTTCCCGACCAGCTTTTGCAGCTCGCTGCCCGGTGCGGGAATGACCGCACGGGTTGTGAAATTGAGCTGGAGAGAATTGCGGTAGTCGTAGTTTCCGCTGAAGCTGCCGTTATCAGCCTCGATATCCAGCCGCAGCGCATCAATCAGCTCCTGAAGCTTTTCCTGATCCGGAATCAGGATGTGCTCCTTGCTGCCGTCGTACAAATGAATGGATTCGATAAGCTCCGGTGTCAGGTAGTATAATGCGTTGCCCGAAGTTTTGTATTCCTTTGTGGTGGTCACGGCCTTAACAGCCTCGTCATAGCGGCTGTTGTCGTGCGAAATCGGGTCGGAGGAAAAATACCGTTTTAGCACAGAACCGTCCTTCATGTGGTAGGTCAGCTGCACATCCGAGTAAAAAGAAGAACTCTGAATTTTGTACGGGTATCCTTTTGCGCGGATCTCGTCGACCAGCAGAGTGTGGAGCGCAGTTACCTTTTCCACATTTTCAGCTTCTCTCACGGTCTGTGGAACCCATGCAATCTGGCTGTTACCCTTTTCATTCATAATGCTGAAGCCATTCGATGGGTAGATGTTGCCTACGTTGTTCAGACGGGTTTCCACATAGCTGATCTCTTCCGCTTTCGGGATTTTGGTATCATACCCGAATGCGCCGGTAACACAAACACCGTAAAATGCTGCAAAGGCAACCAAAAATATGCCGTAGTAGGCAAAGCTCTTTTTCAGTCCCTTAAAGCCGCGCCCATAAATGGCCTCGGCAATGATATGGGCGATGATCGATCCGACGAACAGCCCGACAAAAAAGCTGGTGGTAGAGCCGAAGGTAGAATGGAAGATCAGCGCGCCGGCCAGGCCTGCGGCGGTTGTGGCCACAAACCGGATCAGGGTTTTCGGAATCGGGAAAGCGTAGTTGCTCTCTGCGCATTCACTCTTTCTGCTGCGGTACAGGTACAGCGCAGAAACGATCATCACGACGCTGAGAATCAGCCACCAGATGAGAAACGCCACGGAAGAGAACGTATCCGCTTCCAGACTGCCGTAAATCAGCGGCAGGTAGGAGGCTACAAAGGGAGAAAGCGCCGTGTAGGGGATTGACTGAAAATCAAGGTCCATACTCATGCCGGGGATGATCATTCCGGCGGTTGCGCGCCCGAGGAGGATCATCAGCGGGTAGGTAATGTTCACAACGACAATCGAAATCACCATATCAAAGGTGGTGCCGCTGCAAACCGCCATAAAGGAGCAGAAGAAAAACGAAGCGCATGCCATCAGGAAGACCCAGCCCAAAGAGGTGAGGAAGAATCCCATAAATTCAGAAACGGCAACCTGATAAACGGCCGCAACCACAAGTGTGAGTGCGAAATTCAGCACCAGCGGAATCAGCAGTGCCACAAAGCAGCTGAGTACCCGGCCGCCCAGCAGAGCGCTGCGGCTGACCGGCAGGGAATGGAACAGGTCCACACTGCGCTTTTGGTGCATGTATTGGAACGCCAGCACCGAAAGGATCAGCACCATCAGCAGTGACAAAGAAGCGGTGCACAGCGGGAGCACGACTTTCAGCGCGTTTAAAAACCGCTGAGACATGTCGATCACGTATCCGCTTTCCATATTGGTGCGCTGGGCGTTGTTCATGGCCAGAATTTCAACCAGCGGCAGAGTCACAAAGTGAAGGCCGCAGAACAAAGCAATCAGGCCAAAACGATGACGCAGCTCCCAGAGAAACGTTTGAATCAGTTCACCGCGCAGATTATTTGAGGATGTTTTCGATGTCATAACCGGCCACCTCCATTTCACTGATAAAGACTTCCTCCAGCGTAAGGGGAAGCAGTTCGATAAACACCGGGTTCAGCGCGTTGAGCTTTTCCAGTATTTCTTCTTTCTGCCCGCGGATGACAAGGTTCAAAAGAGAACCGCGGGAATCCTGTTTGATGATATCGAGCCCCTGGAACATATCCTGTGTGGGCATCGGCTTAAAGATGGCCTGCACGCGGTGAATGCCGAGCTTCAGAGCGTCAAGCTCCTGCTCGAATACAACGCCGCCCTTGTGCATCAGGCCGACGTGGTCGCACAGATCCTCCAGCTCGCGCAGGTTGTGGCTGGCGATGACGACGCTCATGCCGCGCTCTGAAACCTCGCTCGAAACGAGCTTTTTGAGCAGTTGGCGCATCACCGGGTCAAGACCGTCGAAAATTTCATCCAGCAGCAGATAATTTGGACGAACGGAAAGGGCGTTGATCAGCGCCACCTGGCGCTGCATGCCCTTACTCATGTTGATGATGCGGGCGTTTGTGTCAAGCGGAAACAGCGAGCACAGCTCCTGGTACCGATGCGCGTCCCACGACGCGTACGTTTTGGAATAAAAATCGGCCATTTCCTTCATGTTGGACTGCTGGAAAAAGTACGGATAATCCGGAATAAAAAACAGCTTGCCCTTAACGGCGCTGTTTTCAAACGGCGCCTGACCATCCACAAGAATTTCTCCATTTTCCGGCTGGTAAATGCCCGCCAGACTGCGCAGCAAAGTGGATTTGCCTGCGCCGTTGCTGCCGACAAGCCCGAAGATGGAGCCTCCGCCGATGGTAAAAGAAATTCCGTCTAAAGCGACTGTGCTGCCGAATTTTTTTACCAGTGATTTGACTTCAATCATTGCTCAGAACCCCTCCCGTTAAAATGGTTTTCCACCCGTTGAATCATTTCCGGCTGAGTAACCCCGCATTCTGCCGCATTGACGATCGCTTCACTGAGTTTTTCCAGCGCTCTCGACTTCTGCCGCGACAAGACGGAAAGATCTGGTGAGATATAGGAACCTTTCCCCGGAACGGAGTAAATAATTCCATTTTGCTCCAATAATTGATACGCTTTTTGCACGGTGTTTGGGTTGATCCCCAGATCCTGGGCCAACGTGCGAACGGACGGCAGCTGTTCATTCGGTTCCAGAGCGCCCAAAGCAGCCATTTTTGAAATGGATTTGTTCAGTTGCTCATAAATGGGCAGCCTGCTTTTATAATCCAGCGGAAACATCCGGTTCACCTCTCTGTGTATTAATGTGTATTAATTCGATTAGTACAGTCAGAATATAACATGCGCGCTTCCTGCTGTCAAGAAGCGCGCGGTATATTTTGGGTTACAGTTCTGTAAGCTTTTAGGAATCCGCAGGCGGCTCCGGCTGTGCGGTGTTGTCCTTCTGCGTAGGTGGAATGGGACGCTTGCCCTGCTTGTCCAAATCGGAATCCGACACAAAGAGCCGGGGCAGTACGCCGGTTTTGCACAGAACCTGATACAGCACGAAGAACAGTGTCATATAAATCAGGATGCTTACCCGGCCGGCCACCAGCGCAAAATAGATCGCGGCCAGCATTGAAAGCGGGTGAATATCTATAGAAGCGGAAACGATCTTTGGCTGGATCACCTGACGAATCGTGGAAATGAGCAGCCACGCAACGATCAGGGCCACCGCGGTAAAATAGTCGCCCTGTACCAGGCTGATCACGGCCAGCGGGACATAAACCGTTCCCGGGCCCAGAATCGGCAGAACGTCCGCAATACCGGCGATCAGGCTGAGCACCAGCGGGTATGGCACCCCCAGCAGGAAAAACACCAGCAGGGTTTGCAGAAAGGTGATGAGGTAAATCAGCAGGAAAGAGGCCAGCAGCTTCCCACTCATCGCCAGGCTGTGACGAGAGGCCGAGCGAATGTTGATCACCGTGGTCTGCGACAGGAAGGACGCCACATGGCGTTTGATCACAGGCATATCCTTCGCAAAAAAGTAGGTGGAAAAGATCATGACGATAAACATCGTCAGTATCGCGGGCAGAGAGGTCAGAATCCGCAGAACCGTGTTCAGAACAGAGGTGAGGATGCCGGCGCCCGTCTGCAGGAATTTGATCAGCTGTTCCTGATTCTGGCGGATAAATTCCGAATCGATCCTGTCCACATAAATCCCGAGATGCCCCATCAGCTCATTGAGCGGCCCGACGATTTTCGTTGTATCGATGGAGGAGAGCCTCACCACCAGCGTGGTGATTTCTGTTACAAGCCAGTAGCCCAGCAGAGCCATTAACCCAAACAGGATGAAGAAAGACAGCAGGGTGACGAGAATGGACGCAAACCCCGGCCTCAGGCGCAGCTTCTCTTTCAGAAAGCGCACCAGCGGCTGCAGCATCAGCGCCAGTAAGAACCCGGCTACAAATGGGAAGGTAAAGCCCAGCGTCAGAGCAAAGAGATAAAAACAGACCGTGTACCCGATGAAAAACACAAACAATGGCTTTAACCGGGTCAGTTGAAGCTTGTCAAACAGAGTGGTTCCCTCCTTTTTGGATCACCGGCTAAGGAAAAACGCAGTTTTTTCTGCAGATACTGCCGGTTCCATCTGCAGAGGAACAAATTGGCCGCGATCAGGTCAACATTCGTTTGCCTAATCATATGCGGAAAATGAAATAATGATATCATCCGTGCCGTAAGTGGCCTGAATATTTGTGTCATTTGATCGCCAGGCCGGATGATTCCATGCTCTCAGGCGCCCAAAGTCTGCTTCGGAATGCGCCGTGATTGATATCGTGAAATTATTATACTCTAAAAAGGATACCGCGTCAAAATACAATGTGCGGGAACTGGTAAATTTACCGTAAACTTTCTGTGACAATTTTCCTGCCTTTTACTATTCTTGATCTCTTTCTATGGAACTTATTCAAAAACGGGTTCTTTTCTATCAACCTCACGCTGCGGATGGTAATCAATTGCCATTGGCTGAGAGAGTCTTGGAACTTGAAGTGGGGAACAGTCTCGCCACTCTGAAATAAATAACTGAGTCCCTCCCATTTCTTTATCAAATGTAAAAAAGTGCCCGGTGGAGGGCAGACAAAAAATCTGCCTTTTAATTATGACAGAAGTGGAAACAATCACATCAAAATAAGTACAGAATGTAAATACTGAGGGATAGTTCTTGACAAAAAATTTTGTGCTCGATATTATTGTATCAGGGTAAAAAATAAACCTGCAATGTAGTAATAGAAAAGAGGTGATCGAGCGTGTTGGAGAGAATCAGGAGAGTCATGTATGGACGCTACGGCGGCGACCAGTTGATGGTTGGCAGCCTGGTAGTTTATATGGTGCTCGTAACGGCTTCACGGCTGACGAATTTCTATCCGCTGACGCTGGTGGCCTATGTGATTTTCGGGTGGAGCATGTTTCGCATTCTATCCCGCAACATTCCTCGCCGCTATGCGGAAAACCAGATGTTTTTAAAGTACTGGAATAAGGTACCCGCGTGGTTCCGTTCTCAGCAGAAATATTTGCAGGATCGTAAAATATACCGCTATTTCAAATGTCCGAAATGTACGACCCGTCTTCGCGTGCCGAAAGGCCGCGGCAAGATCGAAGTGACATGCCCGGTGTGCAAGGCTCAGTTTATCCGGAAATCCTAAGTGCTTCTTGGGGATTTCCGGCTTTTTTATCTCAAAAAAAGAGCGGCAGGGGAATTCCCCTGCCGCTCTGCCGTTAAAAGATTGTGCAGCCGCAGCTGTGTTTTGCAGCTTTATGGCCGCGCAAGTTTCGGTGGCATGTGTTTTTTTACGGAGTTCAGTCAATGACCCGGTGATAATACTCGTCCACCTTGGCCCAGTCGATCACGCGGAAGAGAGCCTCCACGTAATCCGCCCGCAGATTCTTATACAATAAATAATAGGCGTGCTCCCATACGTCGATGCCGAGAATCGGCCGCCATTCGCCCCGGGTCTCCATGATCGGGTTGTCCTGGTTCGGGCTTGCGGAGATCATCACGTCTCCGCTGGAATTTGCGGAAAGCCACGCCCAGCCGGAACCGAACTGTCCCACGGCTGCCGCCGCGAGCTTTTCCTTCATCACCTCAAAACTGCCGAAGGTGCGGTCAATCGCCGCGGCCAGCTTCCCGCCGGGGGTGCGCGGACCGTTCGGAGAAAGCGTATCGAAATACAGATTGTGGTTGTAATATCCGCCGCCGTTATTGCGCACCGCAGTCCGCAGGGCAGGGTCCTTCACAGTTTCAAGATGTGCCAGAATCTGCTCAATGGATTCCCCGGAAAGCTCCGGCAGACGTTCCATCGCAGCGTTCAGGTTCTTGGTGTACGTGGCGTGGTGCTTTGTGTAATGGGTCACCATGGTCAGCTCGTCGATCGTCGGTTCCAATGCGTTAAAATCATAAGAAAGCTTCACTTGCTCGAACATGAAAACACTTCCTTTCATTTGCTTTGTTAGTTTAGTATAACATACTTTTCGCTCCCGTACAAGCCCAAAAGCATTGTTCTAGCTTTTGCACCGCGCCGCCGGATATGCAGAGAAGATTGCTTTTGCGTATGATTTTTTGCCTTGCGAAAGAGGAGCGGTCATGCTACAATCGTCTCATCATGCAAGGAAAGGCAGGCCCGCAGATGGAAAAGAAAAACATGCTGGTCTTATTTGGCTCCCCGCGGCCCCACGGCGCAACCGCGCGGCTGCTGCAGACATTTTTGCAAAAGGTAGACCCCGAAGCCATTCGGGTGACGACGTTTGATGCGTACCGCGGGAACTATCATCCCTGTACCGCCTGTGGGTACTGTCAGACCCACGAGGCGTGTGTGTTCCATGATCTGGACGAGTTCGACCGGGAACTGCGCGCTGCGGATTATCTGGTGATCGCGGCGCCGGTGTACCATATGAGCTTTCCCGCGCCGTGTAAAGCTGTGATGGACCGCTGGCAGCGGTATTTTGAAGCGCGGTTCGCCATGGGGATCCGCCCGCCGATTGAAAAGCCGAAAACCGCCGCCTTTTTGACCGCGTACGGTTCCAGCAACCCTGAGGGAGCGCATATGATGACCCGCCAATTAGAGCTGGCCTTTACCGTCATGAACACAAAGCTGGAGCATGTGGTGGCGTGGCCGCATACGGATCGGACCGGCACGACCGAGATTCCGCCGGAGGTAATGGAGAAGGCGCATCAGGCGGCGCTTGCTATGACGGAAAAAACGTGATAAAATAGAATATCAAAGCTATTTTTACGGGAGGCTTATTAGTATGTCAGGCCATTCAAAATGGAGTACCATTAAACGAAAGAAAGAAAAAATAGATGGTGCCAAAGCCAAGATCTTTACTAAAATCGGACGAGAGCTTGCGGTGGCGGTAAAAGAAGGCGGGGGGCCGGATCCCAGATCCAATTCCAAGCTGAAGGACTGCATCGCGAAGGCCAAGGCCGCAAACGTGCCTAACGATAATATTGAGCGCATCATTAAAAAAGCGGCGGGCGACGGCGACGGTACCAAATATGAGAGCATCGTATACGAGGGCTACGGCCCCAACGGCGTGGCGGTAATTGTAGAGGCCCTGACGGACAACCGCAACCGCACCGCGGCGGATGTGCGCCACTACTTTGATAAATTCGGCGGCAACCTCGGCACCAGCGGCTGCGTTTCCTTCCTGTTTTCTCAGAAGGGCGTGCTGGTGATCGAGCGTGAAGGATTGTCGGAGGACACCGTGATGACAGATTGCCTGGAAGCCGGCGCTTCTGATTTTCAGGCGGATGACGATGTGTTTGAAATCTACACCGAGCCGGACGATTTCAGCGCTGTGCTTTCCGACCTGGAGGGCAAGGGATATGAATTCGTGTCTGCCGAGGTAGAGATGGTTCCCACCACCTACACCGCGCTGAACGACCCCGACTCCATCACTAAGATGCAGAAGCTGTTGGATAACCTGGAGGACAACGACGACGTGCAGAACGTGTGGCACAACTGGGAGAACGCGGACGACGCGGAATAATTTTGGAAGCGATCCAGTATCCATACGGGTTTTCAGGTGATTGAGTGTTAGCTTGAATGATGGAAAATGTTCTGAGTGATGATATATAAAACCGTATGATGACATATCATTGAATGGTTATATTTGAGTGATATGAAACAAAAGGTATGGCGTTATTAAGCTCTTCTAGTGTGTGTTTCACGCATACTAGGAGGGCTTTTTTATGTCTTTAGAAGATGCTTTAAAGGAATTTCTTTATGAATGTGAACTAAGAAAATTTACTTGGAAAACGGTAAAGAGC